>NZ_JARETC010000036.1:0-519 GCF_029077345.1 Arthrobacter sp. NQ4 | reverse complement strand
AGGACGGCTCCACCGTGATGATCGGCGGGTTCGGCAACGCCGGCCAGCCGTTCGAACTGATCGACGCGCTGCTGGACTGCGGCGCCACGGACCTGACCGTGGTGAACAACAACGCCGGCCAGGGGGACCAGGGCCTGGCCCTGCTGATCAAGGAAGGCCGGGTGAAGAAGATGATCTGCTCCTTCCCGCGGCAGTCCGATTCCTGGCACTTCGACGCCAAGTACAAGGCCGGCGACATCGAACTCGAACTCGTCCCGCAGGGCAACCTCGCCGAACGCATCCGCGCCGCGGGGGCCGGGATCGGCGGGTTTTTCACCCCCACCGGCTACGGCACCATGCTCGCCGAGGGCAAGGAAACCCGGATCATCGACGGCCGCGGCCACGTGTTCGAGACCCCCATCCACGCCGACGTCGCCCTCATCAAGGCCCTGAAGGCTGACGGCAAGGGCAACCTCGTCTACCGCAAGACCGCCCGGAACTTTGGCCCCATCATGGCAGCGGCCGCGAAGCACACCATCG
>NZ_JARETC010000035.1:0-558 GCF_029077345.1 Arthrobacter sp. NQ4 | reverse complement strand
AGGCGTCGGGGGAGCGGTATGACTATGAGCCGGCCGGGCGGGGTGCGTTCCCGGTGGAGGAGGACTGGGACACCCGCGCGTACTTACGGCACCTGCCCACCGTCTTTGAAGCGGTGCGGAACGAGTTCGGCCCGGAGCTGCCGCTGCTGCATGACGGGCATCACCGGATGACGCCGATCCAGGCCGCGAAGCTGGGCAAGGCGCTGGAGCCGTATGACTTGTTCTGGTTGGAGGACTGCACCCCGGCGGAGAACCAGGAGGGGTTGCGCCTGGTGCGGCAGCACACCACCACGCCGTTGGCGATCGGGGAGATTTTCAATACCGTGTGGGATTACCAGACGCTGATCAAGGAACAGCTGATCGACTACGTCCGGGCCGCGTCCACGCACTTCGGCGGGATCAGCCCGTTGAAGAAGGTGATGGATTTCGCCGCGCAGTACCAGATCAAGTCCGGGTTCCACGGACCGACGGACATTTCCCCGGTGGGGTTCGCGGCACAGCTGCACGTGGGCCTGGCGATCCATAACTACGGGATCCAGGAGTACATGCAGCACTCGG
>NZ_JARETC010000034.1:0-604 GCF_029077345.1 Arthrobacter sp. NQ4 | reverse complement strand
CTCGGGGACGTGACCCGTGACCTGTCCACCCTGATGCGCCAGGAAGTGGAACTGGCCAAAGCCGAACTCAAACAATCCACCTCCCGCGCAGGCAAAGGCGCCGGCATGCTCGCCGGCGCCGGGATCGGCGGACACTTCGTCCTGCTCTTCCTCTCCCTGGCCCTGATGTGGGCCCTGGGCGCCATCATGGCCCTGGGCTGGGCCGCGCTGATCGTCGCCGTCATCTGGGCCATCATCGCCGCCGTCCTGGCCTCCACCGGCCGCAAGGAACTCAAACAGATCAAGGGCCTGCCCCAAACCGGCGAAACCCTCTCAGAAATTCCCCCAACCCTAAAACCAGGTGAGGTAAACCGATGAGCGACAACCCTGACGTCATCCGCGCAGACATAGAAGCCACCCGGGCACGCCTGGGCACCAACGTGGACGCCGTGGCCGACAAAGTCACCCCGTCCAACATCGTCCACCGCCAAACCGACAAGGTCCGCGACGCCGTGACCGGGGTGAAGGAGAAAATCATGGGAGCAGCAGACACCGCCGGCACCAAAGTCCACGACACCACCGCCACCGGAGCCGGGCACACCACCAACGCCATGCACACCGCAGG
>NZ_JARETC010000033.1:0-657 GCF_029077345.1 Arthrobacter sp. NQ4 | reverse complement strand
GTCGCTGCCATCTGCATCGGCGTGGGCCAGGGCCTGGCCGTCGTGCTCGAAAACATGACCGCCGCCGGAACCAACACTGGAAAGGACCAGTAATGCTGAACTTCGTAGATTCGGTCCAGGACGCCGTCGCCGGCATCAAGGACGGCTCCACCGTGATGATCGGCGGGTTCGGCAACGCCGGCCAGCCGTTCGAACTGATCGACGCGCTGCTGGACTGCGGCGCCACGGACCTGACCGTGGTGAACAACAACGCCGGCCAGGGGGATCAGGGCCTGGCCCTGCTGATCAAGGAAGGCCGGGTGAAGAAGATGATCTGCTCCTTCCCGCGGCAGTCCGATTCCTGGCACTTCGACGCCAAGTACAAGGCCGGCGAGATCGAGCTCGAACTCGTCCCGCAGGGCAACCTCGCCGAACGCATCCGCGCCGCAGGGGCCGGGATCGGCGGGTTCTTCACCCCCACCGGCTACGGCACCATGCTCGCCGAGGGCAAGGAAACCCGGATCATCGACGGCCGCGGCCACGTGTTCGAAACCCCCATCCACGCCGACGTCGCCCTCATCAAGGCCCTGAAGGCTGACGGCAAGGGCAACCTCGTCTACCGCAAGACCGCCCGGAACTTTGGCCCCATCATGGCAGCGGCCGCGAAGCACACCATCG
>NZ_JARETC010000032.1:0-680 GCF_029077345.1 Arthrobacter sp. NQ4 | reverse complement strand
ACCCGAAGCCGGTGGCCTAACCCCTTGTGGGAGGGAGCTGTCGAAGGTGGGACTGGCGATTGGGACTAAGTCGTAACAAGGTAGCCGTACCGGAAGGTGCGGCTGGATCACCTCCTTTCTAAGGAGCACCTACAACAACCGGCCTGGATGTATGTCCGGGTGTGGGGGTTGTCAGGAAGCAAGCCCGTTGCGCAGGCGATTGTCCTGCGGCGGGTGCTCATGGGTGGAATATCAACAAATAGCGGCCGTTGTGTTGTCGTGTCCTTTCCTAGTACGAACCCTGGTGGTTCTGGAACGGTGGGCGTGGTGATGTGGTGGTTTTCGTGTTTGGCACACTGTTGGGTCCTGAGGCAACAGGACCGGGGTTTTTGGCCCTGGGTTTTGTTTGTTTCTGGTTTCCCTGCCATGACGGTCCACGCACGTGTGTGTGGGGTGTGTGGTGTGGGGTTGTTGTTTGAGAACTACATAGTGGACGCGAGCATCTTGTATAAGAAGCAATTTCCAAGATAAATGAACCTGGATCTGGTTCGTGTGCCTTTGGGTGCGCGGGACAGTTTTCGTGGTTCTCTCGAAAATGTTTTTGATCTTTGTGGTCAAGTTTTTAAGAGCACACGGTGGATGCCTTGGCATTAGGAGCCGAAGAAGGACGTAGGAATCTGCGATAAGCCTGGGGGAGTCGA
>NZ_JARETC010000031.1:0-732 GCF_029077345.1 Arthrobacter sp. NQ4 | reverse complement strand
CGTGGCTGCAGGAGAAGATACCTCCCATATCCTCAGCGGGTTGACTAACCAGCTGCCTGATCGTGATCCGGAAGAGACTGCCGAGTGGGTTGAGTCCCTGGACGCGTTGATCAGGGAACAGGGCACCGAGCGTGCCCAATACATCATGCGGAGCCTGCTGCAGCGCGCCGGCGCGCAGAGCGTGGGTGTGCCGATGGTGACCACCACCGATTACGTGAACACGATCCCGGTGGACCAGGAAGCTGCGTTCCCGGGCAACGAGGAGTTCGAGCGCCGGTACCGGGCGTACATGCGGTGGAACGCCGCGGTCATGGTGCACCGGGCGCAGCGGCCCGATATCGGGGTCGGCGGACACATCTCCACCTACGCCGGGGCCGCGACCCTGTACGAGGTCGGCTTCAACCACTTCTTCCGCGGCAAGGACCACCCCGGCGGCGGGGACCAGGTCTTCTTCCAGGGCCACGCCTCCCCCGGCATGTACGCCCGGGCGTTCATGGAAGGACGCCTGTCCGAGGAAGACCTGGACGGGTTCCGGCAGGAAAAGTCCCGCGAGGGCCACGCCCTGTCCTCCTACCCGCACCCGCGCCTGATGC
Organism: Arthrobacter sp. NQ4; assembly: GCF_029077345.1. Taxonomy (NCBI): domain Bacteria; kingdom Bacillati; phylum Actinomycetota; class Actinomycetes; order Micrococcales; family Micrococcaceae; genus Arthrobacter; species Arthrobacter sp. NQ4. The sequence continues at coordinate 139 of NZ_JARETC010000031.1, read as the reverse complement.
CGCAGTTCTGGGAATTCCCCACCGTGTCCATGGGCATCGGGCCGATGAACGCGATCTACCAGGCCCAGAACAACCGCTACCTGCACAACCGGGGCCTGAAAGACACCTCGGACCAGCAGGTCTGGGCGTTCCTGGGCGA
>NZ_JARETC010000030.1:0-1000 GCF_029077345.1 Arthrobacter sp. NQ4 | reverse complement strand
TGGCACCTGAAGGCCGGAAGATGCTGCGGATCGAGCAGCGCAACGCTGCGGTCCCGGTGGAGCGCAAGCCGGAGTGGATCAAGGCCAAGGTCCAGATGGGCCCGGAGTTCGTCGGGCTGAAGAACCTGGTCAAAAAAGAAGGCCTGCACACCGTCTGCGAAGAGGCCGGCTGCCCCAACATCTTCGAATGCTGGGAAGACAAGGAAGCCACCTTCCTGATCGGCGGCTCCGAATGCACCCGCCGCTGCGACTTCTGCCAGATCGACACCGGCAAACCCTCCCCCGTGGACATGTTCGAACCCACCAAGGTGGCCCGCTCCGTACAGTCCATGCAGCTGCGCTACGCCACCGTCACCGGCGTGGCCCGCGACGACCTCGAAGACGAAGGCGTCTGGCTCTACGCCGAAACCGTCCGCAAAATCCACGAACTGAACCCCGGCACCGGAGTGGAACTGCTCATCCCCGACTTCTCCGGCAACCCCGACCACATCAAGGCGATCTGCGACTCCGCCCCCGAAGTCTTCGCGCACAACGTCGAAACCGTGCCCCGGATCTTCAAAAGGATCCGCCCCGCGTTCCGCTACGAACGCTCCCTGGACGTCATCACCCAGGGCCGGAACCTGGGCATGGTCACCAAGTCCAACCTCATCCTGGGCATGGGCGAAACCCGCGAAGAAATCAGCGAAGCCCTCCGCGACCTCCACCAGGCCGGCTGCGACCTGATCACCATCACCCAGTACCTGCGCCCCTCCGAACGGCACCTGCCCGTGGACCGCTGGGTCAAACCCCAGGAATTCGTGGACCTCCAGCACGAAGCCGAAGAAATCGGCTTCCTCGGCGTCATGTCCGGCCCCCTGGTCCGCTCCTCCTACCGCGCCGGCCGCCTCTGGGCCACCGCCATGCGCAAAAAAGGCCGCGACATCCCCGCCGAACTCGCCCACATCGCCGAAGGCATCCAGGACTCCGGCACCACCCGCCAGGAAGCCGCCACCCTCCTCGC
>NZ_JARETC010000002.1:2702-557009 GCF_029077345.1 Arthrobacter sp. NQ4 | reverse complement strand
GGTGCCCTGTTCCCTGATCAACGCGTCCAGGGACTCAACCCACTCGGCAGTCTCTTCCGGATCACGATCAGGCAGCTGGTTAGTCAACCCGCTGAGGATATGGGAGGTATCTTCTCCTGCAGCCACGTCCAACCTCTCTTTGCGCGCATGAATCGGCGCACTCAGGCCAGGCAGGGTGACTGCCCGGCGTATATACGCCGTGTGCGACGTATCGGTTACAACAGCCCGGTCATGTGTGCCGGGCAGCTTCCTAGCGCTCCTATGTCTGCACGGAGTCACAAGGTCGTCGTCCGCAGGCATAGTTGTCATCAGCCACTCTAGCCGTCACGGCAAGACGATGCGTAGCTGCGGTCCGGGTGCTGCAGTTGTATTTCGTTCGTCATACTGGTTGTGTGACGAAAAGCCCCTGTGCCGGGGCCGCTGTGGCCCGATGTGACGCAGAATATGCGCAGTCCAGGGGGCGGCAGCTTGAAGCGCAGGCACAAAGGGTGTTGGCTTGGGAGTAATGGAAATCACTATGCACACCGCATATATGAGGTATTGGAGGAACACGTGAGCGAGGCCGACGCCGCCACTTCGGTAAATGTGGCGGAAAAATTGGGTTTCAAAAATGGGGATCTGATTCAGGAGTTCGGTTACGACGACGATGTCGATTTCGACTTGCGTGACGATATTGAGGACCTCACCGGGTCCGAAATGCTTGACGAGGACGACCATGAGGTGGCGGACGCCGTCATCCTTTGGTGGCGCGACGGCGACGGGGACCTGGTGGACAGCCTGATGGATTCCCTCACCACCCTGAGCGAAAACGGCGTTGTCTGGGTGCTCACCCCCAAGTCGGGCCGGGACGGCTACGTTTCGCCGGCGGAAATCCAGGAGGCTGCTCCCACGGCGGGCCTGCATGTCACCACCTCAGCCGGGGTCTCAAAGGACTGGAGCGCCGTCCGCCTGGTCAGCAGGAAGAACAAGTGACGGCAGCGGTTGAGGCCGCGTCTGCAGCTGTTCCTTCGCTGGGCGCCGCAGCTCCCGATTTTGAGCTGGCCAACCAATACGGCGAGCCGGTGAAGCTCTCCTCTTTCCGGGGGCAAAACGTGGCGCTGGTCTTTTACCCCTTTGCGTTTTCGGGTATCTGTACCGGTGAACTTTGCGAAATCCGGGACAACCTGGGCATGTTCGAGTATTCGAATGCGGTTGTCCTGGCCGTGTCCGTGGACAGCAAGTTCAGCCTCCGGGCCTACGCGGCGCAGGAGGGCTACACCTTCGACCTTCTGGCTGATTTCTGGCCCCACGGCGCCGTGGCGAATGCCTACGGCGTGTTCGACGCCGGCAGCGGCATGGCGAAGCGGGCCACCTTCATCATTGATGGTGACGGGAGGGTCCGCTACAGCGTGGTGAACCCCCGCGGCCAGGCCCGCGACTTCAGCGAATACCGCGCCGCGCTGGCGGATCTTAAGCAGGCCTGAGGCAGCATGGCTGGGGAACGGCGGGGGACGGGCCTTACCGGCTTCGCCAGCATGCCGCCGGTAGCCCCGGCCCCGCCTTCCGGCAATGACCTCGCGGTTCTGGCACGGATCCGGGACCTTCTCGCGGGCGCCCCCTTCGCCCTGCTGACGGGCGCCGGCCTCAGTACCGACTCCGGCATTCCGGATTACCGCGGTCCGGATTCGCCGCCCCGTTCGCCCATGACGTACCAGGAATTCGTCCGGGACGCGGCCAACCGGCAGCGGTACTGGGCCAGGAACCACATCGGCTGGTCCCACATGCGGCATGCAGACCCGAACCAGGGCCACTATTCCGCCGCGGCGCTGGAGCGGCGCGGCTACCTCACCGGGCTGATAACCCAGAACGTCGACCGCCTGCACCAGGACGCCGGCAGCTCCAACGTGGTGGATCTCCACGGAAGGTATGACCAGGTGGTTTGCCTGGACTGCCGGCGCACATACTCCCGTCGCCTGCTGGCCGGTGTCTTTGAGGAACTCAACCCCGGCTTCCTGGAGCGGGCAGCGGCCGGCGGACTCGTGGAAATGGCCCCCGACGCTGACGCCACCGTGGAGGACCAGGCCCTCATCAGCAGCTTTGTGGTGGCGGTGTGTCCCGCATGCGGCGGTACCCTTAAGCCGGATTTCGTCTACTTCGGCGAGAACGTGCCCAAGGACCGCGTGGAGCGCTCGTACGCAATGGTGGACCAGGCTGCGGCGCTGGTGGTCGCCGGGTCGTCGCTGACTGTCATGAGCGGCCTGCGGTTCGTCAGGCACGCCGCCAAGGAATCCAAGCCCGTCGTCATCATCAACCGGGGCGCCACCCGTGGCGATGACAAGGCAACCATCAAGCTGGAAACCGGTGTCAGCCAGGCACTGGATTACCTGGCCGCGGAACTTCCTTCGCTGTAGGCGGGACGCTTCTTCCATGGATTCGCGTTTCCGGCCCCCAGTCGGGTAGAGTCTATGTTCGTTGGTTACGGCGGAACGGCCGGAAACCACGCAATTTGGGTCTTTAGCTCAGCTGGTAGAGCGCCACGTTTACACCGTGGATGTCATCGGTTCGATCCCGGTAGGACCCACCAGCAAAACCCCGTTGCCCCTGCCTGATGGCGGAGGCAGCGGGGTTTTTTTGTTGCGCCGCCCTCCCAGCGCCATTGTCAGTGCCTTGCCATAGCTTGCAGGAATGGAACACGTCATAGTGCACACAGACAGCGATGGAATGCCGACGGCGGTGCTGAGCCGGGGCAGGGAATGGGCCGTGGGTGCCGAGCCGGTGAGGTGGTTCGAGCGCGTCAACTGGTGGGAAACCAGCCGCCGGATGCCCAAAGGCAGCAGCGGTGTGGACGTCGAAGTCCTGCAGGTACAGGTCAGGCTGGGAAACAACTCCAGGTCGGCCCTGACCACCATGCATCTTCAGCGGGACGGGCTGGGCGGCGGCTGGCGGCTGAGGGAACCGGTGGCCGGCGCAGCGTAGGAGGTCAGGCTCCGCGCCTTTGTCCGGGCATTGGAAAACCCTCCACCGCGACTATTGGGGGATGCCGCGGTGGAGGGCCTGGGATGAATATACCGTGAACTCCCGGAAACAAAAAGTCACATGTCGCGGGTATTACACGTCTCTTCCCGGTTCCCGCTCATGCTTACTGCCGAACAGGAATAAAGACCCGCGGCTGTTCCGTCCAGGTATCGGCCATTTGGGACATCGTGCGCCGCATGATCCGGTCCGAGGCCTCACGCGCGGACACAGCGTCGCCACGGGCGATCGCTTCCGCCACATCCTCATGCCACTGCAGGGCTGCCTGGTGCGGGTGGTCGGGCATCAGTCCGTGGACGGTGCGGCCTGTCAGGGTTTCCGCCACCTGGCCCATAAGGTTGGCGAACATCTCGTTTCCTGAGCCTGAGAGCAGGAGCGAATGGAAGCGGATGTCCAGTTCCAGGAACCGGGCCACCTCGCCGTTGTTGCCGGCCTCCCGCATGGCCCGGGCCACGTCCACGAGTTCCATCCGCAGCGCTGCCGGAGCGTTCTGCGCGGCCAGTTCGGCAGCCGCAGGCTCCACTGCTGCCCGCAGTTCGGCAAGGGAGCGCAGCTGGGCGCCGCGTGCATCGCTGGCCAGTCGCCACCGGATGACCTGCGGATCAAAGGGATTCCACCGGCTGGCCGGCAGCACCCGGATACCCACCCGCTTGGTGGTTTCCACCAGGCCCAGGGACTGCAGGACCCGTACCGCTTCCCGGATCACGGACCGGGAAACCTTCAGTTCAACCTCAAGCTGCTCCGCGAGCATGACATGGCCGGCAGGAAGATCCCCCGAGATGATCCGCGTGCCCAGGTTGTCGATGGCGCGGTGGTGGAGGCTGCTGGTCATGAAGCTAAGCCTAGTTGTTGGCAGGCGTCCGGAGCTCAGGCAAGCCCACGGCCCAGGACACTGCAAGGCAGCAGCCCTAGACTGGCACCGACACAAAGGGTTCCATGACGCGGACGTTACTTTCGCGTCACCGCCAGAATATATATGCTTTATTCCGACCCCCTGATCTGGCCCGGTGACTTCCCGCCTGCGGAAGCCGGCAGCCGAGGCCACCAATGAATTGGAGTTATTGATGTCTGCACACATCGGTGTCACCGGACTCGCCGTCATGGGCGCCAACCTCGCCCGGAACCTGGCCCGCAACGGCTTCACTGTTGCGCTGCACAACAGGTCCGTGGAGAAGACGGATGCGCTGCTGGAAAAGCACGGCTCGGAGGGTGACTTCGTCCGCACCGAGACCCTGCAGGAACTGGTGGACTCCCTGGAGAAGCCCCGCCGCGTCCTCATCATGGTCAAGGCCGGCAAGCCCGTCGACTCGGTCATCGAACAGCTGGAGCCGCTGCTGGAGCCGGGCGACATCATTATCGACGCCGGCAACTCCCACTACGAGGACACCCGCCGCCGGGAAGCGGCCTTGGCCAAGAAGGACCTGCACTTCGTGGGCGTCGGCGTGTCCGGCGGCGAGGAAGGTGCGCTGAACGGGCCGTCCATCATGCCCGGCGGTTCCAAAGAGTCCTACAAGGCACTTGGCCCGCTGCTGGAAAAGATCTCCGCAAAGGTCGACGGCGAGCCCTGCTGCGCCTGGATCGGCACTGACGGCGCCGGTCACTTCGTCAAAATGGTCCACAACGGCATCGAATACGCCGACATGCAGGTCATCGGCGAGGCTTTCGACCTGCTGCGCTCCGGCGCGGGCATCGAGCCGGCCGAGCAGGCAAAGATCTTCTCCGAGTGGAACCAGGGCGAGCTGTCCTCCTTCCTGATCGAGATCTCGGCCGAAGTGCTGGGCCACGTTGACGCCAAGACCGGCAAGCCGTTCGTGGACGTCGTCGTCGACGCCGCAGGCCAAAAGGGCACCGGCCGCTGGACTGTCATCTCCGCCCTGGAACTGGGCTCGCCGGTGTCGGGGATCGCTGAGTCGGTCTTTGCCCGTGCACTGTCCTCCCAGGCCGCGCAGCGCAAGCTGGGCCAGGAACTGCTGGCCGGCAACGAGGTCACAGTGGAGATCCCGGAGACGTTCGTCGAGGACGTCCGCCAGGCGCTCTACGCCTCCAAGCTGGTCTCCTACGCCCAGGGCCTGGACATGCTCACCTCCGCGGCCAAGGAATACGGCTGGGACCTGAAGCTGGACGAAATCGCGTCCCTGTGGCGCGCTGGTTGCATCATCCGCGCCGAGCTCCTCAAGGACATCACCAAGGCGTACGCCGCCGACGAGAAGCCGGCCAACCTGCTGTTCGCGCCGGCGTTCACCAAGGCCATCGCAGACGCCCTGCCGGCCTGGCGCCGCGTTGTTGCCACCGCCGTCCAGCTCGGCATTCCGGTGCCGGTGTTCTCGTCGTCCCTGGCGTACTACGACGGCCTGCGGCGCAAGCGCGTGGCTGCCGCCCTGATCCAGGGCCAGCGCGACCTGTTCGGCGCCCACACCTACGGCCGCGTCGACGCCGAGGGGACCTTCCACACCCTCTGGGGCGAAGACAAGTCCGAGGTCGAAGCGGTGGACACGCACTAGTCCGCACCGTTTCCGGCCCGGCGGCCGGCGCTACCCGATACTCTGGGGGCGCCGGCCGCTGGTGTTTCCTGCCGGAACGACCGTCGATCCGCGCTGCCTGCCCGTCCCGCCGCACCGTCCCAAGGAGTCCCGCCCATGAGCCAGCCTGTCGTTTTTGTCACCGGCGCGTCCACGGGAATCGGCTTTGAAGCCGCAAAAAAGCTCGCGGCCCACGGTTTCACCGTCTACGCCGGCGCCCGCCGGGTGGAGAAAATGGAACCGCTCAGGGCTGACGGCGTTCGGATCCTGCCGCTGGATGTGACAGACGAGGAGTCCATGGGTGCGGCCGTGGGGGAGGTTCTCGCAGCCCACGGCAGGATCGACGTGCTGGTCAACAACGCCGGGTACGGGTCCTACGGGTCGCTGGAGGAAGTGGAGCTGGCCGAAGGCCGGCGGCAGTTTGAGGTCAACCTTTTCGGGCTGGCCCGGATGACGCAGCTCGTCCTGCCGGCCATGCGCGCCGCCGGCAGGGGCCGGATCATCAATATCTCATCGATCGGCGGAAAGATGTACGAGCCGCTGGGCGCCTGGTACCACGCCACGAAGTTCGCGGTGGAGGGCCTCAGCGATTCGCTCCGGGTGGAGCTCAAGCCGCACGGAATCGAGGTGGCCATTATCGAACCGGGCGGTACCCAGTCTGAATGGGGGGCCATCTCCTCCGAGGGCCTGTTGGCCAATTCGGGCTCGGGACCTTATGCGGTGCAGGCCAAGGTCGTGGCAGCCGCGCTGGCCTCCACCGACGGTTCGGCTATGTCCTCGCGCCCGGAGGTTATTGCGGAGGCGATTGTCCATGCCGCCACTTCGCCGCGGCCCAGGACCCGGTATCCGGTGGGTAAGGGCGCGCGGGCCATCCTGCTGTTGCGCCGGCTGCTCCCGGACCGTGCCTTCGATGCCGTTTTGTGGGCCATCTACAGGCGTTTCCCCGGTTAGCAACGCAGCGGGCCGGGCCCGAACTGCGTCCGCTAGATCCGGTACTCGATGTCGTATTCGGCCGGATCCACCGCGGGCTTGGTCTCCCGCTGGGCATCCCGGTGCCGCCACTTGGCGGGAACTCCGGTGATGATGGACTCCGGCGGCGCGTCCTTGACCACCACGGCGTTGGCTCCCACGGCACTGTCCCGGCCAATGGTGATGGGCCCCAGGATCTTGGCGCCCGCACCGATGGTCACGCGGTCGCCAATCGTGGGGTGCCGCTTGATCCTGGCCAGCGAACGGCCGCCCAGCGTCACACCGTGATAGATCATCACGTCCTCGCCGATCTCGGCAGTCTCGCCGATCACCACCCCCATGCCGTGGTCGATGAAGAAGCGGCGGCCAATGGTGGCGCCTGGATGGATCTCGATCCCGGTCCAGGACCTGCCCAGCTGCGACAGGAGCCGGGCCGGGAAACGCAGCTCCGGCTTCTGCCACATGCGGTGGGTCAGCCGGTGGATCCAGATGGCATGCAGCCCGGAATAGGCGAAAAAGTTCTCAAAAGAACCTCGAGCCGCCGGGTCGTGGGACCGGGCGGCGTCGAGGTCTTCCTTTAGTCTTGCGAAAAAGCCCACAAAGTTCTTTCTACAGGAATCGGGCGGAGAGCGGACTGATCAGCCGCGGATGTCGTCATAGAGCACGGTGGAGATGTAACGCTCACCGAAGTCGCACACCACGGCCACGATCAGCTTGCCGGCGTTTTCCGGCCGCTTGGCCAGTTCCAGGGCAGCCCAGACGATGGCTCCGGAGGAGATGCCGCCGAGGATGCCCTCCTTGATGCCCAGGTCGCGGGCGACGCGGACCGAATCTTCGAGGGTGGCGTCGATGACCTCATCGTAGACATTGGTGTCCAGCAGTTCCGGGATGAAGTTGGCGCCCAGGCCCTGGATCTTGTGCGGGCCGGGGGCGCCGCCGTTCAGGATGGGGGAGTCCTTGGGTTCCACGGCCACGATCTGCACGCCGGGCTTGCGCTCCTTCAGGACCTGTCCGACGCCGGTGATGGTTCCGCCGGTGCCGATGCCTGCCACGAAGATGTCAACGGCGCCGTCGGTGTCGGCCCAGACCTCTTCTGCCGTGGTCTTGCGGTGGATCTCCGGGTTGGCTTCGTTGGCGAACTGCTGTGCCCAGATGGAGTTCTCGGTGTTGGCCACGATTTCCTGGGCCTTCTCCACGGCGCCGCGCATACCCTCTGATCCCGGAGTCAGCACAATCTCGGCGCCGAAGGCACGCAGCATGACCCGGCGCTCTGTGGACATGGTCTCGGGCATGGTGAGGATGACCTTGTACCCGCGTGCGGCACCCACCATGGCCAGGGCAATGCCCGTGTTGCCGGAGGTGCCTTCAACGATGGTGCCGCCGGGCTTCAGGGCGCCCGACTTTTCCGCGGCGTCGATGATGGCGACACCGATGCGGTCCTTGACGCTGTTGGCCGGGTTGTAGAACTCCAGCTTCACGGCAACGGTGGCGTCCAGCCCTTCGCTGAGCCGGTTCAACCGAACCAGCGGGGTCCCGCCGACCAGCTGCGTTACATCGTCATAGATCCGTGCCATGTACATACGCCTATCTCTAAGGGGTGGATACTGAGGTCAGCCTAACGAGGCCGCGTAACGCCGGGCTAAGCGTTAAGCCATGCAGAGTAATATTTCCTGGCCTTGGCCAGCTTGGGGTTGATGATCACCTGGCAGTACCCCTGTTCCGGGTGCTTTGCGTAGTAATCCTGGTGGAATTCCTCCGCCACGTGGAACCGCGGCAGCCGGCTGACCTCGGTAACGATGGGGTGGGACCACAGGGCCTGGTTGCGGTCGATGGCTTCCTCGAACAGGATCTTTTCCTCGTCGGTTTCGTAGAACATCGAGGAGCGGTACTGGGTGCCGACGTCGTATCCCTGGCGGTTCAGCGTGGTGGGGTCATGCAGGGCGAAGAACATGTCCAGGACCACCTCCGCCGGGATGATGTCCTCATCGAACGTCACCGCCACAACTTCGGCGTGCCCGGTGGTCCCGCTGCAGACCGAGTAGTAGTCCGGGTGGGGGTCGTGCCCGCCGGTGTAGCCGGATACAACGGAGGTGACGCCCCTGGTCTTCTGGTAGACGGCGTCAAGGCACCAGAAGCACCCTCCGCCAAGAACAAAAGTTTTCATGACCTCTTCAATGGTTGACAGCGCCGGAAGATTCCCCGGGTACCCCGGCACAGCGCCGTAAACTGCGGCGGCGGGAAGCCCATGGGGTAAAACTAAGACTATGGAACCTGTGGACACCGACGTTACCGGCCAGGCAGATCACGACGGCGAGGCCTCCTCCGACACGCCGCCCGCGGCCGGTTCCGCGGACGCCCCGACTTTGGCTGAGCTGCTGCTTGCGGTTGAGGAGCTGTGGCCGGAATCCCTGGCGGAGACCTGGGATGAGGTAGGGCTCGTCGCGGGCCACCCGTCCGCCCCCGTCACAAAGGTGATGTTCGCGGTCGATCCCACCCTGGAAGTCATTGAGGAAGCGGTTGAGTGGGGAGCGGAGCTGCTCATCACCCACCACCCCCTGCTGTTGAAGGGCGTCACGTCCGTGGCAGCCACGTCGGCAAAGGGGCGGGCGGTGCACCGGCTTATTGAGTCGGGGACGGCACTGCTGACCGTGCACACCAACGGCGACTCCGCCGTCGGAGGTGTCTCCGATGTCCTGGCTGACGCCCTGGGACTCCAGGACGTCGCCCCGTTGACCGTGGCGGCCAACGGGCTGCCGGAGGAAGGCATCGGGCGCGTGGGCGACCTCGCGGATGCCATGAGCCTGGGCGACTTCGCCGCCCGCGTATTCGGGATCCTTCCCTCCGTGGCCGGGGGAGTGCGTGTTTCCGGCGATAAGGACGGGCTGGTTCGGCGCATCGCGGTGTGCGGCGGTGCCGGCGATTCGTTGTTCAACGAAGTGCGGGCCAGCAATGCCGACGTCTACGTCACCGCCGACCTTCGCCACCACCCGGCGTCGGAGGCGCGCGAGGCCGCCCTCAATGGACGGCCGTACCTGGTGGACGTGTCGCACTTTGCCAGCGAATGGCTGTGGCTGCCTGCCGCCGCCGCGGCCCTGGGCAACGTCCTGTCCGACCAGGGCCATGACGTTGAGATCCTGGTCAGCACCACCAACAGCGATCCGTGGGACTTCATCCTCACTCCCGGCTAGAGTCTAGGAAGCGCCGGTTCGGTGCCCGGCCCCGGCCGGAAGGGATCTAGCGGAGGTAAACGTGGCTAAGGCAGCACCGGCGGAACAGTTGAAGTTGCTCGAACTGCAGGGGCTTGATGCCCGGCTGAAGGGCCTCGCCAACCGCCGCCGCACGCTGGAAAACGATCCCCGGATTAAGGACCTCGAGGCCGCCCTGTCCGTCGCCAACGGTGAACTGGGCGCAGCCAAGGTGGCCGTGCACGACGCCGAGGCCGCGCTGAAGCGGGCAGAGGCCGACGTCGAACAGGTTGCCTCGCGCATCGAACGCGACGAAGCCAGGCTCAACAGCGGCACCGGCCTGTCCAAGGACCTGGTGGCACTTCAAAAGGACATCGCGTCGCTGAACAAGCGGCGCTCGGACCTTGAAGACGTGGAACTGGAAGTCATGGAGCGGCTCGACTCGCTGCGGGAGCGGCAGGCAGCCCAGCAGCAGATCGTCGATGACATCCAGGGGTCCTTTGGAACCATCAGGGCCGAGCTCGATGCGGCCCTGGCCGAAGTGGAAACGGAAGCGGCGGGCCTGCGTGCCCAGCGCGGCGAATTTGCCCAAGGCCTGGACGCGGGCCTGGTGGCGGTCTACGAGAAGACGCTGGCCAAGCGGGGAGTGGGTGCGGCCAGGCTCTTCCACGGAACGTCGGAAGCCTCGGGCATGAAGCTCAGCCCCGGCGACCTCGCCGAGATCAAGGCAGCTGCTGCCGACGACATCGTTTTCTGCCCGGACTCCGGCGCCATCCTGGTCCGTTCGGACGAGTGGTCCTAAGCAGCCCACAGGCACCCTGCCGGGCGGTCAGCCCGGCAGGATGATGTTCAGGGCGTGCGGCTTGCGTGCGGTCCCGGGCACCAGTTCGGCGTCCCACTGTTCGCGGGCAGCTCTCAGGAGGTCCGACGGCGTGGCCGGGGCTTTGCCGCGGCGCACCAGCAGGTGCCGCGCCAGTTCGCCGCGCGTGTGCTTGGCGAAGTGGCTCACTACCTTGCGGACTCCTGCACTCTCGGTGAAGACATTCACGGAGACGGTCTGTTCCGCCGGGGGCGCCCACGCCGCTGCGTACGTGCTGGACCGGCAGTCCACCACAAGGTGTCCCTGGGCTGCTGCGCCCAGGGTGTCGGCAAGCTGCGCCTTCCAGAAGGGAGCCAGCCGGCCGACGTCGGGCAAGGACGTGCCCATGGACAACCGGTAGGCAGGAACGCTGTCGCCAAAGCGCAGGGCCCCCCACAGCGCCGAGATCACCAGGACGGACTCATCGGCCTTCCGGCGCTGAACCGGCGTCAGCGTCCGGTAGCCCAGGGCGTCATACAGGACGCCCGAATAAATGCTGTGCGCCGGCGCCGCCGGTTCGGCATGCAGTCGCGTATTGCGTTCGACGTCGTCCCGCAGGGATGCTCCGACGCCCAGCAGGGCGAGGGCATCCTGATGGGCGCTGACTGTTCCCAGCGCCTCAAGGACCTTGGCGCGGTACGGGTTGAGCTCCGGGAAGCCCAGGGCGGTCCAGTCGACGGCGGGGCCGCGGAGCGCGGGTGTCTTGCCTTCGGAAGGGGGAAGCAGAATCAGCACCGTCCGATCCTACCGGCGGCAAAAGGCGGCCGGCGGCGCCGGTAGACTGGGACCCGGATGGGACAGCCAGACGGCCGCGCGCCACGCAAGTGGCTCGAGGAACGTCCGGGCTCCGCAGGGCAGGGTGGTGGGTAACGCCCACTCGGGGTAACCCGCAGGCCAGTGCCACAGAAAACAGACCGCCTGCATTTCCGGCTCCGGCCGGGGAGGGCAGGTAAGGGTGAAACGGTGGTGTAAGAGACCACCAGCTTCCCGGGTGACCGGGAAGGCTAGGTAAACCCCACCCGGAGCAAGGCCAGACAGGACACGTTCGAGGGCTGCCCGCCCGAGTGTCCGGGTAGGCCGCTGGAGGGTGCCGGCAACGGTACTCGTAGATGGATGGCCGTCGCTCCCTTTCCGGTAACGGCAGGGGAGAACAGAACCCGGCGTATCGGCTGTCCCATCCTTAAACCGCGTTTGACCACGGGCTATGCGTCGGGGATCCTGAACCGTGCCCGTAATTCCTGAAACCCGTCCCGCACCCGCAGCGGGCATTCCCGGCGTCCGTTCACAGGGTGTTGCCCTCGCCGGTTTCCTGGCCCTTTCCGCGCTGGCCTGGGTACTCGCCTCAGTTCCCATCATCCTTAACTCCAACGGCTGGTACGCGGGCTCGCTGAAAGCTCCGTGGATGCCGCCGTCGTGGATGTTCCGCACCACCTGGATGGTGCTCTATGCCGGCGTGGCGGCAGCGGCCTGGCTGGTCTGGCGCAAAGGGCGCCTGTCCGGGGGCACCCTTGCCGGCTATGTGGGGCAACTGCTGCTCAACACTGCGTGGCCGGTGACGTTCTTCGCGATGTATCCCATGCTTGGAGTGGTGGCCCTGTGGGCAGCCTTTGCTGTCATCTGCGCGCTGACCGCAACCCTGGCGTTCCTGATCCTGCGCTTCGGACCGGTGGACGCCACCGCCGGGTACCTGGTGCTGCCGTACTTTTCCTGGCTCGTGTTCTCCGCCAGCCTGAACCTGTACTCTGCCATCCACAACTGAAGGCCGGCAGTCTGCGTTGTGCGGTCCGCCCCGGGCGTGTGAGTGATTTCACGCATCCCGAGCGTGTTCCGTGGACCGTGCCAAATTAGAATGGATTCCGGACGCAGGAGTTCTACCGCCGAAAGTTGCGTCCGCAACCGGCGGTTTTTCTTTGCACGCGATCCAGGCGCCTGGGGACCATCCCCTGCGGGCGCCGGTGCCCCTGGACATCATCAGGTGGCCTACATCTGTGTACGACGACGTACACGGCTGAACCGAGGAAGGTATTTCTGTGAGCCAGACGTCTGATTCTTGTCTTGATACGTGGATGGGCCGGGAGGCCCTCGCCGAGGCCATGATCCCGGTGATCGGCAGGCTGTACCGCGAAAACAACGTGGTGACCAGCATCCACGGCCGGAGCCTGATCAACAAGTCCACCATGAACATCCTCAAGGCGCACCGCTTCGCGCGCCGGATGAGCAAGGACGAACTGCTCCTGGAGGACACGGCGCCCCTGCTGAACACGCTGGCCGGACTCGAACTGGGTGCCGCCGCGATCGACATCGCCCGCCTGAACCAGAAGTTCAAGGAAGAAGGCAACGGCGCCACGCTGGAGGAATTCCTCCGCGAAGAGCTCGCCGAAATCGTGGGCAAGCGGGGCGGCGATGACCGCACCAGCACCGACGTCGTGCTCTATGGCTTTGGCCGCATCGGCCGCCTCCTGGCCCGCCTCCTCATCGAAAAGGCCGGCGGTGGCCACGGACTGCGCCTGCGCGCCATTGTGGTGCGCCGCGGATCCGACAACGACCTCTCCAAGCGGGCCAGCCTGCTGCGCCGCGACTCCGTCCACGGGTCCTTCGAAGGCACCATCCGGATCGACGAGGCGGCCAACACCATCACTGCCAACGGTGTCCAGATCCAGGTCATCTACTCGAACGACCCCGCCACCATCGACTACACCGCCTACGGCATCAACAACGCCCTGGTGGTGGACAACACCGGCCGCTGGCGCGACGCCGAAGGCCTGTCCCAGCACCTGCAGAGCAAGGGCGTCGCGCGGGTCCTGCTGACCGCGCCGGGCAAGGGTGAACTGAAGAACATCGTCCACGGCATCAACCACCGGGACATCACCGACTCGGACAAGATCGTTTCCGCGGCGTCCTGCACCACCAACGCCATCACCCCGGTCCTGAAGGCCATCAACGACAAGTTCGGCGTGGTCCACGGCCACGTGGAAACCGTCCACTCCTTCACCAACGACCAGAACCTGATCGACAACTTCCACAAGGGCGACCGCCGCGGCCGTTCCGCTGCGCTGAACATGGTCATCACCGAAACCGGTGCGGCCAAGGCAGTGGCGAAGGCCCTGCCCGAACTCCTGGGCAAGCTCACCGGCAGCTCCATCCGGGTCCCCACCCCGGACGTTTCGCTGGCCATCCTGAACCTCACCCTTGAAAACGGCACCACCAAGGACGAGGTCAACAACTACCTGCGTGAAATGTCGCTCCACTCGGACCTGCGCAAGCAGATCGACTACATCGACTCGCCCGAGGTTGTCTCCACCGACTTCGTCGGATCCCGCCGCGCCGGGATCGTGGACGGCCTGGCGACCGTGTCCACGGACAAGAACCTGGTCCTCTACGTCTGGTACGACAACGAGTTCGGTTACAGCTGCCAGGTGGTCCGCGTCATGGAAGAGATGGCAGGCGTGAACCCGCCGTCCTTCCCTGCCAAGGAAAGCGCTGCCGCCCTGGCCGCGATCGCCGTCTAGCCACCTTCGCCCGCGTCCTGCGAATTCCCGGCTGATTCTCTGGAATCAGCCGGGAAACGGGACCACACTGGTGGCATGGACAACGAATCGACACTTCAGCACGAAACCACCCTCGAGCACGCACTGGACGTGGCCAAAGCCAACCATAAGGAAGCCGTGCGGCTCCTGGAACGCGCCCGTGCCGCCCAGAGGACCGGCGACGTCACCGACGAGCGGGTGCGCCAGCTCGAGGACCTGCTGTCCATCGCGGAAGAAGACCTGCGTAGGGTCACCAGGGAACAATAACCCGGCGGCCACCACCGGGCGCTGTGACCCATCACTCGTCCTCAACAGTGTGGATATCAGCGGACGGCCGGCCCCATTGTCCTAGGCTCTTGGGGTGCCCGACTTTCCCCTCCCGGCGTCAACCCCGTGACCGTCAGCTGGTCCGCCTACCGCCGCGCACGCCGCCGTTCCCGGCAGGCCTGGGCGCTTCTGGTGACGGCCGCGGTCTCCGTCCTTGCCGCACTGTTCTGGTTCTTCACCGCCGGACAGTTCGCGGCAGCCGGGCCCGCCACGGAGGGGCCCACGGAGGCGCCGGTCTTCGACCCCGCCTGGATGAAGCCGGTCCAGGAACCCAACCCTGTGCCGGCCGGCAGCGCCCTCGCAGCCCTTGACGGCCTGGCTGTCAAAGGGCGGGCGCCCAGCACCGATTACAGCCGGGAGGCCTTTGGCCAGGCCTGGCTCGATGTGGACCGCAACGGCTGCGACACCCGCAATGACATTCTTCGCCGGGACCTCGCCGATGTTGTGTTCTCAGAGGGTTCCTCCTGCAAGGTGACGGCCGGGCACTTCCGGGAACCCTACACGGGGCAGGATATTGATTTCCGGCGCGGTTCGGACAGCAGCCGCGCGGTCCAGATCGACCACGTCGTCGCCCTGGGTGATGCCTGGCAAAAGGGCGCCCAGCGTTTGGCGCCGAAGGAACGCCAGAGCCTGGCAAACGATCCCCTGAACCTCATCGCGGCGGACGGCGCCGCCAATCAGCAAAAAAGCGCGGGGGACGCCGCTACCTGGCTGCCCAAAAACACGGCAATCCGCTGCCATTACGTGGCCCGGCAGATTTCCGTGAAGGCCGCGTACGGGCTGTGGGTAACGGCAGCGGAAAAGGTCGCCATGAAGCGGGTCCTGGCCTCCTGCCCCCAGCAGCAGACCATTACGGCAGGCTGACCGGCATCCGCAGGGCCGGCTCGGTGGCCGGCGGCCCCGTGGCTGGACCGGTCAGTGTCCGAAGGGATCCGGGTCAACGCCGGGCATCCAGGTCAGCCCCGGCACGCCCCAGCCGTTCTTCTTGGCCTGCTTCATGGCCTTGCGGGAATACCGGTCCAACAGCCGGTTGACGTACAGCTTGCCGTCCAGGTGGTCATACTCGTGCTGGATGACCCTGGCAAACCAGCCTGTGGCCTCGAAGCGGACCGGTTCCCCGAACCCGTCAAAGCCCTCCACCCGGGCCCATTCGGCCCGCTTGAGCGGATACTGTTCGCCCGGGAAGGACAGGCAGCCCTCTTCCTCTTCATCAGGATCGGGAGCAGCACCTGAGACCTTCGACAGGGTCAGGACGGGATTCACCAGGACGCCGGTTGGGGGAGCGCCGTCGTCATTGGCGTACTTGTAAACGAAGATCCGCTTGCCGACGCCGATCTGCGGGGCGGCCAGGCCCACCCCGTTGGCGGCGTCGTTGGTTTCGAACATGTCGGCAATCAGGGTGCGCAGTTCGTCGTCGAAGACCTCCACCTCGGCGGCGCGGCGGTGCAGGACAGGCTCGCCCCAGATGGTGATCGGCAGAACGGTCATATCAGTAGTCCTTCGGCTTCGCGGTGTCCCCGGCTGCAATGCGTGTGCCCGGTGGGGCACGACAAAGGAGGCCGCACCGGATATCCGGTGCGGCCTCCTTTGTTGACGGCTGCATGTGCCGCCCCGTGAGGGTGAGCGACGGGGGTTGAACCCGCGACCTCCTGGACCACAACCAGGCGCTCTGCCAACTGAGCTACGCCCACCATGTGCCTCAGGGAATTCCACCGGAGCGGCTCCCTGGAAACGCAACTCAAATAGCTTACCTGCTCGAACAGGGTGCTTTGTCCACTTTCAGCGATTTGAGCGAAATTTCCTCAAAACGTGGCGCAGATTACTCCGCGGACTGGTTCCCGGCGTCCCCGTTGGTGATTCCCCTGGCAATCTTCTGGGCGGTGGCGCTGTCCGGCCCGGGGGCGGGGACGAACACTGCCTCGCGGTAGTAGCGGAGCTCGTCGATGGAGTCCTTGATGTCTCCCAGCGCGCGGTGGCCACCCTTCTTCGCCGGCGACTGGAAGTACGCCCGGGCGTACCAACGGCGCGAGAGCTCTTTGATGGTGCTGACGTCAATGACCCGGTAATGCAGGTGCTCCACCACGGCAGGCATGTCGCGGGACAGGAACACCCGGTCGGTTCCCACGGAGTTGCCGCCCAGAGGTGCTTTGCGCGGATCCGGGACCCACGTGGAGATGTACTCCATGACCGCGGCCTCTGCTTCTGCCATCGTCTTGCCGTGCGGCAGCTCCGCCAGCAGCCCGGACTTGGTGTGCATGTCCCGGACGAAGTCGGACATCTGGGCCACTGCGGCATCGTCGGGTTTGATGACGACGTCGACGCCCTCACCAAGGATGTTGAGCTCCGAGTCGGTGACCAGTGCTGCCACCTCGATCAGGGCGTCGTTCTTGATGTCCAGGCCGGTCATTTCGCAGTCGATCCAGACGATTCGTTCGTTAGATATAGGCACCGGACCAGCCTACCGTTACACTTCCGGGCACCCTGCCGATGCTAGGATTTCGGTACGCGGCGGGTCGCCCTTCCGCCCCTTAATCGTGTCCCGGCCGGCCCGTGCGGCCCGCCGGATCAACAGCGGAAAACGCAACAAGATTGGACGATCCTGAGATGACGGCGCCTGTGCCCGCAACGGGGGAGATGGCGGCGGCCGGTATTGCCGGAACGGGCAGTGCCGAGGTGGACAATCCGCGCTCACCCCTGCTTGCCGGTTTCCTGGGCTCCATGTTCATGATGATTGGCTCCATTGGCGTCGGCTGGCTGGCCCCGGTCTCGGAGCTGCGGCGGATGCCCGTGTTCATCTGGATGCGGACGGAGGCTCCCGGCGTGGCGCTGTCCATCGTCCTGGTGGCCATCGGCGGCATGTTGCTGGTGCGTGCCTGGCTGCGGCTGGGCCAGAAAGTCCGGGTGTGGGGTGAACAGGCACGGCGGGCAACCCTGTCCGCGGTGGTGGCATGGGGACTTCCCATGATGTTCAGCGTGCCGCTGTTCAGCCGCGACGTGTATGCGTACATCGGGCAGGGGCGCCTGATGGTGGAGGGCTTCAATCCGTACGAAAACGGCATTTCCGCGCTGTCCAACTACTTCCAGCTCGGCGCCGACAAAATGTGGACCGAGGCGCCGGTTCCCTATGGCCAGCTGTTCCTGTGGATCGAGCAGTTCGTCGTCTGGGTGACCAACGTCCAGCCGGAGGCGTGCGTCATGCTCTTCCGGCTGGTGGCGCTGGCCGGTGTGGTGCTCTGCGTCGTCTACGTGCCCCGGCTCGCCGAACTGCACGGCGTGAACCCGCACCGCGCTCTCTGGCTGACCGTGGCCAACCCGCTCTTCCTGACCAATTTCATTGCCAGTGTCCACAACGACTCCCTGATGATCGGGCTCGCCCTGGCAGGCTTGTACTACTCCGCGACCCGGCGCCAGGTCCGTGGCATCGCCCTGGTGACCCTCTCCATCGCGGTGAAGCCCATCACCATTGTCTTCCTGCCCTTCATCGGCCTCCTGTGGGCAGGCCGGAACGCGGGCTGGCTCCGGAAAGTGGCGTTTTGGGCCCTGACGGCCGGCCTGAGCCTGGCGCTGTTGACCGCCTTGAGCATGGTCAACGGGTTCGGCTTCGGCTGGATCAACGGCCTGTCCGCGCCGGGCAGTATTTCGATCTGGTACGCCCCGGTGGGCTTGATTGGCATGGTGGTCGGATCCTTGGCCACCGCTTTCGGCTTTGACGGTTCGGTCCCCGCGGGCTGGGTATTCGACGCCGGCAAGCTGCTGGCCGTGGGAATCGTCGCCTGGCAGATCTTCAAGGGTGACTACGACCGCCTGATGCGCCGCCTCACGCTCGCCCTGGCGGCCGTGGTCCTGCTGGCCCCGATCATCCAGGCCTGGTACGTCGTCTGGCTCATACCGCTCTTTGCCGTGACCGGCATCAGGAACGACTGGCAGGTCAAGGCCCTGTACTTCGTGGTGTCCTTCTTCATGATCTACGCGATTTCGGACCAGTTGGACGTTTTCCCGTACCTCCAGACCCAGGACCTCGGCTTCGCCCTCGCCCTGGCCCGCGTTGCCGCGGCGCTGACCGCCCTGCTCTTTGCCCTGTACCTGATCTTCTGGGACCCCGGCACCCGCAGGCTGTTCCGCAAATCGCACCAGCCCGTCGTCGAACGTCCCGTGATCTAGCGGCGGCTATTGCTGTGCGGCCCCGGCGCTGATCCTGCGCAGGGCCTCCCGCCGCGACAACGGACTCATGGGGTCCTTGTTGCGGGAAACGAACGCCTCCACCCACTCCGGTGCGGTCTTGGCGTACTCGCGCAGCGCCCAGCCGATGGCCTTGCGGATGAAGAACTCCCGGTCCGCCAGGTTCGGCTCGATGATGGCGGCGAGCAGTCGCGTGTCGGTGGCCTTCCCGGCGCGCAGCTGCGACGTGATGGCGGCCCTGCGGATCCAAAGGTCGGGGTCCTTGCTCCACTGCAGCAGGAGACCGGACATCTCCCGGGGGTGCGACTGCAGCAGGGTGCAGATCCGGCCGGACACGCCATCGGCAAAGTCCCACCATGCACCTGTCCGGATCATTTCTGCGTACACAGGAAGCATGTCCAGGTCGGAGGCCACCAGCCGGTGTGCTGTCAGGTCGATGGCCGCGTACTTCTCCTCCCGGAACGTGGAGGTGCGCCACAGGTCCAGCACGGTGGCGCGCAGCTGCCCGGCGGAAACCGGCGGATGCTCCCGGGCAGCCCGCTTCGCGATGCGCCGCACCTCGGGAACCCGTACGCCGAGCGAGGGGAGCTCGGACTTCATGTAGGCCTGCGCTCCCGCGGCCCGGGTAGGCTCGGCCAGCCCGTGGAGTGCACCCCTGACGGTGGCGATGAGGTCCTGGTCGGCGGCCGTATCCATGGGGCAACTGTAGCCAGTGGACAGTGCCGGTGGTGCGGTAGGCTGGTGAGCGCTAACACACTACGACGCAGAGGTAGCCATGCCCGGAACTGAAGTCCACCTCGCCCACGGACCCTACTCCGCCGTCGTCACCCTCCGCGGCGGGGCGGTTAGGGAACTCCGCCACGGGGACAGGGACTTGGTGGTGGGCTTTGGCCCCGACGGACCCGTACCCGACTACCGCGGCGTGATCTGTGCGCCCTGGCCCAACCGCCTGGCGGACGGCACCTACTCCTATGGGGGCAAGTCCTATGCCGCTGCCGTCAACGAACCGGAACGCGGCGCTGCCCTGCATGGCCTTGCCATCCACAGGCCATGGAAGGTGCTGGAAGCGGCCGCGGACCGCGCCGTCCTGGGTTGCCGCATTCCGGCCGGCCCGGATTACCCGGGTGACCTGGAGTTGTCGGTGACCTATACGCTCTCCGACGACGGGCTCCAGGGCATGGTGCGGGCGGTCAACACCGGTGCCGCTGCCGCCCCGTACGGGGTGTGCCCCCATCCCTATCTGGTGGCCGGTCCGTCCCCGCTGGATGACTGGACGCTGGATCTGCCGGCCGCTGCCTACCTGGAGGTGACCCCTGACCGGCTGCTGCCGGTGGGCATGCGGCAGGTGGACGGGGATGCCTTCGACTTCCGTTCGCCGCGGCGCCTGGGGCCGGTGAAGATCGACCATGCCTTCACGGACATCGCCCGGGACGGTGCGGGCCTGGCCCGGGTGCGGGTACTGGATCCGTCAGGTACAGGTGTGGAACTCGAATGGGGCGCCGAATGGCCCTGGGTCCAGGTGCACACCGGCGACAAGCCCGCCCGCCCGGACCGGCTGGGCCTGGCTGTTGAACCAATGACGTGTCCGCCTGATGCCCTGCATTCAGGCACGGACCTGGTGCACCTGCAGCCCGGCCAGGCCCACTCGGCGGGCTGGACCATCCGCGCTCTGGGCTAGGCCGGTCCGGCCTCGGCGGGCGCGGGGCTAGGCGGGGCCGGCCGTGGCGGCTTGGTGGACGGAGTCCGTCCATCCGGCACGCTGCAGCCAGGCTGCGCACAGTGCGGTCCACTGCCGTGGTCCGGGGTGGTCCGCGGCAAGCCCCAGCCCATGCCGTCCCTGCGGGAAGACATGCAGTTCCGCCGGAACGCCGGCGGCAAAGAGCGCCCTGGCATAGTTCAGGCTGTTGCTCACCGGAACGGCGTCGTCATCGGCTGTATGCCAGAGGAAGGCCGGCGGCGTCCGGGGAGTGACGTTCAGCTCCGGCGAGAGGGCCCTGAGGAGGTCCGACGGCGGCGCGCCGCCAAGGAGGTTTGCCACCGATCCCTGGTGCGCCTCGTGGGTCAGTGATGCAACCGGATAGCAGAGCACCGAGAGGTCGGGGACGGCTGCGGGCACATCCAGGTCCGGGTTTCCGGTGGCAGCTGCCGTGCTGAGGGTGGCCGCCAGGTGGCCGCCGGCGGAGAAGCCCAGGACGCCGATGCGCTCCGGGTCGACGGCGAACCGGTGCTGTCCCTTCCTGATGTGGAGCATGGCTTCCTTTGCGTCCTCCAGGGGAGCAGGGTGCCGGTCAGGGGCCACCCTGTAGCGGAGGACGAAGGCGTGGATTCCCAGGGAGGCCAGCCACTCTGCAACGGGCTCCGCTTCGTGGTCAGCCTGGCGGGCGTATCCTCCTCCCGGCAGGACCAGGATGGCCGGCCGGGCGCCGGCAGCCCCGGGACGGGCGGGAACTGCCGTAAGCGCACGCGCCGCCATCAGGCGGCAGCTTCGGTGCTGCGCCGCAGCGTGACCTCGCCTGTGATGTCACCGGGTGAAGCGTCGTCGGCGCCGTCGCCGTCGTCGCCGTCGTCGCCGGCAAGCCTCCGCTGGGTGGCCCGGGTGGCCACGCGCCCAATGTCCTCCAGCGGCAGGCGGACCGTGGAAAGGGCCGGCCGGAAGTCGCGGAGGGTCTCAATATCGTCGAAACCGGCGATGGCGGCGTCGCGGGGGATGCGGAGCCCCTCGGACCGCAATGCTGCGGCCGCCCCGATGGCCATCACATCGTTGACGGCGAAAATGCACAGCTTGGGTGCGCCGCCCCCCTCACCGGACGGGCCCCCTTCTCCGGACGGGCCCGCGTTGGTCCGGGCTGCCTTGATCCGGGCAGCCAGTTCAAGCCCGGCGTCATATCCACCGGACCGGTTGAACGCGCTGCGGAGCACTTCCGCCGGCCGGCGCCCGGCCCGTTCCAGTCCCTCCTGGAAACCGCGGACCCGGTCATCGGAGGTCAGGAGGCCTTCGGGACCGCCGACAATGACGAAGTCCCCGTCCCAGCTGCCCGCAAGTTCGGTGGCCAGCCGGCCGGCCAGCTCCTGGTTGGGCACTTTCACCACGTGGTACCCCTCCGGAGCAGCTGCACCCACGACGGGGTGGCCCACCACGGCCACCTGGCCGCCGTTGCGGCAATACCGGTCAAGTTCGGCTGCCAGCTCGCTGTTGCCGTCCTTGTCCTCGTCGCGGCACGAGCGGGAACCGGCGATCACGATCGAGTCTGCCCGGCGCGCCGCGAACGCAGCCACCGCTTCCTTTTCCTCCGCGGGGCCGCCGCCGGTGGTGGCAAGGAGTACCATCTTCCGCTGTTCCCGGGCGGCTTCCTGCACGCCCCTGGCAATGGCCGCGAAGTAGGGATCGGCAATGTCATGGACGATCAGGCCGATCAGGCCGGAACTGGATTTCGCCAGCCCCTGTGCCTGGGCGTTGGGGATGTAGCCGAGCGACTCAGCCGCCTGCCGGACCCGTTCGGCAATGTCCTTCCCCGGTTTGCGGGCGGATCCGTTCAGCACGCGGGAGGCCGTGGCGGGTGAAACGCCGGCAAGGCGGGCCACCTCGGTAAGGGTACTTGCAGCCACTGCATCTCCTGGTCTTGTACGGGCTCGAAGGCTAAAGCACATTATGGCAGTTCAAACTACTTCCGGAAAGCGCTTGCCACGGGGAAGCGCGCCGTGCATCATGGAAGCAGTGGGAATGCGCTTTCCCAATCAGCTTGACTACCTTGCTCACTCACCGTGGAGGACACATGGGCTTCGAAACAAAGACAATCCGCATCGCCATGAACGGCATCACCGGCCGGATGGGCTACCGTCAGCACCTGCTGCGCTCAATCCTGCCCATCCGCGATGCCGGCGGCTTCACCCTCCCGGACGGCACCAGGGTCCAGGTTGAACCCATCCTGGTGGGCCGCAACGAGGCCAAGATCCGGGAACTGGCGGAAAAGCACAAGGTGTCCGAGTGGACCACGGACCTGGACGCCGTGATCAAGGACCCCACGGTGGACGTCATCTTTGACGCCTCCATGACCAGCCTGCGCGCCGCAACCCTGAAGAAGGCGATGCTGGCCGGCAAGCACATCTTCACCGAGAAGCCCACGGCCGAGACCCTCGAAGAAGCCATTGAACTGGCCCGCATCGGCAAGGAGGCGGGCGTTACTGCCGGCGTCGTCCACGACAAGCTCTACCTCCCGGGCCTGGTCAAGCTCCGCCGCCTGGTGGACGAGGGCTTCTTCGGCCGCATCCTCTCCATCCGCGGCGAGTTCGGCTACTGGGTCTTCGAAGGCGACATCCAGGCCGCGCAGCGCCCGTCCTGGAACTACCGCAAGGAAGATGGCGGCGGAATGACCACGGACATGTTCTGCCACTGGAACTACGTCCTGGAGGGCATCATCGGCCAGGTCAAGAGCGTCAACGCCAAGACCGCCACCCACATCCCGGCGCGCTGGGACGAAGCCGGCAAGGAATACAAGGCCACGGCGGATGACGCCTCCTACGGCATCTTCGAGCTCGAGACCCCGGGCGGCGACCAGGTGGTCGGCCAGATCAACTCGTCCTGGGCAGTGCGTGTCTACCGCGATGAACTGGTGGAGTTCCAGGTTGATGGGACCCATGGCTCCGCCGTCGCAGGCCTGAACAAGTGCGTCGCCCAGCAGCGCGCCCACACCCCCAAGCCGGTCTGGAACCCGGACCTGCCCGTCACCGAGTCCTTCCGCGACCAGTGGCAGGAAGTCCCGGCCAATGCCGAGCTGGACAACGGGTTCAAGCTGCAGTGGGAAGAGTTTCTGCGCGACGTTGTGGCCGGCAGGGAACACCGTTTCGGCCTGCTGTCCGCCGCCCGCGGTGTCCAGCTCGCCGAACTTGGCCTCCGGTCCAATGACGAGCGCCGCACCATTGACATCCCGGAGATCACGCTCTGATGACTTCCCTTATCCTTCCCTCCGAGGACGGCGGCACCAGGGAGTACCGCCTCCGGGGAGCCATGCCGTGGGCCCGCCCCACCGCCCCGCTTACCGCGCGGCGCGCCTACGCCGCGGCCCACGTCATCCCCGAGGTCCTCGCCGACAACACTCCCGGAGCCCCGGCGCGCCTGGACTGGGACGCCACCATGGCGTACCGCCACGAGCTCTGGTCCTATGGTCTTGGCGTGGCCGACGCCATGGACACCGCCCAGCGCGGCATGGGCCTTGACTGGGCCGCCACGCAGCAGCTCATCAAGCGCACCGGCGTCGAGGCAGCATCGGTGGTCTCGGCCAACAACCCGGCCACCGCCGGTAAATCGGTCCGTGACCTCGTGTCCTGCGGTGCCGGTACCGACCAGCTGGACCTCGACGCCCTGCCCACGGGTGAGGCCGGCCTGAAAGCCGTCCTCGGGGCATACCGTGAGCAGATTGCCGTGATCAGCGAGGCCGGCCCCAAGGTCATCATCATGGCCTCCCGGGCACTTGCCAAGGCAGCACGTGGGCCGGAAGACTACCTGAACGTCTACTCCACACTCCTGCAGGAGGTTGACCAGCCGGTCATCCTCCACTGGCTGGGCACCATGTTCGATCCCGCCCTGGCGGGCTACTGGGGCTCGGACGACGTCGCCACTGCCACTGAAACCTTCCTGGGCCTGATCAGGGACAACGCGGCCAAGGTGGACGGGGTCAAGGTCTCCCTGCTCGACGCCGGCCACGAGGTGGCCCTGCGGGCGGCGCTGCCTGAAGGCGTCCGCCTGTACACCGGGGACGACTTCAACTACCCGGAGCTCATCGACGGCGACGGCAGCCACCACTCCGACGCCCTGCTGGGCATCTTCGCGGCCATCTACCCGGCCGCTTCCGTGGCCCTGCAGAACTATGACGCCGGAAATCCGGCCAGGGCACGGGAAATTTTGGACTCCACCCGTGAACTGGGCAAGCACATTTTCAGCGCCCCGACGTTCTACTACAAGACCGGCATCGCGTTCATGTCCTGGCTCAACGGCAAGCAGCCCGGGTTCCAGATGGTCGGCGGCCTGCACTCCGGCCGCTCCGTCTGCCACCTTGCCCGGACCTTTGAGCTGGCCGACCAGGCCGGCTTGCTGAAGGACCCGGCGCTGGCCGCCTTCCGCATGTCCGATTACCTGCGGATCAACGGGGTGGGAGTATGAGCGACTTCTCCCGCCTGTCCATCAACAGCGCCACCACCAAGAAGTGGACGCTTGCCCAGGTGGTCGAGGGCTGCGTCAACGCCGGCATCCCCGCCATCGGCCCCTGGCGCGACCGGGTGGCGGAGGCCGGTCTGGACAAGGCAGCACGCCTGATCAAGGACGCGGGCCTGCGTGTGTCCTCGCTGTGCCGCGGCGGGTTCCTCACGGCGGCGGACGCGGAAGGCCAGGCAAACGCGCTCGCCGACAACCGTGCAGCGATCCTCGAAGCCGTGGCGCTGGACACCACCGAACTGTTCCTGGTGGTGGGCGGACTCGCGTCAGGGGAGAAGGACATCGTGGACGCCCGGCAGCGTGTGGCTGACCGGCTCGCGGACCTGGTCCCTTTCGCACAGGAAAACGGCGTCCGCCTGGTGCTGGAACCGCTGCACCCGATGTACGCCGCGGACCGCGCACTGATCTCCACCCTGGGGCAGGCCCTGGACCTCGCAGCGCCCTTCGACGCATCGACAGTTGGCGTCGCCGTCGATACATTCCACGTCTGGTGGGACCCGGAACTGAAGGCGCAGATCGAACGCGCCGGCCGGGAGAACCGCATCGCCTCCTACCAGGTGTGCGACTTCAACATGCCCATCGCCGCCGATCCGCTGCTCTCCCGCGGGTACATGGGCGACGGCGTGGTGGACTTTGCCACGATCGGCACCTGGGTCCGCGACGCCGGGTACACCGGCGACATCGAAGTGGAGATTTTCAATCAGGAGATCTGGGACACGGACGGCAACACCGTCCTGGCCGCGGTCAAGGAGCGGTACGCGGAGCTTGTCCTGCCGTACGCCTGACCTGGTTCAAGACCGCGGGCTCCTGCTGCGTCACGGCAGGAGCCTGCGCCCCACATGAAAGGACCCGGACCAGGGGAGGCTTTCCCACCCTGGTTCCGGGTCCTTTTTCCTGCCCGCTGCCCTGCTGCAGCCCTATGGGTAGAGCGAGGCGAACCGGCGGTACCTTGCCAACACGCCGGCGTCGTCCTTTCCCAGCGGAAGGTCGACGGCGTCTGCCGCCCACTCGGGGAAGCGTCCGGTGAGTGCCGCCGCAGCCTGGCGCGCGGCGCCGTCGGCCACGTACTCGCCCGGCTGCGGCACCGTGACGCCGGTTCCCAGCAGGCTGGCGGCCACTTCCTGCACGGCTGCTGACTGGGCCCCGCCGCCCACCAGGAGGATCCGCCGGGCGGTCACGCCCTGGTCCTGCAGTGCCGCCAGGCCGTCCGCCAGTGAGCAGACAACGCCCTCGACGGCGGCGCGCGCCACGTTGGCGGGGGTGTAGTTGGCCCGGGTGATGCCGTGCAGGGAGCCGGTGGCGTCCGGCAGGTTGGGGGTCCTTTCCCCATCGAAGTACGGGACCAGGGTGAGGCCGCCGGCACCGGGCCCGGCGGACAACGCCAGCCGGTTGAACTCGGCCAGGTCCACGTCCAGCAGGGCGGCGGTGGCATCGAAGATGCGGGTGGCATTCAAGGTGCACACCAGCGGCAGGAAATGCCCGGCGGCGTCGGCGAATCCGGCCACCAGTCCCGAGGCGTCAGCCGCCGGTGAATCCGAGACCGCGAAGACGGTCCCGGACGTGCCCAGTGACATCACCACATCGCCCAACCGGGCCCCTGCACCAAGCGCGGCCGCCGCATTGTCCCCGGCGCCTGCCGCCAGGAGGGTGCCCGCCGGCGTCTTTCCCGCCGCTTCCAGGGGCCCGAGGACCCGGGGGAGGACCGGCACGTGGCCGAGTGCCGCGGACAGGACGTCCGGCAGGTACTTGCCTTCCGCCGTCGAGTAGTAGCCCGTACCGGATGCGTCCGAGCGGTCCGTGGCCAGGGCGGCCAGCCCTTCTTTACCGCTGCCTGGCCCGTGGCCTGCGAGCCGCCAGGTGAGCCAGTCATGCGGCAGGCAGACGGCGGCCACCCCCGCGGCGTTTTCCGGTTCATTTTCCGCCAGCCAGCGCAGCTTGGTCAGCGTCAGGGATGCGACCGGCACCGTACCGGTGGCGCGCGCCCAGTACTGCGCGCCGACGGCTGGATCGCCGCCGCCGGCGGATTCGATGAGTTCCAGGGCGGCGCCGGCGCTGCGGGTATCGTTCCACAGCAGCGCCGGCCGGATCACCGCACCGTCGCTGTCCAGGCAGACCATGCCGTGCTGCTGGCCTCCGACAGACACGGCGCTGACGTCATCCAGTCCGCCGGCGTCTGCCACCGCCTTCTGCAGTGCCGTCCACCAATGGTCCGGGTGGACCTCGGTGCCCTCAGGGTGCGGGGCCCGGCCCTGGCGGACCAATGCTCCGGTATCGGCATCGCGGATCACCACCTTGCACGACTGGGTGGAGCTGTCGATGCCTGCGACGAGCCCCATGGCCTAGTGGGCGCCCAGGAGGTGCTCGATGGCGAGCTGGTTGAGCCGGACGAACGCGAAGGAGCGCTCAGCAGCCTTGTCGGCGTCGAAGTCCTCGAAGGCTGCGGCGTCGGCCAGCAGGTCTGCGGTGCTTTCGCCGGCACTGAGGGTGGGCTCGCCGAGTTCGAAGACGCCGGAGGTCTTGAGTGCTTCCTGGACCTGCGGGTCTGCGCGGAACGCCAGCGCCCGTTCCTTCAGCAGCAGGTACATGGCCATGTTGGCCTTGGCGGACTCCCACACGCCGTCGTAGCCGTCGGTGCGGGAGGGCTTGTAGTCGAAGTGGCGCGGGCCGTCGTACTTCGGGCCGCCGCCCGGGAAGCCGTTCTCCAGCAGGTCGACCGTGAAGAAGGCGCTGGTGAGGTCGCCGTGGCCGAACACCAGGTCCTGGTCGTACTTGATGCCGCGCTGGCCGTTGAGATCGATGTGGAAGAGCTTGCCGGCCCAGAGTGCCTGCGCAATGCCGTGGGTGAAGTTCAGTCCCGCCATCTGCTCGTGGCCGGTCTCGGGGTTCAGGCCCACGATGTCCCCGTGTTCGAGCTGGGCAATGAAGGCCAGGCCATGGCCGACAGTGGGCAGGAAGATATCGCCGCGGGGTTCGTTCGGCTTGGGTTCAAGGGCGATCCGCAGGTTGTAGCCCTTGTCCTTGATGTAGCCGGCCGCGGTGTCAACGCCTTCCTTCATGCGGTCCAGGGCGGCTGCCAGGTCCTTGGAGCCGTCGTATTCGCTGCCTTCGCGGCCGCCCCACATGACGAACGTTTCAGCGCCGAGCTCTGCGGCGCGGTCAATGTTGCGCAGGACCTTGGAGAGGGCAAAGCGGCGGATGGAACGGTCGTTTGAGGTGAAGCCGCCGTCCTTGAAGACCGGGTGGCTGAACAGGTTGGTGGTCACCATGGGGACCTTCAGTCCCGTCTCGGCCAGGGCTGACCGGAAGTTTTTCAGGATCAGGTCCCGCTCTGACGCGGAGGCGTCAAAGGGAACAAGGTCATTGTCGTGGAACGTGATGCCGTAGGCGCCCAGTTCTGCCAGGCGGTGGACTGCCTCCACCGGATCCAAAGCGGCACGGGTGGCCACGCCGAACGGATCGGCGCCGGTCCAGCCGACCGTCCAGAGGCCGAAGGTGAACTTGTCAGCGGGCGTGGGGGAGAGAGTCATGATGCGTCCTTGCGATCGGGTTGCGCCGCGGAATTGCGAAGCTTTAGTTCATTGCCTGAACTATATGAGCCGACGTAGGGTGGGGTCAATAGTCCAGCGTGGAGACCGCCGAAAAACTTGGCGGAAGCGTCTAACCAAGGAGCTTTGTCATGGTGATGCCGGCGCCTGCAGCGGCGGGGTCCGGATCCCCGGCCCCCGGAAACGTGGGGGACGTGAGGCGCAGCAATCTTGCCCTGGTCCTCGGCGCGATTGCCGAGTTCCCGCCCGGCACGCATCCCAGCCGTGCCCAGGTTGCCGGCGCCACCGGATTGACCAAGGCGTCGGTGTCCAGCCTGGTGCTGGACCTCCTGGACGCCGGGGTCATCCGCGAAATCGGGCTTAACCCCCAAGGCCGCGGCCGGCCGGGCGTGGGGCTGGAGCTCAGCCCCAGCCGTGCTGTCATGGGAATGGAGGTCAACGTCGACTACATTTCCGCCGCCGTGGTTGACCTGTCAGGGAAGGTGCTGCGGCGCGAGGTACGGGAGCGCGATAACCGGAACAGCCCGGACAAGCCGGTGCTGGCCGCACTCGCAGGCCTGGCGGCCAGGGTGCGGGGTGCTGCCGGTGAACAGGGCGTCGACGTCGTGGGCGGCGGGCTGGCGGTACCCGGACTGGTGGACCCGGCCAGGGCGCGCGTGCTGACCGCTCCCAACCTGGGCTGGGTCAATGTTGACCTCGACCTTTACGCCCTGCTGCCCGAAACAGCGCTGGGGGTTGCACTGTTCAACGAGGCCAATGCCGCAGCCCTGGCCGAACTGCGGCACCGGCCGGACCGCGCAGCGAACTTCCTTTTCGTCTCCGGTGAGGTGGGCGTGGGCGGCGGGATTGTCATCGGTTCCGAGCTGTTCACCGGCCCCGGAGGCCATGCCGGCGAAGTGGGACACATCGTGGTGGATCCGGACGGCGGCCATTGTTCCTGCGGGGGGACCGGCTGCCTGGAGACGGTGGCCGGCCAGGACGCCATCTTCATTGCTGCCGGCCTGGCCCCGGACGGGAGTTCACGGTCTGCCGCGATGTCAGCGCTCCTGCAGGCACTCGAGGGCGGGGCACCCAAGGCGGTATCCGCCGTCGAACGTGCGGGCCGCTGCCTGGGCATAGCGCTTGCTTCAACGGCCCGGGTGGTGGATATCGATTCGGTAGTACTGGGCGGCCATTTCGCAGTCCTTGAGCCCTGGCTGCGTGCCCCGTTGCTGGACAGCCTGCAGAAATATGCGCCCGGAAAGTATGCGTCGGAGCAGGTAACGGTGTCCGCGGTGGGGGAGTTTGGTGCCCTGCTGGGGGCTGCCGGCAGCGTGATCCGGTCCCTTGTGGACGCGCCGCACCGGCTGCAGGCATAGCGGCGGGTGCACAACGCCCCGGTCCGAAGACCGGGGCATCAGCCACCAAGGTGCCCCAGGAGGGAATCGAACCCCCGACCGGCGGATTAGAAGGCCGCTGCTCTATCCCCTGAGCTACTGAGGCATCAGCTACCGGCCTGCAGGCCGGGCGCCTCAAAAAGTTTACATTGCCCGGCATGGCGGCGGCGTCATCCGGCCTGCACTGTTCCTCCCCATGTGGCGTGGCGGGCCCTGTTGTCCACATACGGGAACCCGTGCCTCCTGCCCGCGGGCATCCGGGGCGATGCTGGTCATGCCTGCTACAGGCGCCACCATCCAGACAGGACGTAGACATGAGCGAAACGATTACCATCCGGGGCTTCGTTGCCACTGAGATCACGAGTTCCACCACGCCGGGAGGAGTGGCAACAGCCTCCTTCCGGCTCGGTTCCACCACGCGCCGCTTTGACCGGGAATCCAAAACGTGGGGCGACGGGCACACCAACTGGTTCACCGTGCAGGGCTACCGCAACCTCGCCGGGACCCTGGGCTGCAGCATCCGGAAAGGCCAGCCGGTCATCGTCGTGGGCAAGCTGAAGATCCGCACCTGGGAAAAGGAAGGCCGGGTCTACCACTCCACCATCATCGATGCCGAGGCCGTGGGGCATGACCTTACCTTCGGCTCGGCAAACTTCATCCGGACCGCTTCAAGGCCTGCGCTTTCCCTCGTGGAGCAGCCGCAGCCCCCGGAGGATGCCCCTGCCATGGACCCGGCCCTTGACGAACCGGAGGACCGTGAGGACGACCATCCCGGGGAGCTTGGCCATGCAGCGGTCGTCATTGAGGACAACGACGGCGGACTCGCTGCCCTTGACCTGGAAACCGGGGAACTCGCCGAAGTCTAGGAAACACGCATCAGCTGTCAACGTTCCCCGTTCAGTCCCGGGCGGACGGACCGGTGGCACCCCCCGCCGCCGGCCGTCCGCCCGCCTCCATCCCACCCCCGCCACCACGCGTCCGCACCAGCGCGCGGGTGGCCACTTGCAGCCGGCCATACCGGCCTGGCGTCCGGCGCATGGCACAATGACACCATGCGTCCCACCCCTTACCGCCGGCAGATAAACCGGGCCGGTGCAGCGCTGTCATGTGCTGTCCTGGCCGCTCTCGTGTCGGGGTGTGCCGCCGGTCCCGCAGCGGACAATCCGCGGGTCGAGGGCAGCGGTGACGGATCGCTGAAGGCACCGGCAACGGCAACGGCAACGGCGGCGGCAACGGCGCCGGCGGCGCAGGAAGCTGCAGCCCAGGGTGCCAATCCAGCGGCCCCAGGCAGCGCCGCCGACGGGGAAACGTTGGCCAACACGTCAGCCGGTGCCAGCACCTCGGCCGCCGCGGCCACCGAAACCGTAAAGCGGACCGTAACCGACACCCTGGCCAAACTGGCAGCAGGAACACCCAAGCCGGCCACGGCCCAGGTCAGCGACGCCCTGACGGGAGCCGGCATCGCGCCGGCAGTGCTCCAGGTCTCGCAGAGCCGGACGCCCACCGGCCTGGAGGCGGACGCCATCGAGGCTGCCGTGCTGCAGGGCAAGGACTGCGTCATTGGACAGGTGCGCGAGGGTGCAGTGACCGTCACCGTCCTTCCGGTCCTGGCCAGCGGCAAGTGCTTCGTGGGTTCCTGATCCTGCTGACTTTCCGGCTGTAAATGTGAGATCTGCCCGCCAACCCACTAGATTTGAGACCATGGCGGAATTTATCTACACAATGACCAAGGCCCGTAAGGCCGTTGGCGAAAAACTCATTCTTGATGACGTAAGCATGTCCTTCTTCCCGGGCGCCAAGATTGGTGTTGTGGGCCCGAACGGTGCCGGTAAGTCCACCATCCTCAAGATCATGGCAGGGCTGGACACGCCCTCCAACGGTGAAGCCAGGCTCAGCCCCGGCTACAGCGTGGGCATCCTTCTCCAGGAACCGCCCCTCAACGAGGAAAAGACAGTCTTGGGCAACGTCCAGGAAGGCGTGGGCGAGATCTACGGCAAGATCCAGCGCTTCAACGAGATCTCCGAGGAAATGGCCAGCCCCGATGCTGACTACGACACCCTCCTCGAAGAAATGGGCAAGCTGCAGGAAGCCATCGATGCCGCCGACGCCTGGGACCTCGACTCCCAGCTGGAGCAGGCCATGGACGCCCTCCGCTGCCCGCCGGCCGATGCCGACGTCACCAACCTCTCCGGTGGTGAGCGCCGCCGCGTAGCCCTGTGCAAGCTCCTCCTGCAGAAGCCGGACCTGCTGCTCCTCGACGAGCCCACCAACCACCTGGACGCGGAAAGTGTCCTGTGGCTCGAGCAGCACCTTTCCAGCTACCCCGGCGCCGTCCTCGCCGTCACCCACGACCGTTACTTCCTGGACCACGTGGCGGAATGGATTGCCGAAGTGGACCGCGGCCACCTGTACCCGTACGAAGGCAACTACTCCACCTACCTGGAGAAGAAGCGCGCCCGCCTCGAGATCCAGGGCAAGAAGGATGCCAAGCAGGCCAAGCGCCTCGCCGAGGAACTCGAGTGGGTCCGCTCCAACGCCAAGGGCCGCCAGACCAAATCAAAGGCCCGCCTGGCCCGGTACGAGGAAATGGCCGCAGAAGCGGACCGCACCCGCAAGCTCGACTTCGAGGAAATCCAGATCCCGCCGGGACCGCGCCTGGGTGGCCTGGTCCTGGAGGCCAAGAACCTCCAAAAGGGCTTCGACGACCGTGTCCTGATCGACGGGCTCTCATTCAGCCTGCCGCGCAACGGCATCGTGGGTGTCATCGGTCCCAACGGTGTGGGCAAGTCCACGCTCTTCAAGACCATCGTGGGCCTGGAACCGCTCGACGGCGGCGAGCTGAAGATCGGTGACTCGGTCAAGATCTCCTACGCCGACCAGAGCCGCGGCGGCATCGACCCCAACAAGACCCTGTGGGAGGTCGTCTCCGACGGACTCGACTTCATCCAGGTGGGCAACGTCGAGATGCCGTCCCGTGCCTACGTGGCAGCCTTCGGGTTCAAGGGTCCGGACCAGCAGAAGAAGGCAGGCGTGCTCTCCGGCGGTGAGCGCAACCGCCTGAACCTGGCCCTGACCCTCAAGCAGGGCGGGAACCTGCTGCTCCTCGACGAACCCACCAACGACCTCGACGTCGAAACCCTCAGCAGCCTGGAGAACGCGCTGCTCGAGTTCCCCGGCTGCGCCGTGGTGGTCTCGCACGACCGGTGGTTCCTTGACCGGGTGGCCACGCACATCCTGGCCTACGAAGGTGACGACGAGAACCCCTCCAAGTGGTACTGGTTCGAGGGTAACTTCGAATCCTACGAGGAGAACAAGGTGGAGCGTCTGGGCCCGGACGCTGCCAAGCCGCACCGCGTCACCCACCGGCGCCTGACCCGCGACTAACAGCGCGGAACCGGGCCAAAAGCCTGACAGCACAAAAGAAGGCCGGCACCCCGACAATTTTCGGGGTGCCGGCCTTCTGCGTGCCTGCGGGGTCAGCGTGCCTGCACGGATGCGGTGCCTTCGACGTCAGGCGCCCGCGGGGTCGGTGGGAATGCGCACCATCCCCTCCTGCGCAACGGTGGCGACATGCTGGCCCCCGCGGTTGAAGATCTTGCCGGTTGCCAGGCCGCGCGCGCCGTGGGCGCTGGGGGATTCCTGGACGTAGAGCAGCCACTCATCAACCCGTGCGGGCCGGTGCCACCACATCGCGTGGTCCAGGCTGGCAACATTCATTCCAGGCGTGATCCAACTCAGTCCGTGCCGCCGAAGGATGGATTCAAGCAGCGTGTAGTCGCTGGCATAGGCCAGGGCGGCCCGGTGCAGGTTGGAGTCGTCCGGCATCGGCCCGAAGGTCTTCATCCAGACAGCGTTGCGGGCTTCCCGCGGGCCGGCCGCTGAAACGTACAGCGCCGGGTTGACGTGCCTGATGTCGAAGGGCCGCTCATACGCCCAGTGCCGTGCCACCGGATGATCGAACTTGCCCAGCAGGTCCGCCGTGCTGGGCAAAGAGTCGGGGTCCGGGATTCCTTCCGGCATAACAGACGAGTGCTCGACCCCTTCGTCCTCTCCCTGGAACGAGGCGATCATGGACAGGATGGGCACGCCGTCCTGGTAGGCGTGGACCCGCCTGGCCGAAAAAGACCGGCCGTCGCGCAGCCGCTGCACCCCGAAGGTGATGGGTTTGTTGGCGTCGCCGGGCCGCAGGAAATAGCCGTGCATGGAGTGGACGAACCGTTCGGGGTCAACTGTCCGGATCGATGCCACCAGCGACTGCGCCAGCACCTGCCCGCCGAATACCCTGTGGTGCGGCTGCTGCTGGGAGGGGCCCAGGAAAATATCCTCATCCGTGCGGGCGCCCTCAAGCTCACCAAGGTCCAGCAGTTCGATCAGCGATGAGGTGGGGTCGCCAGTGGGCGGCGCCAGCAGTCCGGCTTCGGCTTCAGTCATGGTCCGACTCTAGACGGCGGCCCGCAAACCACTCAACCGGAGTGCAGCCGGTAGTGTTCTAGATGTGTCTGAACTTCTCACCTCGTCCTTCCGTTTCGCAGACCCGCGGGATCTCGCCGACCTGAAGACCTTCGCCACCCGGGCCAAAGCCATTGATGACGGTGCCATCCGCCTGCAGGCCGCCGGCTCCGTCCTGGCCGCCTACGTGTGCGTCCTGCGGCCAAGGCTCCTGGGCGAATCCACCCCGACGATCCTGGGCCTGCGCACCATGGCACTGGCGGAACCGTCCGGAACGGATGTCACCGTTGCATTGTCATCCGTCCTGGACAGGCTGGCACGGGCAGGGGAGGGCGACGTCGAATTGCCGGTTCCACCCACCACCGTCACCGAGTCCTGGACCGGGGTAGGCGCCCCCCGGGGCGGATGGGAACTGTTGGGGTCCGTCAGCGATTCCCGCCTGCGGGCGGCAGCCGAGGCGGGCATCGCCGAGGTGGCCGGCATTGTGCCGGACAAACCGGGCGCACTCATCGTGAACAACGCACGGGCCGCGGTATGGGGGCGGGAACTGGACGACGCCGGCCTGCCCGCCGGCGCTGCCTTCGCCGCCTTCGCGCTGGGGTTCCTGGGCGACGGCGACCAGAAGCTCTACCGGGCCGGCCGCTGGTTCCGGCTTACCGGACCCCGCGGCCACGTCCTGGCGCGCACCGGCAGCGGCCTGCTCTAGGCCAGACCGCAGGGCGCCGGCCGGATAAGAGACTCAGGAACCGGAGGGGCTGTTCACCATGGACAGCGCGGCCCGCTCCATGTAGTCCCACAGTGTTCCCTCGTACAGCGGCGGCAACTCCAGGGCGTCCACGGCGGTGCGCATGTGGAACAGCCACCGGTCCTTTGCCTCCGGCGTGACCTTGAAGGGCATGTGGCGCATGCGCAGGCGCGGGTGGCCGCGCTCCTCGCCATACGTTGTGGGCCCGCCCCAGTACTGCTCAAGGAACATCAGGAAGCGGCGCTTCGCGGGCGCCAGGTCCTCTTCCGGATACATCGGCCGCAGCAGGGGATCGGTGGCCACTCCGTCGTAAAAGACGTCAATGAGCTTCACGAAGGTCTCGTGGCCGCCCACGGCGTCGTAGAAGCTGTCGGTGTAATCCGGCTTGCTGAAGGGATCATTCTGCATCAACTGGGGCCGCTGCCCGGGGCGCGGCTCAATGGGAAGCGACATGCTAGTCCCCGGCTTTCTGGTCAGTCTTCTTGGTCTCAACGTGCGCCGAGCCCTGGTCGGTGGTGCCGTCGTCGGACTCATGCAGTGGAACGTACCGTCCCTGCGACCGGTTGCCCACGCGCAGGATCTCGCCGTTGCGCAGGTACCAGATGGCGCCGTCGTCCGAGCGGACGCGGGTGATCCGCAGTCCCATGGACTCCACAACGCCCACCACTTCGCTGGTTTCGATCACATCACCGATCCCGTACTGGTCTTCAATGGTAATGAAGATCCCGGCCAGGAAGTCGCGAATCAGCTGCTGGGCGCCGAAGCCGATGGCCACACCGAGGATACCCACGCTGGTCAGCAGCGGGGCGATGTTGATGTCCAGGTTCTGCAGCACGTACATGCCGGTGATGATGACCACCAGCACGCCCACCACGCTGTTGAGCAGTGAACCGATGGTTTCGGCACGCTGGACCCGGCGTTCGTGGTCAAGGGCCCTAAAGGCCGGAGCAGCCCACCTGAACGTGGGCTTCTTGAAGAAATTGCTCCCCGACGCCACCCGCTTGGTGATGCGGGAAATGATGAACGTGGCCACGAGCCAGACGGCAACGCCGACGCCGAGGCTGATCACGATGCCTGGGAGGCTCACGCCACTCGGCTGGCTGGTGGCTGGGGGAAGGATGGACAACATGCTGACCATGGGTGGAAATAGCTCCTTGGGATATTGCGCTGTTCTCTTTCAACCCTAGCGCCGTAGCGTGGAGCAATGCGCATCCTCATCCTCGGCGGAACAGCCTTCCTCTCCCGGGAAATCGCCAGGCAGGCGGTGGCCGCGGGGCACCACGTCGCGTGCCTGGCCCGGGGAGTGTCCGGTGAGCCGCCGCCCGGCGCCGAGTGGGCCAGGGCGGACCGATCGGCGGGCCCGGCAGCGTACTCCGGCGCAGCCGGCACGTGGGACGCCGTGATCGAGGTTGCCCGGGACCCTGCACCTGCCCGGGACGCCCTTGCCGCCCTCGCTCCGAAGGCCGGCCACTGGACCTTCGTTTCCAGCTGCTCAGCCTATGCGGACCATTCCGTCCCCGGAGCGGCAGAGGACGCCGCGCTCCTGCCGGCGCTTGCCCCCGGAACTCCTTCCACCCCCGGGAACTACGGCGAGTCCAAAGTGGCCATCGAGCAGGCCACCCTGGACGCCACACGCGGCAGGGCCCACATCTGCCGCGCCGGCCTGGTCAGCGGCCCTGGCGACCCCACCGACCGCTACGGCTACTGGCCGGCCCGCTTTGACCGCAAACAGGGGCCGGTGCTGGTCCCGGACATCGGGCACCAGCCCACCCAGGTCATCGACGTCCGGGACCTGGCGGCGTGGATCCTGCGTGCAGCCGAACAGGGAACCACCGGCCCGCTGAACGCCAACGGAGACCAAGTGGCCTTCGCAGAGCTCACCAGCGCCTGCGGCGAACTCTCCACCGCCGGCACGCCCGCCACCGTCACCGCCGGTGAAGAATGGCTGGTGGCGCAGGGCGTTAACTACTGGTCAGGGCCCGATTCCCTTCCGCTCTGGCTCCCGCCCCATCACGAGGGCTTCATGGCCCGCAGCAACCAGGCAGCCAAGGCTGCGGGAATGGTGCTGCGGCCCTGGCAGGAAACCCTGGCCGACACCCTGGGAGATGAACGCGTCCGCGGGCTGGACCGGTCCCGGAAGGCCGGCCTGCAACCCGCCACGGAGCATCGGCTCGCCAAACTGCTCCAGGGCAGGGAAGCCTAGGCGGCCACCGTCACCGGTTGGTGCTCCACCGGGAAGTTCACGCTCCGGGCAATGAAACAGACCTGGTTGGCCTCATGGTGCAGCGAGGCGGCCAGTTCCGCCTGCGCGGCGTCGGCCACCGTCACGTGCGGGTGCAGGGTGACCCGCTCGAACTGGCCGCTGCCGTCCCGGTTGAGCCGCATCAGTCCGGTGGCCTCATCCCGGTAATCCGTGACCAGCACGCCGTGCTTCACCGCTACGTGCAGGTAGGACAGCATGTGGCACTGGGCCAGCGCAGCCAGGAGAAGCTGCTCCGGGTTGTACCGTTCCCGGTCTCCATGGAAGGTGGGATCTGCCGAGCCCTTGAGGACCGGCAGGCCCGGAACCAGCACGTCATGGTCCCGGGTGTAGCTCCGGTAGGACGACGTGCCGCCGCCCCGGTTGCCTGTCCACTGGACGGTCAGCGAGTACCGGTGTTCGTTGAGGCTCACGCCGGGCTGCCCTCCTGCAGGACATCGGCGGCTCGGGCACGCAGGGCGCGGGCCACGCCGTCGCGGTTCTCCAGCATCATCCGCCGCAGCGCAGCGCTTTCCGCCGGCAGCGACGCCAGGAAGGCGTCCGTCCGGTCGATGGTGGCCTGCGTGGTCAGCAGCGCCGGGTAGAGGCCGACGACGATCTGCTGGGCGAGTGCGTGCGTGCGGGTTGCCACGATGCCCGGCACAGCCGCGAAGTACAGCTCCGAGAACGGCTCCAGCAGCGAACGGTCCAGCACCCGCATGAAGCCGGTCACCGCCGATCCCTGCAGCGCGTTGGACAGTTCTCCCTTGACCACAATGGATTCCCAGGCCGCGGCCTTCGCCTCCGGGGTGGGGATGGCAGCCTTGGCCAGGGCGGCCGCGTTCTGGCCGCTGGAGGTGTTGTCCCGCTCCAGTTCGGCGTCGATGCCGTCCTGCCCCATCCGGCCGCCGGAAACCAGCGAGGCCACCAGTTCCCAACGGAGGTCCTGGTCAACGCTCAGGCCTTCCAGGACCACGGACCCATCCAGGAGGCCGGACACCCGGTCCAGCTGGGACGCGCTGCGGGCCAGCAGCGCGAAGGACTTGATGAACTGCAGCTGGCCGTCGGAGCCGCCGGGAACAGTCGAAGCCAGATCCCACAACCGGTCCACGGCCGTAACGGTGGTGGCTTCGCGGTGTTCCTCGGCCACGTAGAAGTTCAGGGTGGTGGCCAGCTGCCGCAGCTGGACCAGGATCACGGAAGAATCCGTCTCCGCAGCGACGTTGGCCAGGATCAATTCCACGTACTTCCGTGCCGGACTCTCACCGTCACGGGCAGCATCCCACGCGGAGTTCCAGACGAGGGTCCGCGGCAGGCTTGCAGCGAAGTCCTTCAGGTGCGCGGTGGCGGTGGCCAGGGACGCCGGGTCCAGCCGCACCTTGGCATAGGCAAGGTCGTCGTCGTTGATGAGGATCAGGTCCGGCCTGGCCAGGCCAGCCAGCGCCGGCACCTCCGTGCGTTCGCCGTCGACGTCGAGTTCCTCGCGGTGCACCCGGGTGAGCTTGCCGGCGTCGTCCAGGTTGTAGAACCCCACGGCAAGGCGGTGCGGGCGGATGGTGGGCCACTCCGGAACCGCGGACTGCAGGATGGCAAAGGACCGCAGCTTTCCGTCGGAATCCACCTCCACTTCGGGAGCCAGCGTGTTCACTCCCGCGGTCTCCAGCCACTGCCGGCCCCAGCGGTCCAGGTCGCGGCCGCTGGCCTTCTCCAGCTCCACCAGCAGGTCCTGCAGCTCCGTGTTGTGCCAGGAGTGCTTGGCGAAGTACTCACGGACACCCGCCATGAACTGTTCCGGCCCAACCCAGGCCACCAGCTGCCGCAGCACCGAGGCGCCCTTGGCGTAGGTAATGCCGTCGAAGTTGACCTCAACATCCTGCAGGTCGTTGATCTCCGCGAAGATCGGGTGCGTGGTGGGCAGCTGGTCCTGCCGGTACGCCCAGGACTTTTCCACGGAGGCGAAGGTGGTCCAGGCGCTGGTGAAGGACGTGGCCTCCACCGCCGCCAGGTGGGACATGTACTCGGCGAAGGACTCGTTGAGCCACAGGTCGTTCCACCACCGCATGGTCACCAGGTCCCCGAACCACATGTGCGCCAGTTCGTGCAGCACAGTGATGGCGCGCCGCTCGATCTGGGCGCCAGTGACCTTGCTGCGGAACACGTAGCCTTCCAGGATGGTCACCGCCCCGGCGTTCTCCATGGCCCCGGCGTTGAACTCGGGAACGAACAGTTGGTCGTACTTCTCAAACGGGTAGGGGCAGCCGAACTGTGCTTCGAAGAATCCGAAGCCCTGCCGCGTGAGCTCGAAGATGTTGTCCGCATCGAGGTACTGCATCAGGGATTTGCGCGCGAAGACGCCCAG
Source organism: Arthrobacter sp. NQ4 (assembly GCF_029077345.1). Classification (NCBI taxonomy): domain Bacteria; kingdom Bacillati; phylum Actinomycetota; class Actinomycetes; order Micrococcales; family Micrococcaceae; genus Arthrobacter; species Arthrobacter sp. NQ4. The sequence goes on along the minus strand of NZ_JARETC010000002.1, from coordinate 517,511 downwards.
CGGGATGACCCGCCCGTCAGAGCTGGTGACCTCGCTGCGGACAGACTCGTACGGGCCCGCGATCAGGGCGGTGACGTAGGAGGACAGCCGGGGCGTTGGTGCGAAGGTCCACACGGACCGGGCGCCGTCGCCGGCCTCCACGGGAGCAGGTGTGGGGGAGTTGGAAATGACATCCCAGTGGGACGGCGCAGTGACGGTGAAGGCGAACGTTGCCTTCAGGTCCGGCTGCTCGAAGACGGTGAACATCCTGCGGGAATCGGGAACCTCGAACTGGGTGTACAGGTAGACCTCGTTGTCCACCGGGTCCACGAACCGGTGCAGCCCTTCGCCGGTGTTCATGTAGGGCATGTCCGCCACGACCGTCAGCTCGTTGTGCTCCGCCAGGTCCGGCAGCTGGATCCGCACGCCGTCGGCCACGGTGGCCGGATCAAGGGACCGGCCGTTGAGGGTCACGCTGTGCACGGTGCGGGTGACGGCATCGATGAAGCTCGCCGACCCCGGCGCCGCCGTGAATTTCACGGTGGTGGTGCTGCCGAAGACCTCTCCGCCCCGGGTCAGGTCCAGGCTGACATCGTAGGACTCGACGGTGATCAGTTCGGCGCGCTCACGGGCTTCGGCGCGCGTCAGGTTCATGCCTGGCAAAAGAGGGCCTCCAGAGAAGTTTCGGCTGCCGGCCGGTGGTCCCGGTTCCGGCACTGTCATGCATTCTTTCATCCCTGGGGTCCTTGGCAAGTTGCGCAGCTCACAGCCGCCTCCGCCCGGGCGGGGCGCTTGGCCGGGCAGCCACAGGGGTAGCGTTAAATGCATGGGAAAGCTGCTGGATTCGGTGGACACCAAGGCACTGCGCTTCGCCGTCGGGTTCCCCGTCGTCCTGGCCGCCGCCTTTGCCTACTGCGCGTCGCTGCTGCGCCCGGACCTTCCGGAGCCGGTCGCCATCCGCTGGACGGACGGCGGCGGGGCCAACTTCGCGCCCTTCGGCGCCTACGTGGGGGTTGGCGCCGCCGGAATTGTCCTTGCCGGCTGGCTGGTCCTGCTCCAGGCCGTGCCCCTTGGACGGCCGGTCATGATGCGGCGGATCATGATGGGTGCCGGACTCTTCCTCAGCCTGTTCATCACCTCCGCCCTTGCCGCGGGCCTGATCGGCCAGACCGGGCTGGCCGACGCCCGGCAGTCGCATGTGGACATGACGGTGCTGGCCCTTGGCAGCGGCGCCGCGGTATCGCTCGGGGTGACCATGGCCATGGTCTACAAAGCTGACCGGCAATGGTCGCCGGATGACGACAGGGCGCTCCAGGTCGCCATCGCCAAGGAACTTGACCCCGACCTTGCCCGGGACAGCATCAGGCTCTGGGTCCACGCCCGCAGTTCCGTCTTCGTCATGATCGCCATCGCCTCCCTGTTCCCGGCGGCCCTCATCGCCGTCGTGGTGCCCTGGCTGGGGATCCTGCTCGTGGTCCTGGCCCTGGTGGGGACAGCGTTCCTGTTCGCCCGCATCAAGGCGGACCGGCGCGGACTCAAGGTCCTGCTGGCCGGGGTGGTGCCGGTCATGGACGTGCCTGCCGGGGCCATTTCCGACGCCAGTGCCGCTGAGGTGAGGGCCGCAGACTACGGCGGGTGGGGCTACCGGCACCACCACGGAACCGCAGCCATGCTGGTCAGCAGCGGCCCCGCCGTCGTCGTCAGCAAGACCGACGGCCAGCGCCTTGCCGTCAGCGGCGGCAGCCAGGCGTCGGCCGCGCGGCTTGCCGAAGTCCTGACGCGGGTGGCCGCCAGGGCCCGCCGCGGGGGCGGAACGCCGCCACCTGTGGAAGGCCAGAGCCCCGACCCCGGGCTGCCCTAGTATCCTTATCCGTGTCGTTCCGGCCCCACCCGGTGGCCGCCAGCTCCCACAACCGAACGGACTTAGCACGTGACCACTACCCCTGCCTACCCGCGGGTCCATATCGCCACCGACCATGCAGGCATGGAGCTCAGCGCCCACCTGGTGTCCCACCTGACCGGGAAGGGATACGAGGTGGTTGACCATGGCCCCAAGGTCTACGACGCCCAGGACGACTACCCCTCGTTCTGCATCAACGCGGCACTCGCCGTGGTGGCTGACCGGGAGGCCGGCGTCCATGCCCTGGGCATCGTGCTGGGCGGCTCCGGCAACGGCGAACAGATTGCCGCCAACAAGGTGAGGGGCATCCGCGCCGCCCTCGCCTGGAACCTTTCCACGGCCACCCTGGCCCGCGAGCACAATGACGCCAACGTGGTGGCCCTGGGCGGCCGCCAGCACACGGTGGAGGAAGCCACCGAGCTGGTCGAGGCATTCCTGGCCGAGCCCTTCAGCAACGATGAACGCCACATCCGCAGGATCGAAAAGATCGCTGTTTTTGAGGCCACCGGCGAGGTCATCGAGTAGTGCCCGAGGGCCATTCCGTCCGCAGGCTCGCCCGCCAGTTCGGCGACGTATTCCTCGGCGAGGCACTGGCTGTGTCCAGCCCCCAGGGCAGGTTCAGCGGGGGAGCGGCGCTGCTGGACGGCCACACCATGGTCGCTGCCGAGGCTCATGGCAAGCACTTGTTCCTGCACTTCGACAACTCGCTGGTGCTGCACGTCCACCTTGGCCTGTACGGGGCCTGGAGCTTCGGTGGTGACAGCACCTTCGCCGGCGCGTCAAGCATCGGTGCGCCGCGGCGGGTAGGGGAGCAGGAGGCGTTCTCCGACGGGGACGACGATGGCGGCGCGCCCTACGCAGGTCCGCCGGCGCCCGTCGGGGCCGTCCGGGTCCGGCTCGCCGGCAGCCACGGCTGGGCGGACCTTCGCGGGGCCACCACCTGCGAGACCATCACCGCAGCAGAGGCCGACGCCGTCCTGGCGCGGCTGGGGCCGGATCCGTTGCGGAACCTTCGCGGGGACGCCGGGCGGTTCGCCGCCAATGTCCGGACCCGGAAGACCCCGCTGGCGGCCCTGCTCATGGACCAGAAGGTGATTGCCGGCGTCGGGAACGTCTACCGTGCCGAAGTGCTGTTCCGCCGCCGCCTCGATCCGTTGCTGCCCGGCACCGCGCTGCCGGACAACGACGCCCGCAGGCTGTGGCGCGACATCGTCGCCGTCATGAACGACGGCGTGGCCGATGGGCGGATCATCACCACCCCGCCCAAATACTGGGCGCTCGATGGCACCACGGCCGCCAAGGCGGCCGCGGCAGGGGAACCGGTGCCGCCCAGGAGCGCACATTTCCCGCACCGCGACGACGTCCACTTTGTCTATAAAAGGCACGGGCTGCCCTGCAGGGTGTGCCGCACCATCGTGCTCATGGCCGACCTTGCCGGCCGGAACCTCTACTGGTGCCCTTACTGCCAGCAGCCGCAGGCGTAAAAGAACAGACGCAAAAAGGCCCCTCGGTCGAGGGGCCTTTTTGTTGTCCTGGAGGGGACGACGGGAATCGAACCCGCGTAATCAGTTTGGAAGACTGAGGCTTTACCATTAAGCTACGTCCCCGAAGGAAGATCCGATTTTCAGCGGAAACTCCGGGCTGGCTGTTCAAGCCGGATACAACTAAACCTAATCCATGGCCTACGTGTCAAATGTGCAATCGCGACGCGTATCACCGTAGACTTGCCTGTGCACTTACGGGGTGTAGCTCAGCTTGGCTAGAGCGCCTGCTTTGGGAGCAGGAAGTCGCAGGTTCAAATCCTGTCACCCCGACTCTGCGGCCAGGACCAGCAGGCCTGGACACACATTGCGTTTGCAGAAAACCCCCATCCCACAACCCAGGAGTACTTAGACCGTGAAGAGCGCTGTCGAGAACCTCACCCCCACGCGGGTCAAGCTCAATGTTGAGGTCCCCTTTGAGGAACTGAAGCCCAGCATCGACTCGGCCTACAAGACTGTTGCCTCGCAGATCCAGGTCCCCGGGTTCCGCAAGGGCAAGGTTCCCGCCAAGCTCATCGACCAGCGCGTTGGCCGTGGCTACGTCCTGGAGACCGCCATCAACGACGGCCTCAACGGCTGGTACCAGGCTGCCGTGCAGGAATCCGGCATCCGCCCCCTGAGCCGCCCCGAGGTGGAAATCACCGAGGTTCCCGACCCCTCCGCCACCGACGGTGGCCTGAAGTTCGCCGCCGAGGTTGACGTCCGCCCCGAGATCGAACTCCCGGACTACGCCGGCATCGAGGTCCAGGTTGCGGCTGCGGAATCCTCCGACGAAGACGTGGACAAGGCCCTGGACGAACTGCGCGGACGCTTCGGCACCCTGAAGTCCGTTGACCGTCCCGCTGCCGACGGTGACTTCCTCACCATCGACATCACCGCCACCATCGACGGCGAAGAGGTTGACTCCGCTGCCGGCCTGTCCTACCAGGTTGGCGCCGGCACCATGCTCGAGGGCATGGACGAAGCCGTGACCGGCCTCAGCGCCGACGAGGACGCCATCTTCGACACCACCCTGGTGGGCGGCGACCACGCCGGCGAGGCCGCCCAGGTCAAGGTCGTCGTCAAGGCCGTCAAGGAACGCGAACTGCCCGAAGCGAACGACGACTTCGCCCAGCTGGCCTCCGAGTTCGACACCCTCGCCGAACTCCGCGAAGACCTGGCCAAGCAGGCCGCAGAGTCCAAGATCGTGGAGCAGGGTGTTGAAGCCCGCGACAAGGTCCTGGACAAGCTGGTGGAACTCGTCGAGGTTCCGGTTCCGGACTCCGTCGTCGAAGAGCAGCTCGAAGCCCACTTCCAGGAGGGCAACGGCCACGGTGACGGCGAGCACGACACCGAAGAGCACCGCGAAGAGGTCCGCGCCAACACGGCCCGCGCCTTCCAGAACGAGATCATCCTCGACGCCATCGCGGAGAAGGAAGAAGTCAATGTCAGCCAGAACGAGCTGATCGACTACATCGTCACCACCGCCAGCCAGTACGGCATGGACCCCAACCAGTTCGCCCAGATCATCGATCAGAGCGGCCAGGTCCCCATGATGGTTTCCGAGGTCCGCCGCCGCAAGGCACTGGCCGTCGTGCTGGGCCAGGCCACGGTGACCGACACCGAGGGCAAGACTGTTGACCTGAGCGACTTCGTCCGCCCCGCCGGCGAAGAGGCACCTGCCGCAGAAGCTGCCGACGCCGACGCAACCGAAGCTGCCGAGGCAGAGGTTGTCGAAGCCGAGGACACCACGGCAGACGCCAAGGCATAGTCCTTTTTGAACCGCAGCAACGGCCCCCGGATCCTTTCGATCCGGGGGCCGTTCGCGTTGGACCGGAAGCGGCCCGCTGCTGATTCGCTGATCGTGCGCCGTCAGCGAACAGCCGTCGGTGCGCGAACAAAACACCCGTGAAACCGGTTAGTGTCCAAGTAGTGATTTTCAGTGATGTCACCGTCACCAGTGAGAGGTAAGTAAACATGTCACAGCACTCAGAGGCCCCCCGGATGGCGACCGTCGATCCTGCAGCCCAGGACAACTACATTTACAACCGCCTTCTCAAGGAGCGGATCATCTGGCTGGGCTCGGAGGTGCGTGACGACAACGCCAACGCGATCTGCTCGCAGCTGCTCCTGCTCTCGGCCGAGAACCCGGAAAAGGACATCTACCTCTACATCAACTCGCCCGGCGGCTCCGTCACGGCAGGCATGGCCATCTACGACACCATGCAGTTCATCCCCAACGACGTCGTGACCGTCGCCACCGGCCTTGCCGCGTCCATGGGACAGTTCCTGCTGTCCTCCGGCACCAAGGGCAAGCGGTACGCCACGCCCAACGCCCGCGTGCTGATGCACCAGCCGTCCGGCGGAATCGGCGGCACCGCTTCCGATATCAAGATCCAGGCCGAACTCATCCTGCACATGAAGAAGGTCATGGCGGAACTCACCGCCGAGCAGACCGGCCAGACCGTTGAAACCATCCTCAAGGACAACGACCGCGACAAGTGGTTCACAGCCACCGAAGCACTCGAATACGGTTTCTTCGACAAGATCGCCGCGCACGCCGGCTCCGTCTCAGGCGGCGGCGGAACGTCCAACGGTTCCTCCGGCGAGTCAGCCTCCCAGAACTAACCGGCATCCAGAACCCCTTTCGATCAGGAGCAAACACAATGAACTACAACTTCGGGTGGTCAGCCGGCAATCTTCCGTCCAGCCGCTACGTCCTGCCGCAGTTCGAGGAACGCACCCCCTACGGCTTCAAGCGCCAGGACCCCTACACCAAGCTCTTCGAGGACCGCATCATCTTCCTCGGCGTGCAGGTGGACGACGCTTCCGCTGATGACATCATGGCCCAGCTGCTGGTCCTGGAGTCCACGGATCCGGACCGCGACATTACGCTCTACATCAACTCGCCCGGCGGCTCCTTCACCGCCATGACGGCGATCTACGACACCATGCAGTACATCCGCCCCGAGATCCAGACTGTCTGCCTGGGCCAGGCCGCCAGTGCGGCTGCCGTCCTGCTGGCGGCGGGTACACCCGGCAAGCGGCTGGCACTGCCCAACGCCCGCGTCCTGATCCACCAGCCGGCACTGTCCGGCGGCCAGGGCGGCCAGGCCTCCGACCTGGAGATCCAGGCCGCAGAGGTCATGCGCATGCGCTCCTGGCTGGAGGACACCCTGGCCCAGCACTCCGGCCGCACGTCGGAGCAGGTTAACAACGACATCGAGCGCGACAAGATCCTCACCGCCGACGAGGCCCAGGCATACGGCCTCATCGACCAGGTTCTTGATTCACGCAAGATCAAGCCCCAGGCGATCACGAGGTAGCAGTACCGAAAGCCGGTGCGGTCCAGTTCATTTGGCCGCACCGGCCTTTTCATTCCACCCTTGGGGCCGAATGTGACCTAGAGTGGATGTTGTCACAAACCGTGCCGTGCCGGCCGGGAAAGATTTCAGCAATGGTGCAGGGCTGCCTGGCAGCAGGATACTAAGGGGTTCATATATGGCTCGGATTGGCGAGAGCACGGATCTGCTGAAGTGCTCTTTCTGCGGAAAGAGCCAGAAGCAGGTGCGCAAGCTCATTGCCGGCCCCGGTGTCTACATCTGCGATGAATGCATCGAGTTGTGCAACGAGATCATCGAGGAGGAGCTCGCGGAGGTCGCTGATCTCGGCAGCTTCGAACTGCCCAAGCCGCGTGAAATCTTCGACTTCCTGCAGGAATACGTCATCGGCCAGGAGCCCGCCAAGCGGTCCCTCGCCGTCGCGGTCTACAACCACTACAAGCGCATCCAGGCGGGCCATGCGCCGAAGTCCGGAAACCTGGGGGACGGCGGCCATCACGACGACGTCGAGATCGCCAAGTCGAATATCCTCCTCATCGGACCCACCGGCTGCGGCAAGACCTACCTGGCCCAGACCCTCGCCCGGCGGCTGAACGTGCCGTTCGCCGTGGCGGACGCCACCGCCCTGACCGAGGCCGGATACGTGGGTGAGGACGTGGAGAACATCCTCCTCAAGCTCATCCAGGCCGCTGACTATGACGTCAAGAAGGCCGAACAGGGCATCATCTACATCGACGAGATCGACAAGATCTCCCGCAAGAGCGAGAACCCCTCCATCACCCGCGACGTGTCCGGCGAGGGCGTGCAGCAGGCCCTCCTGAAGATCCTCGAAGGGACCGTGGCTTCGGTACCGCCGCAGGGCGGACGGAAGCACCCGCACCAGGAATTCATCCAGATCGACACCACCAACGTGCTGTTCATCGTCGCCGGTGCCTTCGCCGGCCTGGAAGAGATCATCGGTTCCCGCTCCGGCCGCAAGGGCATCGGTTTTGGCGCTCCGCTCAACGAGGCAAGCAAGAAGGTGGACTCCTACGGTGAGGTCATGCCGGAGGACCTGCTGAAGTTCGGCCTGATCCCTGAATTCATTGGCCGGCTCCCCGTGATCACCACCGTCTCCAACCTGGACCGGGATGCCCTGATCCAAATCCTTTCCACCCCCAAGAACGCCCTGGTGAAGCAGTACCAGAAGATGTTCCAGATTGACGGCGTCGAGCTGGTGTTCGACGACACCGCCCTGGAAGCCATTGCCGACCAGGCATTGGAGCGGGGCACCGGTGCCCGTGGCCTCCGCGCCATCCTGGAGGAGGTCCTGCTTCCCGTGATGTTCGATCTTCCCAGCCGCGAGGACGTGGCCAGCGTGGTGATCACCGAGGACGTGGTCCTGCGGGGAGCCGAGCCCACCATGATTCCGCACGTGGCCAAGCGCCGTAAGTCTGCCTGACCGAGAGGACTCCGTGACTTCACCTTCCAAGAACAAAGCCGACTTCTGGTTCGACCCCCTCTGCCCGTTCGCCTGGGTCACCTCCCGCTGGATCGGGGAAGTGGAAGCCGTCCGGGACATCGAGACGGAATGGCACGTCATGAGCCTGGCTGTCCTGAATGAGGGACGTGACCTGGAGCCCGGCTACCGGGAATCCATGGACAACGCGTGGGGCATGGTCCGCGTGATCATTGCCGCCCGGGAAGAGCATGGGCCGCAGGTCATCAAACCGCTGTACGACGCCATGGGAACGCTGATCCACAACCAGGGCGAAAAAGACCGGGCCGTGGTCATCACCAAAGCCCTTGCCGAGTGCGGCCTCCCCGCCTCCCTGGCCGACGCCGCTGCCACGGACGCCTACGACCAGCAGCTCCGGGCCAGCCATGAGGAAGGCATTTCGCTGGTGGGACAGGACGTTGGAACCCCGGTGGTGGCTTTCAATGGAACAGCCTTCTTCGGGCCGGTCCTGACCCGCATTCCCCGTGGTGAGGAAGCCGGCAGGATTTGGGATGCCACCACGGTTATCGCCGCGTATCCGCACTTCTTCGAGCTGAAGCGCAGCCGCACCGAAAGCCCGGAATTCGACTGAAACGCCGGACACTGACGCGCTGCAAGGGCCCCGGGATAACTACCTGAATGTAGTTATCCCGGGGCCCTTGCACGTGGTCCGGCGCAGGAGAACAATGGTTCCTACCACTTCGAAAGAAGTGGACGCAGGAACCAAAGATTCAGTGATATGTAAGTCGACGCAGCCATCGGCAAAGTTGAATGCAAGCTACCAGTGACGGGGTAGTAAGACCTGAAGTTCAGCGGATCCTGCCAGACCATCAGAGCACGTCACCGGATGGCCGAAAAAGTCGAAGCCCCACCAACGGCAAAACGCTGATGGGGCTTCCCCTTTGCCCGGAAACCGGGGCTGAGACGGATCCGGTCCGGTGTCAGGCCTTGGCGGGCTCGTCGCTCGGAGCCAGGGCGACGTCAGTGACCGTGAGGTCACCGTCGCCCACGGCCAGGGTGATCTCCCGGGCGTTGGACGCAGCCTTCAAATCACCCAGACCGGCCTGCAGCTGTGCGGTCAGCGCCTCCGGGGCAGTGATGGTGGCCGACAGCACTTCGGTGCGCTGCTTGACCTTGGCCTCGGACTTGGCCTTGCGGACACCGCTGAGTGCCACGCCCACGGTCGCAAGCATGGTGGTGTCCCCGCCGGGGATCTCCAGGGCGGCAGGCCACTGGGCCCGGTGCACCGACCCGGTACGCCACCAGCTCCATACTTCCTCGGTGGCGAAGGGCAGGAACGGCGCGAAGAGCCGCAGCAGGGTGTCCAGCGTGGTGGCCAGCGCGGCCAGCACGGAAGCCTGCTCCGCTTCGCCTGCGGCACCGTAGGCCCGGTCCTTGATCAGTTCCACGTAGTCGTCGGTGAACTGCCAGAAGAACGACTCCGTGAGCTGCAGGGCCCGGGCGTAGTCGTAGTTGTCGAATGCCTTGGTGGACTGCGCCACCACCTCGGCCAGCTGGGCCAGCAGCGCCCGGTCCAGGGGGTTCGCCAGGACGGAAAGATCGCCCGACAGTACCGAGTTCTCCGTGGCACCCAGGTTCAGGACGAACTTGGAGGCATTCAGGAGCTTGATGGCCAGGCGGCGGCCGATCTTCATCTGCGCGATCTCGTAGGCGGTGTCGGCGCCCAGGCGTGCAGAGGCAGCCCAGTAGCGGACGGCGTCCGAACCGTACTCGTTCAGCACGTCCGTGGGCACCACCACGTTGCCCTTGGACTTGGACATCTTCTTGCGGTCCGGGTCCAGGATCCAGCCGGAGATGGCCGCGTGCTTCCAGGGGGCACAGTCCTGGAGGGCGTCCGCGCGGACCACCGAGGAGAACAGCCACGTGCGGATGATGTCGTGGCCCTGGGGGCGCAGGTCGAACGGGTACACCTTGGCGAACAGGTCCTCGTCCCGGCTCCAGCCACCCACGATCTGCGGGGTCAGGGAGGACGTGGCCCAGGTGTCCAGGACGTCGGCGTCGCCGGTGAAGCCGTTGGGCTGGTCGCGCTGTGCCTCGCTGAAGCCCGGGGCGGCGTCCGCGGCGGGGTCGACGGGGAGCTGCTCGTCCGAGGGCAGGACGGGGTGGTCGTAGTCCGGGTTTCCCTGCGCGTCGAGCGGGTACCAGACGGGAATGGGCACGCCGAAGAACCGCTGGCGGGAGACCAGCCAGTCACCGTTCAGGCCGGCGATCCAGTTTTCATAGCGGGAGCGCATGAAGGACGGGTGGAAGTCGATGTCCTTGCCGCGGCCAATGAGGCGTTCGCGGCGGTCCTCGTCGCGGCCGCCGTTCCGGATGTACCACTGGCGGGACGTCACCACTTCCAGGGGCTTGTCGCCCTTTTCGAAGAAGTTCACCGGGTGCGTGATCTTCTTGGGTTCACCATCGAGCAGGCCGGCTTCCTTGAGCAGCTCCACCACGGCTTCCTTGGCGGAGAAAGCGGTCTTCCCGGCGATGGCGGCGTACGCCTCCTTGCCGGCCTCGCTGGTGATCCACTCGGGGGTTTCGGCAATGATGCGGCCGTCGCGGCCCATGATGGCGCGGGTGGGCAGCTGCAGTTCGCGCCACCACGTGACGTCGGTCAGGTCACCGAACGTGCAGACCATGGCGATGCCGGAACCCTTGTCCGCCTTTGCCAGCGGGTGGGCCTTGACCTCGAGTTCAACGTCGAACAGCGGGGACTTCACGGTCTTGCCGAACAGCGGCTGGTACCGCTCGTCGTCGGGATTCGCCACCAGCGCGGCACATGCTGCAAGGAGCTCCGGACGGGTGGTCTCGATGAAGATCTTCCCGCCGTCTTCGGTGAAGAAGGGGTAGCGGTAGTAGGCGCCCGGGACCTCGCGGTCCTCAAGCTCGGCCTGGGCCACGGCGGTACGGAACGTGACGTCCCACAGCGTGGGAGCTTCGGCCATATAGGCGTCACCGGCGGCCAGGTTTGCCAGGAAGGCGCGCTGGGACACGGCGCGGGACGTGTCATCGATGGTGCGGTAGGTCAGGTCCCAGTCGACGGACAGGCCCAGGGTCTGGAACAGGTTTTCGAAGACCTTCTCGTCCTCAACGGCCAGTTCCTCGCACAGTTCGATGAAGTTCTGCCGGGACACGACGTCGAAATCGCGCTGGTTCTTGGCCGGCTGGGCGGGCGGCCGGTAGTCGGCGTTGTAGGGGATGGCAGGATCGCAGCGGACACCGTAGTAGTTCTGGACGCGGCGTTCGGTGGGCAGGCCGTTGTCATCCCAGCCCATGGGGTAGAAGACGTTCCTGCCGGTCATGCGCATGTATCGGGCCTGGACGTCCGTCTGGGTGAAGGAGAACATGTGCCCCACGTGCAGGGATCCCGACGCGGTGGGCGGGGGAGTGTCGATCGAGTAGACCTGCTCCCGGGTGGTGTCGGGGTTGAACTTGTAGGTTCCCTCGGCCAGCCAGCGCTGGGTGAGCGCGGCTTCGAGGCCTTCGAGGGCCGGCTTGTCCGGAACATTGATGGGGGCGGTGGTGGGCGTGTCTGTACCCTGCGTGTCTTCAGCCATTTGCCAATTCTTTCATGCCCGCTTGCGTCCCACCCAACCCGTGCCGCCCGCACGGACGCGGACACGGGTAGCATGCGGGCCATGGGAGAGTTCCGGGCAACCTTCGGCGTGAAGCGCATCTACGACCCACCGGCGGACGACGACGGCTTCCGCGTGCTGGAACTGGCGCGCGCACACCCCCGGATCACCCTCCTCTACGCTGCCCGGAACACCGGGGCGAACAATGCGCACGTCCTGCTTGATTACCTCCGGGGACAGTCCGCCGGCTGATCCCGCTAGGGTGGTGCCATGACTGAGGACTTGCAGAAAAAGGCAGCATTGGTGACCGGCGCGAGCAGCGGAATCGGAGAGGCAACAGTGCGTGCGCTGCGCGCCGACGGGTGGACGGTCTTTGCCGTGGCACGCCGGGCTGACAGGCTCGCGGCGCTGGAAGGCCGGACAGGCGCCGTCGCGATTCCCGCAGACATTGCAGAGGACGACGACGTGTCCCGGCTCCTCGCCCAGGTCACCGAAGCGGGCGGCATCGACACGCTGATCAACATCGCCGGTGGTGCCCGGGGTGCTGACAAGGTAGGCGATGCCAACACCGCCGACTGGGAATGGATGTATCGCGTCAACGTCCTGGGAACCCTCAAGCTCACCCGCGCGTTCCTTCCGATGCTGCGGGCCACCGGCGCGGGAACCGTCCTGAACCTCACCTCCACAGCGGGGCTGGACGCCTACGAAGGCGGGGGCGGCTACAACGCTGCCAAGTTCGGGCAGCACGCCATGACCAACGCCCTCCGGCTCGAAGAGGCTGAGCACAACGTCCGGGTCATCGAGGTGGCGCCCGGGCTGGTGCAGACCGAGGAGTTCGCCCTCAACCGGCTCGGGGATGCGCAATCCGCAGAAAAGGTCTACCAGGGCGTGGAGAAGCCGCTCACCGCGGAGGATGTGGCAGACGTCGTCCGCTACGCCGTCAGCGCCCCACACCACGTCAACCTCGACCAGATCGTCATCCGGCCGGTGGCCCAGGCGGCTACGCACAAACTCATCCGTAAGGCCTAGGTGTACTCAGCCAGTAGGTTGGTTGCACCTGCTGATGGGTGGCTTGCCTCCAAGGCTCCCGTGGGGCCGGTGGTTGTTGTAGAAGTTTAGCCAGGGCTGCAGGGCGTCTGTCCGGGCCTGGTTTGAGGTGAATGGCTGGCGGTAGGCCCAGCCTTCCTGGAGCGTGCGGTTGAAGCGTTCTGCTTTGCCGTTCTGCCAGGGGTGGCGGGGTTTGATCAGGATGTGTTTAGCGCCCAGGGCAGCGAGTGCGTCCTGGAAGTCGCGGGAGAGCCGGTAGGCGAAGGCGTTGTCGGTCATGACGCGTTTGACGGGCGCGCCGCCGTTCGCTGCCATGGCGGCGGCGGCCCGGGTGAGGAACCCGGCGCAGGTCGGGCCTTTCTCGTCGGGCAGAACCTCGGCGTAGGCGAAGCGGGTGTAGTCGTCCACGGCGACGTGGACGTAGTCAAAGCCCATCCTTTGATGCGACTTGCGGTGGTTTGCCGCGCTCTGGGAAGGGTCGGCCCGCCAACCGCCGCCGTCAGGGATCCGGCCAAGTTTCTTGACATCGATATGGATCATGTCCCCTGGGGCGTCGCGTTCGTAGCGGCGGTCGGTAGCTTGGGAAGCGCGGATCCGTTGCCCGGTCACCGGGTCCAGATCCCACAACCTGGGCATGCCCGCCCTGGCCAAAATCCGGGAGACCGTCCGGGCGCTCGTGCCGCAGCGCAATGCCAGGTCCAGTGGCCCTTCGGGGTACTCCACGCGCTGGATCAGAACACCGGCAACGACTTCCGCCGAGGTGGCGTGGGGGCAGGATCTTGGTCGGGAGCTGCGGTCCTCGAGGCCGTCCCAGCCGTGGGTACGGTACCGGCTGAGCCAGCGGTGCGCGCAAGTCCGCGAGACGCCCATTTCCTTCGCCACGTGAGCGACGGGACGGCCGGCGAGGACGCGCTCGACGAGGATGCGCCTACCATTCCGGGTCAGGCGGGCATTACGGTGGGACATGAGGACCTCTTAGTCGTTGGCTGTGTGTGGTAACCACCAACCTAAGAGGTCCTCACCTATTCACGATGTAACCAACGTCCTGACTCAGTACACCTAGGGCACGGGGATGCGCAGGGTGGCCACCACTGCGGCATGGTCGGTTCCCTCGATCCGGTGGACTGAATAGCCGGAGGCGGTAATGTCGCGGCTGGTCACCAGATGGTCCAGCGTGATCCCGGGCAGGCGGTACCCACGCATCGGCCAGGTGGGCACCAGCCTGCTGCCCAGGGAGGCGGCCACGTCCACCAAAGTCCGGCCGCCTCCCTGGCCCGCCAGCAGCGCCCGGAATTCCCGGTGGTCGTAGGTCGCGTTGAAGTCCCCGGCCAGCAGCAGGGGACCGGACCCGCTGTCCGCCCTGGCCACCGTAGCCAGGTCCCGGCGCCACTGGCCAACGGCGTAACCCACCGGCGCCAGGGTGTGCACAGCCACCACCCGAAGGGCGGCCCCACTGCCGTCCGCCAGGTCCAAGCTGGCCACCGGCATGGTGAATTGGGTGGCCGGAAGCACCCCGCCGTCCTTCAGGCTTAGCGAGGAATAGATGGCGGTACCGCCGGCGCCGTCCCTGGGATGGGCAACCCGGTGCGGGAGCAGCCCGTCCAGGCCCGCCGCGGTGAGCCGCCGTGACAGCTGGGGCGTGTACTCCTCCACCGCCAGCAAATCCACGTGCTGTTCACGGACCAGGTCCACGATGCCGGCAGCGTCCGCATCCCCCAGCTCCGCGTTGATGCTCATCGCCACGAGGGAAACCGGCCTTCCGGCGGCCTCGGCTGCAGGCCCGCGGACGTCCACGGGGAAGAGCCAGAACGCCTGGCACGCCAGCAGGGACCCCGCCAGGACCCGCTGCCACCGGCTGCGCCCAAGGAAGGCCAGGACCAGCGCTGCCGCGGCAGGCACGGTGAGCCAGGGCGTGAAGGCCACCAGCTGGACCCCCAGGACGGGCCACTCGACGGGGACGGCGCGCACTACGGACACCGCTGCGACGGGCAGCGCAAGGGGAATGAACAGCCACCGGCATGCGGCGGCCGCGCGCCTCCGCCCGGCAGGGCGCCCGGAAGCTGTCATGAGCCGAGTCTAGGGAATGCGCGGTGGTGGCGTCAGCCCCAACGGCCCCTGGATGCTCTGAGTGGCACGGGACGCTGTGAATGGCAGGGTTGCGCTGAATGGCAGGGATGCGCTGAATGGCACAGGACGCTGCGGCGATAGTAGACTCTTTATGGCTATGACCCGGCAATCACCGGTGAGCTTCCGGAAGAACGCGCAGTGTGCCCCTGCAGGGTGGCTGTGCCAGTAGAACCGGACGGGTAAGCCCGTCACAGCAGTAATGAGAGGCCGGGGCGGCAGGTGTTCCTCACGGAAGACACGCGGCGCCGGTAAGTGAGGTGGTACCGCGGTGGGCGTGCAGTCTTTTCGGGACGGCGCGGCAGCCGTCCTCGCATCCTGAACGGAACCTCCGGCCCCGCCGGGGTTCACCACGCTCAACCCAGGATGTCGAACATGACGTTTTACCCCAAGGCCTCAGCCTCCAGCACCTCGTCCAACGGCAGTGCCGGCGTTTCCGCCTCCGTGAAGTTCCCGGAGATCGAAGAGCGCATCCTGAAGTACTGGGACCAGGACGGCACCTTCCAGGCCAGCATCGACCAGCGCAGCGCCGACGTCCCCGGCGGCGAGCCCGGCAGCAACGAATTCGTGTTCTACGACGGCCCGCCCTTCGCCAACGGCCTGCCGCACTACGGCCACCTCCTCACCGGCTACGCCAAGGACCTGGTGGGCCGCTACCAGACCCAGCGCGGCAAGCGCGTGGAGCGCCGCTTTGGCTGGGACACCCACGGCCTCCCCGCCGAACTTGAAGCCATGAAGCAGCTGGGCATGACGGACAAGACCCAGATCGAAGCCATGGGCATCGACAAGTTCAATGACGCCTGCCGCGCCTCCGTGATGAAGTACGCCGACGAATGGCGCAGCTATGTCACCCGGCAGGCGCGCTGGGTGGACTTCGACAACGACTACAAGACCCTCAACGTCGAGTACATGGAATCGGTCCTCTGGGCGTTCAAGCAGCTGCACGACAAGGGCCTGACCTACAACGGCTACCGCGTCCTCCCGTACTGCTGGAAGGACGAAACGCCGCTGTCCAACCATGAGCTGCGCATGGACGACGACGTCTACAAGAACCGCCAGGACCAGACCGTCACCGTCACGTTCCCCATCCTCGCGGGGGAGTCGGAGGTTTCCAGGGAGCTTGCCGGCGTGCAGGCCCTCGCCTGGACCACCACCCCCTGGACGCTGCCCACCAACGCCGCGCTCGCCGTCGGGCCTTCCATCACCTACGCCGTGCTGCCGGCCGGCCCCAACGGCATCAAGGCGGCCTCCGCAGACGCCCCGGTCACCGGGAGCTTCATGCTCGCAGCGGACCTGCTGGGCAGCTATGCCAAGGACCTTGGCTACGACAGCTTCGAGGACGCGGAAGCCGCAGTGGTCTCCACCCACACCGGCGCCGAGCTGGAGGGACTGGAATACCAGCGCCTCTGGGACGACTTCGCGGACAACGAGAAGTACGGCATGGAGAACGCCTGGCGCTTCGTGGTGGCCGACTACGTCACCACCACGGACGGCACCGGCATTGTGCACCAGGCGCCCGCCTACGGTGAAGACGACCAGAAAGTCTGCGAGGAGGCAGGCATCCCCGTGGTGCTCTCCGTGGATGAGGGTGCAAAGTTCCTGCCACTGTTCAAGCACGGCGACCTCCACGACATCGTGGGGCTGCAGGTCTTCGAGGCCAACAAGCCCATCACCCAGGTGCTCCGTGCCCAGGGCCGCCTGGTCCGCCAGGCCAGCTACGAGCACAGCTACCCGCACTGCTGGCGCTGCCGCAACCCGCTGATTTACCGTGCGGTGTCCTCCTGGTACGTGGAGGTCACCAAGTTCAAGGACCGGATGTCCGAACTGAACCAGGAGATCAACTGGATCCCCGGCAACGTCAAGGACGGCCAGTTCGGCAAGTGGCTGGAAAACGCCCGCGACTGGTCCATCAGCCGCAACCGCTTCTGGGGCAGCCCCATCCCGGTGTGGCAGTCAACGGACCCCGAGTACCCCCGCACCGACGTCTACGGCTCCCTGGCCGAGATCGAGGCGGACTTCGGCCGGCTGCCGCTGAACAAGGCCGGCGAGGTGGACCTGCACCGCCCGTTCATCGACGAGCTGACCCGGCCCAACCCGGACGACCCCCGCACGCCCGAAGAAGGCCAGTCCGTGATGCGCCGCGTGGAGGACGTCCTGGACGTCTGGTTCGACTCCGGATCCATGCCGTATGGCCAGGTGCATTACCCGTTCGAGAACGAGGCCTGGTTCAACACCCACAACCCGGCTGACTTCATCGTCGAATACATCGGGCAGACCCGCGGCTGGTTCTACATGCTGCACATCCTGTCCACGGCGCTGTTCGACCGGCCGGCGTTCCGCAACGTCATCAGCCACGGCATCGTGCTGGGCTCCGACGGCCAGAAGATGTCCAAGAGCCTGCGCAACTACCCGGACGTGTCCGAGGTCCTGGACCGCGACGGCTCCGACGCCATGCGCTGGTTCCTGATGTCCAGCCCGATCCTGCGCGGCGGCAACCTGATCGTCACCGAGCAGGGCATCCGCGACGGCGTCCGCCAGGTCATCCTGCCGCTGTGGAACGTGTACAGCTTCTTCACGCTCTACACCAACGCGGCAAACAGTGGCGGGGGATACGATGCGAAGCTGCGCTACGACGGCTATGCGGACACCCTGGACCAGTACCTGCTGGCCAACACCGGCGACCTGGTTCGGAACATGACCGTGCAGCTGGACACCTATGACATCTCCGGTGCGTGCGACTCCCTGCGCAGCTACCTGGACATGCTCACCAACTGGTACGTGCGCCGCAGCCGGCAGCGGTTCTTCGACGAGGACCAGGACGCCTTCGACGCCCTGTTCACCGCGCTGGAGACCGTCACCCGTGCTGCTGCGTCGCTGCTGCCCCTGGTTTCCGAGGAGATCTGGCGCGGCCTGACCGGCGGCCGCTCCGTGCACCTGGCTGACTGGCCGGACGCTGACCTCTTCCCGGCCAACCCGGCCCTGGTGGAGGCAATGGACCGGGTCCAGCAGATCTGCTCCACCGGGTCCTCGCTCCGCAAGGCAGCCAACCTGCGTGTCCGCCTGCCCTTGCAGGAACTCACCGTTGTGGCACCCGGGGCGGATGCGCTGGAAGGCTTTGCCGCCGTCGTCGCCGATGAACTCAACCTCCGGTCCGTCCGCCTGCTGGACGCGGCCACCGCTTCCCCCGAGGAATTCGGCATCCAGCAGAAGCTGGTGGTGAACGCCCGTGCTGCCGGCCCGCGCCTGGGCAAGAATGTCCAGGTTGCCATCAAGGGTTCGAAGTCCGGTGACTGGTCAGTGGACGACGACGGCGTGGTTACCTCCGGGGGCCTGCGGCTGGAGCCCCAGGAATACACGCTGGAGACCGTGGTGGCAGAGTCCGAGGGCGGCTCCGCCGCTGTCGCCGTGCTGCCCGGAGGCGGGTTCGTGGTCCTGAACACGGAAGTCACGCCCGAGCTGGAGGCCGAAGGCCTGGCACGCGACATGGTCCGCGCCATCCAGCAGGCCCGCAAGGACGCCGGGCTCAACGTCAGCGACCGGATCCGGACCACCGTCACGGCCCCGCAGAACGTGGTGGACGCCCTGCTGGCCAACGCTGAACTGGTCAAGGGCGAGACCCTGACGGTGGAGCTGGCCGCTGAGCCGGGCGATGTGCCAGAACCGGCCGTCGCGGTCGAAAGAATGGAGGCCTAGGACATGACCGACGAATTTTCCGTGGAAAGCGTCTACGCCGAACTGCTGGGCCGGGCGCCGGAAAACAAGATGGAGCCGCGCCTGGCGCCGCTGTTCCGCGCCATGGACGTGCTCGGCGAACCCAACAAGGCCTTCCCGATCATCCATGTGACCGGAACCAACGGGAAGACCTCCACCTCCCGGATGATCGAATCCGTGCTCCGCGCCCATGGCCTGAGCACGGGACGCTACACCAGCCCGCACCTGTCCAAGGTCACCGAACGGATCAGCATCGACGGCCACCCCGTCTCCGATGAGACGTTCGTCAGGATCTGGGACGAAATCCGGCCCTACCTGCAGATCGTGGACTCCGAGCTGGAAGCCGAAGGTCAGCCGCGGCTGACCTACTTCGAGTGCCTCACCATCCTGGGCTTCGCCATCTTCGCCGACCAGCCCGTCAACGTGGCCATCATCGAGGTGGGCCTTGGCGGCATCACCGACGCCACCAACGTCGGTGACGGCCAGGTGTCGGTGGTGACGCCGATTTCGCTGGACCACACCGACCTGCTGGGCGACACCACCGAGGACATCGCCTACGAAAAGGCCGGCATCATCAAGCCCGGCGGCTACCTCATCAGCGCAGCGCAGCCCCTTGATGCGGCCCAGGTGCTGCTGGAAAAGGCCAAGGAAGTGGGCGTGCCCTTCCGCTTCGAAGGCGTGGAGTTCGGCGTGGAGTCCCGGACTGTGGCCGTTGGCGGCCAGATGGTCACCATCCAGGGCATCGCCGGCCGCTACCCTGACCTCCTGGTACCGCTGCACGGCGCCCACCAGGCGCAGAACGCCGCCGTGGCGGTGGCCGCACTGGAAGCGTTCTTTGGCGGCGAAAAGGAGCTCGACTTCGAGGTCCTGCAGGAAGGCTTCGCCGCTGTGACGTCACCGGGCCGCCTCGAAGTGGTACGCACGGCACCCACCATCATTGTGGATGCCGCGCACAATCCCGACGGCATCAAGGCCTCTGCTGCAGCCCTGCAGGAAGCGTTCACGTTCACGCGCCTGGTGCCCGTGGTGGGCGTGCTCAAGGAAAAGGACGCAGAAGAAATCCTGCGGGAGCTAAGGGAATCCCTGGGGGACGTGGCCGTGGAGTACTGCTTCACCCAGTCCAACTCACCGCGCGCCGTACCGGCAGCGGAACTGGCAGAGCTTGCCATCGACCTGGGCTTCGGCGAGGACAACGTCCACGTCGCCGAGAAACTGGATGACGCCCTGGAATGGGCCGTGGAGCGGGCCGAAGCCAACGAGGACCTGTCCGGGGCCGTCCTGGTCACCGGATCGATCACCTTGGTGGCAGAGGCCCGGATCCTGCTCGGAAAAACGGAGGCGTGAGCATGGCCAGACTGACAAAAGCCCAGCGGGAATGGCGTCCCGGCATGCCCAAGAAGCGCCGTTCCACCAAGGTGATGTTTGCTTCCACGGTGCTGCTCCTGGAAGCGTTCGTCATGTTCTTCGCCACCCTGGTGGTGTTCGGCCTGCGCCGTGGGGAGTTCCCGCCGGCCCTGATCCTCGGCGTGGGCATCGCCCTCAGCGTGGTCATGATCTTCGCCTGTGCAGTCCTCAACAAACCCTGGGGCATCGGCCTGGGCTGGATCCTGCAGCTCGTCCTGATCCTCACCGGCATTTTCGAGCCGGCCATGTTCCTGGTGGGTGCACTCTTCGCCGTGGCCTGGTGGTACGGGATCCGGACCGGCATCCGGCTGGACCGGGAAGCCGCGCAGCGCGCACGCGAACAGGCGGAATGGGAAGCCGCCCACCCGGACCAGGCCACCGGTCCCGCCCAGCCCCAATCCCCGTAAGCCCGTCCCCGTAGACTTATCCCGAAACCCCACCAACGCATTGGAGCAGTTGTGACTACTGAGCGCACCCTCGTCCTGATCAAGCCCGACGGCGTCGCCCGTAACCTGACCGGCGCCATCCTGGCCCGGATTGAAGCCAAGGGCTACAGCCTTGTTGAGCTGAAGAAGGTCGACGCCACCCGTGAGCTGCTGGAGCAGCACTACGAGGAGCACGTGGGCAAGCCGTTCTACGAGCCCCTGGTGGAATTCATGCTCAGCGGCCCCGTGGTGGCGGCCATCTTCGAAGGCCACCGCGTCATCGAAGGCTTCCGCTCCCTGGCGGGCACCACGGATCCCACGACGGCGGCCCCGGGCACCATCCGCGGTGACTTTGGCCGGGACTGGGGCCTGAAGGTACAGCAGAACCTGGTGCACGGCTCCGACTCCACGGATTCCGCGGACCGCGAGATCAAGATCTGGTTCCAGTAAGCCAGGGGAGATAACAGATAAGGCCAATGTTCTTCGTGAACATTGGCCTTATCTGTTATACGTATGCGGCGCAGGGGAGCTCGGGGATTAGGGGTCTAGAACCCCGACGTTCCTGCGAAGACCTGGATGAACGCGAAGAAGATGGTGGCGATGACGGCCACGTACAGCAGCGCGGTGATGATCCAGCCGGAATCACCCAGGACCCGGGCTGCACCTGCAGGCATGGGAATGACACCGGCCGTGATGTTCCGGATGGTTGTCCACACGAAAAGCGGGATCATGGCCGCCCAGACGATCATGCAGAACGGGCACAGGATGTGGATGGCGTACAGAGCCTGGGACCACAGCCAAACGACGAACGCGAAGCCGAGCGTGACGCCCACCTGCAGTCCCAGCCAGTACCAGCGGGCGAAGGTCGCCCCGGACAGCAGGGCCATGCCCACCGTGATGGTGATGGCGAAGGCCACGATCCCGATGAACATGTTGGGGAAGCCGAACAGCGAACTTTGCCAGGTCTGCATGACCTGGCCGCAGGAGATCCAGGGATTCACGTCGCACACGGTGGTGTGGTTGGGGTCCTTGAGCACTTCGAGTTTTTCCAGGACCAGGGTCCCGGAGGCAAGCCAGCCGACGATTCCGGTGATGACCAGCAGCCAGCCGAAGGGCCGGTTCCGGGCCATGCGCGGGATGCTGCCGGCGGCGCTGGTCTGCGGATCGGCGGCGCGTTCCTCTTCATGGGCGCTGACGGGGGAGATGCTGGGCATGGGTGTTGCGTCCTTTTCGTCCGGTGCTCCTGTGCCTGATTGTAACGCCGGTGGCTGGACCCACCACACAGCAACGGGAACAGCAACGCCCGCTTCCGCGGCGATCCAGCGCGGGTATGAGAGAATGAACGTGGCTGGAAGCCGATCCACATTCGGACTCCGGTCCGGTGGTTTGTTCCCAAGACCGCCAATGATGAGCAGGGCAGGCTTTGGATTCTTCCGGCACACCCGCGACTCCATTGGGCGGCACCTGGTTGTGGCACGCAGAACAACGGGTTTTCAGAACATCCACCGGCTCCCACGGGCTGCCGCACCCCAATGACGGTGCGAACCTGGGAGTATCCACTTGACTTCTGTCAATGCCTGCGGGTGTTGACAATATGTGCCCCAATGGGTGCCGGATGTGGCGGTACGTCAGGGGCAGGAGTGTTGCCACATATGGACAATGATCAAGAGCTGGCCGTTAACGACGAAGCAGTGGCTGCCGGCGCTGCTGCCCCCAAGAGGGCTCCGCGGACCCGCCGCAAGGCGGCTTCCAGGGCCGGGGACGCCCCCACGGATGCCGTGAGCACGGCACCGGAAGTTGCCGAAGCACCCGCCGCTGAAGAAGCCGGCACTGAAGAGGCCACCACAGCGGCCAAGGCTCCCGCCCGGCGCACCCTGTCCCGGAAGAAGGCGGACGCAGCAGAACCGTTGCCCGCTTTCGCCGCCGAAGCGGAACCGGCCGCCGCTGCCCCCAGTGGCACCCCCGCCACCGCGTCGGGTGCAGCTGATGAAAGCGCCGCTGCCGTTCCTGCCCCGGACACAACGGCAGACGCCGAAACCAAGCCGGTCCGCCGCCGTCGGGTAGCTACCCGCAAGGCTGCGTCGCCGGTTTCCGCCCCGGAAGCGGCCTCCGCAGCCGCCGCCGAAGTGGCGCCGGAACCGGCCGGGCCCGAAGCCGTGGTGCCCGAAGCCGCGGACCAGGCCGCCGCGCAGAACGTGGAGCAGGCGCAGGAGCCCGCCGCCCAGGAACCCGCCGCCGCGCCCGCAGCTGCCGCCGCACCGGAGGCCGCCCGGCAGGAGCAGGCGCCTGACGCCGCCGGAACGAAGGACGGCGGCGCCGCCGCCAGCCCGTTTGGCTCCCTCTTCCTGGAACCGGCGTCGCCGACGTCCGTGCTCTTCCAGGCACCGGACCTCAGCACCGTGGTCCGGCCCGCCGCGCCCGTCGCGGAGGAGCCTGAAGAGGAAGAGACCGAAGACACCGACGATTCCTCCAGCCGCCGCCGGCGCCGCAGCCGTGGCCGCAGGGGCCGCAGCCGCATCGGCGACAGGACGGAAGAGGACAACGAGGACGGCAGCGCTGAGGCTGACGCCGAGGACGAGGCTGACGAGGATACCGCCGGCCAGCTGGAGGACGGTGTAACCTCCCGCCGCCGGCGCCGCCGCCGCCGCGGGGACCAGGACCTTGAACTCACGGGCGGCGGGGATGACGACCCGCCCAACACGGTGACCAGGGTCCGTGCGCCGCGCGCCGTCAGTGAAGCACCCGTGAGCAACCGCGTGACCAGCGTTAAGGGCTCCACCCGCCTGGAGGCCAAGAAGCAGCGCCGCCGCGAATCCCGTGACACCGGCCGCCGCCGCACGGTCATTACCGAGGCCGAGTTCCTGGCGCGCCGGGAGTCCGTGGACCGGCAGATGATCGTCCGCCAGCGCGACGACAGAATCCAGATCGCCGTCCTCGAAGACGGTGTCCTGGCCGAACACTTCGTGTCCAAGACGCAGCAGGACTCGCTGATCGGCAACGTGTACCTGGGCAAGGTCCAGAACGTGCTGCCGTCCATGGAAGCCGCATTCGTGGACATCGGGCGCGGCCGCAACGCCGTCCTGTACGCGGGCGAGGTCAACTGGGAGGCCGTCAACCTGGAGGGCAAGCAGCGGCGCATCGAAAACGCGCTGAAGTCCGGTGACACCGTCCTGGTCCAGGTGACCAAGGACCCGGTGGGCCACAAGGGTGCCCGCCTCACCAGCCAGATCTCCCTGCCCGGCCGCTACCTGGTGTACGTACCCGGCGGTTCCATGACCGGCATCTCCCGCAAGCTGCCCGACGTCGAACGCAACCGGCTCAAGCGCATCCTCAAGGACCGCCTGCCGGAGCACGCCGGTGTGATTGTCCGTACCGCGGCCGAGGGCGCTTCCGAGGAAGAGCTGACGCACGACATCAACCGGCTTCGCGCCCAGTGGGAGGGCATCGAAAGCCAGTCCACGTCCACCAAGATCCTGGCTCCCGAGCTGCTCTACGGCGAACCCGATCTGACCATCAAGGTGGTCCGCGACGTCTTCAACGAGGACTTCTCCAAGCTCATCGTTTCCGGTGAGGAAGCCTGGGACACCATCGAGGCCTACGTCACCTATGTGGCGCCGGACCTTGTGGGCCGCCTTGAGAAGTGGACCAAGGACCAGGACATCTTCGCCGCCTGGCGCATCGACGAGCAGATCCACAAGGCGCTTGAACGGAAGGTCTTCCTGCCCTCCGGCGGCTCCCTGGTGATCGACCGTACCGAGGCGATGACCGTGGTGGACGTCAACACGGGCAAGTTCACCGGCAGCGGCGGCAACCTTGAGGAGACCGTCACCAAGAACAACCTTGAGGCAGCCGAGGAAGTGGTGCGCCAGCTGAGGCTGCGCGACATCGGCGGCATCATCGTGATCGACTTCATCGACATGGTGCTCGAATCCAACCGCGACCTGGTCCTGCGCCGACTGGTGGAGTGCCTGGGCCGTGACCGGACCAAGCACCAGGTGGCCGAGGTCACCTCGCTTGGCCTGGTCCAGATGACCCGCAAGCGCATGGGCACCGGACTGCTGGAAGTCTTCGGCGAACAGTGCGAGGCCTGCGCCGGCCGTGGCGTTGTGACCCACGACGATCCCGTGGAGCACCGCCGCGCCAACATCGTTGCCGCCGAGCACCACGTCCAGCGCACCGACAACCGGCCCGAAGCCCACGCGGAAGCCCGTCCGGAAGGGCAGCGGAACGACAATACCCAGCCCGGCGTGCGTACTGAACGCAAGCGGCGGCGCGGACGCGGCGGGCAGCAGCCCGAAGCGGCCCCGGCACCTGCCGTCCACGTGCACACGGTCCAGCCGGACCCGTCGGACGCCGAGCGGCACGCCAAGGCGGAGGCCACCAGGCTTGCCCTGGCGAACATTGCCGCTGCGGCCCACGCTGCCCACCTGCATGACGATGAGGTGGCGGCAGCCCGGCAGGTGCCTTCCGTGGAGCCTGCGCCGGCGCCCGTCGAGGAGAAGCACGACGCCGATGCCCCGGCACGTCCTGCGGCTGTCCTGACGTTCGGAGGCGAGGAAGTCCCGCTTCCGTTCGTGGAGCATGCTGAGGAACAGCATCCCCTGCCCGCCCTCACCCTGGACCGGCTCGCGGAAGCGTTCGCCCACCTTGGGCAGCCGGCTTCCCCTGTGGAGAACGCGCCTGCCAAGACCGCCGAGGCCGTGAAGGTGCCGGAGGCTGCGGCGCCGGAACGGCAGCACGACGGCGGGGGAGCGGAAGCCCGCGCCGCCGCAACGGAAGCTGCAGCCGGAAAGGACTACTCCGACCACACGCTGGAGCAGTCGCGGCAGCGCAGGCCGCGGCGCCACCGTGCCGCCAGCCGTGCCCAGGGTGCCGCCAACGAGACCGCCGTCCAGCATCACGAAAACGTCCAGGCGGCAGGCGCAGGCCATTCGCACGCGGCCAAGGCTCCCGAACCCGTGAAGCCCCAGCAGGCACCGGCGGAACCGGGCAAGGCGCCCGAGGAACCCATCATCCTCGGCGTGGGTGTGCCTGCCTCGGAGCTCTAGGCGCAGGAGTTACCGGCCAAACGGCCACGCAGTAAGGAATCCCCGTCCTGCGGACGATTCACCCGGGAAGCGCCGTGGGAATCGGCCGTGTGGCGGGGATTCCTGCTGCTGCGAGGTTGTTGTTTCCTTGACCCGAGGGCTGTCATCCTTTCCTCCTGGTGCGGCCTACGGGCTAGGGTGGAAACCGACACGGGGTGCCGCGCAGAAGGCCGGCTGAGATCCAGACCCGTTGAACCTGTCCGGCTAGTACCGGCGAAGGGATGTCTCTTGTCTTCGACCCTTTCCATGCCCCTTCCTGCTGCCTCCGGCGTTCCCACCGCGCTGCCCCCGGGCCGGGACGTCCCGCGGGTCCTCTCGATCGCGGGCTCCGACCCGTCCGGTGGCGCCGGCATCCAGGCCGACCTCAAAAGCATTGCCGCCCACGGCGGATACGGTATGGCTGCCATCACCGCCCTGACGGCACAGAACACCCGTGGCGTGCAGGCTGTCCACGTTCCTCCGGCCGCTTTCCTCGCCGAACAACTGGACGCGGTCAGCGACGATATCTCCATCGACGCGGTCAAGATCGGCATGCTGGGCGACGAGAGCGTCATCCGCACTGTCCGGCATTGGCTGGAGAAGGTGCGCCCCGCCGTCGTGGTCCTCGACCCCGTGATGGTGGCCACCAGTGGTGACCGGCTGCTGAAGGAATCCGCGGAGGCTGCCCTCCGCGAACTGCTGCCCCTGGCGCACCTCATCACTCCCAACCTCCCGGAGCTTGCCATGCTGGTGGGCGGGGACCCTGCCGGGACCTGGCCGGCGGCGCTGGACCAGGGAAGGCGCCTTGCCGAAGCCACCGGAGCCACCGTGCTGGTCAAGGGTGGCCACCTCGCGGGTGCAGACTGCCCGGACGCGCTGGTCAACACGGCCGGCCTCCTGTCCCAGGAAGTGGTGGAAGTGCACGGCAAACGAATTTCCACCCGCAACAGCCATGGCACCGGCTGCTCCCTGTCCTCCGCGATGGCCACCGTCCAGGCACGCCTTGGGGACTGGGAGGCATCGCTCCTGACGGTCAAGCCATGGCTGGCCGGCGCCCTTGAGAACTCGGAGCAGCTTGAGGTGGGCCAGGGCAACGGCCCCGTGCACCATTTCCACCATGTGCGGCCGGCCCCCGCGGAAGGCGCTTTCGCTGCCCGGCTGTGGACGGAAGCCCAGCAGGACGTGGCGGACATCTACGCCCTGGACTTCATCCGCGGCCTGGCCTCCGGAGACCTTGCTGAGAAGGACTTTGCCTACTACCTGGCGCAGGATGCCCTGTACCTGAACGGCTACTCCCGCGTCCTCGCCCGGGCCAGTGCCCTGGCCCCCTCCGAAGCGGAGCAGCTGTTCTGGGCCGGTTCCTCGCAGCAATGCCTGGAGGTGGAGTCGGAGCTGCACCGCTCATGGCTCAGCACCCGCCCTGCCCAGGGCGGACTTGGCCCCGTCACCAAGGCCTACGTGGACCACCTCACTGCAGCGTCGGCGTCGGGAAGTTACGCCGTCCTGGCCGCCGCTGTTCTGCCCTGTTTCTGGCTCTACGCCGAGGTAGGGGAAAAGCTGCACGCCCAGTTCCTCGCCTCGGGAGCGCCTGACGGCCACGCCTACGCAGCCTGGCTCCGGACCTACGCCGACGAGGGCTTCGCCGAAGCCACCC
Source organism: Arthrobacter sp. NQ4 (assembly GCF_029077345.1). NCBI lineage: Bacteria > Bacillati > Actinomycetota > Actinomycetes > Micrococcales > Micrococcaceae > Arthrobacter > Arthrobacter sp. NQ4. Next base: position 490,282 of record NZ_JARETC010000002.1, on the reverse strand, counting down.
GGCGGGCCATCGCCATCGTGGACGCGGCAGGGCGGAAGGCCTCCGACCATGAACAGGCGGCGATGGTGACCGCCTTCAGGCAGTCCTGCCGCCTGGAAGTGGAATTCTTCGACGCGCCGAGGCTGCATGCCTGACCCCTGCGGGCAGCACCGCCGCTATTATGGAGGGGCATGGTTGCGGTGCAGCTTGTCGGGGTGTGGTTACTACCACAGCCGGGCCGCCGGAACCAGCCTCATTTGCGGCCGTAGATGGATTTAGCGTATTCTGGATCTTCGGTGCTTACGCCAACACTTGGGTTATGACCCCACGGCGTTGAGGCACAGCGAGAACCCTGGCTTTTCCGAGTCGGTTCCGCACGCAAATTTTGTAATAAACGTCGAGAGAAGTGAGTTCCCAAGTGGTGTACGCGATTGTCCGCGCAGGCGGCCGCCAAGAGAAGGTTTCCGTTGGAGACTTCGTTACCCTGAACCGCGTCGCCGGTGGAGCCGGCAGCACCATCGAGCTGCCCGCACTGCTCCTGGTTGATGGTGACAAGGTCACCTCCGCCGCCGCTGACCTGGCCAAGGTAACTGTTACGGCTGAAATCCTCCAGGACCTGCGTGGTCCTAAGATTGTCATCCAGAAGTTCAAGAACAAGACCGGCTACAAGAAGCGCCAGGGTCACCGCCAGGAACTGACCAAGGTCAAGATCACCGGCATCAAGTAACCACCGGTTACTGTTCAGGTATTTCAACAGATTCCCCAGAATTTAGAGGCAGGCATTTCAGATGGCACATAAAAAGGGCGCGAGCTCCACTCGCAACGGTCGCGATTCCAACGCTCAGTACCTCGGCGTCAAGCGCTTCGGCGGCCAGGTAGTTTCCGCAGGCGAGATCATCGTCCGCCAGCGTGGCACCCACTTCCACCCGGGCGCCGGCGTTGGCCGTGGCGGCGACGACACGCTGTTCGCACTGACCCCGGGCGCCGTTGAGTTCGGCACCCGCCGCGGTCGTCGCGTCGTCAACATCGTTGCTGCTGCAGCTGCAGAGTAACAACCAGTTCTGAAGCGGTGGAGCGGGCCTGAGGGTCCGCTCCACTGTTCTTTTAACCGCATTACAATCGATGTGGCGTCCGCGGGCGCCCATCTAAACAGCATTTGAGGAGATCCACGTGGCCAGCTTTGTAGACCGGGTAGTCCTGCACGTATCCGGCGGAACCGGCGGCCACGGATGCGTCTCCGTCCACCGCGAGAAGTTCAAGCCGCTGGGCGGACCCGACGGCGGCAACGGCGGCAACGGCGGCGACGTCATCCTCCGGGTGGACCAGCAGACCACCACCCTCCTCGACTACCACCACGCACCCCACCGGCACGCCAGCAACGGCGGACCCGGCATGGGCGACTGGCGCGGCGGAAAGAACGGCGAGACCCTCGTGCTGCCGGTGCCGGACGGCACCGTGGTCAAGACCAAGGACGGTGAAGTCCTGGCGGACCTCGTCGGCGAAGGTACCGAGTTTGTGGCTGCCGCCGGCGGCATCGGCGGCCTGGGCAACGCGGCCCTCTCCTCCCAGAAGCGCCGTGCCCCGGGCTTCGCGCTGCTTGGCATCGAGGGGGATTCCCGGGACATCGTCCTGGAACTGAAGTCCATTGCCGATATCGCCCTGGTGGGCTTCCCGTCCGCCGGCAAGTCCAGCCTGATCGCGGCCATGTCCGCTGCGCGGCCCAAGATCGCCGACTACCCGTTCACCACCCTGGTTCCCAACCTGGGCGTGGTGCAGGCCGGCGAAGTGCGGTTCACCATCGCCGATGTTCCCGGCCTCATCGAAGGCGCCAGCGAGGGTCGGGGCCTGGGCCACAACTTCCTGCGCCACGTTGAGCGCTGCGCGGCCCTGGTCCACGTACTCGATTGCGGCACCCTGGAGTCCGACCGTGACCCGCTCACGGACCTCGCCATCATCGAAGGTGAGCTTGAGAAGTACGCCGTCGACATGAGCTACGCGGGCCAGGACGGCGAAGTGGTTCCCCTGAACCACCGCCCGCGGCTGGTCGCGCTGAACAAGGTGGACCTGCCCGACGGCAAGGACATGGCCGAGTTCGTGCGCCCGGAACTCGAGTCGCGGGGCTACCGCGTCTTCGAGGTGTCCGCCACCAGCCATGAGGGCCTGCGCCAGCTCGGTTTCGCCATGGCGGAGATCGTCAAGGCCGCCCGCGACGCGGTGGCGGCGGCCCCGCCCAAGGTACAGCCCGTGGTGCTGCGCCCGCGCGCCGTCAACGAAGCCGGGTTCAAGATCCGCCGCGAGGAAAAGAACCTGGAGCCGCTGTTCCGCGTCCTGGGCGAAAAGCCCGAGCGCTGGGTCAAGCAGACAGACTTCACCAACGAAGAGGCCATCGGCTACCTGGCGGACCGGCTTGCCCGGCTCGGTGTGGAAACCGAACTGTTCAAGCAGGGCGCCAAGCCCGGCGATACGGTGGTCATCGGTGACGATGACGGCGTCGTCTTCGACTGGGAGCCCACCATGATGGCGGGGGCTGAGCTGCTGGCCTCGCCGCGCGGCACCGACGTCCGGTTCGCCGATATCGGCGACCGCCCCACCCGCAGCCAGAAGCGCGAAGAGCAGCAGGAGCGCCGCGATGCCAAGGCTGCCGCCCGCGCCGAACTTGAGGCGGAGCGCAAGGCCGGCATCTGGACCGAGTCCGTCAGTGGCCGCCGTGCCGCCCGACCCGTCAAGGAAAGCGGACTGGAAGCGGACGATGACCTCTAGGGGCATGACCGCAGTACCGGCCGGACGTGCTGCGGACAGAAGCGCGCTGGCCGGTGCCCGCCGGATCGTGGTCAAGGTGGGATCCTCTTCCCTGACCAGCATCAAGGGCGGCATCTCGGAGGAATCGCTGACTGCCCTGGCTGACGCACTGGCTGCCAAGCGCAACGCAGGCGCCGAAATCATCCTGGTGTCCTCCGGTGCGATCGCTGCGGGGCTGGCTCCCCTCGGGCTGGCCAAGCGTCCCCGTGACCTGGCTACCCAGCAGGCCGCGGCCAGCGTGGGCCAGGGGCTCCTGATGGCCCGGTACACCCAGGCCTTCGGTGCACACGGCGTCACCGTAAGCCAGGTCCTGCTGACGGCAGAAGACCTGATGCGGCGCAGCCAGCACACCAATGCCCTCCGCGCCATGGACCGGCTGCTGAACCTCGGGGTGGTCCCCGTGGTCAACGAAAACGACACCGTGGCCACCCACGAGATCCGCTTTGGCGACAACGACCGGCTCGCGGCCCTGGTGGCGCACCTGGTGCGCGCCGATGCGCTCGTGCTGCTGTCCGACGTCGACTCCCTCTACGACGGTCCGCCCGCCCAGGGTGCCAAGCGCATCCCGCTGGTCACCGGCGCGCACGACCTCGAGGGCGTGTCCATCGGCAAAGCGGGCAAGGCCGGCGTGGGCACCGGGGGCATGATGACCAAAGTGGAAGCTGCCAGCATGGCGGCAGGATCGGGGATCCACGCCCTGGTAACCTCCACGCCCAATGCTGCCGCAGCCCTGAACGGCGAGGACGTGGGCACGTGGTTCTCGGTCAACGGATCCCGCAAACCGGTACGCCTCCTTTGGCTGGCACACGTTGCCTCGGTGCAGGGCCGGCTGGTGCTGGACGACGGTGCCGTGCGCGCCGTGCGGCACCACCGCACGTCCCTCCTGCCGGCTGGCATCTCCGCGGTCCACGGCGACTTTGAAGCGGGCGACGCCGTCGAACTGGCCGGAGCCGACGGCACCGTCGTTGCGCGCGGGCTGGTGAATTACTCGTCGGAGGAGCTGCCGCGGATGCTGGGGCGCTCCACGCACGAGCTGGGCGAGGCACTGGGCAGCGGCTATGACCGTGAAGTTGTTCATGTTGACGACCTGGTGCTGGTCTGAGCTGCCGGCTCGCCTAAACTTGGATCATGACTGAAGCCCTGATCCATACTGCTGAAAATTCCGGAACCACCGCTGCGCAGGCGCAGCCGGGTCCCGCAGCAGAACCGGCATCGGCTGAGGTGCCCGTTTCGGGTGCGGACGTATCCGCCGCGGAAGTGGAGGCGGCTGTCCACGCCATCACTGACCGGTCCCGCCACGCCGCCCGCAGGATGGCCACCGCCAACCGGGCCTGGAAAGACCGGGCCCTCCGCGCCGTGGGCGCCGCCCTGCAGGAGAACGTCCCGGCCATTCTTGCCGCCAACGCGATGGACGTGCAGCGGGGCAAGGCCAACGGCACCTCCGCCGCCCTCCTGGACCGGCTTACCCTTACCGAAACACGCGTAGCCGGGCTCGTTGCCGCCCTCGAGAACCTGGCCAACCTCCCGGACCCCGTGGGCAACGTGGTGCGCGGGCAGACGCTCCCCAACGGGCTGCGCCTCCGCCAGGTCAACGTGCCCATGGGTGTGGTGGCAGCCATCTACGAGGCACGGCCCAACGTCACCGTTGACATCGCAGGGCTGGCCCTGAAGAGCGGAAACGCCGTCATCCTCCGCGGCGGCAGCGCAGCAGAAGCCACCAACCAGGTGCTGGTCCGGATCCTGCGCGAAGCCCTGGAATCCGTGGGCCTGCCCGCTGACGCAGTCCAGACGGTGGACCAGTACGGCCGTGCGGGCGCCGCCGTCCTGATGAAGGCCCGGGGCAGGGTGGATGTCCTGATTCCCCGCGGCGGCCGGGACCTGATCCAGACCGTGGTCACCAACTCCGCCGTGCCGGTCATCGAAACGGGGGAGGGAAACGTCCACATCTTCATCGATGAGTCCGCCGACGAGAACATGGCCGTGGAGATCCTGCTCAACGCCAAGACGCAGCGGCCCAGTGTCTGCAATACCGTGGAGACGCTGCTGGTCCATTCGGGCTCAACCGTCTTGCCCGCCGTCGCGGCTGCCCTGCGCAGCGCCGGTGTCCGCCTCCATGTGGACGGGCGCATCAGCGCCGCGCTGCCTCCCGCCATCGAAACCGAGCCGGCGACGGACGTGGACTGGGGAACCGAATACATGGACCTGGACCTGGCTGTGGCCATGGTGGACAGCCTGGACGAAGCCGTCCAGCACATCCGGACCTGGTCCACCGGACACACGGAAGCGATCCTCACCAACAGCCTCGCCAACGCCGAGCGGTTCATCGCCGAGGTTGACTCCGCTGCCGTGATCGTCAACGCCTCCACCAGGTTTACCGACGGCGGGGAGCTGGGCCTGGGTGCCGAGGTGGGCATCTCCACGCAGAAGCTCCACGCCCGCGGCCCCATGGGCCTGACCGAGCTCACCACCACGAAGTGGATCGTCCAGGGCGAAGGCCAGGTCCGCGGGTAGCAACGCGGTAACATAGACCAGAACCCGGAAGGCAGTGGAAAGTTCCGCTGCCTCTAAATCCTTGAACAAAGGGAGAAAATGCTGCTCCAGCAGATTGCCACGTCCGTCGCCGCCGCAGGTGAATCAGGCCATGAGGAGCTTGCGCCGCTGTGGGCCGAGCCGTGGGTCTTTGGCGTATCCATGTTCGCCATCCTGGTCGTGCTGATGCTCATCGCCTGGTCCTACAACAACCTCGGCAACCGGCACGCCGCCACGGACGAGCACGCTGATCCGCACCGCCAGCACCCCAACAAGCACGATCGCGGGCAGGGCCACTAAGATTTCCCACAACCTGCAACGCAATGGGGCCCGGGGGAGGCTGCGGCTGGGCGTGATGGGCGGAACCTTCGATCCCATCCACCACGGCCACCTTGTGGCTGCCAGCGAAGTCGCGGCGGAGTTCGACCTCGATGAGGTGGTCTTCGTCCCCACCGGGCAGCCATGGCAAAAGTCCCATAAACAGGTCAGCGAGCCCGAGCACCGCTACCTGATGACCGTCATCGCCACGGCGTCCAATCCGCGCTTCACCGTCAGCCGTGTCGATGTTGACCGCCCGGGTCCCACCTACACCATCGACACCCTCCGCGACCTGAGGGCCCAGCGCCCCGACGCAGACCTGTTCTTCATCACCGGCGCGGACGCCCTGGCGCAGATCCTGTCCTGGAAGGACATCGACGAACTGTGGTCACTCGCGCACTTCGTGGGCGTCACCCGGCCCGGCCATGTCCTTGACGGAATGGGCCGTGATGATGTCAGCCTGCTCGAAGTGCCCGCCATGGCCATCTCGTCGACGGACTGCCGTGCCCGCGTGGCTGCGAACAACCCGGTCTGGTACCTGGTCCCGGACGGGGTAGTCCAGTACATCGCCAAGTACGGCCTGTATTCCGACGCACCCGCAGGCGCGGATGACCCAACTTCCGAAGCACGCGAACCAGCCAGTACTGAATGAGTTCTCAATGAGTCAGGAACAGCCCCCAATCCGCAGCCGCCGGGAACTCCGGAAGGCCAGGGACGCCCAACAGGCTGCCCTGCCTGCCACGGAGCAGCGCCCGCCTGCCGCAAACCGGCCGGCTGACAGCGCGCCCTCGCGGGACGGCAAGGACCCGGCGGCCCGTCCCGGTCCTGCCGGGGGAGCCGCCGCTGCAGCGCGCCCGCAGGCAGCTCCGGACCCGACGGCTACGCAGCGCTCCTCCCAGATCCGGGCCCGCGACCGCGCCGCGCTGCGCACCATCAAGGAGCTTGAGGAAAAGGAAGGGCAGCTTGCTGCGGGCGGCCCCCCTACCCGGCGCCAGCTGCGGTTGCAGCAACTCAAAGAGCAGGCGCTGACTGCCGCCAATCCCATCGTTCCGGCCGCCGCTGCTCCGGCACCCAAGGCCACGCCCGCACGTGAAGACGGTGCGGCGGGGGAGAAGGCGGAGGATGTAAAGACTGCGCCCGGAACCGCCCCAGACGGCATGACGGTGGAACAGGCCCTGGAAGCGCGCGCCCTCATCGCCGCGCAGGCCAGGAACCAGATCGCCAAGATGGAGCACATTGCCTCCCTGGATCCGGAAGTCGTGGATCCGGACATCCTGGCGGAACAGATTGCCCTTGCCGAACGGGCCGCGGTCATGAACCGCCGGGCCATGGCACGGCAGAAGCTTGCCGAACAGGCCGGCAGCCCCGCCGCCACCGGCAGCCCTGCCGCTCCGGGCAGGGACTCCGCGCCGAAGGACAAGCCCGGCCCGTCCACCGCCAGCAACCTGGCCATGGTGACGCCGCTGGAGTTCGTGCAGGTGCCCGGCGTCGAGCGGCCGGTCATGAAGCCGCCGGCCACCTCCCATGTCCCGGTCACCACCCGGCCCGGAACCAAGGTCCCCGGAACCAAAGTCCCCGGCGCTGGAAAACGGCGGCCTGCTGCCCGGCCCAAGGCACCCGCCCCGGACTCCGCGACCGGCCGCTCCCAGGTCATCGCGCGTGCCGAGGCAGCCGCCAAAGCCGCCAACCGCCCTCAACCCGTATCGCGCCCGGCAGAACAGTCGGAGGACCTCTTCGAGGACCTTCCCCGGGTTCCTGCCCGGTCCGCCTACGGACTCGATCCCCTGGACGCCGCCACGGCGGGCCTGGGCAGGGCCCGCCGGAACCGGATCCTCCAGTTCTGCATCCTCGCGTTCGGGATCCTGGCCCTCGTCGCCGGCATCATCCTGATCGTCAGCGGCATGTCCCGCTGACCCGCCGGCCGGCATCAACACTTAACCCAAACAAGGAGTCCCGTGACTGCAACAGAATCGTCCATCGCCATAGCCCGCACGGCTGCCAAAGCTGCCGCGGACAAGATCGCCCAGGACATCGTCGCCATGGATGTGAGCGAACGCCTGTCCCTCGCCGATGTCTTCCTCATCGCCTCGGCGCCCAGCGAACGCCAGGTCAACGCCATCGTCGACGGCATCGAGGAAGAACTCGCCAAGCAGGACCTTCGCCCGGTCCGCCGCGAGGGCAGGTCCGGCGGCCGGTGGGTCCTGCTGGATTACGCCGACGTCGTGATCCATGTCCAGCACGAGGAAGACCGCGTCTTCTACGCCCTGGAACGCCTCTGGAAGGACTGCCCCGTGGTGGACCTGCAGCTCGGCGACGACTCCTCCGCCAAAGCCGCTGCGGTTTCCGACAGCGAGTAGCCTCCGCCCGGCGGTGAATATTCCCGATTTGGAATTTTCGGAATTGCTGTTCTAAGATATTTGAGTTGCTTCGGGGGAGACCCCGGGGAAAGCAGCACAGAGCAGCAACAATCCGGGGCTGTGGCGCAGCTGGTAGCGCACCTGCATGGCATGCAGGGGGTCAGGGGTTCGAGTCCCCTCAGCTCCACCGGTAAGTCCGCCGGAACCACTTTGGTTCCGGCGGACTTTTTTGTGCCCACATTCCGGATGCCCGCATTGCACCTGCGCCCGGACTTTGCAACCCCCGCGTTCCCCGGTGATTTGTCCACGAGCGGGTGCATTAAGGGCCTGGGCGGCGGCAGATGGCGGCCGATTGGCGTCCAGCGGAAAAGTGCATTACTCTGGTCAGGTTGCTCCGGGGAATTCGACCGGAAGCGGCAAAAGTACGGGGCTGTGGCGCAGCTGGTAGCGCACCTGCATGGCATGCAGGGGGTCAGGGGTTCGAGTCCCCTCAGCTCCACCGATACGCCGGAAAAGGGAACCATCACCACGTGATGGTTCCCTTTTTTGTTGCCACCGGCAACCGATAGGGGCGCTAACCCTTCCGGCGCAGGTCAAAGCGCGGTACAACTGTGATTGAGGGCACATCGTCCCGCCTCCGGACTGCTTTCATCCAAGGCGGCGGCCGCGGGACGGGCTGACGAGGAGGTCGCAGATGTCCCACGCAGACGGCTACAGCCCGGACGGCGAAGCCTTTCCCGAAGAATCCCGCCTGACGCGGGACACCGCCATCCGCGGACCTGCCAGGCCCGCTCCCTACATAGGCGCCGGCATCCTGCTGGCCGCCGCCATTCTCTTTCCCCTCATGCCGCAGCTCTACGCTTTTGATGCGCCACGGCTCGGCGGGATGCCATTCTTCTACTGGTACCAGCTGCTGTGGGTGCCGGTCTCCGCGATCCTGACCGGCAGCGCGTACTGGCTGGTCACCAGGGAAGACCGACGACGGCGGGCCGAGGCCCGTGCAGGCGGCCCGCCCCAGGCAGGCGCTGCCTCCGCCGGGACCGGCTTGGGAGGGGACCGGCCATGAACACCCGCGAGATCAACTGGACAGCCCTGATCATTGTGGTGCTGCTCTTCGTCATCGTGGCCGTGATGGGCTTCCTGGCCGCCAAGTGGCGCCGCAGCACGGAAGTGGAGGGGCTGCACAGCCTGGATGAGTGGGGCCTGGGCGGGCGTGGCTTCGGCACCTGGATCACCTGGTTCCTGTTGGGCGGGGACCTCTACACCGCTTACACCTTTGTGGCAGTGCCGGCGGCAATGTGGGCCACCGGCGCCGTGAGCGGTTTCTTCGCCGTGCCGTACACGATCGTCCTGTATCCGATCATCTTCATCATCATGAGCCGGTTGTGGTCCGTCTCCCACCGCCATGGCTACGTCACCTCGGCGGACTTCGTGGGCGGCCGCTACGGCAGCCGCTGGCTGTCCCTGGCCGTCGCCGTCACCGGGATCGTGGCCACCATGCCCTACATCGCGCTGCAGCTGGTGGGCATCAAGGCGGTGCTGACCGTGCTTGGTCTGGGGAGCTCCGGCAACGTCCTGCTGACCGACCTGCCGCTGATCCTCGCCTTCGTGGTCCTGGCCGCATACACCTACACCTCGGGCCTGCGCGCCCCGGCGATGATCGCGGTCGTCAAGGACCTGCTGATCTACCTCGCCGTCATTGTGGCCGTCATCTACCTGCCCATCAAATTCGGTGGCTGGGACACCATTTTTGGCGCAGCCCAGACCAAGCTCGGCGCGGTGAACCAGGCCACGGGCAAGCCGGCAGGGGTCTTTGTCCCCGGCGCGGCCAACTACTCCGCCTACTGGTCCCTGGCACTCGGCTCGGCCATGGCGCTGTTCATGTACCCGCACTCAGTGACGGCGGTGCTGGCCTCGAAGGCCCGCAACACCATCCGCCGCAACGCCGCCATCCTGCCGCTGTACTCGCTGATGCTCGGCTTCCTGGCACTGCTGGGTTTCGTGGCCATCAAGGCGGGTACCAAGCCGATCGACCTGGACGGATCAGTCAATCCGCAGCTGGTGGTTCCCCAGCTGTTCCTTGACCACTTCCCGGCCTGGTTTGCCGGAATCGCACTGGCCGCGATCGCCATCGGGGCCCTCGTGCCGGCAGCGATCATGTCCATTGCTGCCGCAAACATGTTCACCCGGAACATCTACCGCGACTTCATCCGCCCGGACGTCGATCCAAAGACCGAGGCAAAGGTGTCCAAGATTGTCTCCCTGGTGGTGAAGGTGGGCGCCCTGGTCTTCGTGATCGCCATGGACCAGTCGGCAGCCATCAACATGCAGCTGCTGGGCGGCATCTGGATCCTGCAGACCTTCCCCGCCGTCGTGGCCGGCCTCTACACCCGGTGGTTTGACCGCTGGGCCCTCCTGGTCGGCTGGGCGGTGGGCATCATCTTCGGAACCGTCTCCGCCTACAACGTGGTCAACCCGGTGACCAAGGCGCACTTCGGCGGGTCCGTGGCTCCGATCCCCGGCACCGACTTCAGCGTCTACATCGCGGTGTCGGCGTTCGCACTGAACCTGGTGGTCGCCGCCTTGCTGACCCTGGTGATGCGGGCCCTCAAGGTCCGGACCGGCGAAGACCTCACCCGGCCCACGGACTACGCCGCCGACGAAACGGATCCTAAAGTGGTGCAGATCGAAAAGACCCAGCATTTCACCCAGCCTGGCGGACCTTCCCCGGTGGCCTAGCCGAACTGAGGCCTGGCCCCGGGGTCACCAAGCCGCCCTCCTGCCGGGTTACGTCCCGGCAGGAGGGCGGCTTCGCCACAGCGCTTTCGTCACAGCCAGGAAGTCCGGCGCAACGGCGGTTCCTCCCCGCCCGGCCGGCGGACCAGGACCTGGTTGACTCCGGTGAGTCCATTTTCGAATCCAATGGCGCTGGCTGCCATGTACAGCCGCCACACCCGTGCGCGCCCCTCCCCGGCCAGACGTATCGCTTCCGCCCAGTTCTGCTCCAGCCGCCTGACCCAGGCCCGGAGGGTCAGTGCGTAATGGGGCCGCAGCGCCTCCACGTCGAGGACTTCGAACCGGGCAGTTTCCAGGGCGGACACCATCTCGCCGAGGCTGATCATTTCACCGTCGGGGAAGACGTAGCGGGGGATGAACGAGTCGGGATCGGGGGCGGTGGGGCCGGCGTTCCAGGAGATGGCGTGGTTCAGCAGCCGTCCACCGGGGCGCAGCAGCCCGAAGAGCGCGGCGGCGTACTCGGGGGTCTGGGCCCGTCCCACGTGCTCTGACATGCCGATGGAACTGATGGCGTCGTACGGCCCGTCCTGCACGTCGCGGTAATCCTGGACCCGGATTTCGATACTGTCCGTGAGGCCGGCGTCTGCTGCACGCTTACGCGCCAGCGTGGCCTGCTCCGTTGACAGCGTCACGCCCACCACCGTGGCGCCGTACCTGGCTGCAGCGTGGAGAGCGAAGCTGCCCCATCCGCATCCCACGTCGAGGACCCGCATTCCGGGCTGGAGGCCCAGCTTGCGGCAGACAAGGTCCAGCTTGGCCTCCTGCGCGGCGTCGAGGCCATCACTCAGGCCATCATCAGGCCCAGCCTCCGCTTCCGGCCCCGACCCGGCAGCTGCGCCCCCGGTGACAGGGCCGTCCGGCCACACGGCGCATGAGTAGACCATGGACGGTCCCAGCACCAGGGCGTAGAAGTCGTTGCCGACGTCGTAATGATGCGAGATGGCGGCCGAATCCCGGCCCCGGGAGTGCGTCCGGCCCTTCTTCGCGACGCGCGCCTCTTCGGGCGGCGGAGCAGGGTTGGGTCCGATGGCGCCAAGCCGGGCTGCGGTGCGCAGCAGCAGCCAGAGCTCACCGGCGGACAGCGGGCGGAACGGACCGGGTTCCGCGAACTTGCCCGCCGAACTCAAGGCCGTAAAGGCTGCGAAGATGTCACCGGGGGCCTCGATGTCGCCTGCCACGTACGCCCGGCTCAGTCCCAGCTGCCCCGGTGACCAGAGCATGCGCCGCAGTGCCTTGCGGGACTTGAACTCCAGCACCGGCGCGTCCGGCGGCCCGGCTTCCGAGCCGTCCCAGGCCCGCAACCGAAGGGGTATCTCTCCGGTCCCCAAAACCACTCCCAGGGCCTTTTCCAGCCGGGCGGCGTGCCCAGGGGTTCCCGTTCCCGCTGATGCTGCGTCAGTGTCCATGCGCCCACCCTACGGCCGGGCTGCCCTCCACGACTATCATGGGGGAGTGATTCCTGACCCAACCGATGTGGTGGTCATCGGGGCGGGCCAGGCAGGCCTGTCGGCCGCGTACCACCTGCAGCGCCGGGGGCTGGACTTTGCCGTGCTCGACGCCGAGGAAGGTCCCGGGGGCGCCTGGCGGCACCGCTGGAAGAGCCTGCGCATGGGCACCGTCAATGGGATCAGTGACCTGCCCGGCATCGCCAAACCCGACGTGGATCCTGCCGAACCGAGCTCCGAGTTCCTGACCCGCTATTTCGGGACCTATGAGGCCGAGGTGGGCCTTAACGTCCACCGCCCCGTTAAGGTCCGGGCCGTCAGGCGTGAAGACGGCGATCCGGCGGGGCGGCTGCGGATCGAAACGTCCGACGGCGACTGGAGCGCCAAAGCACTCATCAACGCCACGGGCACGTGGACCCGTCCGTTCTGGCCCATTTATCCGGGGCAGTCAACGTTCCGCGGCAGGCAGCTGCACGTGGCCGACTACGTCTCCGCGGAGGAGTTCCGCGGCCGGCATGTGATCGTGGTGGGCGGGGGCATCTCCGCCGTGGGTCTGCTCGAGGAGATATCACGCATCACCACCACCAGTTGGTTTACCCGCAGGGAACCGGTCTGGCGCGACGCTGGGTTTGATGCCAGGGCGGGCCACGACGCCGTGGCGCTCGTGGAGGAGCGGGTCCGCCAGGGGCTTCCGCCGCAAAGCGTTGTCTCGGTGACGGGCCTTATCTGGACGCCCGCCCTGCGCGCAGCCAGGGAGCGGGGCGCCCTGGACCGGCAGCCCATGTTCACCTCCATCGAACCCGGGGGTGTCCGCCGCGCCGACGGCAGCCTGCTGAGGGCCGACGTCATCCTCTGGGCCACCGGCTTCAGGGCCGAACTGGAACACCTGGCGCCGCTTCACCTGCGGGGGCCGGGCGGCGGGATCGCCATGGACGGAACCCAGGTGGCAGCCGAGCCGCGCGTCCACCTGGTGGGTTACGGCCCGTCGTCGTCCACCATTGGCGCCAACCGGGCGGGGCGCGCAGCAGTGGCTGCGATCCTGAAGCTGCCGGGCATTGCGGCGGCAGCGGAAACGGTAACGTTGGGGTGATGCCCCGGGTCCCGGGGCCGGCAAAAGCAACAGAAGGCGGCAGGACACCGGTGGCAGTAAACACCCTGGCGGACATCTTCGACGCACTGCGCCGGCGGCCCGATGTTGAGGCGCCCAACCTGCAGGCGTGGGACGCCACCGACAGGCTGCTGCTGGAGACCGCGGTGCAGCTTGGACGGGCAGGCACTGCCGTGGCCGTCATCGGGGACCGCTACGGGGCGTTGACGCTCGGCGCCTCCGAACTGCTTGCCCCGGACTCGCTGCGCGTACACCAGGACCTGGTCACCGGGGAACGGGCGCTGCGGCTTAACGCTGCCGAACTGTCGGCCAGGCGTGAGGCTGCCGGGCTTCCGGCGGACAGCGCCGGGTCCGGTTTCGTGCAGCTGCCCCTGGGGCCCGAACTGCTGGCCGGAGCGGACACCGTCCTGCTGCAGCTCCCCAAGACCCTGGCGGAGCTGGAGGAGATCGCTGCCGCCGTGGCCGGGCACGCCGCGCCGGATGTCCGCCTGCTGGCGGGTGGCCGGGTGAAGCACATGTCACTGGGCATGAACGCGGTCCTTGAACGGTACTTCGTTTCCGTGCAGCCCCAGCTCGCACGGCAAAAATCGCGGGTTCTCCTTGCTGCCGGCCCCAAAACCGCCACGGCCGCCCCGCGCTTTCCCGTGGTGGAGCACCTTGACGGGCTGGACCTGGACGTGGCCGCGCACGGCGCTGTTTTTGCCGGCGCCCGGCTGGACATGGGCACACGCTTCCTGCTGACGTTCCTGCCCGCCATGAAGCCGGCGCAGCACGCCGTCGACCTCGGCTGCGGCACCGGCATCCTCGCCGCGATGTATGCCAGGCAGTTCCCTTCGGCCGCCGTCACGGCAACGGACCAATCGGCGGCCGCCGTGCAGTCCGCGCTGGCCACCGCCCGCCTGAATGGACTTGCGGACCGGATCACGGTGCTGCAGGACGACGCGCTCAGCACCTTCCCTGACGGCTCGGTGGACGCCGTACTCCTGAACCCGCCGTTCCACGTTGGTGCCGGTGTGCACGCCGGTGCGGGGCTGAAAATGATCGAAGCGGCGGGACGGGTCCTGGCGCCCGGCGGCGAGCTGTGGACGGTCTACAACCGGCACCTGGCCTACCTCCCGGCGCTGGAGCGGCACGTAGGACCCACGGTGGTAGAGGGCCGGAACCCAAAGTTCACGGTCACCCGCAGCACACGCAGCTCACGCTGAGCCAATCCCCGGCCTCACCGGCCAAAACATCCGCCGCGCCGCTGCCCGCGCATGTGGGCGCGGGCGCACGCTTGACGTACGATTCAAAGCATCACCACCGCCAGGTAGCCGAAGACGTTTAGGGGACACAGTGTCTGAGATCCGCCAATCCTCTCCGAGGCGCGGAACCAACTTGCCCAGGATGGGGGACTTCAACCTCACCGTCATCCTCGACGCAATCCGCAGGACGTCCGGGGGACTCAGCCGGGTGGAACTCGCCCAGATCGTCGGCCTGTCGCCCCAGACCATTTCGAACATTTCCCGCCGGCTGCTGGACCAGCACCTGATCGTCGAGGCAGGCAAGGAGGGCAGCGGCCCCGGCAAGCCGCGCACCATCCTCCGCCTCAACCCCGGTGGCATGTACGCCCTGGGGGTCCACCTGGACCCGGCCGTGACAACGTTCGTGGTGCTGGACCTCGTCGGAGCAGTGGTACGGCACTCACGGATCAAGACCCCCGGCGGAAACGATCCGGCCGCCGTCATTGCCACCATCGCCGCGGAGCTGGCCCAGCTCGTGGAGGATTCCGGCGTGGACCAGGGCCGCATCGCAGGACTCGGAGTGGCCGCTCCCGGCCCCATCGACCTCGACCACGGCACCGTGGTGGACCCGCCGCTTCTTCCCGGGTGGGACCGGGTGGAACTGCGGGACGCCCTGGCCAAGGCCACCGGCTACTCCGTGCTGGTGGACAAGGATGTGACCAGCGCCGCCGTGGCGGAAACGTGGGCCGGCGGCCCCAGCGGCGCCGGCAGTTTCGTGTTCATGTACATGGGTACCGGCATCGGCTGCGGGATCGTCCTCAACGATGAAGTGGTCCGGGGGACGTCCGGCAACGCCGGCGAAATCGGCCACATCATCGTGGACCCGGGCGGACCCCTTTGCGACTGCGGACAGCGCGGCTGCGTCAAATCCTCCGCCATTCCGCAGGTCTTGGTGGCGGAAGCGGTGGCCGCGGGAATCCTGGAGGGCGCGCAGGCCGGGAGCGCCGCCGAAATCCAGCAGAGCTTTTCCGAGCTGTGCGCCCGTGCGTACGCAGGGGACGAAGGTGCCGCCGCCATCCTGGACAAATCCGCCGTCCTGGTTGCCCGGGCGGTCTCGGTGGTCACCAACACCCTCGATGTTGAACGGGTGGTCTTCGGCGGCCCGTTCTGGACCTGCCTGTCGCAGCGCTACCTCGAACTGGTCCCGCCGCTGCTGGACGCCAACAGCGCCGCCCGCCTGATCCACCCCATCGAAGTTGTGGGCACCGGGGTGGGGGAGGACGTCGGCGCCATCGGCGCAGCCTCGCTGGTCCTTGAACATACGCTCGCGCCCCGCGCCCAACGGCTCCTGCTGGAAAGCTGACCGCGACATGTTTCGCCGGGCATCCAAGACATTATCCGTGGTGGCCGCCGCGGTCATGGTCCTCGCAGCCTGCACGCCTGCCGATCCGGCGGGCGGAAACAGGACCATCAAGGTGGCATACCAGAAGACAGACTCGTTCACCGCCCTGGACACCATGTTCCAGAACGCGAAGAAGGAGTTCGAAGCCGCAAACCAGGGCGTCACGATCGAACTGCAGCCCATCCAGGCCAATGACGACGACTACGGCACCAAGCTGGCCCTGGCGCTGCGGTCGCCCTCCACCGCCCCGGACGTCTTCTACGAGGACACGTTCAAGGTCCGCTCCGATGTGGACGCCGGCTACCTCCTGAACCTCGACAGCCGCCTGTCCGGGTGGGGGGACTGGAACACGTTTGACGCGGGCGCCAAGGAAGCAGGCAAAGCGGACGACGGCGGCACGTACGCGGTGCCGCTGGGCACCGACACGCGCGCCATCTGGTACAACAAGAAGGTTTTTGAGGCTGCCGGCATCGGCCTGCCGTGGCGCCCGTCCAGCTGGCAGGACATCCTGGACACCGCCAGGAAGATCAAAGCCTCCCAGCCGGATGTGATCCCCTTCAACATGTATGCCGGCAAGGGCACCGGTGAAGGAAGCGTGATGCAGGGTTTCTACGAGCTCCTGTACGGCACCGGTGCGGGCCTTTATGACCAGGATTCGAAAAAGTGGGTCGTTGGCTCGGCCGGCTTCAAGGATTCGCTGACCTTCCTCGAAACCCTCTATGGGGAAAAGCTCGCAGTGCCCCCGGCCCAGGCGCTGGACCCGAACATCTGGAAGAAGGTGTTCGGCGAATGGTTCCCCAAGGCAAAACTTGGCGCAACCGTGGAAGGCTCCTACGCGCCGTCGTTCTGGCAGGACGGCGGAAGCTATGCCTGGCCGGGCTACGGGCAGGACATGGCAGTGGCACCGTTCCCAACCCAGACCGGGGCCGCGCCCGGTGCAGTGAGCATGTCCGGAGGGTGGACGTTGGCCCTTGGCGCGGAAACCAAGCAGCCCGACCTCGCGTTCAATTTCCTGACCACCGCCCTGAACGCAAAGAACTCCCTGGCGTTCACGGTGGACAGCTCGCAGATCGCCGTCCGCACCGACGTCGCCGCCGACCCCGGCTACCAGTCGGCCAACCCGTTCGTGAAGGACGTGTCCAGCCTGGTCGCGGTCACCAAATACCGGCCCGCGACGTCCGACTATCCACGCATCTCCGCTGCCGTGCAGGAGGCCACCGAGGCCGTGATCACCGGCAGCAGGACGCCGGAGCAGGCGGCGGCGGATTATGACACGGCCGTGGCCGGCATTGTGGGCGGCGACAAAACCATCCGGAAGTAGCGGTGCCCGCCAGCCACCGCACACGGCAAGTGCTCCGCTACCTGCCGGTCCTGCCCGCCGTCGTGCTCCTGCTCGTGTTCCTCGCCGGCCCCGTGCTGTGGGCTTTCCACGCCTCGCTCACCAACGCCGGACTGACCGGCCGGCATGCCAGGAACCCCGAATGGGTGGGGCTGGACAACTACCAGCGGCTGCTGCAGGACCCGGTCCTTCCGCTTTCGCTGGCCCTGACCGTCCTGTTCGTCGCCGGTTCGGCGATCCTGGGCCAGAACGTACTGGGCCTCGCCCTTGCGGTCCTGATGCGGCGTGCACGGCCCGTGGTCTCCGCAACCGTTGGGACCGCCGTCGTGGCCGCCTGGGTCCTGCCGGAAATCGTGGCGGCGTTCGCGGCCTACGCCTTCTTCAGCCGCGACGGGACACTCAACCAACTCCTGGGCCGGCTGGGGGTGCCGGAAACCGACTGGCTCTATACGGTTCCCATGGCGGCCGTGATCCTGGCCAACGTGTGGCGCGGAACCGCCTTTTCCATGCTGGTATACCGGTCCGCACTCAGCGGGGTCCCCGGCGAGCTGACCGAGGCCGCGCAGATGGACGGAGCCGGCGCCTGGCAGCGGCTGGCGTTCATCACACTGCCCGTGATCCGGGGCAGCATTGCCACCAACCTGATGCTGGTCACGCTGCAGACACTCGCCGTCTTCACCCTGATTTGGGTCATGACCGCCGGGGGCCCTGCCAACGGCAGCACCACGCTGCCCGTCATGGCCTACCAGGAAGCCTTCAAATTCGGCGACATCGGCTACGGCACTGCCGTCGCTACGGTCCTGATCCTCATCGGCGCCGTGTTCGGGGCAGCCTACCTCCGCCTCCTCAGGGAGCAGAGACCGTGACCGCCCGCAACGTACGTGCCCGCAGCACCTGGGCGGACGTGGCCCTGCTGCTGACCGGCGCCTGCTTCCTGCTGCCCCTGCTCTGGCTGGTCCTCGGTTCAGTGGACCCCTCCGCCGGACACGCGGTCAAGGTCCCCCAACAGCCCGGACTGGATAACTTCGCCGCCGTCCTCACTCCTGAACTGCTCTTCCGCCCGCTGTGGAACAGCCTCCTGCTGTCCGCGGGTACCGGGCTGGTGACGCTGGCGGCGGCCGTGCTTGCCGCCTACCCCCTGTCCCGCTACCGGTCACGCTTCACGACGCCCTTCATGTACGGCATCCTGTTCGGCACCTGCCTGCCCATCACGGCCATCATGGTGCCGGTCTACGGCCTGTTCGTGCAGCTCCGGCTGCTGGATTCCCTGCCGGCCACGGTGCTGTTCCTGGCCGCCACCAGCTTGCCCATGGCGATCTGGATGACCAGGAACTTCATGGACGCCGTACCGCTGGCTCTGGAGGAAGCCGCCTGGGTGGACGGCGCCTCCAGGCTGGCCGGGCTGCGTTCAATCGTGCTTCCCCTCATGGGCCCGGGCCTGGGCGTGGTGTTCATCTTCGTGTTCATCCAGGCCTGGGGGAACTTCTTCGTCCCGTTCGTGCTGCTGCTCTCCGAGGGAAGGCAGCCGGCAGCAGTATCGATCTTCAGCTTCTTCGGCCAGCACGGGGCAGTGGCGTACGGCCAACTGGCCGCATTCTCCATCCTCTATTCGGTTCCTGTCCTGGCCCTTTACGCCATCGTGGCGCGCGGGTCCGGCAACTCACTGGCCCTGTCGGGAGCTGTCAGGGGCTAATCGATGTCCTCGAGCACCACGCCGAACGGCAGGGTGTCGTCCAGGTGGGCCTGGTGGCCGTGATGGGTGTCCACCACGCGGACGCCGTGGAGTTTATCGGCAGCGGACTGCATCAGGACGGGCCTGACAGTGTCGATCACCATCTGGCTCTTGCCGGCGAGATATTCCTTGTAACTGGCTGGGAGCTCAATCATGGCAAAAGGATAGACCTGCCGGACCCGCATGGGGAGGGGTGCCCATTGCCGGACCCGGGCTGCCCGGCTTGGATAGGATGGCGGACGGGACACAGCCGGCCCGGACCCGCGCGCCCAAAACCGTCATCAGGGGGAAACCAGTGCTTTCGACCAGCGTGCCCGCAAGAATCCAGCCTGCGGAGCTGGCCAGGGGGCAGCAAGTGGCCGCCAACATCTCACGCAGTTTCGATGCGAAGGTTGTGGGGCAGTCCCGGCTGCGGGAATCGCTGCTGGTGGGCCTGCTGACCGGCGGCCACATCCTGCTGGAGAGCGTCCCGGGACTGGCCAAGACCACCGCCGCGCAGACCCTGGCCGACGCCGTCAGCGGTGAATTCCGCCGCATCCAGTGCACCCCGGACCTGCTGCCCAGCGACATCGTGGGAACCCAGATCTACGATGCCGCGAAGGGCAGCTTCCACACCCAGCTCGGCCCGGTCCACGCCAACATCGTGCTGCTGGATGAGATCAACCGCTCCAGCGCCAAGACCCAGAGCGCCATGCTGGAGGCGATGCAGGAACGCCAGACGTCCATCGGCGGCCAGGACTACCGGCTGCCCTCCCCGTTCCTGGTCCTGGCCACCCAGAACCCCATCGAGCAGGAGGGCACGTACCAGTTGCCTGAGGCGCAGATGGACCGCTTCATGCTCAAGGACGTCCTGGACTACCCCAGTCCTGCGGAAGAGGCCGAGATCATCCGCAGGATCGACGCCGGCGTCTACACCCCTGGACAGAAGCCCGCCGCAGCCGCCTCCCTGGATGCCGTCACCGAGATCCAGGAACTGGCCACCCGCATCTACATCGATCCGGCCGTCATCAACTACATCGTCGGACTGGTGTACGTGACTCGGAACGCGTCCCAGTACATCGACGCCAGGCTTGCCGGGTTCATCGAGTTCGGCGCCAGCCCCCGTGCCAGCATCGCCTTCAGCCGGGCAGCCCGTGCGGTGGCGCTGCTGAACGGCAGGGACCACGTCATCCCCGAGGACGTCAGGTCGCTGGCCCACAGGGTGCTGCGGCACCGGCTTATCCTGAACTTCGATGCGGTGGCCGAGCAGGTTCCCGTGGAATCGGTGATCGACGCCGTCGTGGCCGCCGTCCAGACTCCCTGACCCCGCATGGCCAGCCTCCTCCAGCGTGTGAAATCGAAGATGGCCATCTTCGCGCACCGCAAAGCCCGCGTCATGCTCGACGGCGAGTACGGGTCGGTGTTCAGGGGCCGCAGCCTGGACTTCGATGACCTGCGCGCCTACGTGCCCGGCGACGAGGTCCGCGATATCGACTGGAAAGCGTCGGCGCGCCACGGCTCACCCCTGATCCGGCGTTACGTGGCTGTCCGCCGCCAGACTGTCCTCCTCGTCACCGACACGGGGCGCAACATGGCCGCGGAGGCGCTGTCCGGTGAAGTGAAAAAGGACATCGCCGTGCTGTCCCTCGGCGTCCTGGGCTACCTGGCCCACCGGCACGGCGACGTGGTGGGGCTGGTATGCGGTGACTCATCGGCCACCCGTTCCTTCCCGGCTAAAAGCGGGGAGGCCCACCTGGAACGGCTGCTGCGGCACGTGGACTCACACACCGGCCTGGAAGCGGCAGCCAGCAGGATCCAGGACCAGCTCGACTACGTGGCGCGCAACATCAAGGGCCGCCACCTGCTCTTCGTCGTCGCTGACGAACTGGCCGCGGACGATGCCACTGGCCGGCTCCTGCGCCGGCTGCGCGCCCAGCACGAGATCCTCTGGCTGACGCTCAGGGACGCGGAACTGGCGCCCTCACCCGTGGCCGGGGCAAGCCCACACATCGGCGGGGACTCCTACAGCGTGGCCGATTCCTCCCTCCTGGCCTGGCAGCCGGCCACGTCCGCGGCAGTGGCGGCCGCCTACGCCACAGCCGCCGAAGAACGCGGCGCGGGCCGCAAGGCAATGTTGCGCGCCGCCGGGATCACGGAGGGTGAAGTGGCCGGCAGCGGGGACGTCATCACCGGCCTGTTCGCCCTCCTGGAAAGGCACCGGCGTGCAGGCTGATCCCGGCTTCTACGGCCCGTTGCAGTACAACCCCGCCTGGATGTGGTGCGGCGCGGCACTCCTGGCCCTGGTGGCCGGGTGGTACGTCTTCGTGCTTGCCACCACCCGCCCGGCTGCCCGCTCCCAACCCGGCAGCGCCAGCTCCCGGTCCGCCCTGACGGAACTGCCTGCACTCAAGGCGGCGTACCTCCAGCGGATCCATGATGTGGACCGGGAAGCGGCGGCCGGAAACCTTGCCGAACGTGCCGCGCACCAGGAGATCAGCCTCCTGCTGCGCGGGTTTGTCCGGGACGCAACGGGTGTCGATGCCACCAGGATGACCCACCAGGACCTGGCCCGGCACCCGCTCCCGGCGGCCGCCGCTGTTATCGAAGCCCTTTACCCCGCCGAGTTCGGGCCCGGCCCGCTGCCATCTGTCACTGCGTCGGCGGCAAGGGCTTCCGAGGCGGTGCGGGCGTGGAACTGATCTTCTGGTGGCTGCTGCCGCCCGCCGCTGTTGCTGCCGGCGCTGCGGCATGGATCGCGTTGCGCAGGAACCGGCGCCCCAATGAACGACGACGGCCCGTGGCGCACGCCGACAGGCTCACGCGGCTCCCGGAATACCAGGCAGCCCTCAGGCGCCACCGCCGCCTGCTGGCCGCGGCCGGAACGGCCTGCGCGGTGCTGCTGGCCTCTGCGGCTGTTGCGGCAGCACGGCCGGCTGACGTGACCACCATCCGCCCGGAGCAGCACAACCGCGACATCATGCTGTGTCTGGATGCGTCCGGCTCCATGAGCAGTGCCGACGCCGCGGTAGTGGACGTCTTCGCCGGGCTGGCGAAAGACTTCGACGGCGAGCGGATCGGCCTGACCATTTTCGACAGCAGCGCCATCCAGGTCTTTCCGCTGACCGACGACTACGCCTACGCCCAGGAGCAGCTCCAGGGCGCCAAAGACGCCTTCAACGGCAAGCCCGGCAGTTCAGGATTCCTGGACGGCACCTGGAGCGGCAGGGGATCGTCACTGATTGGTGACGGCCTGGCATCCTGCCTCAACAGCTTCCCAGGCAGCACCGGCGGATCCTCCGCTGCTGCCGGGACCGCGGCAGGCGGGGACAGTACGCCCACGCGCTCGCGGTCGGTGGTGCTGGCCACGGACAACTTCCTTTCCGGCAAGCCGATCATGACCCTGGAGCAGGCTGCGCAGCTGGCCAAGGAGCGGTCCGTGCGCGTCTACGCCTTGAATCCGGGCGACCTGGACTATGGCAGCGGTTCCGACCAGCCCGGTGCCCAGCTGCGTGCTGCAGCGGAGTCCACCGGCGGTTCGTACTACGCCCTGGACAGTCCCGATGCTGTGCCGGGAATTGTCGCCGCCGTGGAGCAAACCGAAACGGCGGGAATCCAGGGGGCGCCACGCGCCGTGTTCTCGGAAGTTCCGGCACTGCCGCTGGGTGTTGCGTTGTTGTCCGGGCTGGTCCTGTGCGCAATCCTGTGGCGCCTGCAGCGGACACCCCTGCGCAGCATGGCGTGGCTGCGGCGGGGGACCATTGTCCTGTTGCTCCTGGCAGCAGCCCTGCGGCCCAGCCTGCCCGGCGGCTCCGTGCAGGCTGCCACAGCCGACCTCAACGTGTTCTTCGTGGTGGACACCACCACCAGCATGGTGGCCGAGGACTACGGCAATGGCGCTCCGCGGCTGGAGGGCGTCCGCAAGGACATTAAGGCCATCGCAGAACGGCTGCCCGGCGCCCGTTTCTCCGTGATCACCTTCGACACCAAGGCGCACGTACGGATGCCACTCAGCACCGACACGCTGGCGCTGGAAACCATCACGGACGTCATGGAACCCCAGGTGACCGCCTATGCCAGGGGCAGCAGCATCACCGCCGCCAGGCAGGTGCTCTCCGAGCGTCTGGCCGCTGCCCGGGACAGCCAGCCCGGGCGGCCCAGGCTGGTGTACTACCTGGGGGACGGTGAGCAAACCAGCGGCAAAGAGCCGGAGGCCATAAGGGTCGACGGCGGATTGGTGGCCGGGGGAGCGGTGCTGGGTTACGGGACGCCCGGCGGCGGCCGGATGAAGGAGAACACCGGCCACGCCTCCGACGGCGGGGGAACCGGGGGAGGGAACGTTCCGCGGGCGCCGGCGGAGTACGTGCAGGACACCCGGGCCGGCGGCGCAGGGGACGCGCTGTCGGTCATCGACGAAGGCCGGCTGCGGACCATTGCCTCCCAGCTGGGCGTGCCCTACGTCCACCGTGCTGCCGGCGATCCGATGGCGGCCATGATGGAACAGGCGCACCCCGGCAGGGCCGAACGTTCAGACCAGGACGGTTCGCTGGCCGCGGCCACTGAGCTTTACTGGATCTTCGCCGCCGGAGCTTTCCTGCTGGCCTTGCCGGAAGCGGTGGGCATCCTGCGGCAGCTTCGCGGGCTTCGGCCTTCTCCCGGCGAAAGGGGGGTACGGTGAACGCCACGGTCCGCAGGCGCCGGCTGCTGCTGTGGTCCGTGCTGCCGGTGCTCCTCATACTGTGCTTCGCCGCCAAGCTGCTCAGCCTGGGTATCCTCGCCCGTCAGGCCACCGCCGGTTTCGAGGCCGGAAGCGCGTCCACTGTGGGCACGGCGGCCAGCGCCCTGGGAATAGCCAACCTGGTGGAGCCGCACAAGGCGCCGTTCGCCGCGGGGGACGCTGCCGTGCTGGCCGGTGATGACGGGACTGCCAGAGCGCTGTTTGAACAGTCACTGCAGATGGTCCCGGCAGGCTCGGGCGACGAATGCCTGGTTCGGGTGAACCTGGTCCTGGTGATTGAACGGCTTGGTAACAAGCGCCTCCAGGCCGGCGACCCGGCGTCGGCCGTTCCCCTCTTCAAGCAGGCGCTGGACATTGCCGGGCAGGCGCCGGAAAGCTGCCGGTCCAACGACGCGGAGGACGGAGCGGGCAGCCGGTTGTCGGACGCTGAGGGGCGGCTGGAAGACAAACTGGGGGCTGCCGGACAAAAAGCGGCGCAGGACCCTGCGCAAGCCGGGGAGCCGTCTCCGGATCCATCCGGTGACACGCGGCAGAGCCAACTGGGCCAGCTTCAGGACAGTGCACGGCAGGCCGAGCGCGAGCGGAACAGCGGGCGCGAACGGGAGGAGTACCTGGACAGCAACGGCGGGACCGCGCCGGAGCGGCCCTGGTAGGAACGGTTGTGGGCGAAGAAAATTCTGTTGGCGGAAGAAACAACCTGTAAAACTGCGTCTTAATTCGGTGCCGACTTGTCCCCGGACCGCCTGCCCCCTAGAGTCGTAGACAAGTTACCGCGGTAACGTGTCAGCGATCCTCCGCTCCGGAGGGTGTGGGTGCCCTCATGTGGGCCTGACATTTGCTCACGGACTACTTCATTCCAGGCGTGCAGTCGCGGCTGCGTCCTCGTGGAGTCCCTCCGTGTTCCCAAACTCAAATTCATTGCCGGTTGTCCGCCCCCTTCAGGCAGGCATCCCCAATGGCCCAAAAGCCAAGGACGCAAATGTCACCACCAAGCCTTATTGACGCACATCCCCAGTTGCCCGAGACCGCCCCGGTGGCGCTCTCCTATGAACTGTTCCCGCCGCGTTCGCCCGCGGCGGCGGAAACCCTCTGGACCACGATCCGCGAGTTGGAGACCACCGAGCCCGACTACGTCTCCGTGACGTACGGCGCCAGCGGATCAAACCGGGACACCGCCCTCGAGCTCATCAACCGGCTCCTGGTCGAAACCACCCTGCGGCCCCTGGCCCACCTGACCTGTGTGGGCAACACCCCCCAGGAACTTGCGGCGATCATCGGCGACCTGCTGGACATCGGGGTGCGCGGCATTCTCGCCTTGCGCGGCGACCTCCCCCAGGACAGTGCCCAGCCGGCGGCCGGGTCCCTGCGGTACGCCCAGCACCTGATCGACCTCATCCGCCGCGTGGAGCAGCGCCGTTCGGCCCTGCTCTGTGCCGGAAAGATCGCTGTTGGCGTGGCCGCCTATCCCACCCGCCACCCGGAGTCACCCAGCGAGGACCACGACGTCGAAGTGCTTCTCGCCAAGCAGCGTTCCGGCGCCGATTTCGCCATCACCCAGGTGTTTTTCGAAGCCGCGCAGTATGAGGACCTGCTCACGCGGGCCCGCCGTGCCGGCGTGACCATTCCCATCATCCCCGGCGTCATGCCGTTCACCAGCCTCCGCCGCCTCAAGCGGCTGGGGGAGTTGGCAGGAGTGGAACCGGCGCCCAGGCTGATGGAACGCCTCGCGGCTGCGGACAACGACATTGATAGGCTCCACATCGGCGTAGACGCCACCGTCGACCTCGCCAACGCCGCCCTCGATGCCGGCGCCCCCGGAATCCACCTCTACACCTTCAACGAGCACCAGAGTGCCCTGGAAGTGCTGGACAAGCTGGCCCTGCCGCGCCACCACCGCAGCAGCCACGCCCGGGCTGCCGTTGCCCGGCCCCAGCTGGCCAGCTGAACGCCGTCCCGGCACCGCTCCATCGAGGCCGCCCGTTCCCGCATGGAGGTTGTCCACGACCTTGAGGCCACGCGGCTTTGGCCGCGGCGTCTACGACATCCACTCCCCGCGCGTTCCCGGCGAGCAGGAAGTCACTGAGCTGATCAGCACCGCCGTCCGGCATGTACCGTCCCGCCAGCTCTGGGTCAACCCTGACTGCGGCCTGAAGACCCGCGGCCACGCCGAAACTGAGGAATCCCTGCGGAACCTGGTCAAGGCCACGCAAGCCGTCCGGGCAGGACTGCTGGAAACGGCACGCTGACCGAGACGGGCCGCACGCCGGCAGGTCACCCCATGTGGCCTGCCGGCGCCGCCTCTTTCATCCTCAGGGCGCTCACCAGCAGCCACACGGTCCATGCGAGGATCGCCACGATGCCCACCAAGGTGGGCAGCGTGTTTGCCGCCGAAAATCCTGATACCCCGATGATCCAGCCCTGGGCCAGGTATGCCAGCCCGGACAGTGCCATGAGGTAGCCGATCATGCGGGAAACGTCGCGGGCCGCTGCGACAACAACACCCAGAAGCACCAGCGCGGTGCCCAGCAGGAAGTTCTGGTAGCTGCGCATTCCCCATTCCAGCCACCGGATGCCCTCTGCCGTGGCGAACCGTGCCGGTTTCTCCGGCTCGGGCGCGGCGGCCCAGGCATCCACCGCCTGCTTCAGTGCCACGCCGTCCACCGCCTGCAGGGCTGCATAGAGCGCCAGGGCGGCAGCTGCGGAGAGGACACCGAAGCGGGCAGTCCAGGACACGGCGTGCCGCTGGATGTCGACGGCGGGCCAGAGGGCAACCAGGCCGGCGCACACCAAGGCCATGCCTATGAACTGGCCCAGATGGACAGCGGTCCACACGCCGCTTTCGGCGTAGGCGGTGAATGAGGCAACGTGGTCGTTCGCGTCGTGGGATTCGGCGTGGAACACGCCGGCAAGAATCGAGGCCGCCACGCCGGCGAGAAGGAGGGACGCAGCCAGCCGCCAGGTCCTGCGCCTGCCCTGGATCCCATCCATGGACGCCCACCATCCTCTGCGCGGGGGGTTTCGTGGAGCCCTGTTTCAGGACTCCCAGACGATTTCGTCGTCCACCACGCCGTCCTGGTCCGCGGACGCCACCAGCACCTCATCGGTGAAGTGCTCCCCGAGGGTGAAATCAAGAACGAAGTAGCGCTCCGGCTGACCGGGGTAAATGGCCACGTGCCCCAGTTTCAGGGCCTTGAGGAACACCTCGTTGGTAAGCTGGCTCCGGTCCTGGACGCCGAAGACCTTGTGCAGCTGTTCTTCCTTGAGCGCGTTGCAGTGGAAGTGCAGGTACTCCTGCGGGCTGGTGCCCTCCTGCTCCAGTTCCTCCGCAATCATTTCCCGGACCTCGTCCACCAGTTCGGGCAGGAACCGCAGCCGGTACTCGACTTTGCGCAGCGCGGCTTCATCGAAGTGGTCGTGGGCGTTGATGTTCAGGTCGAGTTCCAGCGGATGGCCGCGCAGCTCATGTTTGGCGGCGAAGAGGTGATCCATGCCGTGGTTGAGCTCAATCTCCCCAAAGTGCTGGCTCGCTACCTTGTTCATATTCTCAACATAGACCCGAAGGGCAGACCATTCCAGCGTTCCGGGCTAATTCACCGCGGTGCGCATCCCCGCGAGCGTTTCGGCCAGCAGGTCAACGAAAAGCTGCACCCGGGCCGTTTTCCGGTCATTGATCAGCAGCGCAAAGACGTTCCGTGCCAGCCGGATTTCGGGGACGTCCAGCACCACCACGCCTGCGGGCTTGTTCCGCAGCGCCAGTTCCGGAACCAGGGCAGCGCCCAGGCCGGCAGCCGCCATCTCCAGGCTGGCATGGAAGTCATCGCTGTGCGCCACCACCCGCGGGTGCAGGTTGCAGCCGGCGAAGAGGCGCTCAATGACCATGGCGTCACTGGTGCCGGGATGGTGCATGATCCAGGGCATCTCGGAGAGGTGGTCGGCCGCGACCTTCGCATCGGCCCGGAAGCCCCAGCCGGCGGGAAGCACCACCCGGAAATCATCGTCGCCGATCCACTGCCGGTTGATCGTGTTGGGCCACGCGAAGCCGGTCTGGCCCACCTGGAACACCACGGCCAGGTCCAGGTCGCCTCCGGTGCGCAGCCCCTGGATGGTCTGGCCCGGTTCTGCGACGGATACCCGCAGGTCGATTCCCAGCTTCTTCCACGCGGGATTCTTGAGGATCCGCGGCAGGACGTACGTTGCCAGGCTGGGAAAGATCCCCAGCCGCAGTTCCTGGCTGCCGGTGTCCTGCGTCCGTGAGGCGGCGGCCATCAGTGCTTCGATGTCCGTGAGCACTTTGGCGGCGTGCCGGGTCATGACGACGGCGGCTTCCGTAGGGATCACGGCGCGCGCCGACCGCTGGAAGAGGGTGACTCCCGTTTCCCGCTCCAATGCTGACATCTGCTGCGAGACGGCGGAGGCCGTGTAGCCGAGTGTTGCGGCTGCCGCAGCGAACGATCCCAGCCGCGTGACCTCCAGTAAGGTCTTCAGGTGTACGGGGTTTACCACCAGTTCACAGTACTGCACCCATCCGCCGCCGCGACCGCGCCGAATAGCCGTCTGTATAACCAGCACAGCGGCAATGTTCAGCAGAGGAGCCTGAAGTGTCACTTGACCCAGCAGTAAGTGCAGGCGGCCGGCGGCGCGTAGCCGTGATCGGCAGCGGGGTGGCCGGATTGACCGCCGCCTACGTACTGAACAGGCAGGACGACGTCACCCTGTTTGAGGCCGATTCGCGGCTGGGCGGCCATGCCCACACCCACGACATGCCCCAGGCCGACGGAAGCGTCATCGGCGTGGACACCGGGTTCATCGTGCACAACGAACGGACCTATCCCACCCTGCTCCGGCTCTTCGCGGAACTTGGCGTCGAAACCCAGGACTCCGAGATGAGCATGTCCATCCGCTGCGACGGCTGCGGACTGGAATACGCCGGCGCCCGCGACGGCGCGCGCGGAATCATCGCCAAGCCCTCCAGCCTGCTGCGCGGCCGTTACCTGCTGATGCTGCTGGAGGTCACCCGCTTTTACCGGAAGGCGAGGGCACTGCTCAGGACGGCGCCGCCGTCGGCCGTCAGCGACGAAGTCGACGTGCCCGAACTGACGCTGGGGGAATTCCTGGCGCGGGAAAAGTTCAGCAGCTACTTCATTTCCCACTTCATGACCCCGGTGGTCAGCGCCGTCTGGTCCTGCGATCCCACCACCGCCCTGGCCTATCCGGCGCGGTACCTCTTCACGTTCCTTGGCCACCACGGCATGCTGGGAGTCAAGGGCTCGCCTCAGTGGCGCACCGTGACCGGCGGCTCGGCACGGTACGTCGAAAAGCTTGCCGCCACGCTCCCCGACGTGCGCCTCAACACTCCCGTGACCGCCATCCGGCGCCTGCCCGAGGGCGTGGAGCTGGCAACGGCCGGCGGGCTGGAAGGCTTTGACGCCGTCGTGATCGCCACCCATCCCGCCCAGGCACTCGGCTTCCTGGCCGACGCTACGCCGGAGGAAAAGGAGGCGCTCGCCGGCATGCCCTATTCCGTGAACCACACCGTGTTCCACCAGGACCCGGCGGTCCTGCCCGCGGCGGACAACGCCAAGGCGTCCTGGAACTACCGGCTCCCGGCCTGCGACGCCCGGCCGGACAAGGTGCTGGTGAGCTACGACCTCACCCGGCTGCAGCGGCTTGAGCCCGCGGACGGCCGCCCCTACCTGGTGAGCCTGGGCGAGTCGGAGCTGATCTCCGACGACGCCGTGCTGGAACGGATGGTGTACGAACACCCGCAGTACACTCCGGAATCCCTGAAAGCCCAGCAGGCCATCGCGGCGCTGGGCGACGGCAGGATCGCTTACGCCGGGGCGTACCTTGGCTGGGGCTTCCACGAGGACGGAGCCCTCTCCGGGGTACGCGCCGCGGAGAAGCTGGGCCGCACCTGGCCGGTGGCCCGGGCCGACGATTCCACGGACTCCACCGGCGAGGGGGAGCGGGAACTGCTGTCCGCAGAACCTGTATGACCATGGAGGCCTCGATCTACCGCACGTCCATTTCCCATGTGCGGCGCACCCCGTTGAAGAATGCTTTCACCTACCGGAGCTACAGCTGGTTCGTGGACGTCGACAACCTTCCCCGCCTGCCCGGGCTGCTCCGGCCACTCGCGGTGTTCCGCGCCGGAGACCACCTGGGCGATCCGGACGCGGACATCCGCTCCAACGTGGAGCGGTACCTGCGCACCCAGGGAATAGAGCCCGACGGCGGCGCTATCCACATGCTGACCAGTGCCAGGGTTTTTGGCTACGTCTTCAATCCGCTCACGCTGTTCTGGTGCTACCGCTCCACCGGGGAACTGCAGTGCGTGGCGGCCGAGGTCCACAACACCTATGGCGAGCGGCATTGCTACCTGCTGCACACCGATCCCGGCGGCCGTGCCTCGGTGCCGAAAGCGTTCTACGTTTCACCTTTCAACGACGTCGACGGGCAGTACCGGATGAAACTCCCTGCCCCCGGGGACAGGCTTGCGGTGTCCATCGTCCTTGAGCGCGAAGGGCACCGCCCCTTCGTGGCCACCATGGACGGCCGCCGCAGGCCAGCCACCATTTCCAACATCCTCGCGGCGGCTTTGACGGTGCCTGCCGCGCCGCTGCTGGTATCCGCCCTGATCCGGGTCCAGGGCATTAAACTCTGGGCAAGACGCCTGCCCGTCGTTGCCAGACCACATCACCCCTCACAGGAGGCAGTTCAATGACAATGACTGACGACAACGGAACTGCTTCAGCTTCCGTCCACAACAAGACCCACGGGCCGGCCGCCACCCACCCGCCCGCAGCCTGGACCGCCGTCGGGGTCCCCGCTGGGCCCGCCACCATCGATCCTGCCCTGTGGCCCGGTGTTGCCCAGCCGCCGTCGGGCCTCAAGGCCGATGTTGCAGGGAAGGCCGCGGGCCTGATGTTCAGGGGTGCAGTCAAGCGGCTTCCGCTGCGCGTTGAATACCCTGACGGTTCGGTCCTGGGGATGGGCGGACCGGACGCCCCCGTGATGACCATGCTGCGGCCCGCAGCATTCGAGGCGCGGATCGGCGACAACGGGCTGATCGGGCTGGGCGAATCCTTCATGGCCGGTGACTGGGAGGCATCCGACCTGGCCGCGGTGCTCGAAGTCTTCGCGGCCTCGGTGGACACGCTGATCCCCATGCCGCTGCAGAAGCTGCGCTCGCTGTACCTGCCGCGGACGCCCCGCCAGGAACGCAACGCCGAACAAAACACCCGCAGCAACATTTCGCGGCACTACGACCTGTCCAACGACCTGTTCTCCAACTTCCTGGACACCACCATGAGCTACTCGTCGGCGCTGTTTCCCGGCGGGGCCGGGCCGCTGTCCTCGGTGGTGTGGGATTCCCTGGCGGAGGCCCAGCAGGCCAAGATCGACCGGCTGCTGGACAAGGCCGGCGTGGGCGAGGGTACCCGCTTGCTGGAAATCGGCACCGGCTGGGGTGAGCTTGCCCTGCGTGCCGCTGCCCGCGGCGCGACCGTCTACAGCGTCACGCTGTCCAGTGAGCAGCAGGCGCTGGCGCAGGAACGCATTGCGCAGGCCGGCTTCGCGGACCGCGTGACGGTGGCCCTGCAGGACTACCGCGCCGTGGAAGGGGAGTACGACGCCGTGGTGTCCGTCGAGATGATCGAGGCCGTGGGGTACGAGTACTGGCCCATTTATTTCCAGACGATCGACCGCGTCCTGGCCCCGGGTGGAAAGGTGGCCATCCAGGCGATCACCATGCCGCACGGGCGCATGCTGGCCACCCGCAATGCCTACACCTGGGTGCACAAGTACATCTTCCCCGGCGGCTTCCTGCCGTCCGTCCGGGCCATCGAGGGCGTGACGCAGCAGCACACCACCCTGCGGGTGCGGGAACGCATGGGCATGGGCGACCACTACGCCGCCACCCTGCGGCTGTGGGAGGAACGGTTCCTTGCCCGTTCCCGCGAGGTAGGGGAGCTGGGCTTCGACGCCGTGTTCCAGCGGATGTGGCTGTTCTACCTCTGCTACTCGCGCGCCGGGTTCCAGTCCGGGTACCTGGACGTGCAGCAGATTGTGCTGGACCGCCGGGAGGCGCAGCTGTAGGTTTCACCGTGTACCCAGCGGGGACAGGAGGACGCATGAAACTGAAGACGCTCGCATGGACCACCGCGGCGACGGTGGCGACCGCCGCTGCGGGAGGTGTTGCGACGGACCCCCGGAGCAGTTGGTACCTGAAGCTGCGCAAGCCGGACTGGCAGCCGCCCGCGATTGCCTTTCCCGTGGTGTGGACGGCCCTGTATGCGGACCTTGCCGTGACGTCCGCCGCCGCACTCGACAACGCGGTGGAGCTGGACCGGGCTGCCGACACTCCGGGTCCGGTCAGGAAGGACCACAGCCGGGAACTGCGCGCTTACCGGGGTGCACTGGCCGCCAACCTGGTACTCAACGCTTCATGGAGCTGGTTCTTCTGGCGCTCCCGCCGGCCGTGGCTGGCCGCTGCCGAGGCGGCGGTACTGGCGGCCAGCAGCGCAGACCTGGTGCGCAGGACGTACCGGCTGAACCGGGTTGCCGGAGCATCGCTGGCTCCGTATGCGGCATGGTGCGGCTTCGCCACTGTGTTGTCCACCGACATTGCCCGGCTCAATCCAGCCAGGCCTTAGGCGGAAGGGCTGCCGGTTCAGCGTCCTCCGGGGGTGCTGCAGGTCCCAAGGGTCCCTGACCACTACATGTAGTGGTCAGGGACCCTTTTCCTTGTGGCCGGACGGCCGGGCGACACGCCGGGAATCACGACACGCGGACTGTGCATATGTGTTCAACCCCATCCACAGGGTGTGGACCCAGACCGCAAAAATCCCGGGATCCCGGGCATTTTTCCAGTCCCTGCCTGTGGATTAACGGTGCATTAAATGACATACTTGTAATACATCATCTTGGGGTTCCAAAGAGGCGTCTGCACTACATGTAGTATCTACATACAGCTGGACGGGGACACCGACCCAGCAGAAGAGTTCAACTAAGGGGACAGGGACAATGACCGTAACGGTTTACACGAAGCCTGCTTGTGTTCAGTGCAACGCCACTTACCGCGCGCTCGACAAGAAGGGCATCACCTACCAGAGCGTTGACATCTCCCAGGACGCCGAGGCACTCGAGCGCCTGAAGGCACTGGGCTACATGCAGGCTCCCGTTGTGGTCACCGACCAGGACCACTGGTCCGGCTTCCGCCCGGACAAGATCGAGGAACTCGCGCTGTCAGCCGTTTCCTCCGTGGCCTAGGAGCCACAGCTTTTCCTGCCGGCAACCATCAACCAGCTGAGGTGACTCCCATGGCAGCACCAACAGCACAGCGAAGCGCTTCGCAACACCACGCGGCTCAGCGCGTGGAGGTGTCCCCGCCGGCCACTTCGCACCACCACCCGGAGCAGGTCGTCACGGACAGCCCGCTCATCTACTTTTCCTCGGCATCCGAGAACACCAGCCGCTTCGTCGCGAAGCTTGGCCGGAAGGTGGCCCGGATCCCGTTGTATGCAAAGGACGCACCCCTCCTCGCCACCCGGCCCTTCGTGCTGGTGGTGCCCACCTACGGCGGCACCGGGGGAGAGGGGTCCGTTCCCAAGCAGGTCATCCGGTTCCTGAACAACCCGCAGAACAGGCAACTGCTCCGCGGCGTCATCGGCGCCGGCAACACAAACTTCGGGGAAAACTACTGCATGGCCGCGGACATCATTGCCGCCAAGTGCCAGGTACCCCACCTTTATCGATTCGAACTTATGGGAACGCCGGAAGACGTCACCCGGGTCAACCAAGGATTGGACACGTTTTGGACACGACTGTCGCAGACACAGAAGTAACCAGGGCCCAGAAGCCTGAGATGCCCGCCGCCTACAAGGGCTTGGGTTACCACGAGCTGAACGCCATGCTGAACCTCTACGGCCCGAACGGCGAAATCCAGTTCGACGCCGACCGCGAGGCCGCCCACCAGTACTTCCTGCAGCACGTTAACAACAACACCGTGTTCTTCCACGACCTGGAGGAGAAGCTCGACTACCTGGTGAAGAACCAGTACTACGAGCGCGAGACGCTGGACCAGTACACGATGAACTTCATCCGTGACCTGTTCAACCGTGCCTACAAGAAGAAGTTCCGCTTCGAGACCTTCCTGGGCGCCTTCAAGTTCTACACCTCGTACACGCTGAAGACGTTTGACGGCAAGCGCTTCCTGGAGCGCTACGAAGACCGCGTCTGCATGGTGGCCCTGCACCTGGCGCGCGGCAACGAGCAGCTCGCCCTGCAGATGGTGGATGAGATCATCGACGGCCGCTTCCAGCCGGCCACCCCCACCTTCCTCAACGCAGGCAAGAAGCAGCGCGGCGAGCTGGTCTCCTGCTTCCTGCTCCGCATCGAAGACAACATGGAGTCGATCGGCCGCTCCATCAACTCCGCACTGCAGCTGTCCAAGCGCGGTGGCGGCGTGGCGTTCGCACTGACCAACATCCGCGAGGTGGGTGCGCCCATCAAGCAGATCGAGAACCAGTCCTCCGGCGTCATCCCCGTGATGAAGCTCCTCGAAGACAGCTTCTCCTACGCCAACCAGCTCGGTGCCCGCCAGGGTGCCGGCGCCGTGTACCTGCACGCGCACCACCCGGACATCTACCGCTTCCTGGACACCAAGCGCGAGAACGCGGACGAGAAGATCCGCATCAAGACCCTCTCGCTGGGCGTCGTCATCCCGGACATCACGTTCGAGCTGGCCAAGAAGGACGAGGACATGTACCTGTTCTCGCCCTACGACGTGGAGCGCGTCTACGGCATGCCCTTCTCCGACGTCTCGGTCACCGAGAAGTACTACGAGATGGTGGACGATTCCCGGATCAAGAAGACCAAGATCAAGGCGCGGGAGTTCTTCCAGACCCTCGCCGAGATCCAGTTCGAATCCGGCTACCCGTACATCATGTTCGAGGACACCGTGAACCGGGCCAACCCGATCGACGGCAAGATCATCATGTCCAACCTGTGCTCGGAAATCCTCCAGGTTTCCCAGCCCACCACGTACAACGATGACCTGTCCTACGACGAGACCGGCAAGGACATCTCCTGCAACCTCGGTTCGCTGAACATTGCCAAGACCATGGACTCGCCGGACTTCGGCCTGACCATCGAGACGGCCATCCGGTCCCTGTCCGCAGTGTCCGACATGTCCAACATCACCTCGGTTCCGTCCATCGCCAAGGGCAACGACCAGAGCCACGCCATTGGCCTGGGCCAGATGAACCTGCACGGCTACCTGGCCCGTGAGCGGGTCCACTACGGTTCCGAAGAGGGCCTGGACTTCACCAACATCTACTTCTACTCGGTGGTGTACCACGCCGTCCGCGCCTCCAACCTGCTGGCCATCGAAACCGGCCAGACGTTCGGCGGCTTCGAGAAGTCCAAGTACGCCTCCGGCGAGTTCTTCGACAAGTACACGGAGCAGGAGTGGGTGCCGCAGACCGAGAAGGTCCGCGAGCTCTTCAAGGACGTGCACATCCCCACGCAGGCGGACTGGCTGGCGCTGAAGGCCTCCGTCATGGAGCACGGTATCTACAACCAGAACCTGCAGGCTGTTCCGCCCACCGGCTCGATCTCCTACATCAACAACTCCACCTCCTCGATCCACCCGGTGGCGTCCAAGATCGAGATCCGCAAGGAAGGCAAGCTGGGCCGCGTGTACTACCCGGCGCCGTACCTCACCAACGACAACCTGGAGTACTACCAGGACGCGTACGAAATCGGCTACGAGAAGGTCATCGACACCTACGCAGCTGCCACCCAGCACGTGGACCAGGGCCTGTCGCTGACGCTGTTCTTCAAGGACACCGCCACCACCCGCGACATCAACAAGGCCCAGATCTACGCCTGGAAGAAGGGCATCAAGACCATCTACTACATCCGTCTCCGCCAGCTCGCGCTGGAAGGGACCGAGGTCGAGGGCTGCGTCTCCTGCATGCTGTAGCCCCGCTGGTCGAGCCTGTCGAGACCAAAGGTTGAGTACGACGGCGGGTGCCCGCCCGCCGTCGTACGCTTTAACTTAGAGAAACCCACCCAACGCTTAGGGGATGACATGACCGAGAAGGTCAAGCTGCTTAGCCACGTCGAGGCCATCAACTGGAACCGGATCCAGGACGACAAGGACGTGGATGTCTGGAACCGCCTGGTGAACAACTTCTGGCTGCCGGAGAAGGTGCCGCTGTCCAACGACGTCCAGTCGTGGAACACGCTGACCCCGGTCGAGCAGCAGCTCACCATGCGCGTGTTCACGGGGCTCACCCTGCTGGACACCATCCAGGGCACTGTGGGCGCCGTTTCCCTGATCCCGGATGCGCTGACCCCGCACGAGGAAGCCGTGTACACGAACATCGCGTTCATGGAGTCCGTGCACGCCAAGAGCTACTCCTCGATCTTCTCCACGCTGGCCTCCACCAAGGAGATCGACGAGGCGTTCCGCTGGTCCACCGAGAACGAGAACCTTCAGAAGAAGGCGCAGATCGTCATGGACTACTACCAGGGCGACGACCCCCTGAAGCGGAAGGTGGCCTCCACCCTGCTGGAGAGCTTCCTGTTCTACTCGGGCTTCTACCTGCCCATGTACTGGTCCTCGCGCGCCAAGCTGACGAACACGGCTGACCTGATCCGCCTGATCATCCGCGACGAGGCCGTGCACGGCTACTACATCGGCTACAAGTTCCAGCGCGCGCTGGAGACCGTGTCCGAGGAGCGCCGCCAGGAAATCAAGGACTACACGTTCGAGCTGCTCTTCGAGCTGTACGAGAACGAGGTCCAGTACACCCACGACCTGTACGACGGTGTGGGCTTGGCTGAGGACGTCAAGAAGTTCCTGCACTACAACGCCAACAAGGCCCTGATGAACCTGGGTTACGAGGCGATGTTCCCGGCATCCGTCACCGACGTGAACCCGGCCATCCTGTCGGCCCTGTCCCCGAACGCCGACGAGAACCACGACTTCTTCTCCGGCTCCGGGTCTTCCTACGTGATCGGCAAGGCCGTGAACACCGAAGACGAGGACTGGGACTTCTAACTGGTTATTTCGATACGCAGGCCGGCGGCACATTCTGTACTGTGACAGCCGGTTTCAATGGACCCCGCATGTTTTGTGCGGGGTCCATTGCGCTTCCCGGGCGGCACGAACCGACAGCACACGTTGAGCTCACCGCGCGGCGAGGTACGCAGCCAGGCAGTCCTCGCCGAGGGACCGTGGCAGGCGGAAGTAGTCCACTGTGCCTTTGCCCGCTGGCATCATTGAGTTGCTGCCTGGTTGAGCCAGGATGCCAGCGCGCGCCTGCGGCGGCGAAGGCAACTTCGGTGGCTCCCAGTCCTGGTGCTCACTCTTGTAATTGCGCCCGGAGGGCGAAACCCAGCCGGGCGGCTCATTCATTGACGCCGCCGTCGGCCGCCACCGGCTGGTGTGCCGCAGCCGATGGTGCTTGCGACATGGCTGTCCCAGGTTGCTGATTCCAGTGGTCCCGCCCTGGTGCCAGGCGAGCAGATGATCTGCTTCGTTGTCCAAAGAACTGTTGTTGCAGCCGGGGAAGGGACACTTGCCGTCCCGCAAACGCAGCCACCGCCGCATGGCTTTTGTGAGCCGGTAGCTGGTGCGGCCTATTTCCAGCGGGGCGCCGTCCCGGGGATCCACGAGCACGCGGTAAAACGAAGCGGCTCCGTTGGCTACGAGATCCCGTGCCATGGCAGCCGGGATGGGGCCATAACCGTCCAGCATGGCGGGTTCGTCCGTGGCACCGAGGAGGGAAAATACCGGGACTGTGACCAGGACTTCGGCGCGGGGAACGGGGATGTCAGCAAGCCCCTTCGACGCGGTACCGGCGTCGTCAGTTCCCGCGGACCCGCCGCAGCAACCGGTGCAGCCGCTGCCCCCGCGGAGGGCCGTAGCGGCGAAAAGATCCGCGCGAAGTTGGGTGAGGGTGCGCTCCTCGTTGGGTCCCTGGAAGCCCCGGGCAATAGCGGTGTAGCGGTTCCAGATGGCCGTAGCCTTGTCTGCCGGCAGGTATGCGGACAAGCGTGCCATGCCGTCCTGCTCCGGAGCGAACTCGAGGCACCTCTCCGTCACGCTCTTTGCGTGCCGTATTTCGATGCTGTCCGGATGGTTGCGTTCGCGCCAGACCCGGGCCTTGCGCCGGAAGCGGTATGCGGGCATCTCCCCTGCGGGGCAACCGCGGGCAGCGTCCGGCGCGTCCGGGTCGAGGAAGTGGGCCTCCAACGCGGTCGCGGCGTCAGGGTTGAGGGTGGCGGCCTCCTCCACCATGACGCGGGCGTGCTGCCACGACATAGTTCCAGCCTTGAGTGCTTCCAAAGTCCGGGGCAGCGAGGTCGTGAGCGCGTAGGACTGTGCCAGAAGTGCACCGGCGGCACGGTCGCCGATGGCCAGGAGGCAGCCTACCTCCGCGGCGATGGCCATTTCCTGCGCCTGCACCGGGATGTCCGGGGGAGCGATAGACCGCGCTGACTCCGCGAACGTGGCCACAGCCTCGGCCTTCAGTGCGGCGACACGGGCCTCGGTCCGAGCCAGTCCGGCCAGGATGTCCAGGCATTCGTCGGCGCCGGCGGCCAAGGGATCGTTGGCTGCGGGCGCTCCGCATGCGGCTTTGGCTACCTCGCCACGGACCACGGCAAGGGCGGCGTCGATCGCCTCAAATGCCTCTGCCACCGCGTCCCGTCCCATGTACTAACGATGAAGGGAGGGTCTGACAATTTGAGCGGGTAGTGGACTGCACCGGAAGTTTTCGCTACTACCCCCGGATAGTCGTTGCCCATAGGCTATGTGAGCAGATGAAAGGGTTGCGCACAGTGGCCCACGGCGTGTGGGTCCGTTCTGCTGCAAAGGCGACGCCGTTCAGCTACGGTCAGGAGCTGCGCTGCACTTCCACGACAGGGGACACATGAGCACAGTGGACATCAAAGGCAAGGCGACGCTGGAGTTGTCCGATGGAGTCCTTCGCTTGAGCTGGAAGCAGGGAACCTACGTAGGCATCGACGTGGCCAACGCCGCCCTCGCGGCCATCTCCTCCTTGGCCCAGGGCACCAGGTTGCCGATGCTGGTCGAAATCCACGGTGTGACCCACTCTGCGGCCGCTCGAAAAGTCTTTCCCGACGCAGCCAGCATTTCGCGTATGGCATTGCTGGGTTCCTCTCCCGTTGATCGCGTCATCGGCATGTTCCGCCTCCCCCTGGCACCGACGGGATTCCCGGTCAGGTATTTCACGTCTCGGGACAAGGCAATGGCGTGGCTGCTTGAGGACTCGGAGGAGGAAGCCACGGAACTGGGCGACACCGACTGATCGCGGTTCCCATCCAGGCAACACCCGCGAGGAATGCCCGCCGATCCGCATCTACGGGCACGGGGCCGGCGGCGGATTGGGGGGTTGCATCCGGTCTCGGGATGCTCCGGCCGCCGGCCCTGGCTCGATGTGCAGACCCTGCCCCAGCGGCAGGATCTTGACCTCAACGATAGGACCCGTCACTGAACGGCAACCCACGATGGGCACAAGGTTCGCTCAAGAGTGGCTCTGGCATTACCACTGGTTTTTGGATGACGGCGGTCAGATAGGATGCGAATTCCATCAACGATAGAAAGACCCCGTGAAGCAGAGTATTTTCGCCCGCGTTGCCCAGCTCGCCAAGGCCAACCTGAACACCCTCCTGGACTCAGCCGAAAACCCGCAGAAGATGTTGGACCAGATGATCCGGGATTACTCGGAGAACATCCGCGAAGCCGAGGCCGCCGCGGCGCAGACAATCGGCAACCTCCGGATGGCCGAAGACGACTACACCCGGGCAGTGAACGACGCGAACACCTGGGGCAGCAAGGCCGTAGCCGCCTCACGCAAGGCCGATGAGTTCCGTGCCGCCGGCAACAACGCGGACGCCGACAAGTTTGACGCCCTGGCCAGGCTCGCCCTCAGCCGGCAAATGACCGCCGAATCAATGGCCAAGTCCCAGGCGCCCACCTTGGCCGCGCAGAACCAGGCTGTCGACCAACTGAAGAACGGCCTGGACCTGATGCGGGCCAAGCTCCGGGAACTGACCGTAAAGCGCAACGAACTCGTTAACCGTGCCCGGGTCGCCGCCACCCAGTCCCAGGTCAACGACGCCCTCAAAGCCCTGGGCGGTGGAGACCCGACATCGGCGATCGGCCGTTACGAAGACAGCGTCCGGCGCCAGGAAGCCACCGTCCGCGGCCAGCAGGAACTCGCATCCTCCTCCCTTGAGGCCCAGTTCGCATCACTGGAGGACCTCGGAGAGCAGACCGAAGTGGAAGCCCGGCTGGCGGCCCTCAAAGCGGGTGACCGGAAGGCCCTCGGCTCCCGGGATGGGTGAGGATGGAGCCGTAGCTGCTGGAAGATTCTGCCCCTAGGATGGCGCCATGAGGAAGTGGGGCGAGATGCATCCCGCGCTCCGTGCCGTTCTGGTTGGCGCACTCGCTTGCGCCGTCATTCTGGCAGCAGGACTTATCGCCGGGGGAAGCCTCAACGACGCCATCGCGAACGCCGTCTTCTACGCGCTGATGGTCGGTGGCGGCGTGTTCTTCCTGACGAAGCGGTTCCCGACCACGGCGGAGAAGCTTGATGAGCACGGCGACCTGGTCGTCTTCCTGCGATTCCCCGATTCATCGCCGGGCTCGTTGAGCAGCATCTGGCAGATGGGGATTGCCAGGCCGGGAGCCAGGCGGATCGATTTCCAGCCCATCGTCGACGACACGCTGATCCCCAGTGGCCGCAGCAAGGCTCTCACCGGGCTGGGGACATCAGGCGTTCCGGTGCGGAAAGTTAACCGTCACGACAATCAACAGGGCGTGCCGTTGGAATTCCGGATCCTCACCCTGGACTCAGACGGCGGCGTCATAGAAATCGCAGCCGGCCCGGCTAACCTCCAGAAACTCGAGCACGCCGTCGAGTCCGCGTCGCCGTAGCCTGTGGCTGGCAGATCGCCGGAATCATAGCTCAGGAGGAGTGCAGGCATGCCCGTCGGCGTCGATCGGGTTTCCGCAGAGCGGGCAAAGGGGCCGCCCGGCGCCCACCACTTCACGTGTGCGCTTGGTGAAGGCGCGGGCTGTCCCTACTGGCATCCGCACCAACAGCATTTCGGGAGCCTCGGCCCCGTCCTCGCCAACGGACTCGTCGTCTGGATCAACATCGGCATCGGAGAGGGGATAGGCCTCAATCACCACCTGCGCCGTCGCTGGGTCCCAGCCCAGGCCCATGGCACCGGTCCGGAACTGCTCCTCAACAGCCTCAAGCGGATCGTTGTCGACCAGCTCAATGGGCGTGCCGGTGGGGACGCTGAACGGGTTCCCTTCGAGGGTGATGAGTTGGTCGAGAATTTCATCGATCTTCTCGGCGAGCAGGGCAGATTGCTGCTTCTCCATGGCGATGCTCACCAGCTGCGCCCCCGCGCGTACCTGCAAGTAGAACGTGCGCGCACCCGGAGCTCCGACGGTGCCGATGACGACCCGATCCGGCCAGGCAAACTCGTGAACAAGTGTAGGCATGTGAGTATTTTAGGGGAGATGGCGTGCGCGGCGGGTTTGCCCTGCCGCACGGGAGTTCACGGAGCGCGCAAGTGAGCCAGCACCAGCCCGATAGGTATGCTGACGGCGATCACCACCAGCAGGGCCCGGTATCCCCACGAAAACCAACCGGACGTTGGGCCCCGGCCCTGAACGGTCCGGAACATCAATGCCAGCGAAACAACCAGCAGCGCCCCGCCGGCATCAACAACCCACGGGTTGCCGGTCAATGTCCCGCCAATGACGGCCGCAGAGGCGCCGTTCCAGGCCACCAGCTCCGCAACTGCTTTCCACCCCACAAAGCGTTGCGGGGCCAGGAAGTACTGGGCAATGCCCAAAGCACCCTGTGCCACTCCTCCGACGAGCACCAGGTACGCAGCGGCCCACGACCCATGCTCAAGACGGAGCGGACCGGTGACTGCCGCAACCAACCCGCCCGCCACAACGCACAACAGCGCGACCGCGCCGAAAGCCACGGCCCCCTTCATAGTGCCTCCCGGCATCACACGTGACGAGTCGCTCATGCGCTCCAAGCTACTGCACTGCTTCAAAGGGCACGGCGCCGGCTACTCCATCAATGAATAGGACGAGCCCGTGCGCGTGCGCTGCAAAAGGCCGAAGTCGACCAGGTAGCGGCGCAGCAGGACGACGTCGTCGGTATAGCTGAGCAGCCGCTCATTGACTTGCCGCTCCGTCAGCGTTTCGCCAGGTTCGACGATCTCGTTGGCGATCCTTGCCAGCAGGGCCCGCCGCTCGGCAACGTTCGCAGGGTATCGCTCGATCCGCCCCAGCCGCATGAACCTGTCCAGCCCAGTCCGCGGCTGCCGGCGCGGCTGCTGGGCCAGCAGGTCGCGGAAAATCGAGTCCACTGCCACCAGCCCACCCGATGTCTGCTGTTGCACCAGCCCCGACTCAGTCAGTGCTGCGAGCGCCCGCACCCGCCGCTGTTCCTTCACCCCAGGCAGGACGTCCTTGGCCGCCGCACCCAGCACAATCTGAGCGTAGGCAATCCTCGCATCGGCATTGCCCAGTGCTGCCAGCACCCGCCGCCAATGCGGGCCGTTCATTCCTGTGCCTCCGGCCACCTCGGTTTTCTCCTCTTCACGTACTCACACCCAGGCATTGGAGTGTGCCGCAAAATCCTAGCCCTGGTGCCGTGGTCCCGGGAAGCGGTGGTGAGGTGGATCTGTACCGATGCCCTGTCCGCAGGGTTCGCCCCTGGCAGCACCGAAGGAGGCACCGGAGCGGGCATCCCGGAAGCGCGTTACGCGTCCCCGTCCTTGGCGTAGAGGGCCAGGAGATCGCGGCTGAACTCGTGCGGAGATGTTTCGCACGGACTGTGCCCACCGCGGTACACCCCTATCCGCGCCCGGATTGCCTGGGCGAACAGCCGGTGCAGCCGGAGCGGCCACAGGTCATGTTCACCCACCGCCACGAACTTGGGAAGCGGCGCCTCCGCCAATGCGGCCCGAAGGTCCGGGACGTTCTGCATCAGGGTGTAGATATCGCGGACGGAGGCGCGGCGGGTGAAGCGGAAGCGGTAGTTGACGAACCGTTGCCGTCCCGGCGGTACATGGGCCACCCTGCCGCTCCGGATTCCCCAGATCAGCAGGGCAGCGCCGGCGCGGCCGTTCACCCAGGTGCTGAACCGGCCAATACGGCTCACGCCCCGGAAGCTCTGGCCCGGTTCCGGCGGGCACCCCAGGAACGTGATGGACCGGAACAGTTCGGGCCGCTGCACGTAGGCAAGCTGGGCGATGATGCCCGCGAAGGAATAGGCCACGATGTGGGCCGGG
This sequence comes from Arthrobacter sp. NQ4, assembly GCF_029077345.1. Lineage (NCBI taxonomy): Bacteria > Bacillati > Actinomycetota > Actinomycetes > Micrococcales > Micrococcaceae > Arthrobacter > Arthrobacter sp. NQ4. The sequence continues at coordinate 447,173 of NZ_JARETC010000002.1, read as the reverse complement.
GTGGTTGTGGTTTCCAGGACGGCCAGGAAGTCATCCACGAACAACCGGTAGTCGTAATGCTTCCGGGGCGGCACCAGGTTCTCGGGGCCGGCGCCGGCTGACTGGTATTGGCCCGCCAGGTCGTAGGTCAGCGCGTAGTAGCCGGCTTCGGTGAGGTCCGGCATCATGAGCGAGAAATCCTCTTTCGAGCCCGTGGCACCGGGTATTAGTACGACGGAGGGATCTTCCGGATTTCCCAAGGCCATGGCGGCCAGCTTTCCGCTGGGAACGTCGATCGTGAACTGCACGGCGCCCAGTGGCGGGACCGACCAATCGACGTCGCCCAACCCGGCATCCAGCAGGGCGGCTGCATCTACCTGGGCAGAACCGAACTCCTCGGGGTCAACCCCGTACTCTTTCCGGCCCGGCTCCGCCATGGTCCCAAGATAGTCCAGCAACGCTACATCTGGCCGCCCTCGAGGATCCGCCGCGCATCCTCCTGCGCCCGGAGTGCCACGTCCGTGACCACCTCACCCTTCACATGCCCGGCCGCGGAGATGATGCTCCGGAGTTCGGTTACGGTCAGGGGCGGACTGGTGCTGTGTGCCACGGCATGGCAGTTGTGGCAGAGCGGAACGAGGTCGGCAACGGGGTCAAGCTGATAAGGGCCGTCAAGCATGGATGGGGGAGCCAGGTGGTGGACGCCCATCACCCCCGTCCCCGCCCCGCTGTAGGCGGACTCGAAAGAGAAGCCGCAGGAGGCGCACGACGTGCCATGGAAGGCCAGGCAGGCCCGGCGCGCATCGGGGTCCCGCTCGTAGCGGCTCACCTGGATGGTGCTGACGGCCTCCGGCGGGAGGGTCCCGCCCGCCACCTCGGCAGGGTCCGCCGTGGATGGCCCGTGGTCCCGCCACAGCCGGCGCAGTACAGGCACGGACGACGGCGGCAGGGTCACCAGGGGCGGGCCCTTCACCCTGGCACGGAGGTCATTGGGGAGGGCCCCGCCCAGGATGCCGGGACGGATCTGCTCGCCGAGCGGCAGGAGTGAATCCAAAGCGAGCGCGAAGGACCAGCCATCGGGGACGGCATCCACACCGGCGGCAGCCTGATACGGCTCGGATGTCACGAACCCGTGGCCGATCAGGCCGCTCGCGGCGTCATTGCTGCCCTCCAGGAGGAGCCAGGCCTCGGTTCCCGGACTGACGTCAGGACGGAAGCCGGTGTGCCAGCGGTCCAGGAAGATTCCGTACCCGGATACCTGCGCGACGGCGGCACGGTAGTTCCAGCGGCGCAGTGTGTTGGCGTCGCAGCCGAGAATTACAGCAGCCACTGTCCACCAAACCCCGCCATGCGTCGTCGACCCCCACGCACTGAAGGCGGGTTAGATCGGTTCCTTGGCGAGTGCCTTGGTCTTTGCGGGCGTCTCGCGCCCCAGGCGTTCATCCAGGGTGACGCGCAGCCGTGCGGCGGCAACCTGGACACGGTGCTCGGCAGGGGAGGCCTTTTTCGTGGCGGGCTTGGCAGCGCTGTTCCGGGGAGCGTGGACAAACCGGTGTTCAGGCGACGTGGCGCTCATGGTCCAACCTCCTTGGTACTGTCTTCATCCGTCGTTCCATTCTCGCCTAAGTTGCCGCGGCCGTCCACGAACGCCGGTTCCTGCCCGGAGCCGGCGTCAGCCTCAGCCTCGTCGCCGTTGTCGTCGCCGTTTTCGTCTCCGGACACGCTCTTCCAGGCAATGTCGAACAGCTCGAGCTCCTCGTTGCGGGCCAGTTCGCTCCGGGCCAGGACTTCCAGCGTCGCCAGCCCCAGCGCCTTGGTCCCTTCATCGGGGTCGAGTGCCCGGTCCAGCGCCCACTGGGTCCGTCGCCACCACTCGGCCCGGCTGTCCGACTCGGTCTTTTGCTGAAGGGCGTTGGCGTCGGCCTCGCGCTTCTGCTCCAGCGCTGTTTTGTCGGCGGCCGTGCGCTGCTTGAGCGTGCGCCAGTTGATGTAAAAGGCCAGCAACGCGGCGATGAGGACTGCCAGGGGTCCGAGGCCGGCCAGGATGACCCACCAGTCCGCCGGGCCGGAATGGACCACGACATCCAACGGGCCGGGGGAGGGAACAGGGGTCACCCGACCAGCTTAGGCCGCAGTGCGGCCGGCAGCCGGGTCGACACCCGCAGTCCGTTGCATCAGCCGCCGTGCCGTGAGATGAGGACAGGTCCGCGGGCGTGGTGCAAAACGGCGTGTGCGGTTGAACCGATGGTCTCCCTGAGGATGCCCCGGCCCTGGGACCCCACCACAACCATCCGGGCTTCCCCGGCGGCTTTGAGGATGGCGTGCGGGACCGACGTGTCCGCAAGTACCTCACCATCCACGCGCACAAGGGGCCCTTTGGCAGTTGCGCGGTTCAGTGCGGACGCCAGGACTTCCCGGGCTTCGGCGGCGTCCCGTCCTTCAGGCAGTTGATAGCCTGCGGGCTCGTGCCGGACGTGGACCACCTTGAGGGGTGCCTGCCATGCCGACGCCAGGGCGCATGCATCATCCAGTGCCGCCGGGGAACCCGAGGCATCGACGGCGGCGACGACCGGACCGTCCGGGTGGAGTTCCGGCCGGATCACGGCAACAGGGCAGGTGGCGGTGGCTGCCAGTTCCAGGCTCACGGAGCCCACCAAGAGGCCCAGGAAGCCGCCCAGGCCGCGGCTGCCCACCACGAGCATCCGTTCACCTGCGGAAATTTCGGCCAGAAGCTGCGCGGGCAATCCGTGCAGCAGGGTGCTCCTGACCTGGAGCCCGGGTACCTCCGCGGTGGCCACCGCCACGCCCTCCTCGAGGATGGACCTGGCCGACTGTTCCAGGCCGCTGCCCGACACGCCCGGGACCGGACCGAGGTGCCGGGTCAGCAGCGGCCACAGCGAACAGTGCACCACATGGAGGGAGGAGTCGGTGGCGTGTGCGCAGCGTGCCGCCCATCGGACGGCGGCGGCAGCCTCATCCGACCCGTCAAAGCCGGCCACAATGGACCCTGACTCCTGCGTCACGTCTCAGCGCTCCTGACCATCACGATCTTCACCGGCGGGACCTTCGGCCCTTTGGCGGGCCTGCTCGTTGGTTTCATCCTGATTCTAGGCAGTGGGGAGGGACATGGGCAGCATGGTGCGCCGGATCGTGTTGATGGTGCTCGCCCTGGCTGTCCTGCTGGTGGGGGCGGCCGCGCCAGGCACCGCTGTAGCGCCGGTGGCCGTCATTGTGGAGGACACGGCAGGGGTGCTCGACCAGAACACCCTGGTGCCCGCCGTCGAACGCATCCAGTTCTACGAGCCCACCCGCGTTGCCGTCTTCACCTACAACGGCAAGGCGGAGGACAACCTCAATGAAGAGGTCCTGAAATTTGCGCGGTCCAGGCATCCTGAGTGGATCAGCCCCGACGGCCAAAAATGGGCCGACGGACTGTTCATCTTCGCGCTCGACCCCGTGGGCCGGCATGTGGGAACGTACATGGGCGAGGACCGGAAGGTGTCGCTCGAGCAACGCAGTGACATCCAGGACGCCTCCAAGGAACTCTTCCGCGACGCCCAGTGGACGGACGGAACAGTGGCCGGCATCCGCCGCGGCGCAGAGCTCATCAACCAGCCCTGGTACCGCTCCGCGGCCTTTCTGGTCACCGCCTGGGTTACCGCGGGAACCGCGGCGCTGGGCGCAGCCGCATGGCTGATTGTCCGCGCCGTGACCAGGACCGGATGCCGAAAGCAGATAGAACGCGGGGACCGCAGCTACTCCAACGTGAGCATGGACCTGGACGTCACGGAACTGAATGCCGGAACCATACCCGAGTCATCCCGCTACGGCAGTCAGGTCCTGGAGAAACACCGCACGTTCCTTAGCCGCTATGCCACCGTTACGCAGCTTTCCAACCAGGTGCACGCACTGGGCAGGCGGGCCTTGAGCAGCCGGAAGAACCTCAAGCTTGCCCGGCAGTTCGCGGACAGCGCCGCCGAGCTGGATGCCCTGGATGACGTCATCGCGGACAGCAACGCCTTCCTGAACCGCGCCGACACTTGGCCAACGGCCTGGGACCGGCAGTTGGCCCCGTTCCGCAAGGACCTGGCCGGACTGGAGCAGCTCCTGGCCAAACGCCACGGGCAGGGGGACTCGGCAACGGCTGCCGCACTGCGGTCCTTCCGCGACGAAAGCCTGCGGGAGATCGAGCAGTGGACCGCCGAACTGGCCGACCGGCGGATTAGCCCGGAAGAGGCCCTGGACCGGCTCTATACGGCGCGTTCCCGGCTGTCCGAGCTGCTGGAGAACCATGCCGAAACGGTCATTCAGGGATTCGCCAGGAACGACCGCGAAGCACGCCTGATGCGCGAACAAATGGAGACGGCCCATGAGGGCACGGACCACCGCAGGCAGCGGACTTACGAACCGAGCATCCTTGGCACGGTGTACCCGTCCTACACGTTCTTCTCCGTGGCCACGTTCAACTCCGGCTTCAATACCGGGGTCAGCAGCGTCAATTCCGCCAGGGGCGGCGGCAGCACCACCGGTTATGGCAGCAGCGGTGGCAGCTTTTCCGGCTCCGGCAGCTCATCAGGCTTCTAGCGCAGCGGATACACAGCGCTGGCGGACACACAGTAGTGGGGCCCGTCGTTGGACGTGCCCCCACTGCCTGAATGCCTGGCCTGACCGGCGGGTTCCGCCGTCGGCTCTCTACGGCCCGGACCTAGGCGGCGCCGAGGGAGTTGAGCCTGCGGGTCCCGCGGCGGACGGTGTAGCGCGGGTGCGGCGGGGTAGCGAGGAGAACGTTTGGCGGAGGTGGCGCTACGTCCTGGATCAGGCCGGTACCTGCACACTCCCGTACTTCCTCGATGGCGGCCGCCGCCGCATGCTTGTCCGTGAACTGTCCGGAAACCGCCAGCACATGTCCATCGGGCATCACAAGCCGGAACCGAATCTGTGAATCATCATCGACAAACAGTTCGAACGTACCTGCCATAAGCCTTGTTCTCCTCAATCGTCCTGCCTCCATTGGTGAGGCTGCATGCCATGCCGGTAACGGCACGGCAAAACCCAGGGCGCACTACCCCATCGTGGTGCGCCTTTCGACCTAAACCACCATCTCAGAGGCCACGCGCCGGCTTTTAGGGACCAAGGTCCCTGATCACAGGTGCCCCGGGAAGTCAGGCCGTCACCCGGGACAAACGGATCAAGGCAACTCCGGTGGCAATGAACCACGCCCACAACAAGATGCCGTACCCCCAATAGAAGCCTGGGACTGCGTGGCGAAGGACCTCGCTGGCCACCCCCAGGGCACCGGTGGCGATGCCCAGCCATGCCAGATATCGGGGGAAAGATGCCTTGCCGGGCGTAAGCATCGCCAGTCCCATCAGCAGGATCCCAAGGGCGGAGAGGACGCCCACGATGGCCGGGGTGTTGTTCTCGGCGATGATTGCTTCGGCGGCGGTGGCATAGGCCCTGCGTTCCTCCTCGGTCCCGGCGGCCACGAAGCGGTCGCTGAGATAGACCAGATTGAGGGAGCCCCGGCTGCTGACCGGAACGGCAAGCAGCAGCGCCCACGGCAGTGCACCAAAGACCAGTGCTATCAAGGGCAGGCTTTTCCGGTAGGCCGAGAGGGCCACGTAGAGGGCTGCGAAAACAAGCACGGGGAAGACGTTGGGCAGGATCCACAGGATCTGCTCGGCCACATAGCTGGCCTTGTTCGACGCGATGAACTCAAGGGTGGCCGCTCCGCCGTGAACGGGCGGGGGAGCCATGAAATCGATCACCAGGGCAGTGATCAGCAGAAACACAAACAGGATCGACGACGCCCCCGCGGCGAGGAAGAGGAGCTTCCAGCCCTGCCGGTGCCCAGCGTGGCCAGTGGCGGCGCTGGCGGGACCTGGCACTATCCCTCCACGGTTCCGGCGGATTCCGGTGCGACTAATCCGGGCCTCAGGCGACCGGCCAGACCACCCTGGTTTGCCAGGTGGCAGGATCCGGCTGCTGTTCGGGATCGGTCAAGTAGTACTCCCACATGGAGTCGGCAGGGGAGGCGCCGTCGGCTTCGATGCTCTTCCTGATCGCATCGTACGTGGTGCCCAGCGTGTCGTAAGGGCCCGTGTGGATGGCTTCGAAGGCATCCGTGTCGGGAAGCGTGCTGCTGGCCACCTCACCGGTGCCGTGGAAATTTCCGGCGACCGGGAACCCGGCTTCGACGTCCACCGTTTCGCCCGGCATGCCGTGATACAGCGCGAACGGCGGCCCGGCCGGGCTGGCGCCCTGCATCTGGACCGCGGCCATCACGGCACCGAAGGCCCGGCCAAAGAAACTGGTCAGTGCATCCATGGGAACACGTTCGCGGACCACGGCGACGGGTTGTTCGGTGATGTGGATCTTTTGCGGCTGCTGGCCATTCTCAGTCATGCCATCAGCCTTGCCATCCGCGCCGGGAAGTGACAGGGCCATAGGACCCTAGGGGGCCACCCCTGATCATCCGGCTGCCTCGTACGCTTCAAGCATCCAGCCGCGGACCTCGGCATCGAGCTCCCTGCCGTCTGTGAGCTCCAGATGATGCATCCAGGTTCCGGGTGCCGGGTGGACGACCTGCTTGAAGCGCGGTGAGTCCAAGGCGCGGGGCAAGGCAAGGGACAGCACCAGTGGAACCGCGGATTTTACGTAGACCCCCGGCCGCCAGAGGTAGGCGTACCCGCGGCGCCGGCGGAAAGAGACCTGGCTCTTGCTGACCCGGACCTCATGGGGACCCAGTTCCGCTGCCATCTGCTCCGCTGCCCGGTAAAGCGCCAGGGCCACCGGGGCGCCGTCGAAAAAGCGTTCCACCGTCCAGGGCACGGCATTCATGGTGGGCTCCGGTTGTGCGTACGGATCAGGGCGCCTTCAACTCTCTCCCGGGACCCAGCGCCGGGGGAGTGCCAAAAGTCATGCCGCAGGGGTGGGCGGGGCCAAATGCCCTACCCGGGTTGACAGGATCAGGGTAGGTTCGGCTCTATGTGCGATGACCGTTTCCATCCCCTGCCGAATTGTCGCGGATGAGGAAGCAGGCCGCCCCGCCTGCGGCAACCGGTGGGAGCGCCGGCAGCTTTGACGACGAGGGACCTGCCCGCTCGCCCGTCGAAAAGGCCAGGGGCTTCGTCCGGCGGTATCCCGTCGTCGCCCTCACCTGCCTGGTGCTCGCGGCCACCCTGGTGCTGCTGCCGTTCAACCTGGAACTCCAGGTCCGCGTGCTCGCGTCGGCCTACGCGGCCGTCATTGTGGTGGTACGGGCGGCCGGCATGGTCCGGTCGTTGCGGGAAGGACGCTGGGGGATCGACCTCCTGGCCCTGATGGCGATCGCCAGCACGGTAGTGGTGGGCGAGTATCTCGCCGCGCTGGTGGTCATCTTGATGCTCACGGGCGGCGAAGCGCTGGAAAACTTTGCCCAGGGACGGGCCGCGCGTGAACTGCGGTCCCTGCTGGACCGGGCCCCGCGTTTTGCCCACCGCGAGGGGTCGGGTGCCGTACTCGAGGAGACCCCGATCGGTGATGTGGCGCCGGGAGACGTCCTTGTGGTCCGGCCTTCGGAGCTGGTGCCCGTTGACGGTGAACTCCTGTCCGATTCAGCCAGCCTCGACGAATCATCGCTCACCGGCGAAAGCCTGCCGGTGGAACGCACCAGGGGGCAGGCACTGCTCAGCGGCGCGGTAAACGGAGTGGCCGCCATCCGCATGCGTGCATCGGCCAGCGCGGCCGACTCCCAATACAGCCGGATCATCGCCTTGGTCGAGGAAGCGTCCAACAGCCGCGCGCCGGTGGTCCGCCTGGCCGACCGCTATGCCGTTCCCTTCACCCTCCTGGCGCTGGCGATGGCCGGGACAGCCTGGTTCCTGTCCGGCGAGCCGCTCCGCTTCGCCCAGGTCCTGGTGGTGGCAACGCCCTGCCCGCTCCTCATTGCCGCCCCTGTGGCCTTTCTTGCCGGCACCAGCCAGGCCGCCCACAAAGGCATCATCATCAAGAACACGCGGACGCTCGAGCAACTTGCGAAGGCACAAACGGCGGTCTTCGACAAGACCGGAACGCTCACGTCAGGGCACCCCGTCCTGGACGACATCCAGCTGGCCCCGGGCTACGGCGAAGCCCTGGGGAGCCGAAGGATCCTGCAGCTGGCCGCCTCCGCTGAGCAGTACTCCTCGCACGTGCTGGCAGGCTCCGTGATTGAAGCCGCCAAGGCCGCCGGCCTTGGACTGCTGACGGTGCAACAGGCGACGGAGAGCGCCACCCACGGCGTGGACGCCGTTTGCGACGGGCAGCGGGTGGTGGTGGGGAAAGCAGGGCTGGTGCGGAGTTCATCAACCGGATTCCGGGAGGCAGCCGTGCGCAGCGGCCAGCTGGCTGTCCACGTGGCGGTGGACGGCCAGTACGCCGGCGCACTGATCATGAAGGACCCGTTGCGCCGCAACGCCGTGGACACCCTGGCCCGCCTGTACAGCCTGGGTGTCCGGAACACCATGCTCCTGACCGGTGATGCCCACGCCACGGCTGCGCACATCGCCGAGGAAGCGGGCATCGGCCGGGTCCAAGCCGAATGCCTTCCGGAGGACAAGGTCAACACGGTGGCCGGCATCCAGGAACGGCCCGTCCTGATGGTGGGCGACGGCGTCAACGATGCCCCCGTCCTGGCTGCGGCGGACGTGGGGATCGCCATGGGCGCCAAGGGGGCCACCGCCGCAAGTGAGTCCGCTGACGTGGTGGTCATGCTCGACGACGTCTCGAAAGTTGCGCAGGCCGTCGCCATTGGAAAGCGGACAGTGGCAGTGGCCCTGGTAAGCATCTGGACAGGAATCGGACTCAGCCTGGTACTGATGGCCATCGCCATGACGGGATACATTCCAGCCGTCGCCGGCGCCCTCCTGCAGGAGCTGGTGGATTTGGCAACCATCCTGAACGGCCTGCGGGCACTGCACGGTGCCGAGCCCAAGAGATAAGGCCAAACCTAAAAGACAGGGCCAAACTTAGAAGACAACGCCGATCAGCGTGGCAGCATGCCCCCAGCGGTGCCGCCCGGCATGACCTTTGGCCCTTCCCACCGTAATTCCCAGCCGGGATCGTGGTGTCCATGAATGCAGAAACAGGGGCCAAGCCTGTCATTGTGGGTGTCGACGGTTCTGAATACTCCTCTGCCGCCCTTCGCTACGCGGGCATGCTGGCAGCCCGGCTCGGCACGAGGCTCGAAGTCATCTCATGCGTTGGGATGCCGGACTACCTGGTGATGTCGCGTCTTGAAGGGGCGGACCGGCAGTTCACCGCCAGGCTTGAGGATGCTGCAGGGCGCCTGGTCGAGGACGCGCTGGGCCGGGCCTTTACCGCGGAACGGCCGGAAAACATCGACGTCACCATCAGGTTCGGGCCGCCGGCAAAGGTGCTGGTGGAGGAGAGCCGGCGTGCGCAGATGCTGGTGGTTGGCAGGCACGGCGAGGGCGGACTGCTGAAATCGTCCATGGGCTCCGTCAGCAAGGCCTGCGCTGCCCACTCCAACTGCCCGGTGCTGCTGGTAGGGCAGGAGGCGGACGCTGTGTGAGGGCCGCGGAGGGCCTGAGCTCTGAACGGGCGGCGGAACTCCTGAGGCAGGCGGGCCCCAACCAGCTTCCGACGGAAAAACCGGTATCCCAGTGGCGGAAGCTCTGGGGGGAGATGACGCATTTCTTCGCCCTCATGCTCTGGTGCGCCGCCGGGCTGGCCTTTATTGCGGACATGCCCCAACTGGCGGTGGCGATTATCGTCGTCGTCATAGTCAATGGGGTGTTCGCCCACATCCAGCAGGAACGCGCCCAGCACGCCGCCGCAAAGCTGCGGGGACTGCTGCCCGCCGACGTGGTGGTCCGCCGGGACGGGAAAGTGCGCAAGGTCGACGCCAGTGAACTGGTGGTGGGGGATGTGGTGCTGCTGGCTGCCGGCGACCGTGTGCCGGCAGACGTGGTCCTCCTGACCGCCTCGGCCTGCGCGGTGGACGAATCGATGCTGACCGGAGAAAGCGAGCCGGTACCGAAAGCCCCAGGCGGCCAGGCGTGGGGCGGCACCTTCCTGGTTAATGGCTACGGGGAGGCGACCGTTTCCGCGACTGGTGCCGGCACCAGGCTGGCAGGAATCGCCGCCCTCACCAGCGGAGCGGTTGCACCGCCCACACCGCTGTCCATGGAACTGCGGCGGATTGTCCGGGTGACCGCCGGCATGGCATTGGGCATCGCCGCTGTCTTCTTCCTGGCATCGCTGCTGGTGGGTTTCCAGTGGCGCGATTCATTCCTGTTCTCCATTGGCGTTGCCGTAGCTCTGGTGCCGGAAGGACTCCTCCCCACCGTCACGCTGTCCCTGGCCATGGGCGCCCAACGCATGGCATCGCGCAAGGGACTGGTGCGCAACCTGGAAGCCGTGGAAACCTTGGGCTCGACCACCTTCATCTGCACCGACAAGACCGGGACCCTCACGCAGAACCGGATGAACGCCGTCGAGGTCTTCACACCGGAAGGGTCCATCCAGGTGACAGGCGAGGGGTATGCCCCGGAGGCGCAGATCGAGGGCCGGGGCGTGGAGAAGGCAGCCCAGGCTGCGCTCGCCGCCCGGACCGCCTCACAGGGCCGCGCTGAACTGCACGACGGGCAATGGCGTGCCCAGGGTGACCCGATGGAAGCGGCCATGGACGTCCTTGCCCGCAGGCTGACCGGTAGGGTGTCCGCTCCTGTACCGTCGCGGAGGCTGCCATTCGACCCGGTGCGGCGCAGGGAATCGGCAATCGTGGGTCCCGACCTGTACTGCAAAGGCGCCCCCGAAACCGTCCTTCCGGTGTGCGGATCCGTGCCCGGACCGGTCAAGGAACAGGTGGAGGTGATGGCGAGACGCGGCCTGCGGGTCATCGCGGTGGCCCGGCGGCGGCTTGGGGGAACCCCTGAAACATGGCACTCCGCGTCAGCAGCGGAGCTCGAAACGGGCATGGAACTCCTGGGCCTGATCGGGCTGCAGGACCCGCCGCGGCCGGACGTTGGGGACGTGATCCGCACCGCGCGGCAGGCAGGGCTGCGGGTAGCCATGATCACCGGCGACCATCCTGCCACCGCGGCGGCAATTGCCCGGCAGATCGGCCTGACCGGGACACCCGAATACGTTCTGGAAGGCGCAGACCTCCCGGACGACGACCAGGTGCTCGGAGCACTCCTGGACCGTGACGGAGTGGTGGTCAGCAGGGTCTCGCCCGAGCAAAAGCTTCGCGTCGCCAAGGCCCTGCAGTCCCGGGGGCACGTGGTGGCCATGACCGGCGACGGCGTCAACGACGGCCCGGCACTGCGCGAAGCCGACATCGGGGTGGCCATGGGCCTGAGCGGAACCGACGTGGCCCGCGAAGCCGCGGACCTGGTCCTCCTCGATGACCACTTCGGCACCATTGTGGCCGCCATCGAACAAGGCCGGGCAACCTACGCCAACATCCACAGGTTCCTCACCTACCACCTCACCGACAACGTGGCCGAACTGACCCCCTTCGTCATCTGGGCGCTCTCCGGCGGCCACTTCCCGCTTGCCCTGGGCGTCCTTCAAATCCTTGCCCTGGACATCGGCACCGACCTCCTGCCTGCGCTGGCCCTGGGCGCTGAGCCGCCGGGCAGACGCGTGCTGGCCCGTCCGCCTGAACGCAGGCACCTGATGGACCGGCGCTTGATCATCCGGGTCTTCTGCATCCTGGGCCCGGTGGAAGCCGCCGTGGAAATGGCAGTGTTCTCAGCTGTCCTGGCCGGTGGCGGCTGGACCCGGGGGCAGGTACCTGCGGCGCCCCTGCTGATGGCCGCGTCCGGTGCCGCCTTCACCGCCGTCGTCCTGGGACAGCTCGCCAACGCCTTCGCGTGCCGGAGCGCTACGGTGCCCCCCTGGAAGCTGGGCTGGGGCACCAACAAGCTGCTGGTGTGGGCCGTGCTGGCTGAAGCGGCCATCCTTGCCGTGTGCCTGTACGTGCCTTCCCTCGCCGCATTGCTGGGCCAGTCCCCGCCACCCCCGGAAGGCCTCCTCCTTGCACTCCTCGCAGCCCCGGCGGTCCTGCTTGCGGACTGGATCCATAAATCAGTCCGGGGGCGGCTGCGCCGCATCTAGGCGTGGCCGGCCGCCGGGACCAAAGCCTCTGACTGCCCCTGCTGCCCCGGGCAAGAATCAAGCCATGAGCGCCTCCGCAGAAACGTCCCTGGCCAACGTCAACGTGATGTGGATAGAAGACACCGGGATCGCGGACATCCCCTCGGTGGGAGGCAAGAACGCTTCCCTCGGGGAACTCAGCCGGGCACTGAAGTCCGCCGGTGTCAGGGTTCCTGAGGGGTTCGCCACCACGGCCTCCGCCTACCGCGCGTTCCTCGCCGCCAACAACCTGGAACCCCGGATCCGGAAACACATCGAGGACCAGCGGGCCGGGCGGTCGACACTTCGCCAGGCCGGGGCGGCAATCCGCGAACTGTTCCTGCAGGCCACCTTCCCGGAGGACATCGCCGGCGGCATCCAGGAACATTACCGGGCCCTGTGCCAACGCGCCGGACAGGCTGAGGCCGCTGTTGCTGTCCGCAGCAGCGCCACCGCCGAGGATCTGCCGGACGCCAGCTTCGCCGGCCAGCAGGAAACGTTCCTGAACGTGGCAGGGGAACGCGGCGTCCTGGAGGCATGCCGGCGCTGCTACGCCTCCCTGTTCACGGACCGGGCCATCAGCTACCGCGAAATGAAGGGCTATGACCACCTGGACGTTGCCCTGTCCGTGGGGGTCCAGCGGATGGTCCGATCGGACCTGGGGGCGTCCGGGGTGATGTTCTCGATCGACACGGAATCTGGTTTTCCCGGCGTGGTGGTCAACAGCGCCGCCTGGGGGCTGGGGGAGACCGTGGTCCAGGGGACCATCAACCCGGACAAGTACCAGGTGTTCAAGCCGCTCCTGGCGGATCAGCGCTTCAGCCCGGTCATCGAGCGGGAACTGGGTGCAAAGGAACGCAAGATGGTTTACAGCCAGGGAGGGGATGCGCGGACCCGGACGGTCGAGACCACCGGGCGGGAACAGCGCTCGCTGGTGCTGGACGACCGGGAGATTGTCCTGCTGGCCCGCTGGGCGGTGGCGGTGGAGGACCACTACGGGCGTCCGATGGACATGGAATGGGCCAAGGACGGGATCACCGGCGAACTCTTCATGGTCCAGGCAAGGCCGGAAACGGTCCAGGCCCGCCGCAGCACCTCCACCTTCCGGACCTACCACCTGGACCGGCCCGGCCGGGTGCTGGTGACCGGTGCCGCGATCGGTGACTCCATTGCCAGCGGCCAGGCGTGCGTAGTCAGGGATGCGAAGGACATCGAATCCTTCGTGGACGGCTCAGTCCTGGTTACCCGCATGACTGACCCGGACTGGGTGCCCGTGATGAAGCGGGCCGCGGGGATCATCACCGACCACGGCGGCCCAACCAGCCACGCCGCGATCGTCAGCCGCGAACTGGGGGTGCCCGCCGTCGTGGGGACGCGCAACGCCACCGAAGTACTTCCCGACGGCGCCCAGGTCACCTTGTCCTGCGCGGAAGGGGAGGAGGGCCACGTCTACGAGGGGCTGCTCGAATTTTCGGTGGAGGAAGTGGACATGCAGGCACTTCCCGCCACCCGCACGGCCGTGATGATCAACATCGCCAGCCCGGCTGCCGCGTTCAAATGGTGGCGCCTGCCCGCGGCCGGCGTGGGCCTGGCCCGGATGGAGTTCATCATCAACAACCTGATCCGGGTCCACCCGATGGCCCTGGTCCATCCGGAAAGGGTGGCGGACCCGGAAGAGGCGGCATTGATCCGGAAGCTCACCAGCGGCTACCAGGACCCCCAGGAGTACTTCATTGACGTCCTGGCCACCGGCATCGCCAAAATCGCCGCACCGTTCCATCCCAAGCCGGTGATTGTGCGGCTCAGCGACTTCAAGAGCAACGAGTACAGCCACCTGATCGGCGGCAGCGCGTTTGAGCGCCCGGAGGAAAACCCCATGCTGGGGTTCCGCGGGGCGTCCCGCTACTACAGCAGCCACTACCGGGAGGGGTTCGCCCTGGAGTGCAGGGCCATCAAACGGGTACGGGAACAGGCCGGGTTCAGCAACGTCATTGTCATGGTGCCCTTCTGCCGCACGGTGCGGGAAGCGGACCAGGTCATCCAGGCCATGGAAGAGCACGGTCTGGTGCGCGGCGTGGACGGGCTGCAGCTGTACATGATGTGCGAGATTCCTGCCAACGTGGTCCTGGCGGAGGAATTCGCCAAGCGCTTTGACGGCTTCTCCATCGGGTCCAACGACCTCACCCAGCTGGTGCTTGGCGTGGACCGCGACTCGGAGGAACTTGCCGGACTGTTCGATGAGCGGGATCCGGCGGTGATGTCCATGATGGGCCAGGCGATCAGCAAGGCCCACGCCGCCGGCATCAAAATCGGCATCTGCGGGCAGGGGCCAAGCAACCATCCGGACCTGGCGGAGTTCCTGGTCAGCCAGGGGATCGATTCGGTGTCCCTTAACCCTGATACCTACGTAAAAACGTTGCCCGTCATTGCAGCGGCGGAGGCCGCCGCTGACAGGGTCCGGGCGGCTGGCCGGCCGTCGCCGTGAAAGGGCCCGGCTGAAAGTGCCTGGCTGAGGTGCCTGGCACCTCAAGGGATGGTCCCCTCAGGGAGCCAGGCACCGGCGTCGTACCCTGGCTGTCCTCAACCCCTGCTGATGGGGATCTTGGACGCCGCGGCTGCCTGTCCCTGGTCCGGCATGGGCGCCCGGACTTCAAGGACGCCGTCCTTGTAGGAGGCGGTGACGTCACCCTGCTGGACGCCGCCGGGAAGGGGAATCCGCCGGACGAAGGACCCGTACCGGAACTCGGACCGGTAGCTGTCCTTGTCCTTTTGCTCCTTCTTCTCCTGCCGCTCCGCCTTGATGGACAGCACGCCGTCGGAAACCGTCACGTCGACGTCCTTTTCCGGATCGATGCCGGGCAGTTCGGCGCGCACCACGAGTGTGTTGCCGTCCACCATCTCCTCAACCCGGATGGCCGAGGAACCCACGTCGCCTTCGAAAAGCCTTTCGATGACATCCATCGGGGAACGGCGGCTTTCGAACCATTTCATCAGGTCAGTCATTGTTGCCTCCTGCTCATCTGGATACCGGACCATCGCGGTGCCCGGCATTTCCACCATCCGCTTCCCGGGATGCCGGTTCCAGAGTCAAAGGTCCCAGCCCCGGCCCATCGGCGGCGGCGGGCCGGCGGCGGGTCAGACGGCCGATGATTTCGATGGCCGCGCACCCTGCCGCGGCCACTGCAACCGCGGGCACCAGCAGCCCGGCTGGCGGCCAGTCCACGCGGAAGAACTCCTGCGTCAACGGCACGGTGAACAGCAGGACCAGGCCCGCGTACATCCCGGCGAGGATCAGGACCTTGGTCAGGTTGAGGGGACGGGATGCCATCACCAGGATCCACGCCGCCACCAGGCCCAGGGTCACGGTGGCCGCCGATTGCGCGGTTTCCTGGCTGTGGCCGCTCCAGATCTGGGCATAGCCGCTGACCGCGAGGACGCACAGGGCTCCGCAGATTCCTGCCGGTACGGCGAAGGCAAGCGAGCGCCGGAGGAATCCCGGTGCGTAACGCTGGCCGCCGGGCTGCAGGGCCAGGAAGAACGAAGGCAGGCCAATGGTCAGTCCGTCCAGCGCGGACAGTTGCCGGGGAAGGAACGGAAAGGCCAGCAACAGGATGCCGGTCACTATGGAGATGACCGTGGCGTAGACGGTCTTGCTCAGGAAGACCAGGGAGACACGCTCAATGTTGCTGATGGCCCGGCGCCCCTCATCCACCACCGCCGGCAGCCTTTCGAACCGCCCGTCCAGGAGCACAAGCCGGGCCACGGCCTTGGTCGCCGGGGAGGCCGAGTCCATGGCGATGCCCAGGTCCGCCTCCTTGAGGGCCAGGACGTCATTCACCCCGTCCCCGGTCATGGCCACCGTGTGCCCCCGCCGTTTCAGGGCCTGGATCAGGTCCCGCTTCTGGGACGGCGTCACGCTTCCAAAGAGGTCGCAGGCTTCCACTGCCTCCTCCAGCTGGAGCGGGTCCCGGGGCAGTGTGCGGGCGTCATAGGCAGCACCGGAGCCAAAACCCACCGCACCTGCCAAGGCCGCCACTGTCCGGGGATCATCACCGGAGATGATCTTGACGGAAACCCCCTGGCGCCGGAAATAGTCGAGCGTCGCGGCGGCATCACGGCGGATGCTCTCGCGGAAGGTCAGGATCATGACGGGCACCAGGTCCGTGGGCAGGCCACTGTCCGCGGCGCCGGACGGCAAAGGCGCCGGGAGGTGGGCCAGGGCCAAAGTCCGGAGGCCGGTGGAGGCGAGGGCGGCGGCCTTGCCATGGGCCCGGGCGCTTCCGGCAGAACCGAGGACCGCATCCGGTGCTCCCAGGATCCAGGTGCCGGACGCGGCTGACTCCGGCCCGAACGTTGCCGAACTCCACTTCCGGGCTGACGAAAACGGAACGGAATCCTGCTCCTGCAGCGGTCGCTGGACGGGAAAGGATGCGCCGATGGCAGCGGCGGTGCTGCTGGCGTCCGCATTGGCGCCGAACCATTCCAGTGCGGCCCGCCAGCCGGCCGCCCGGGCCGTCCCGGCATCGTGGATGGCGTCGAACACGATTGAACCGGAGGACAACGTGCCTGTCTTATCGAGGCAGAGGACGTCCACCCTGGCCAGGACCTCCACCGCGGCAAGTTCCTGGATGAGGACTTTTTGGCGGGCCAGGCGCAGGCCGCCCACGGCAAACGCCACGCTGGTCATCAGGAGCAGGCCCAGGGGAATCATGGCCATGATGCCTGCGATCGCCCCCACGGCGGCCGGTATCCACCGCCCCGACCCGAGAGCGCCAGCCCATCCGCCCTGGTCCTGCATCTGCGCATTGGTGAGGAGCAGGGCCGTGGGCAGGAGCAACCAGGTGATGACGGTAAAGACTTTTTCCAGGCCCCTGCGGATCTCAGACGTGACCAGGGAAAACCGTCGTGCTTCGGCGGCCAGCCGGTAGGCGAACGTGTCCGGCCCTACCCGCAGCACCGTGGCCCGGCCGTTGCCTGCCAGGATCAGCGACCCGGACAGCAGCACCGCGCCGCCGGTTTTGGGGACGGGCTCCGACTCGCCGGTCAGCAGGGACTCGTCCACCTCAAGCGGGCTGTCGCCCAGAAGCAACAGGTCCGCCGTGACCTGGTCTCCGGCGTTGAGGACAACGAGGTCGTCCGGCACAAGATCTTCCGAGGAAATGCTTTCCCTGGTCCCGTTCCTGACCACCGTGCTCCGGGCAGCCTGCAGAATGGCCAGCTGGTCCAGCGACCGCTTGGCCCGGTACTCCTGGACGATGCCGATCAGCGAATTGCTGATGGCTGACAGGCCGAAGAGCGCATCACGCCACTGGCCAAGGAACAGGAGCAGGATGAAGCACCCGCCCACCACGCCGTTGAAGAGGGTGAACACGTTGGCCTGGACGATTTCACGGACGCTCCTGCTGGTTGCCGTGGGCACGCTGTTGATGCGGCCGGAAGCGGTCCGTTCGCGTACTTCGGCCGTGGAGAGCCCGTCCCGGGCATGGCGCAGGTCCATTCCCGGGACCGGCGTCCCGTTTTCCCCGGCTGGTGGCATGGTGCGGCAGGCAGCAGGCCCGGTCAGCCGTTGTGCTTGTGCATGCGGGTGATCACGGTGGGGCACGGCGGCTGGGTCAGCACCGCGTGCGCCGTGGAACCCAGCACGAGTCTTTCGAAGCCGCCCTTTCCGCGGCTGCCCAGGACCAGCAGCCGGGCGCCTGCAGCGGCCCGGAGCAGGGCGTCCGCCGGCTCCAGCACGGTTTCCATCACGGTGTGCACCACCAGGTCCGGATAGTCCTGCCGGAGTCCCGCCTCGGTTTCGGAGAGCACGATCTGCTCTTCCTCGACCACATGGGTGGCAAAGCTGCTCTGCGGGAGCCCGGCCGCGATCCACCGGTTGGGGCCGGTGAAAGCGTAGAGCACCGTCAGTTCCTCACCGAGCGCATCAGCTTCGGCGGCCGCGAACGCCACTGCCTGCGTTGACTCCCGCGACCCATCCACGCCAACCAGGATGCCGCGGCCCTCCGCCTGGCCCTCACCGATGACAGCAACGGGGCACTCAGCCGTGGCAGCCGCCTGCAGCGCGCGGTCCGTCAGCGCACCGCGGTTGTGCCCGCTGGTGCCCAGGACAAGCATGGAGGCGTTCTTGGAATAGTCACCCAGTGCCGCCCCCACTCCTCCTTCGAGGAGCTGGAGCGAAATCTGCAGGCCGGGTTCGGCGGCGACGGCTTTTTCGCCGGCCTCCTTCAGGAGGCCCAGGCCTGATTCACGCAGGACTTCGAGGTAGGGAAGCACTTCCGCCGCCATCCACCGGTCGTCCACAACGTTCACGACGGCGAGGGGACACTTGAGCCGGTTGGCCCGGGCTGCTGCCCACAACAGGGCGGCATTGGACGCCGCAGTGTCTGAGATGCCGACGGCGATTGGCTTGGCAGGTGCCATGGGAAACCATCCTTTGGGGGTTCTGGTGAGGGGTGTCAGGTCGGGCTGGGTGGCTAGTCTGCGGTGGGCTCCCGCGGCGGCCACCAATGGGTGGGAGCGGCGATCACGAACCTCCGGCCGGTGATCTTCTCCGGCGTGATCCGGATCAGGATATTTTTTTGACCCGGCTGCCAGGGGGACAGGCCGGCCTCCATGGCATCCCTGGTTTCCTCTTCATCGGACACCACCATGGCATGGCCCTTCAGGACGACGCTCCAGGCGATGGTGCCGTACTGGTTCATTCCGTCCGCCTCGACGGCGACCGCTTTCCGGTCCGTCAGGGAAGCAAGCTTTGTTCCTTCGCCGGTACGCATGAGCAACGTGCCGTTGGTGGGGACAAAATTCACCGGGTAGTTCTCCACGGTGCCGCCGTCGGTGAAGGCAATCCTGCAAAGGGACGTTGACCTGAGGTATCGCCAGCAATCGTGGACGCCGAGTTCCTTGATTTCCGGTTCTGCCGCTGCGCTGTTCATGGCCGTAGCCTAGGGCGGCCGGCTTGCCAAGGATAGGGAAGAAGGTCCCGCACCCCGCATGCCCCCCATTACCAAGCTCACTGAGGGTATTTTCCCCCCGGCTCTCCTAGAATGGGAGGCGAAGCGTCTTCATGCCCAGGTGAAGGCGGCACTGGGGGCGGAGGCCGGCACTTCCGTTTCGTGCACTTAGACCGCGCCAAGGACCCGCAGCGCCGCAGGTTCCTGCCGCAGGAGGTGGGACGTGAGCACTGAGCGGCCTTGGCACTCTCCGATGAGGGATCCGGTGGAAGACCTGCAGCGGGACTTCACCGTCCGGGGAGATGGCCTGCCGGACAACCAGGAGCGGATTAACGGCCTGTTGGCCGCGGTGGTGGCCCTCGCCGAGGACCTCAGCCTGGAAACCGTCCTGGACCGCCTGGTGCGGTCCGCCTGCGCCCTGGTGGGCGCCAAGTATGGAGCCTTGGGTGTCATCGGCGAGGACCGCCGGTTGAGCCACTTCATCACTGTGGGCATCGACGAACAAGACATCCGTTCCATCGGCGAACTGCCCACGGGCAATGGCGTCCTGGGCCTGCTCATCCGTGACCCAAAGCCGTTGCGCCTGCACGACCTCGGCCGGCATCCCATCACTTCAGGCTTTCCCCCGAACCACCCGCCCATGCGGACCTTCCTGGGCGTCCCCGTCCGCGTCCGGGATGAAGTGTTCGGAAACCTCTACCTGACCGAGAAACAGGGCGGGGAGGACTTCACCGTGGAGGATGAGGACCTTGCCGTTGCCCTGGCGGCCGCGGCCGGCGTGGCAATCCAGAACGCCCGCCTCTTTGAAAACAGCAGCCGCCGGCAGAAATGGCTGGAGGCAGGCATGGAGCTGAGCAGCCGCCTGATCATGACCCCGCAACCGGGGGACGCGGGCGGCCTGGACGCCGTTGCCGAGACCGCCTTGAAGGTGTCCGATTCGGCGCTTGCGGTGATTGCCGTGCCGGCGGGCGATGGTGCGCTGCGGTGCAGGGCCTGCCTTGGCGTGCAGGGCCTCCAGACAGGCCAGGAACTGATAGCCTCCGAGGCGGTCTCCGGCGTGATCCAGAACGGCGGGTCGTTCGTGGCACAGGACCCGCGGCAGGTTTTCGAAGACAAGATGGCAGAGAAGCTCGGCTCCGTCCTTGTGTTTTCGCTGGGGCACAGCGCCGGCGACAACGGGGTCCTCCTGTTGGCCCGCGCACAAGGAGCGCCCGCATTCAACCAGGCTGAGGCGGAGTCCAGTGCCATCTTCGGGAGCCGGATTGGGCTGGCGCTGGACCTGGCGCGGGTGAATGCCCTGCGTGAACAAAACCTCCTGTTCACCGACCGGGAGCGGATCGCCCGGGACCTCCATGACCTGGTGATCCAACGCTTGTTTGCTGCCGGACTCAGCATCCAGACCCTGCGCCGCTACACCCTGGACCCGGTGGCGCACGAACGGATTGCCGCCGTGACCACCGAACTCGATGACACCATCCGAAAGCTCAGGGACACCATCTACTCGCTCAGGACCGCGGATGAGGAACGCGAACCCCTGACGGGCCGTATCCTGCGCGTGGTCCGGGAAAGCTCACGCAGTTACGCCGTCACTCCCAAGGTCTCCCTGGACGGACCGGTCGATTCGATCGGGGAAGACGTGGCTGTCCATTTGTTGTCGGTGGCGTCAGAGGGCCTCAGTAACGCTTTGCGGCATTCCGGCGGAGACGAAATCCAGGTCTCGGTCGCCGTTGGCCAGGACCAGGTGGAGCTCCTCATCAGTGACAACGGCCACGGCTTCACCGAACCTGTCCAGGTAAGCGGCCTTGCAAACATGCGCAACCGCGCCGGGCAACTGAAGGGCAGCTGCGTCATCGAGAGTGTCCCCGGCGGGGGCACCTGCGTGAAATGGTCCGTGCCGCTGGCGTAAGTCCCGGCCAGGGTGCGGTTCAGGCAGAGTCCGTGGAGCTCTTGGTAACGTACACGGCGGCTTGTGTCCGGCGCTCGAAACCCAGTTTGGCCAGGATGGACGACACGTAATTCTTGACGGTCTTCTCGGCCAGGAACAGGTCATCGCCGATCTGGCGGTTGGTCAACCCCTGGCCGATCAGGGCCAGCACCTTTTTCTCCTGCGCGCTCAGGCCGTCCAACCGGGGGTCGGTGGGCACCGTGGACAGCCCCGCAATGATCTGCTGTTCGACTCCCGGATCAAAAAGGGACTCGCCCGCAGCGGCCCGGCGGATACCCGCCAGGAGGTCATCACTCCTGATTTGCTTCAGGATGTACCCTGACGCGCCGGCCAGGACCGCCCCACGGAGGGCCTGTTCGTCGTCGTAGCTGGTGAGGATCAGGCAGCGCAGCCGGGGATCGAGTGAACGCACATCCCGGCAGACCTCGATCCCGGTGCCGTCCGGAAGCCGGCCGTCCAGTATGGCGATGTCAGGGTGCAGGGCGGGGATGCGCCGCGTGGCCTCGGCCGCGGATCCGCTCTCGCCGACCACAAGGAACCCTTCGCCTTCCAGCAGGTCCTTCAGCCCCTGCCGGACAAGTTCGTGGTCATCAAGGATGAACACGCGGACCTGCCCGGAAGATCCTGCCGCTTCATCAGCCCCAGTTTCATGCATCTGCACCGAACGCTCCCAAAATCTTCACCACCCCGTCCCGCCTGCGCGGGCCAGGCCCCGGAAGGGCCTGGGTCCCATTGTTCCCTGCCGGGCGTTGTGCCGGAAGGGACCAAAGTCCGCCGGGCACCCCATGTCGCTGCCGGTGCTGCGCATGGCACCATGGCACTGGTGCACCCGTGATGACCTTTGGCCCTGTTCGAGGCAGCGGTTCAGGGACACGCTGGGGTGGGACGGCGACAGGAGGCAACGTGGCAACAGCAGGGAACGGGGCAGCGGTGCCTGCTTCCGATCGGCGCCCCGATCGGCGCCCCAGGATCATTGTGGGGGTGGACGGTTCCGAGGCATCCGTCGCCGCGCTCCGGGTGGCCAGGGCAATGGCGGAACCCATGTCCGCGACTGTGGAGGCCTGGGCCTGCTGGGACGTTCCAGCCGGTTACGGCGTGTATTTGGCCGTAGGGATCGAGGGGTTCAAGTATGCCGCCCACCAGGTGCTGGAGCAGGCGCTGGCGGACGCTTTCGGGGAAATTCCGGCGTTTGTGCATCCACGCCTGGTGCGCGGCAAGCCCGGCCCCGCGCTGATCGACGCGAGCCGCAACGCGTCGCTGCTGATTGTCGGCAGGAGGGGGCATGGGAACTTCGTGCCAGGGTCCGTCAGTTCTGCCTGCGTGAGCCACGCGCACTGCCCTGTGCTGGTGGTACACGCCCCGGAGGCTGGAGCCGGCGACAATGCTGCCCAGGCCCAGTCTGCTGTGCTGCCCTGAGCTGCCCTGACGCCGCGGTGACCTGACGCCCACGGGCCCTGGCTCCGGGACCCGGCCCGCCGCCGTCGTCCGTGTGCCCGCGTGTCCGTGTGCCCGGTTGTCCTAGTGTCCGTGGTGGCCCTGCCCGTGGTGGTGGGCCGCACCTTCCCCCACCAGTTCGTGAAGTCCTTCGACCGCCTGGGCGAGTGACAGGCCAGGGGATGCGACGACGAAGGGCATCAGGAGCCGGTTCTCCTTGTCCAGGTGGAGGGCGAAGATCCGCTGGATGGCGCCGGCTGCCACCGCTGCAGCAACGCCATCGGCCGTCCTGAGTTCATCGACCAGGCCCACGATGACCTGATGCTCGGCCAGCATGCCGTCCACCAGCAGCCGGGCCTCCGGCATGCCGTGCGGCCCACTGTAGAGGGGTCCTTCTTCTGCCAGCGCGTGCGGCACCAGCTCCTTGTCGCACCAGTCCAGCAGGGCGGCCTGCGTTTCCTGCCCGGCGCCGGGATCGCCCGCCTCCACGGCCTCCGTGAGCAGGCCCACCAGACCGTTCAGGTGCCACAGCATGTCGGCGTGGTGCGCCTCGACTGCCTGCAGCGCCTGGGCCTCGGCGGAGGCATCCTTTCCGTTCACCGCGTTCATTCGCTGTTGCCTTCCAGTTGGGTGACATGCCGGTTCGTGGTGCGCAGGGACCAGCGGAGGTCCTTGATTGCCCAATAGGCAGCCCCGTTCATCACCGCAAAACCTGCGATGCCCAGCAAGGGGACCCGGACCACCAGCCCAAGAAGCAGGAGGCAGGCGCCCACTGCGACAAGGACGAGCCCCCGCCGGAAGCGGGTACGGAGTGTCAGCGCAAAGGCATCCTTGTTGAGCAGGGCTGCCAGCTTGGGGTCTTCCGCTTCCAGGCCGTGGCTGATCAGGTCGAGTTCGCGTTTTTCGAATTCAGAGAGCATCGCTGCACCCCACTGTCCATTGCCTGCGGGAGCCGCGGACTCAGGTACCCGGGTGGCCGCGCAGGACGGCCAGCCTGTTCTGGTACTCGGCAGCGTCGATCTCCCCGCGGGCGAAGCGCTCAGCCAGGACGTCTTCTGCCACCCGAGGGGGTTGAGGGTGGGCACCGTACGGGGAGGGTGCCCGCAGGGAACGGGCCAGCAGGACAATGCCGGTGATGATTGCTCCCCAGACCACCACCATGCTGATGCTCATCAGGACATAGCCCCACAGGCCCATGCCGTCGTTCCAGCCGTACACTTCCGCGACCTCCGGTCCACTGAAAGGCGGACGCCAGCCGTCTGCTTTCCGTTCCAGTATTGGGCTCCCGCAGGGGTCCGGGGGAGAGTCATTGGTCCTGTTTCGGCCCGCGGCTGCAGGGCTTTCCGGTGGGACCGGGTCCTAGAAGCCGCGGCGCCGGAGCCGCTTGTCCACGGCGACGGCCAGGGACGCGAGCAGGGCCAGCCCAAGGATCCGCAACCAGGCGTCGGCTCCGATGGGGGCCGTGTGGAAGAGCCCGTTCATTAGCGGTGTGTAGGTGAGGGCCAGTTGGCCGCCTGCCTGGACCAGGACGCCGACGAGGAGCCACCGGTTGCCGAATGGATGGATCCGCCAGGCCGGCCGGGTCAGGGACCGGCAACTGAAAAGGTAGAAAACTTCCACGGCCACGAACAGGTTCACGGCCGACGTGCGGGCCTGGGCAACAGAGGCGCCGGTGGCCACCTCGTGTTCAAAGAGCCACCACGTGCCGGCCACCAGGAGGGCTGAAACGAGCAGGACCCGCACTGTGAGCGCCCACGTCAGCAGGGGGCGGTCCGGTGGGCGCGGCGGGCGGGACATCAGTCCCGGTTCCTTCGGCTCGAAGGCGAGCATCAGGCCAAGGGCGACGGCGGTGGTCATGTTGATCCAGAGGATCTGGGTGGGCAGGATGGGCAGCGTCGCCCCCAGCAGGATGGCCACGAGGATCACCAGGCCTTCGGCCATGTTGGTGGGGAGGGTCCAGACGATGAATTTGGTCAGGTTGTCAAAGACGTTACGGCCTTCTTCGACAGCCGCCTCGATGGTGGCAAAGTCATCGTCCGTCAGGACAATGTCCGATGCTTCCTTGGCCACTTCCGTTCCGCTGCGCCCCATGGAGATGCCCACGTTTGCCTGGCGAAGGGCGGGTGCATCGTTGACGCCGTCCCCGGTCATGGCGGCCACGTGTCCGCGGGACTGCAGGGCACCGATGAGCCGAAGCTTCTGTTCCGGTGAAACCCGGGCGAACACCGTGGCCCGCTCTACGGCCTCCGGCAGCCGGTCCGCCGGGATGGCATCGAGGTCCGCCCCGGTCAGGGCTGTCCCCGCGGCGCTGTCAGCAGCCAGCCCCACGGCCGCTGCCACCGTGACGGCGGTGCGCACGTGGTCCCCGGTGATCATCTTCACGCCCACGCCTGCGCGCTGGCACGCCTTCACCGAGGCTGCGGCTGCTTCCCGCGGTGGGTCGTGCATCGCGTGAAGCCCGGTCAGGGTCATCCGGCCCCGCAACTCCGTGGCGGAGAGGGGGCCCGAACCGGCGGGAAGGCTCATCATGGCCGTGGCAAGGACCCGGAGCCCGTCGTCCGCGAGCGCGTGGGCTGCACCGAGCACGGCGTGCCTGCGAACGGGCCTGTCGGCGCCCTGGCCGTCCATTTCGTGGGCGCAGAGCTCCAGGACACGTTCCACGGCGCCTTTCACGAACACTGTGCCGCCGTCCTCCGGGAGCGTGGATGCGTGGAGCGTGGCCATGAACTGCCGCTCGGACGTGAAGGGCAGCTCTGCCTGCCGCGGGTTGGCAGCCAGGAAGTCCTGCACCTTGATGCCGGCCTTTCCTGCCGCCACAAGCATCGCGGCCTCCGTGGGATCACCGCGCACCTGCCAGCCGGCCCCCTCCCTGCGGATGCTGGCGTCATTGCAGGCTGCTCCGCCCAACAGCGACCACTGCAGCGCATCATCCTTGGGCAGCGCAGCATCCCCGGGCTGCGCGGCACCGCCGGGACGTGTCACACCGGCGGCCAGGTTCCGGCCGTCCGGGTGCTGTGGGGCGGGGTGCTGTCCGGCCGACGGGGTGATGTGTCCTTCCGGCCCGTAGCCGGAGCCTGTCACGTCGTACCACCCGGAGGGCGTCCACAGCGCACGGATTGTCATCTGGTTCTCGGTGAAGGTTCCCGTCTTGTCCGAGCAAATCACCGTGGTGCTGCCCAGCGTTTCCACCACGGGCAGCCGGCGCACCACGGCACGGCGCCGGGCCATGCGCCGCACGCCGATGGCAAGCGTGACCGTCACTGCGGCGGGAAGTCCCTCGGGGATGGCCCCCACGGCCAGGGCGACGGCGGCCGTGAACATCTGTCCCGGCCGTTCGCCATGTGCCAGTCCGGCGAGGAACGCCACGGCGGCGAGGGCCAGGATGGCGACGGTGAGGGTGGTGCTGAAACGTGCCAGTTTCAAGGTCAGCGGCGTGGCCACGGGCCGGACGGCACCCATGAGTCGGTGGATTTCGCCGAGTTCGGTTTCGCCGCCGATGGCCACCACGATTCCCGCACCGGTTCCCGCGGTCACCAGAGTGCCGCTGTACAGCATGTTCCGCCGGTCCGCCACGGGCGTGACCTGAGGCAGCACCACCTCGTCCTTGGCTACGGGATCGGATTCGCCCGTCAGTGCGGATTCGTCCACCCGCAGGGCGGACAGGCGTACCAGGCGGAGGTCGGCCGGTACCTTGTCGCCGGCTTCCAGCAGGACGAGGTCGCCGGGGACCAGGTCCTCGGACGGGACATGCTTCCGTTCGCCGCCGCGCATCACGGCCGCATGCGTGCGGACCAGTGAATGGAGGGCATCCAGGGCCGCCTCTGCCCGGACCTCCTGGACGAAGCCGATCAGCGTGTTGACCAGGACCACTGCAAGGATAACGGCGGAATCAAGGAATTCGCCCAGGAAGACGGTGACCACGGCAGCGGCCAACAGCACATAGACCAGCGGATTGTTGAATTGGCGTCCGAGTTTGCGCGCGATGCCTGCGCGCTGTGACCGCGGCAGCTCGTTGACGCCGAACTGGGCACGCCGGCGCGCCACCTCTTCCTGGTCAAGGCCCCTGGCGGCATCCGTCTCAAGCAGCAACACCACCTCGTGGACGGGCAATCCGTGGTGGGCCGTATCCCCGGCGTCTCCGGGTCCGGTGCCACTGCCGGACGGGTCCGGCTGCCGGGCCGTCACGTGGCTGTTCCGGGAGGGCCTGTGCTTCGCCACGGGTGCCGCCGCCCTGATCAGTGTCCCAGCACGGCGTCGAGGGTGGCGAAACCGTACCCCGCGGCCGTGATGCGGTCGATGACCTGGGGGAGGGCGTCGGCGTCCAGCGTCGTCCCGTCGTCGGGGTTGGACCCGATGTGCATGAGGACGATTTCGCCGGGCTGCAGCCCTGCCAGGACGCGGTCGGCCACCGTTTGGATGCTGGCGCCGCCGCTGGTGCCTTTCCAGCCGAGGGTGTCCACGGTCCACCTCACGGACACGTACCCCAGGGTGTTGACCGCCGCGATGGTGCGGGTGTCGCGTTCGCCGTAGGGGAACCGGAACAGCGGCCTGGGGTCGGCCCCGGCAGCCAGGATGGCCTCCTCGGCGCCGCGCACCTGCTGCGCGATCAGGTCATCTCCCAGGCTGGTGAACCCCGGATGGGTCATCGAATGGTTTGCCACACGGTGCCCGGCGGCCACGATCTGCGCCTCGGCCCGCGGGTTGTTCGCCGCCCAGTTGCCGGTCAGGAAGAAAGTCCCGGCAACGCCCCGGGCTGCAAGGGCCGACAGGATTTTTGGCAGCCCTGCCGCGTTGGCTCCTGCATCGAAGGTCAGGGCCACGACACGGCCTGCCCCTGGAATGACGGTCAGGTCCTGGCCGCGGAGGGATTCCGGAAACGGCGCCGGCCGGGCCGGTTCCGGAGGCTGGGCCGGCGCTTCAGGCGGCTCCGGTTCGGGAACCGGTGGCACTGGCACCGGCGGAACGGTCACAGGTGGCTCGACCGGAGCCTGGCCTGCTTCGGGGGTATCGGTTTCCTGCGGCTCCTCTGCCGGCGGGGAACTGCCCGGGGCCGGCGGACTTGT
This sequence comes from Arthrobacter sp. NQ4, assembly GCF_029077345.1. NCBI lineage: Bacteria > Bacillati > Actinomycetota > Actinomycetes > Micrococcales > Micrococcaceae > Arthrobacter > Arthrobacter sp. NQ4. Next base: position 419,679 of record NZ_JARETC010000002.1, on the reverse strand, counting down.
TGGTCCCGGCAGCGGCGATGGGAGCGCCGGTGATGGGGACGGGGAGGCCGACGGCGGCCCGGACGTGGGTGCCGGAAGGAACAGGGCCAGGATGATGGCGAGGACCGCCAGGGCGGCGGCGAGCGCTATGGCGGGCGCCCGTCGTCGTGCGTCACTGGCCGGCACCACCATCACCTGCCTTGGAAGTCAGCCGTGCCTGCCGCCGATGTTCCGTTCAGGAACCCTTGGAACCGTCGGCTTCGGTCTCCGCCGTGTGGACCACAAGGACGGGGCAATGGGCGTGCGCAACGATGGCGGAGCTGACCGAGCCAAGGAGCAGGCCGCCGAACCCGCCGTGTCCCCGGCGCCCCACCACGATCATGTCGGCGTCCCGGCTGGCATCGATCAGCGCTTCCCGGGGATGGCTGCGCACAAGGGTCGAGCTGACGTTGGCCGGTGTCTCGTCTCCGAAGGCCTGCGCCACAGCATCGTCCAGGACCTTCCGGGCCCCCTCCTCGAAGCCCTCGACGCCCATCATCACGTAACCGCTGTACATTTGCGGGTACTCCCAGCAGGCAATGGCCTGGACCTTGGCGCCAAGGGGAGTGGCCATCCGCTGGGCCTGCCGAAGCGCCTCCACGGACGCCTCCGACCCATCGACGCCTACAACGATCCTGGCTATTGGTGCCCCGGCAATGCTCATGTTTGCTCCCTCGTCGGACCCGCGGTGTCAGGCCCATCATGCCTGCAGGCGCGCGGCGGGGCTAGGGCCGAAGGTCATGGCGCACCCGCAGGCGGCACGCCCCCGGTGGGAACCACATCTCCGGGCCCCTCCGGTTCGGTGGCGCCCTGGTCCAGCCGGAACGGCGGATATTCGTCACGCATCAGCGCGGTGTACACCAGGACACGGTAAATCCAGCGGTTGATGCCCAGGATGAAGTCGAACAGCGGCCGCTGGTAGCGGCCGGTGAACAGCAGGATCACTGCCGCTATCAGCACCAGCAGCCCCAGCAGGGACGGCCCGGAGACCCGTTCGTAGGTGGCCCCAAGGACGTTGTCCTCCGACTGCCACCGCCAGACGCTTTCCGTGCTCCCTGCGAAAGCGGCCACCAGGAGCAGATGCGGGATGGACAGGAGCCACCATTTCACCAGGACCAGTCCGCGCGAGAGCCGCTGCGGGTACTCCACGTCAAAATCGGCCGGGTAATTGGCGCGCTTGAGCGTAAACGGCGGGTACAGGTCGGTGCCCACGGCGGCGTAGGCGTAGAAGGCCACACGCCAGTTCCACCGCAGGACGCCCACGTTGAAGTCGAACAGTGCCCGCGGATAACGGCCGGTAAAGAGGATGGCGAACCCCGCCACGATGGTGGTGATGGCGAACGCGAACCAGAGGAAGAAGAGGAGGATGACATGCGGTATGGCCAGGAACCATTTGACCAGCCACATCCAGCGTGAAAGCCCGGGATCGAGCTCACCAAAGAGCCGCGCGGGGTAGCCGGGGCGGCCTCCCGGTCCCGCCGCGGATGGCTGGGGCGGGGGAACGGCTTCGGGCACTGCCCGCGCTCCCGGATATGCGGTTCCCGGATATCCCGCTGCCGGATACGCGCCCGCACCCATGTCCGGACCACCCATGTCCGGACCACCCATGGGGCGCCCGCCGTCAGGGCGTGCGGCGTGCCGGCCCAGACCCGCGGCCCCGAAGATGATGAGGGGAACGCCGATCAGCAGGGCGATGATCCCGCCCACCAGCAGGCCCGTGGCTGCCGGCCGGATCAGGTCCGAACGGAAGCCGGCCTGCGCCTGGACATCAACCACGGGGGAGGCGTCGGCGTTCATCACCACCACTTCCCACGCGCCCGGCGTGATGTTCCAGGTGAGCTCCTGCTGTCCCGTTCCCGACGCGGAGGCGGTCCAGATGCGCTGGTCCGCGGGCGGTGATGCCGGGTTGCCGCCCGGTACATCGCGGTATTCGGCGCGGAACGGCCGCTGGCGGATGTTCAGCAGCTCCGAGTGGTGCACGCCTGAGAGGTACTGTTCGACGTCGGCCTGCCGGCCGATGCCAATGAACACCGGTTTGTCCGGGGTCACTGATTCAACGCGCAGCCGCAGGGTTCCGACGTCGAAGGGCAGCCTGCCGGGAACGTCGTCTCCAATGGCGTCTGCCCGCGGCGAGGTCAGGGCGAATGAACTCACGGAGAAACGCGATGAGCCGGACGTCAGGTATCCGTCCCCCTGGATGGTTCCCACCGCCGACGCCACGGCCCCGCCCGCCAGCGCGGCAAGGCCCGGAAGCGTTATCAGGATCCCGAGGATCAGCATGATGATGGCTGCGGGCTTCTTCATGGGGTGAACCTTCCGCGTTAGGTATGCGGGCAGGGCGGTGGGAGGATCAGCGGGCGGTGCTGCCTAGATGGCGTTCGTTACTGCCTGGGTCCGGGTGATGATGGTGGGGCAGGGCAGGTGCTTCAGGACCCCGTGGGCGGTGGAGCCGAGCAGGAGGCGTTTGAAGGCGCCCCGGCCGCGGCTGCCCACCACCAGGAGCCGGGCTCCTGCTGCGGCTTCGACGAGGGCGTCCACGGGGCCTTTGTCGGTTTCCAGCCGCTGGTGCACGGTGAGGTCGGGGTAGTCTTCCTTCAGCCCGGCGACGGTTTCGGAGAGGACAACCCGGTCCTCGTCCACGATGAGGTCCGCGAGGGCACCCGGCGTCAGACCGGCATCGATGATGGGATCGGGCACGCTGACGGCGTACACGACCGTGAGCTCGTCTCCCTCGCGGTCTGCTTCAGCGGCTGCGAAGGCAACGGCCTGGGTGGCCTCCGGTGACCCGTCAACGCCCACCACCACTCCCGACCTGCCCTCAAGGTCCTGGGTTCCGACGACGGCGACGGGGACCTTGGCAGCGGTGGCCACCTGGAGGGCGCGGTCGGCAAGGGCGCCGCCGAGGTGGCCGCTGCCGGACCCAATGACCATCATCGAAGTTTTCTTGGAGTACTTGGCCAGGGAGCCGCCCACGCTTCCGGTGAGCAGTTCCGTGGCGGGCGTGATGGGAACCGCTCCTTCCAGGCGCCTGGCGGCGGTCTTGAGGAGTTCCTCGCCCGCCTGCTGGAGGGTTCCGAACCACGGATAGGGTTCGGCAACCCAGCGGTCGTCCACCACATGGAGGACCACCAGTGGCAGGCCCGCCCGGTGGGCCCGGCGGGCTGCCCACAGGACCGCGGCCTGGCTTTGGGCTGAGTCGTTGGTGCCCGCAGCTATGGGTTTTTGCGATGTCATGGCCGCTCTTCCTGCTCGTCGTGAACTGGGGTTTCCTGCCTTTCAAGACTGGCCCCGGCCTTGGCGGCACTCTAGGGCCAAAAGTCACGGAAGCGCTGCTCAGGCGCTTCTACGCTCCCGGTTCTGCCGGAGCGACGGGCTCCGGGCCCGGAGTGTCCTTTTCCGCGAGGGTCTTGAAGATGGTCCAGCCGACGGCGGTGAGCGGCACTGCCAGCAGGGCCCCGATGACGCCGGCCAGGGTGGCCCCGGCGGCCAGGGCGAGGATGATTACCAGCCCGTGGATCCGCAGGACCCGGCCCATGAAGAGGGGCTGGAGGATGTGGTGCTCGAACTGGTTGGCGGCCACCAGGATCACCAGGACAATGAGGGCGGTTACCGGCCCGTTTTCCACCAGGGCCACCAGCACCGCGAGGCTGCCGGCGGCGGTTGCTCCGATGATCGGAATGAAACCGCCCAGGAAGACCACGGCGGCCAGCGGCACTGCCAGGGGGACCCGCAGGACCAGGAGTCCGATCAGGACCATCACGGCGTCAATGGCAGCGATGATGAGCGTCCCGCGGACGTAACCGCCCAGCACCACGATGCTTCGCCCGGCCGCCAGATGTGCCTTGCCCTGGCGGGTTGCCGGGAGAAACCCGATCAGGAAGGACCGGATCTTCTCGCCGTCTTTGAGGAAGAAGAACAGGATGACTGCTGTCAGCACCGAGCCGGCCGCAATCTCACCAGCCGTTCTCAGCCCTGTCAACGCGTCGGCCCCCAGGCTCCCGCCGGCAAGGAACTTCTGGAACTCCTCCCGCGCGGCATTGATCTGGTCGTTCGTCAGCGCCACGGGGCCGGTGGTAACGAACTGCTGAAGTTGGCCTATACCGGCTTCTGCCCGGGCTGCCAGGACGGAGGCCTGCTGCCTGACCAGTGTGATGATGCCTCCCACCACGCCGGCCGCCACTGCCAGGATCACCAGGAAGGAGGACAGGACGGCAAGGGCGCGGGGCCAGCCGCGGGCAGCAAGCCAGCGGACCGCGGGAGCCATGGCCGAGGCCAGGACCAAGGCCACCATCACCGGGATGGTGACCAGGGGAACCCTGGTCGCGGCCGTCACCACTGCCCAGGCGAGCGCCAGCAGGGAGAGCGTCTGGACTGCCCGTATGCTTGCCCGGCCCAGGCCGTCGGTCCACAGGAGGGACATCCGGCCGCTAAAAGACCGCGGACGGGAGCGATCTGCCGCGTCCCCGTCCAGGGGTTCATTGCCTTCCATGGGCTTTCTCCTTGCTGCCGGGTGCACCTGAGGTTCCATCAGCATTAGTTGGTCAGTATGCTTACTATTGTCTGCCCACCGCAACGAGAAAGGCACCATCATGACTGAACAGAACGTCCCGGACGATGAGCTGGAAGTCGTGGAGCAGGACGACGTGCTTCTCGACGAAACTCCCGGCGCGGCGTCGTCCCTGGAACTGGACCCCGTATCGGGGGAGCCTGACAGCTACCCGGGTGCTGCCGAAAACAACCCCGACCGCTGGCAGGAGGACCCCTTGCTGCAGGACGAGGCCCTCTCCGGTGAAGAGGAGGACTTCCTGAGCGACCAGGCGCTGCGGGATGAAAGCGCCCGGGCGCGGTACCGTTCGGGCGATGAGCAGGTATCGCCGGACACCCCCACCCTGGGGGAGGCCGCAGCGGATGTCGATTTTGGGGAAGCCCCCACCGGCCTCGAGGCTGACGGCAGCGACGACGAGGAGAATTTTGGCGGCTCGCCGCTCAGCGAGTTTGAGCCCGACGACCTGGAACGCTAGCAACCCCGCGGGCCGGGCCGGCGTGGCCCGGCCGGCAGGGGAGGGAGACCCATGCAATCCAAAGAACTGCTGCTGGAGTCCTTCGACCGGCTCCCGGGCCTGGTCCGGGAGGCCCTCGACGGGCTGGACGCGGCGCAGCTGCAGCGCCGGCCGGGTGGCAACGGCAATTCCATCGCGTGGCTGATCTGGCATACGGGCCGGGTGGAGGATGCGCAGGTAGCCTCCGCTGCGGGCCTGGAACAGGTGTGGACCGCTGAAGGTTTCGTTAAGCGTTTCGGCCTTCCGCTGGGGGAACGCGACACGGGCTACGGCCACTCCAGTGAACAGGTGGACGCCGTCAGGGCGCCGCGGGAGCTGTTGCAGGAGTACTACGAAGCCGTCCACCGGCAGACCGCCAAGGTCCTGGAAGACATTGCTGATCCGGACCTGGACCGCGTGGTTGACAGGCACTGGAATCCACCTGTGACCCTCGGAGTGCGGCTGGTCAGCATTCTGGGGGACTGCCTTCAGCACATCGGCCAGGCCGCCTACGCCAAGGGGCTGCATGGCGGAACGGCAGGCGCCGGCGGTGCGTGAACTGGTGGTATTGGGCACCGCTTCCCAGGTTCCCACCCGGACCCGGAACCACAACGGCTACTTCCTGCGCTGGGACGGCGAGGGGCTGCTTTTCGACCCCGGTGAGGGAACCCAGCGCCAGATGATCCACGCCGGCGTCGCGGCCGGCCACATCACCAGGATCTGCCTCACCCATGTGCACGGTGACCACTGCTACGGGTTGCCTGGGGTCCTGTCCCGGATGGCCCTTGACGGTGTGCCACACCCTGTCCACCTGCACTATCCGGCGTCGGGTGACCCGGTGGTGCAGGCCTTGGTGGCAGTGGGTTCGCCCGGCATCGACCTGCGGCTCCACCCGCATTCGGGCGCCGGGCCCGTGGCGGACTGCCTGGAGGTGCAGCCCCTGAGGCACCGCATCGAGACCTACGGTTACCAGCTAAGGGAGCCTGACGGACGCACGTTACTGCCGGAGCGGCTCCGGGCGGCAGGAATCGGAGGGCCGGATGTGGGCCGGCTGCAACGCGACGGCGTCCTTGGGGCAGTCAGGCTGGAGGATGTGAGCGTACCCAGGCCGGGCCAGCGCTTCGCCTTCATTATGGACACCGCGCCGTGCCCGGGCGCCGAGGACCTGGCGGACGGGGCTGACCTGCTGGTCACCGAGTCAACGTTCAGTGACGACGACGACGCCCTGGCACGGCAATACCTGCACCTCACTGCCGGGCAGGCCGGGGAGCTGGCGGCCTCCGGCAGGGCCCGCACCCTGGTGCTCACCCACTTCTCCGCACGGTACGGCGACGACGTTTCCGTGCTGGAACAACAGGCGCAGGCACGGGCTCCGGGGGTTACCGTGATCGCCGCCAACGACCTTGACCGCATCCCCGTCCCACGGCGGCGGCAACCAGCGGCAGAGGCTGCGGCCCCAACAACGGCGATAGGGTTGAACCATGACGGCAGCAGCTGAATCCACGGTCACTTTCGATGGCCGTTTCGCCCGGGAACTGGCGGAACTCGCCGTGCCCTGGCAGGCCGAGGAAGCGCCCAGCCCTGAGCTCCTCGTCCTGAACGGGAAACTGGCAACGGACCTGGGCCTCGACCCGCAGTACCTGCGCAGCCCCGAGGGTGTGCGGCTCCTTGTGGGAAACCATGTGCCGGCCGGTGCCACACCCGTGGCGCAGGCGTACGCCGGACACCAGTTTGGCGGGTATTCGCCCCTGCTCGGCGACGGACGGGCCCTGCTGCTGGGCGAGGTCACTGACCGGGCCGGCCGCCTCCTGGACGTCCATCTCAAAGGTTCGGGGCGAACGCCCTTCGCCCGCGCGGGGGACGGCCGTGCCGTGGTCGGGCCCATGCTGCGTGAGTACATAGTCAGTGAGGCCATGCACGCACTGCACATTCCCACCACCCGTTCACTCGCCGTCGTGGCCACCGGCCGGCAGGTCCGGCGCGATGACATGCTGCCCGGTGCCGTCCTGGCGCGGGTTGCGGGCAGCCATTTGCGCGTCGGCAGCTTCCAGTACGCCCGCGCCACCGAAAATATGGACCTCCTGAAGCGGCTGGCGGACCACGCCATCGGCAGGCACTACCCCCTCGCGGCGGATGCCGACAACCCTTACCTTGCGCTGTTCGCGGCGGTCGTCTCCGCCCAGGCGGAGCTGGTGGCCCGGTGGATGCTCGTTGGCTTCGTACACGGGGTCATGAACACGGACAACATGACCATCTCCGGGGAAACCATCGACTACGGCCCGTGCGCGTTCATGGATGCCTTCAACCCGGCCGCCGTTTACAGTTCCATTGACGTCGGCGGACGCTATGCCTATGCCAACCAGCCTGTCCTGGCCGAATGGAACCTGGCCCGGCTCGCCGAGGCCATGCTGCCGCTGATTGACAAGGACCAGGAGAAGGCCGTGGCCCCGGCAGTGGAGGTCCTGGGCAGTTTCCGGGGCCACTACAGCCAGGCATGGACCCGCGGGATTACGGCCAAGCTGGGACTGGACAGCGTCGATGAAAACGGCGCCGGGGCCCTGGTGGATGATGTCCTCGACCTTCTTAAGGACGGACCCGTGGACTACACCCTGTTCTTCCGCAACCTGGGCAAAGCGGCCCGCGGGGACCTTCGTCCCGTGCGCGGCATGGTCCTCGACCTGGCCGCCCTCGATGCCTGGCTGGACCGGTGGCAGGCGCTGCAACCTGACCCGGAGCTGATGGACAGCGTGAACCCGGCCTACATTCCGCGGAACCACCTGGTGGAAGAGGCGCTGTCCGCTGCCACCGCCGGAAACCTGGCTCCACTGCAGCAACTGCTGGAGGCGGTCAGCGCCCCCTTCACCGAGCGGCCCGGCCTGGAACGCTACCTGCAGGGGGCGCCCGACGACTTCGGCAGCTACATGACCTTCTGCGGCACCTGACCGCAGCGGGCCGCGGGGGCAAAACGACAGGAGGGTGGCAACCGGTATTCCCGGCTGCCACCCTCCTGCTTCGTCCGGGGCCGCCAAGGGCACCGGACAGTGCGAAGACTAGGCTACGCGCACAGCGGAGTAGCCGCCGAGCCAGCTGATGGAGTGCACCTGCGTGTCGAAGCCGTTGACGCCGCCGCTGACAACCTGGCCGTTGCCTGCGTAAACGCCCACGTGGCCGGAGGTGATGATCAGGTCGCCGGGGGCGGGAGCGCCTACAACGGTGCCGTACTGGAAGAACTGGGTGGGGGCCAGGTCGCCCACGGACTTGCCGACGGAACGCAGCGCCTTCTCGACCATGGCGGTGCAATCCTGCTTGACGCCCAGCTGGCCGTAGGCCGAGGCGAGGATCGCTGCGCCGGAGCCGGTGCCGGTGGTTGATGCCACGGGGGTTGCCGAGGCGTAAGACATGTTCATGCCGGTGTTCGCCGGAGCGGTGGCGGCTGCGGCCTGCACGGGTGCTGCTGCAGGGGCCGGCGCCGGGGCTGCGGTGTAGCCTGCGCCCGGAATCTGGATCTGGTCGCCCGGGTAGATGATCGAGGACAGTCCCAGGCCGTTGGCGGACAGCACGTCATTGAGGCTGACGCCGTAGGCTGAAGCGATGGCGCCAAGGGTGTCGCCGGAAACGACGGTGTGGACGTTGCCTGCTGCTGCAGCGGGGGCTGCGGCCGGGGCAGCGGGTGCCGAGGTGGCCTGGACGCTGGTCTGCTCAGTGGTGTCCGGGCCGGATACACCTGCATGGGCCGGGGCGCCGACTCCGAAGGCAATGCCGGACGCTGCAGCAACGGCGAGCGCCGGGCGGCCCAGCGAGCGGGCTTGGGATTTTGCTGTTACGGCGAGGCCCTCGAGCACAATGGAGCGGGCCGGAGTCGCGCGGTGACGGGCTGAAATGGAATTTTTTGACACGGTTGATCGCCTCTCCCATGCCTGCGGGGTGAGCTGTCGGGTTCGGGCTGGAGATACCCGGCCGGAAGCGGCTCCGCGGTAGGCGGAAGCGCATTCGACTTAACCCCTAGGCCACAATATGGCCGTGGAAACTTGGTTCCCCCGTCCCTGCCAACTGGAGCGGTTGGATCCCATGATCAGCGGCAGGGCTCGGCATGCTGACGGGAATGTCCCGTCTGAGAGGGACACCAGTCGACCATAACCCAGGTGCATCGCAATTGTCACATTTGGATAACATACGAGGTTCTTCTCTCGCATTGCGCAAACGTCTGGACATTCCAGGGCGTTCCTGAGCGGACCTCTGCTGATACTTTTCCTGTTGAGCACGGTAACAATGTGGAAACAGCAGCCTGCGTTGCGCGGGAATCCGGCGGTAAGCTTCCGGACTATGCCCCTGTTCGTGACCATCGCGAGGCTCCCTTGGCAGGGAGGCCTCCTGGCCCTTGCCCTGGCCGCAGGCACCATGCTGCCGGCGGCGGCCGACGAGCCGCCACCGCCCGGCGGGTATCCCTCCTGGGCGGACGTGCAGGAGGCGAAATCGTCCGAAGCGGCAAAAGCCGCAGAAATCGCCACCATTAATGGACTCCTGACGGACCTTGAGGCGGATTCGGAGGCAGCAGGCGGGATGGCCGTGCGCTCGGCCGCCGACTATGCCGCCGCAGACGCCGCGCTGCAGGCAGCCACCTCCCGCCTGGATACCCTGTCCGCCCACGCTGCCCGTGCCAACGCGGAGCTGGCCCGGCACCGGAAGGACATCGGTGCCCTGGCCGTCCAGTCCTACAAGACCGGCGGTACCAATGCAGGATTCTTCGTCGCGCTGGACGCCCTGGAAACCAACAGCGTCCAGGGGCTCAACCTGGTCAAGCTCGTGGGCGACAAGACTGCCACCCTGGTCGCCAATGCTGCCGCCGCCGAAAAGACGGCCACCGCCCTCACCGAACAGGAAAAAGCCGCCAGGAGCGAGCGGGAACGCCTGTCCGGGGAAGCGAAAGCAAAACTGGACGCCGCACGTTCCGCCCAGGATTCGCTGGCCCGGCGCGTCGCAGAGGAGCAGCGGCACGGCAGCGAGCTGACCGCCCAGCTCGCCACCCTGAAAGGTACGACGGCGGCCATGGAGGGTGAGTACCGCCAGGGCCAGGCCGCACTGGCCGCCTACGAGGCGGCCCAGGCGGCCAAACGTGCCGCCGCTGAGGAGCAGGCCCGCGGGCAGGCGGAGGCTGCAGCCAGGGCGGCCGCAGTGGCAGCCCGGCAGCCAAAGGCGCCCGCACCCGCTGCCGACCCTGGCCAGGCCAATCCGGCCCAACCCGGTCCGGCCCCCGGCGCCGTCAGCAATCCCGGCGTCAGCAACCCCGGCCCTCCCGCTCCGGAAGACCCGGCACCGGCCCCGCCAAGCCCTCCCGCCGTCGTCGTGCCTTCTGTTCCCGGCGGTGCGGTGAACGACCCCGCCGGGGCCAAAAGCTACGCGTCCGGACGCCTGCCCGCCTACGGGTGGGGCCAGGACCAGTTCCTGTGCCTGGCCCAGCTGTGGACCAAGGAGTCCAACTGGCTGACCACCGCCACCAACGCCTATTCCGGAGCCTATGGGATTCCGCAGGCCCTGCCCCCGGGGAAGTACGCCAGCGCCGGCGGTGACTGGCTCACCAGCTACCGCACCCAGATCGAATGGGGCCTGGGCTACATCCGCGACCGCTACGGTTCCCCGTGCGCGGCCTGGAACCACTCCGTATCCCTGAACTGGTACTGACTGACGCGTTAGGCTGTCAACATGCCAGATTTCGAACGGTTCCGTGCGCTGCTCGAAGAGGAGCGGGCGCGGCGCCTGGCACTATTGCCGGCGCTGCGGGCGGACATCGAGGCAGCAAACTCGGCGCGCCAGGATTCCAACGTCGACGACGAGCACGATCCCGAGGGTGCCACCATCGCCTTCGAACTCTCACAGGCCTCCGCGCTCCTGAAACAGAGTTCGGCGGGCCTGGACCAGATTGAGGCGGCCCTTGCCCGGCTGGCGGCGGGGACCTATGGCACCTGCGCCGTCTGCGGGGAGCCCATCGCCGAGGGCAGGCTGGAAGCCCGCCCCTGGACCCCGTACTGCATCCGGCATGCGGCGTCCGGGCGCGGGCGGTGACCGGCACGGCGGACGTTGTGTCCGCGGCGGCGGATTTCGTGGACCGGACCCTCCAAAACGAGGGCGCCTGGTACCGGGCGGACGACGTCGGGGCCCGGCTGGGCGGGGTACTGGCCTCTTATGGTTCGTCCGTGGGGGCCGTCCGCGGGACCGTGCGTGATGCGCTGCGGAAGTTCAAGGACCTGGACCATGACGGCACGGTCATGCTGGCGTCCGCCCTGTGGGGTCAGCCGCGGCCCGGTTCCCGGCCGGTGTTCGAGCGCCGCCTGGCAGCGGTGGTGCTGCTGCAGTCACGGGTGCGGCTGCTCCGTCACTCTGACCTGACCCGGCTGGAGGGCTTCCTTCGCTCCGCGCAGGCGGCCGACCTGACCGGGCCCCTTCTTACCGACGTCCTGGTCCCGTTGCTGGCGGGGCTGGGGAAGCGCGAGCGGCAGCGGGCAGGCGTTGTCCTGGCGCGGTGGCGGGAAGACCCGGACCCCCAGCTGCGTGAGGCGGCCGGCGCCCTTGAAAAAGACTTGTCCATTTGAAACGTACCGAGGAGATCCACATGAATGAACCGTTTGACCTTGAGCGTTTTGTTGCCGCCCAAAACACCGGCGGAACCTATGAGCAGGCGCTGGGCGAGCTGCAGGTCGGCAGGAAGTCCGGGCACTGGATGTGGTTTGTCTTCCCGCAGATTGCCGGGCTGGGACAGAGCGACACGTCCCGCAAGTACGCCATTTCCTCGCTGGCGGAGGCCCGCGCCTACCTGGACCACGAGGTGCTGGGTCCGCGGCTCCTGGAGTGCGCGCTGGTCCTGGCAAACCACGCCGACCGGTCGGCCGAAGACATTTTCGGCGGTATCGACGCCAGGAAACTCCGCTCCAGCATGACACTGTTCCTCCGGGCGGCGCCCGGAGAAACAGTGTTCAAGACCGTCCTCGCCCAGTTCTTCAACGGGGAACCGGACCCGGCCACGGACGAGCTCCTGGCCGGCCAGGACGCGGCCGGCTGACCTCCGGCGGCTGCCCCGCTGCTGCGGGGAGCCCGGGGCGCGCTACGGTGTTGGGCTGCCGCCGTTGACGTTGAGCGTCTCGCCCACGACGTAGCTGGACTCGGGCGAGGCCAGGAAGACATAGGCGGGGGCAAGCTCGGCGGGCTGGCCCGCGCGGCCCAGGGGAGTGGACTGGCCAAACTCGGGCAGTTCCTCCTTGGGCTGGCCGCTGCTGACCTGCAGGGGCGTCCAGATGGGCCCCGGGGCCACCGCGTTTACCCGGATTCCCTTGGGCGCCAGCTGCTGGGCCAGGCCCTTGGTGAAGTTGTTGATGCTGGCCTTGGTGGTGGCGTAGTCCACCAGCGTGGGGGACGGGTTGTAGGCCTGGATCGACGTGGTGTTGATGATGGTTGAGCCCGCCGGCATGTGCGGCACGGCGGCCTTGGTCACCCAGAACATGGCATAGACGTTGGTCTTCAGCGTGTGGTCGAACTGCTCGTCGCTGATGTCCTGCAGGTCCTCCTGCGCAACCTGTTTTCCGGCGTTGTTGACCAGGATGTCAACCCCGCCCAGCACGGCCACCGCCGTGTCCACCAGTTCCCGGCACACGGCGGAGTCCTTCAGGTCGCCGGGTACCTTGACGGCCTTGCGGCCCGCGGCCTCAATGAGTCCGGCAATGCGCGAGGCGTCCTCCTCTTCCTGCGGCAGGTAGGAAAGCACGACGTCGGCGCCCTCCCGTGCGAAAGCGATCGCCGTTGCTGCCCCGATGCCCGAGTCCGCGCCGGTCACGATGGCCCGGCGGCCTTCCAGTCGCCCGGTGCCGCGGTAGGTCTCTTCCCCGAGGTCGGCCTTGGGCGCCAGCTCAGCATCGAGTCCGGGCTCGGGCTGGTGCTGCTTGGGCGGGGAGATCTTTTCGTAGGCAGTCACGGGATTACGGAAGGTGTACTGGTCAGTCATGGTGGTACTCCTGTTCGTGCTGGACGCGGGCTGGTTCTTCGCCCGGATGGTGCAGCAGCCCCGGGCTGCCGGGGCAACCACTAAAACTAAGCATGCTTACGGTTCCTACCCTAGGCAGAAATCCGCCGCCCTGCCAAGCTGCTCCGCGGGCTCAGTCGCGGCGGACCTCCACCAGCCTGACCTCCGCCAACCGCCCGCCGTCCACCACGGCCTCCATGAAGGTACATGCCGGCTGGCGGCGGCGGTCGGTGGGCGATCCTGGATTCAACAGCCGCAGCCCGTTCGGCGACACCGTATCCCAGGGGATGTGGCTGTGCCCGAACACCAGGACGTCGGCGTCGGGAAACAGCGCGTCGCATCGCTGTTCCCGGCCCTTTGCCTGGCCGGTCTCGTGGACCATGGCAAAACGGACACCATCCAGGACTGCGGTGGCGGTCGCGGGCAGCCGCCTCCGCAGCTCCGGGCCGTCATTGTTGCCAAAAACCCCCAGCAGGCGCCTGCTCCTGCGTTCGAACTCGTCCAGCAGTGCCGCCTCCACCCAGTCGCCGGCGTGGAAGACCGCATCGGCGCGGTCAACCGCGTCCCACACCTGTCCGGGCAGGCTCCTGGCCCGTTTGGGCACGTGGGTATCGGCGAGCAGGACAAGGTTCAATGGCATACCCGAATCCTGCCACGGTGCCCTGTTCCCGTACGGCCGGGAGTCGTAATCTGGGGGCTTGGAGGTGATTGCCATGGAGGCAGCCCAAGGCGACCGCATCGTTGTGCACGGGAGGACGGTGGGGTCCTCGGACCGGCACGGGGTGATTCTGGAGGTCCGCGGCGAGGGCGGCAGTCCGCCGTACGTCGTCCGCTTCGACGACGGGCACGAAACCGTCATGTATCCCGGCGGCGATTTCGCCGTCGAGCACGGACACAGCACCTGACGCTCCTGCAGGACAGCACCGGCGCCGCTTCACCTGTCAGACTGGAGCAATGGATCATTTTCCGTCCGCAGGCATGTCCTCCACCCCGCCGCAGCGCACCGGTCCCCGCGACCCGGGCGACGCCTGGGTGGAAGGGGACCGCGGCAGGTACTGGGGCCGCTTCGGCGCCGCGGGCGTCCTTGCCTGGGACCCCGCCAAAGGCGTGCTCCTGCAGCACCGTGCGGTCTGGAGCCACAACGGTGGAACCTGGGGGCTGCCCGGCGGTGCCCTGCACCAGGGCGAAGAACCCGTTGACGGTGCCCTCCGCGAGGCGTACGAGGAAGCCGCCGTCCCATCGGAGAGCGTGGAAGTGCTGTTCACGTCCGTGCTGGACCACGGCTACTGGTCCTACACCACGGTGGTAGTGAGGGTGCGGGAATCCTTCGAGCCGGTGATCAGCGACCCCGAAAGCATCGCCCTGCTCTGGATCCCGGTGGCAGAGGTGGAAGCCCTGGACCTGCACCCCGGTTTCGCGGCGGCGTGGCCGGAACTGCTGGCGCAGCTGGACACCGGCGAACCCTGGTAGGCCGGCCCCGGACTCCTCCCCGGGAGCTTCCGGCTAGTAGCCTTCGCCGTACTCGGCGGTCACCAGGATGGGCAGGTGGTCTGAATTTCCGCGCGGGAGCGTCTCCACGCTGGCGATGTCCAGGCCCAGCGAGGTGGCGAAGTCGAAGTGGCCCTTGAACACCTTGTAGCGGGTGTACGTGCGCCGGTTGCTCAGGGAGAGGGCATACCCGGAGTTCTTCATGTGCATGTCCAGGTTCTTGGTGAAGAACGGGTAGTTGAAGTCACCCACCATCAGGGTCATCAGGCCCTTGCCCATGCTGAGTAGTTCCGCGTGGGCTGCGTGGATCTGCTTGCGCCGCAGCGAGTTCGACGCCGTCAGCGGGGCTGCATGGAAGGAACCGATCACCAGCTCGTGCTGCGTTTCGGTGTCCATCACCCTGGTGCCGATGAGCCGTTCATGGGCCGGAGCCAGCACCCTGTCATGCATTGATTTCTTCAACGCGAAGGACTGCGTGTCCAGTGCGGTGAAGCGGCTGGTGCGGTAGTAGATGGCCAGGCCCAGCCGGTTGCCCTTGGTGGCATCCGCCAGGTGCAGCGGGCCGAGGGTCTCCGGGAGGTCGCTGGCGTCCACTTCCTGGAGGCACAGCGCATCGATGTCATGGTTGCGGGCCAGGGCGAGAAGTTCGCCGCTGGCCTTGTGCTTGCGGAGGTTGTAGCTGATGACGCGCATGAAACACCTCTTTTGAGGGTTGCTGACAGGACCAGTTCCTTACTCTAGTCCGATTGCCACCCGCACCCTCCAACATTTCGTTGCCCGCGCCGCCGCGCCGTGCGGTGTCCACGGGGGATAGAGTTAGTGGCAATTCACTGAATTTCCGTAAGGGGCCAGCCTTGACTGCAGACCTGCCTGAACTCGCCGAAGGCAATTCCTACTACCAGGACCTGGGCGGCGGGCGGTTCCGCTCCACCATCCACGCCCAGGGTGCCTGGAACGTCCACGAACAGCACATGGCCCCGGCGTCGGGCCTCATGGCAGATGCCCTGGAACGGCACCAGCCGCGGGAAGACATGCGGATGGCCCGCCTCAGCTACGAGATCCTAGGACTGATCCCGGGCGGCGAGTTCCGGATCGAGACCACTACGCTGCGTCCCGGCAGGACCATCGAACTGGTGCAGGCGGAGCTGGTGGCCGGCGGCCGCACCGCCATCCGTGCCGCCGGGTGGCGCATGCTGACCAGTGACACCGCTGAAGTCGCCGCCGTCGAGGACGCAGCGATCCCCGGACCCGACGAATGCAAGCCGTACGACGGCGCCGCCGTCTGGCCCGGCGGCTACATCCGCTCCCTCGAAATGAGGGTGGCCGAGGGCCACCGGCCCGGAGCGGGCAAGGTGTGGCTCCGCACCGACCACCCCCTGACCGACCGCGCCGACAGCGGCGACCTGGCCCGCCTCATGGGCATGGTGGACACGGCCAACGGCATCGCGGCCAGGGTTCCGCCGGGGAAAGGCAGCTACGCGTTCCCCAACCTGGACCTGCAGATCCACATGTACCGCCGGCCCCGGGGGGAATGGCTGGGACTGGACAACGCGGTGTCGTTCGGCAGCGACGGAATTGGGCTGACATCCACCGTCCTGCACGACCGGCAGGGGCCGTTCGGGCGGGCTGAACAGATCCTGACCCTGCGCAAATCCTGATGATTCCCACTCCCTGACCTTGTGACTGGTCCTCGCCGTGCGCGGGTCCTGACCTATGGTGCGGGCATGTATCGCTGAGTATCGTTGTATATCGTTCACGATTGGCAAAGGAGTTCATGATGCGTGCTTCATACCCTGCGGGCGGATTCGGCGGGAACAATCTTGACGGTATGTGGCAGGCCGTCGAGGAACTGCGCTCCCGGTTCGAAAAGCGGGCCGGAACCCGCGCCGGGAAAGGTGAGGTCAGGACGGCGGTGCTGGCCCTGCTGGCCGAACGGCCCATGCACGGCTACCAGATCATCCGCGAGATCGAAGAACGCAGCGGGGGCAGCTGGAAACCGAGCGCGGGCTCCGTCTACCCCACCCTGCAGCTGCTGGCGGATGAAGGATCAATCACTGCCGAGGAATCCAACGGCCGCAAAATCTACTCATTGACCGAAGCCGGCCGCGAGGAAGTGGCGGCCCACCCCGGGGCTGCGCCCTGGGATCCGGCCGGCCCCCTGCCCGGCGGCGTTGCTTCCCTGCCCAAAGCCGGGATCGAGCTGGCCCAGGCCGCGGCGCAGGTTGGCCGTACCGGCACCCAGGAGCAGGTGCACCAGGCAGTGGCGGTGCTGGACGAGGCCCGCCGCCGCCTGTACGCGATCCTCGCCCAGGACTGACGGGGGTGGCGTCCACCGTCCAGGACAGGGCGAACCCCCAGCTGCCCCTGCGGGAACACCGCGGCCGCTACCGGCGGATTCTGCGCTTCGCTGCCTGGAACCTCGCCGCCACGTGGTGGTTCGAGCTGTTCCTGCCCCGGATTGGCCTCGGCCGGGTGGCCGCCAGGACGCGGTCACGGCGGATGCGGAGCTTTGCCCAGCGCTTCCATGACCTGGCCGTGGACCTCGGTGGCCTCATGATCAAGGTGGGCCAGTTCCTGTCCTCCCGGCTCGATGTCCTTCCGCCCGAGATCACCAAGGAGTTGGAGGGGCTGCAGGACGAGGTGCCGCCGGTCGACTTCCCGGCCATCTCCGCCCTGGCCGCCAGGGAATTGGGAACACCGCTGGAGCACGTTTTTGCCTCGGTGGACCCAGCGCCGATTGCGGCTGCCTCCCTGGGCCAGGCCCACCGCGGCCGCTTGAATCCTGCCGACGCCGGGGACACCGGACTCGACGCCGTGGTCCTGAAAGTGCAGCGCCCGGGCATCGGCGCAATTGTCGACGTCGACCTTGCCGCCCTGCGCAAGGTTGCCGGCTGGCTCAGCCACATCCGGCTCGTTTCCCGCCGCGCCGACATGCCGGCGCTGGTGGAGGAATTCGCCCAGACCAGCCTGCTGGAAATCGACTACCTGCACGAGGCCGTCAACGCCGAGCGGTTCGCCGCGGATTTCGCCGGGGACGACCGCGTGGAAGTCCCGGGCGTGGTGTGGGAACGGACCACCCGCCGTGTGCTCACCCTGGAGGACGTCACAGCCATCAAGATCACGGACGTCCGGGCGCTCCGTGCCGCCGGCATCGATCCCGCCGCGGTTGCACCGGTATTCGCGTCCATCATGTTCGACCAGCTGTTCACCAACGGCTTCTTCCACGCCGACCCTCATCCGGGGAACATCTTCATCACCCCGGTCCCCCCGGACGCAGGGGGACTTCCCTGGAAGCTGACGTTCATCGACTTCGGGATGATGGGCGAAGTCACGGCCTCCACGCGCAGCGGCCTGCGGAAGCTGCTGATCGCAGCCGCCGCCCGGGACGGCAAGGGGCTCGTGGCGGCCATCAATGACGTGGGCGTCCTGATGCCGTCAGCCGACAGCGTGGGCCTGGAACGCGCCATGACGCAGCTCTTCGCCCGCTTCGGCGGCATGGGATTCGCCGAACTGCGCGAGGTCGACCCGCGGGAGTTCCGTGACTTTGCCGTGGAGTTCGGCGACGTGGTCCGGTCGCTGCCGTTCCAGCTGCCGGAGAACTTCCTGCTGATCATCCGGGCCATGTCCCTGACCTCCGGGGTATGCAGTGCCCTGGATGAGCGTTTCAACCTCTGGGATTCGGTGGAGCCCTACGCCGCGCAGCTGCTGCGGAACGAACGGGGCAACGTGGTGCAGGACGTTGCCCGGCAGGCTGTCGACGCTGCCGGTGTTGCCCTCCGCCTCCCGGGCCGCCTGGATGCCCTGGCCGGGAGGCTGGAGGAAGGATCGCTGCAGGTTTCCGTCCCACGCCTGGAGCGCCAGGCTGCGCGGCTGGACCGGGCTGTGCGCCGCTCAGCCTCGGCCCTGGTCTTCGGGGCCCTGCTGCTCGCGGGAGCCATTGTCCGCCCCGACGACCTTGCGCTGGGCAATGTGCTGATGACCGCGTCGGCCCTTCCGCTGCTGCACGCGCTGTGGGTGGGGCGGCGGGGACGTTAAGGCGGCTGCCGCCGTCGGGCGTAACCTAGGGGTGGCCTGCCCGTCCGCGGGCCATGAACCGCCGCCACTGAAACCTGTCGACGTTGAAATTGTCGCCGCCACACCATGGGAGCTTCGCCACAATGCACCACACCGGTACCGGATCCAGCACGCTCACCGTGGTGCGGCAGGACGTGTCGCTCGGCGCGGGCCGGGACCTCGAATTCGGCCTGGAGCTGCTGGCAAGGGCACGGAGCGGCGCCATTGGTCCCACCCTTCGGCTGTACCGGCCGTCGCCCACCGTGGCGTTCGGGCAGCGGGATACCCGGCTGCCGGGATTCGACGCCGCAGCCCAGGCCTGCCGGGACAACGGCTTCGAACCCCTGGTCCGGAGGGCGGGCGGCCGCGCTGCCGCCTACCACCGGGGCACCCTGGTGGTGGACCACATTGAACCGGATACCGACGCCGTCGCCGGATCCAAAGCCCGGTTCGGCTACTTCGGGGACCTGTTTGCGGAGGCGCTGCGGAGCGTGGGCGTGCAGGCGGCCGTGGGTGAAATTCCCGGTGAATACTGTCCCGGCGAATTCAGTGTCCACGGTACCGACCCCGCAGACAGCTCCCGGAGGGTGAAACTGGTGGGCACCGCCCAGCGGGTTGTCTCCGGCGGCTGGCTCTTCAGCTCGGTGATTGTGGTGGAGGACTCCGCCCCGATCCGGAAGGTCCTTACCGACAGCTATGCCGCGCTCGGCCTGGACTGGGATCCCGCCACCGCCGGCGCCGCCAACGATCTGGTGCCAGGCCTGGACGTCGCCGCGGTCGAGCAGGCCATCCTTAACACGTATGCGGGCCATGCCACCCTGGAAACTGCTTCCTTCAGCAGCCTGGGGGCATGACCCGCAACAGTTGTGGTGCGGCGGCCGGTCAGGCGGCCAGGCGGCTCTTGACCTCCGCGGCGGACGGGTTGGTTGCCGCGGTGCCGTCCGGGAAGAGGACCGTGGGGACGGTGCGGTTGCCACCGTTCAGCTGCTCCACGAGTTCAGCCGTGCCGTCCACCTCTTCGATGTTGATTTCGGTGTAGCCGATGCCCTGTGCGTCCAGCTGCTTCTTCAGCCGGTTGCAGTAGCCGCACCAGGTGGTGGAAAACATGGTGATGGTGCCGGATTCGGGAGTGAAGTCCACAGGGATCTCCTATACGTCGCTTGAAAGGTTTCCTTACTGTCAACCGTAGCGTGGCCGGCGGTATTCCCCCGTGCCGGGTGGCCGCTGCGGTGCCTGGATGACAGTTTGTGGCGGGCGGTGGCAAGCTGGTGGCATGTGTGGACGCTACGTAATGGCACGCGCCGTGGGTGATCTCCTGGCCGAATTCGACGCCGGGCTGGAGGACGAGGTCACCATCCCGCCGTCCTGGAACGTGGCACCCACCGACGCGGTCCCCATCGTGCTGGAGCGGCTGGTGGATGGCGATGCCGAGCCCCGGCAGGTCCGCCAGCTGCATGTGGCGCGCTGGGGCCTGGTCCCGTCCTGGGCAAAGGATCCCGGGATCGGATCCCGCATGATCAATGCCCGGAGCGAATCCGTGCTGGAGAAGCCGGCCTTCCGGAAGGCTGTGCAGTCCCGCCGCTGCGCCGTCCCGGCGGACGGCTACTACGAATGGAAGCAGGGGCCCGGGAAATCGAAGCAGCCCTACTACGTGCACCCGGGCGGGGACCATGGGTTGGTTTTCGCCGGCCTCTACGAGTGGTGGAAGGACCCGTCCGTGCCGGAGGGGGAGCCCGGACGCTGGCTGCTGTCGACGTCGATCCTCACGGCCGACACGCCGCCGCCAGGGACGGAATCCACCATCTTCGGGAAACTGACCGAGCTGCATGACAGGGTGCCGCTGCCCATGGACAAGGCCACGATGGAGGCCTGGCTGGACCCGCAGGCGGACGATGCCGCTGCACTCGTTGACCTGGTGCGGTCAGGGGTTAAGGAGGCAGCCGCCGACTGGCAGGTGGACTCCGTGGGCAAGGAAGTGGGCAATGTCCGCAACAACGGCCCGGAACTGATCCGCCCGGTGGAAGCCCTGTTCTAGCAGCCCCGCCGGGGCCGCCGCCCGTCAGACGGTGACCGTGCCGGCGTCGTCCACTGCCCAGGTGGGGTTGTACGCCACTTCCCAGCGGAACCCGTCAGGGTCGGCAAAATATCCTGCGTAGCCGCCCCACGCCTTGGTGACGGGCTCGGCAACGATGGCAGCACCGGCCGCCGCAGCCTGTTCCATGACGCTGTCCACTTCCTGCGGGCTTCCCAGGTTGTGGCTGAGCGTGATGCCGGGGACGCCGGCGGGAGGACTGGTGCCGGCTTCGGCCTGCATCTGGGTGCTGTCCCAGAGGGAGAGCACCAGCCCATGGTTCACCTGGATGAACAGGACTTCCCCGGCAACCTCGCGGTGGACGGGCCAGCCAAGGCCGTCCACGTAGAAGGCGCGCGAGGCCTCGACACTGCGGACACCGAGGGAGATAAAGTCGACTCTGGGCTCCATGCTTCGATACTGTCAGATGATGGCGACAATTCAAGGAAACGATAGGGATGCCCGGGCCGACAGGGAACAGCTCGCTGCCGTCCGGGTTGCTGTTGACGAGGTGGATGAGCAGATTGTCACCCTCATCGCCCGCCGCGAGCGGCTGATCAGGATCGCCGGCACGCTGAAGGGTGATGACGCCGAGGTGCGCGCCCCGGGCCGGGTGGAGCGGATCATTGAACACGTGCGGGCTGCTGCCGAGAAAAAGGACATTGACCCGGACATCGTGGAGTCAACCTACCGGGCCATGATCTCCGCGTTCATTGAACTTGAACTGCGGATCCATAAAGAAAACAGCTGAGGAAGAGCTTAGAGCGCTTCCTCCACCGGCACCCCGTGCTGGAACTCCCGTCCGTCCGCCTCACTGAAGGCGGACAGGACATGCCCCTGCCCGAGCCCGTTCAACGCCGTCAGGGGAAAGCTGCCGGTGATGCTGCTCTGTGAGTGGGTGACGCCGGACAGGTCGTAATCCTCTTCGATTCCCTGGTCCCGGTTGAACGCGTAGCAGGCGATGGCCTCCCCGTTCATGAACTCAATGCACAGCCGGCGCTGCGCCGAATAATCAGGCGAGGCTCCCATCAACCCCACCACGTAGGCACCGGATACCGGTATGGTGCCGTCGATATCGAACGTGGCGACCAGGGTGGAGTCCTCGGTCTTGATGCTGGCCTGCTTCAGGAGTGCGTCATCGGTACTCATGCCAACATCCTGCTCCCTGCCGCACGCCCCGTCCACCCCCGCCTATGTTTTGATGCCATCCCGGCGTAGACTGGTTTTATTCGAATACATATTCGAATACCTGTTATGGGGAGAATCGTCCGGGAGGTGCGCATGGGCATGTTCAGCGAGTCTGTTGACGTGGTGTGCAACGAAGCCGGACAGCCGGAATCGTTGACCTGGGCCGGGGCTTCCTACACCGTCTGCGCCGAACCCCTCCGGTGGTACGAACGCCGGCAATGGTGGGCGGAGGACAGCAGGGCACCGCTGGGAAGCGGCCAGGGCGTGGTGGATCACGAAATCTGGCGCGTGCAGGTTCTGCCCTCCCGGGCAGCCTCCCGTTCCGCTGCGCCGGAAGAACCGGTCGGCGCAGAACCCCTCACCCTTGACCTGACCCGCCATCTCCGCAGCAACCGCTGGCGGCTGCTGCGGATCCATGACGCCCTCCGCCACAGAACAGCCTGACCAGTCCAGCATGAGCTTCACCCACCTTCACGTTTCCACGGCGTTCAGCGCCCATTACGGTGTTTCCTGGCCGGAGGAACTGGCCATGGCTGCCGCCGCTGACGGTGCCACAGCCCTCGCCTGTACAGACCGGGATGGCCTCTACGGAACCATCAAGCACCTCAAGGCCTGCATGGCAGCGGGCATCGACCCCATTGTGGGGGTGGACCTTGCAGTGTTTGACGACGACGGCGATCACCGAACGCAGGTGTCAGGCAGGGTGGTGGTGCTGGCCCGCGGACAAAACAACGGTGCCGGATACCGTGCGCTGTGCCGCCTGGTTTCCGACGCCCACGCAAGGACCTCGGGGAAAGCCGGGGGAGTGGTGCCCGCTGCTGTCACCCGCGCCGAACTGGCCTCCCGCACCCTGGACCCCCAAACCCTTAAGCCGGTGCTCACCGTACTGCTCGGCCCTGATTCGGATGTGGGCCGGGCCATGGGCGGACGGCGCTACCTGCGGCCCCGGACCCTCTTCAAGCAGTGGCTCGACGCCATGCCCGCCGGAACCGTGGTGGCTGAAATCGTCTCCCAACTCAGCGCACCTGGTACCCCGATGAGCACGGCGCATGCTGTGCGCATGCTCAGGCTCGCCGAGGAACACCAGGTACCGGCGGTCCTGTCCAATGCCGTTAGGTACTGCGCTGCGGACGGAGCACCAACCGCTGACGTCCTGGATTCGGCCCGGACATTGAAGTCCCTGCCCGAACTGGCAGGGGAACCACTCCTGCAGCCCACTGGCCAGGGGTGGCTGAAAACCCCGGCGCAGATGCTGGGGCTGGGCAAGGAAATCATTTCCGCTGCCGGTTATGGTGCCGCAGACCTCAAGCAGCTGATGACGCAGACGGAGGCGCTCGCCGATCTCTGCCGGATCGATCCCACCTCAGACATGGGATGGAAACAGCCCGTGGTTCCCGAAGCATCCGTTATTGGCATCAGCCAGGATCCGCACGCTGAACTCATCCAGCGTTGCCATGCAGGAATCGGCCGGAGGTTCCCGGGCGCCACTGGCAACACGGAGAAGGAGATCCTGGCCCGCCTGGACCATGAGCTGGGGATCATCGACAACCTGGGCTTCTCCTCGTACTTCCTCACTGTTGCCGAGGTGTCCCGGATGATCCAGGACATGGGGGTCAGGGCGGCAGCAAGAGGATCGGGAGCATCCAGCCTGGTCAATTACCTGATCGACGTCAGCCATGTGAATCCCCTCCAGCACGACCTGATCTTTGAACGTTTCCTCTCCAACGACCGCGCCACCCTTCCGGACATCGACATCGACGTCGAAAGCGCTGAACGCCACAACGTCTACCACCGCATCTTCGAACGCTTCGGCTCTGAACGGGTAACCCTGATGAGCATGCAGAACGGATACCGCGCCCGTGGTGCCGTGCGCGACGCCGGCCTGGCGCTGGGCATGGACGAAGACGAGGTGGGGGAGATCGCCAAGCAGCTGTGGCGGTTCTCTGCACGGAAATTCCGGGAAGCACTGCAGGAAAAACCGGAACTGCGAGAGTTTGCCGGCCGGGTGGAGCAACGCGACGCCCATGGCAACCAGCAACTGGACCTGCTGGTGGACCTGACCGAACGGCTCGACCGGCTGCCCCGCCACATATCCATGCACCCGTGCGGCGTCATCCTGGGTGATGCCACCCTCCTGGACCGCACCCCGGTCCAGCCCAGCGGTCTTGGACTGCCCATGAGCCAGTTCGATAAACATGACATGGACCCCATGGGCATGCTCAAACTCGATGTCCTGGGTGTCCGCATGCAAAGCGCCATGGCGTTTGCGGTCCGGGAGATCATCAGGATCCATCCCTCCAGGGAGGAAGTGGTCAAGGCGGGGAACCACCCTGCGGGCCCGGAAGGTTCCGGCCCCGACTACATTGCCGCCAACGGCCGGATAGACCTCAACGCCGTCCCCCTCGACGACGAAGCCACCTATGAGCTGATCAGGAGCACGCATACCCTTGGCTGCTTCCAGATCGAATCACCCGGGCAGCGGGAACTGATCGGCAAAATGGCGCCGCGGGAGTTCAACGACCTCATCATCGATATTTCACTGTTCCGCCCGGGACCGATGAAATCGGACATGGTGCGGCCCTTCCTGGAACACCGGCACGGATTCGCCCCTGAGGTCTACCCGCACCCTGACCTCAAGCCGGTGCTGCAGGAAACCCACGGGGTCACCGTCTTCCACGAGCAGATCCTGAAAACCCTCCACGTCATGACCGGCTGCGGCCTGGCAAAAGCCGACGAATTCCGCCGGGCACTCAGCAGCGAGGCCGGAGAAGCGCGGGTGGAGGAGTACTTCCGGTGCCACGCCAAGGCCAGGGGGTACGCCCCCGAGGTGGTGGACAAAGTGTGGGGGACGTTGAAGTCCTTTGCCAGCTTCGGCTTCTGCAAAGCCCACGGGGCTGCTTTCGCTGTCCCCACCTACCAGTCCGCCTGGCTCAAGACACACCACCCGGAAGCCTTCCTTGCAGGATTATGGGAGCACGACCCCGGCATGTACCCCAAACGGCTGCTCGTGGCCGAAGCCCGCCGGCTGGGCATCCCCATCCTTCCCCTGGACATTAACCGCAGCAAAGCCGAATACCGGGTGGAGCGGATCGGGACAGGCAGGGACGCCGGCAGGCTGGGAATCAGGCTCAGCCTGAACGGGATTTACGGCCTCTCTGCTGCAGAACTGAAGCGGATTGTCGCCGGCCAGCCCTATGACTCACTTGCGGATCTCCGGGCGCGCTCGCGGCTCAGCAAGCCAAGCATCAGGCGCCTTGCACAGCTGGGGGCCTTTGATTCCCTGCACCGCGAAGCCGGAGGCACCGCCAACCGCGCGGACCTGGTGCACCATTTGCAGCAGCTTGAATCAGCCAATGGCCCGCGGAAAGGCTTTGGGGTGCTGGAGGGGCAGCTGTCCCTTCCCCTGGGCGACGTCGAACTGCGCAACATCAAACCTGGACTTCCCGCCCCCACAGTGGTGGACAACGTCAGGGCGGAATTGGATCTCATGGCCGTCGATGTCAGTTCCCACCTGATGGACAGCCACAGGCCCCTGCTGGAAAGGCTGGGCGTCACCACTGCCGACAAACTCCTCAGCCTGCGCAACGGGACCGAAGTGCTGGTGGCAGGGGTACGGGTGGCCACCCAGACTCCTCCCATGCGCGGCGGCAGGCGGGTGGTGTTCATCAGCATCGACGACGGCACCGGCTGCGTGGATTCGGTCTTCTTCCACGAGGCCCAGGAAAACGCCGGTCCGCTTCTGTTTGGAACCCGCCTGCTGCTGATCCGCGGGACCACCCGAAGGACGGGTCCGCGGGGCATCAGCATCAGCGCGAGCATGGCCTGGGACCTAGGCAAAACGGACAGTTTGCCCTTGCCGGAGTCCATTGGCGGGTCCACCGGGGTGTCCGGCCCGGAGGCCTTCGGCGATGTGCCACATCCCCTGGATGGCATCAGCAGGACGCTGGCGATTACCGGGTTCAACGGGTAACCGCGGTTCCGCACCCCCGTGCGCCGCGTTGGTCGGCCCATACCGGAACCGATAGCATTGACGGTGGCTGGCTGTGGTCCCCGTATGCCACAAGCTATGAAGCCTCAACTTTGAATAGGAGACACCCGTGTCAGATGCCCAGCAGATCACCCTTCTCGTCGATGGCGAAGAGACCAAGGTGACTACCGGGACAACCGGTGCGGAACTCTTCTTTGAGCGCCGTGACGTTGTTGTTGCCCGCGTCAACGGCGAGCTGAAGGACCTGGACCAGGAACTTCCTGAAGGCGCCGAGGTGGAAGGTGTCACCATTGATTCCGCCGACGGCCTGAACGTCCTGCGGCACTCCACCGCCCATGTCATGGCCCAGGCCGTGCAGCAGCTCCGTCCCGACGCCAAACTCGGCATCGGCCCCTACATCACCGACGGCTTCTACTTCGACTTCGACGTTGCCGAGCCGTTCACTCCCGAGGACCTCAAGACCCTCGAAAAGATGATGCAGAAGATCATCAACCAGAACCAGAAGTTCGTCCGCCGCGTGGTCAATGAGGACGAGGCCCGCGAAGCCATGAAGAACGAGCCCTACAAGCTCGAGCTCCTGGGCAAAAAGAACGAAGCCGCCGAAGCCGGGGAAGGCGTGAACGTCGAAGTCGGCGCCGGCGACATCACCATCTACGACAACGTGGAACGCAAGGAAGGCACCACCGTCTGGTGCGACCTCTGCCGCGGCCCCCACCTGCCCAACACCAAGCTCATCTCCAACGCCTTCGCCCTGACCCGTTCGTCGTCGGCCTACTGGCTGGGCAACCAGAAGAACCAGCAGCTGCAGCGCATCTACGGCACCGCCTGGCCCACCAAGGACGCCCTGAAGGCCTACCAGGAACGCATCGCCGAAGCGGAGCGCCGCGACCACCGCAAGCTCGGCTCCGAACTGGACCTGTTCTCCTTCCCGGACGAACTGGGCTCCGGCCTGCCCGTCTTCCACCCCAAGGGCGGCATCATCCGCAAGGAGATGGAGGACTACTCGCGGCAGCGGCACGTCGAGGCCGGCTACGAGTTCGTCTACACCCCGCACATCACCAAGGGCCACCTGTACGAGGTCTCGGGGCACCTGGACTGGTACAAGGACGGCATGTTCCCTGCCATGCACGTCGACGCTGAACTCAATGAGGACGGCACCGTGCGCAAGCCCGGCCAGGACTACTACCTGAAGCCGATGAACTGCCCCATGCACAACCTCATTTTCCGCTCCCGCGGCCGGTCCTACCGTGAGCTGCCCCTGCGGCTGTTCGAATTCGGCTCCGTGTACCGGTACGAGAAGTCCGGTGTGGTGCACGGCCTCACCCGTGTCCGGGGCATGACACAGGACGACGCCCACATCTACTGCACCCGCGAGCAGATGAAGGACGAACTCACCAAGACCCTCACCTTCGTCCTGGACCTGCTCAAGGACTACGGGCTGAACGACTTCTACCTCGAGCTGTCCACCAAGGACCCCGAGAAGTACGTCGGCGACGACGCCACCTGGGAGGAAGCCACCAGGACCCTCGCCGAGGTAGCCCAGGAGTCCGGGCTGGAGCTGGTGCCCGATCCAGGCGGAGCAGCCTTCTACGGTCCCAAGATTTCGGTGCAGGCCAAGGATGCCCTGGGCCGTACCTGGCAGATGTCCACCATCCAGCTGGACTTCAACCTGCCCGAACGGTTCGAGCTGGAATTCCAGGCCGCCGACGGCAGCCGCCAGCGTCCCGTCATGATCCACCGCGCGCTCTTCGGATCGGTGGAGCGCTTCATGGGCGTCCTCACCGAGCACTACGCCGGGGCGTTCCCCGCGTGGCTGGCTCCGGTCCAAGTGGTGGGCATCCCCGTGGCGGAGGCGTTCAACGATTACATGTTCGACGTCGTTGGCCAGCTCAAGGCGGCAGGTATCCGCGCCGAGGTGGATACGTCCTCGGACCGCTTCCCCAAGAAGATCCGCACCGCCAGCAAGGACAAGATCCCGTTCGTGCTGATCGCGGGCGGAGACGATGCAGAGGCGGGCGCTGTTTCGTTCCGCTTCCGGGACGGAAGCCAGGACAACGGCGTGCCCGTCGCGGAAGCGGTCAAGCGCATCACCGAAGCCGTCCGCAACCGGACCAGCTAGCCGAACGGAAGCAGCACAGTGCAGGAGAACACAGGCGCAGGATATCCAGGCGATGCCGGCGTTACCGACGACTTTGCCCTCGCCGGTGTCCCGGACGCCTTCCAGCGCCTGTGGACTCCGCACCGCATGGCCTACATCAAGGGCGGCCAGCACCAGTTCAAGAACGAGAACGACTGCCCGTTCTGCGTAGGCCCCGGCCGCACTGACGAAGAGGCGCTCATCGTCTACCGCGGACGGACCTGCTATGTGGTGCTGAACCTGTTCCCCTACAATCCGGGCCACCTGCTGGTCTGCCCCTACCGGCACATTCCGGACTACACGGACCTTACGGTTGAAGAAACAGCGGAGTTCGCCGAGCTGACCCAGACGGCCATGCGGGTCCTGCGGAAAGTGTCCAATCCCGGCGGCTTCAACCTGGGCATGAACCAGGGCGTGGTGGGCGGTGCAGGTATCTCCGCACACCTGCACCAGCACATTGTGCCGCGCTGGGGCGGGGACGGTAATTTCTTCCCCATCATCGCCCAGACCAAAGCCATTACCCAGACCCTTGATGAGGTCCGGCAACAAGTGGCTGAGGCCTGGCCCGGGGAGTCGGATGCTGAATAGGCATGCCCGCGGTTTCTTCACCGCGCTGTTTACCCCACTGGCCCGCTGGCTCCTGAAAATTGGAGTCTCCCCGGACGCCGTCACCATCCTCGGAACCGCGGGTGTTGCCGCGGGAGCCCTCATCTTCTACCCCCTGGGTCAACTCTTTTGGGGGACCGTCTTCATCACCGCGTTCATCTTTTCCGACGTCCTGGACGGCATCATGGCCCGGATGCAGGACGTCAAGAGCCGTTGGGGAAACTTCCTCGACTCCACCCTTGACCGGGTCGCTGATGGGGCCCTCTTCGCCGGCGTGTCCGTATGGTTCTTCACCGGTGGAAACAACACCGCCATCGCCGTCAGCGCGCTGCTGTGCCTGGTCCTGGGCATGGTTGTGTCCTACGCCAGGGCCAAGGCCGAGTCGCTGGGGTTCACCGCCAACGTCGGGATCGCAGAACGGGCCGAACGCCTGGTCTCCGTGCTGGTGGTCACCGGCCTGACCGGTTTGGGACTGCCACCGGTGGTGCTCCTGGCCACCCTGGTCCTCCTGGCTGCGGCGAGCCTCATCACCGTCGTGCAGCGCGTCGTTTCCGTGCGCCGGCAGTCACTGGCGGAACCCACGCCCGCTGATTAAGCATGATTAAGCCGGCCGTGCGGCGGGGGACTAGTATATAAGTGCCCGGTCAAGCGACCCGGCAATCCGTGCGTGCACCTCCGGCAGCTGCCGCCGCATGCCCGGCGAAGATCATCTGTCTACCCATAGGGGTTTTTGTGTCTACACCTGATGTAAGCAACGAGGCCGGTTCGTCCGCGAACAGCGTCACGGGCAGCAGCCGCGTGAAGCGTGGCATGGCCGAGATGCTCAAGGGCGGCGTCATCATGGACGTCGTCAACGTCGAGCAGGCCCGCATCGCCGAAGACGCCGGTGCCGTGGCAGTCATGGCGCTGGAGCGTGTTCCGGCCGATATCCGCGCCCAGGGCGGCGTGTCCCGCATGTCCGATCCCGACATGATCGACCAGATCATCGACGCCGTGTCCATCCCGGTGATGGCCAAGGCCCGCATCGGCCACTTCGTGGAAGCCCAGGTCCTGCAGTCCCTCGGTGTCGACTACATCGACGAGTCCGAGGTCCTGACCCCGGCCGACTACGTCAACCACATCGACAAGTGGAACTTCAAGGTTCCCTTCGTCTGCGGTGCCACCAACCTCGGTGAGGCCCTGCGCCGCATCAACGAGGGCGCGGCCATGATCCGCTCCAAGGGCGAGGCCGGCACCGGCGACGTCTCCAACGCCACCGGACACATGCGCAAGATCCGCTCGGAGATCGCCAAGCTCTCCTCGCTGCCCGAGGACGAGCTGTACGTCGCCGCCAAGGAACTCCAGGCCCCGTACGAACTGGTCAAGGAAGTTGCCGCTGCCGGCAAGCTTCCCGTGGTCCTGTTCACCGCAGGCGGCATCGCCACCCCCGCTGACGCTGCCATGATGATGCAGCTCGGCGCCGACGGCGTGTTCGTCGGCTCCGGCATCTTCAAGTCCGGCAACCCCGCCCAGCGCGCCGCCGCCGTCGTCAAGGCCACCACCTTCTTCGACGACCCCGACGTCATCGCCAAGGCCTCCCGCGGACTCGGCGAAGCCATGGTGGGCATCAACGTCGACGAGATCCCCCAGCCGCACCGCCTCGCCGAGCGCGGCTGGTAATTTCCGCGTTCTGTGA
Organism: Arthrobacter sp. NQ4; assembly: GCF_029077345.1. NCBI lineage: Bacteria > Bacillati > Actinomycetota > Actinomycetes > Micrococcales > Micrococcaceae > Arthrobacter > Arthrobacter sp. NQ4. Next base: position 389,408 of record NZ_JARETC010000002.1, on the reverse strand, counting down.
CGCGCCGGACGGCGCGATCCTCGGTGTGCTATTCCCCGCCTCCCGCTGCCGCCATATTGGTGGTGGTTGGGGGCGGGGGCCCTTTTACGCACGCTGCCGGACCGCACCGTCCGGCGCTTCGGGTCGGGTTTACTGACCTAACTTACGACGCCGGTTCCCTCACCTTTTCTGGTGGGGGAACCGGCGTCGTCCGTTTTTAGGTCTTTTCTTGAACCGTCGATTGCTCCGTACTTGTCGTTTTCCGGGCTCAAAACGACAAGTGCTCAGCAATCGATGGGGGTTACTCCAGGCCGCGGCGCTTGAGCAGCGGGTCCAGTCCTGCTTCGCGGCCCCTCAGGATCCGGAAGGACTCCAGGGGGTCCCGGCTGTTGCCGCGGCTGAGGAGTTCTTGCCGGAAGCGTTCGCCGTTTGCGCGGGACAGGCCGCCGTTCTCCTTGAACCAGTCCACGGTCTCCGCGTCCAGGACCTCGCTCCAGATGTAGGAGTAATAGCCTGCGGCGTAGCCGGCGCCGGCGAAGATGTGCTGGAAGTAGCCTGTGCGGTACCGGGGCGGGATCAGGGGGTGCGCAATCCCTGCCGCAGCCAGGGCCTTAGCCTCGAACTCCACGGCATCGTCCGGAACGTCGCCTGGCTCCAGCGTGTGCCATGCCAGGTCCAGGAGGGCTGCGCCCAGGTACTCGGTGGTGGCAAACCCTTCGCCCCAGAGCCGGGATTCCTCCAGCCTGTCCACAACGTCCTGCGGAAGAGGTTCGCCGGTGACGTGGTGGCGCGCATAATGGGACAGCACTTCCGGCCACATAATCCACATCTCGTTCACCTGCGACGGATACTCCACAAAGTCCCGGGGCACGGCAGTGCCGGAAAAGCGGGGATAGGTGACGTCGGAAAACAAGCCGTGCAGGGCGTGGCCAAACTCGTGGAAAAGCGTGCGCAGCTCGTCCAGGGTGAGGAGCGTCGGCTCACCCGCAGGCGGCTTCGAAATGTTGAGCGTATTGATCACCACCGGCCGGGTGCCCAGCAGACCCGACTGGTCCACGAGCGAGTTCATCCACGCACCGCCGCGCTTGGATTCACGTGCATAGTAGTCGCCAAGGAACAACCCCAGGCCGGTTCCGTCCCCGTTCCGGACCTCCCAGATGCGAACGTCCGGATGATAGGCGCCGAGGTCGTGCCGCTCGTGGAACGTGATCCCGTACAGCGCAGTGGCTGCAAAAAACACTCCATCCGTGATCACCCGGTCCAGCTCAAAATACGGACGCAGGGCCTGCTCATCAACGTCGTACTTCTCCCGCCGCACCCTTGCCGAATAGTAGGCCCAGTCCCAGGCCTCCAGCGGATGCCCGGCGGCGTCGGCCAGGGCTGCCGCCTCGGCGTCGGCATTGCGGACGGCCGCCGGCGCCATCCGGCCCAGCATCGTCCGGACGGCCTCGAAGTCCGGCGCCGTCTGCCGGTCGGCCACCAGTTCGGCGTAGTTGGCGAAACCCAGCAGTTGGGCCTTTTCCGCCCGCAGCCCGGCCATCTCCCGGGCCAGGTCCAGGACATCCAGGCTCCCGCCGCCACTGCCCCTGGCCACGGATGCTTCGAACAGACGACGGCGGACGTCCCGGTTCTCGAGCGAGGCCAGCGCCGGCTGGTTGCCGGGCTGGATCAGGGTAAGCAGGAATTTGCCGTCGTGCCCGGTGGCGCGTGCCGCTTCCGCGGCACTGGCGACGTCGTCCGCCGGCAGGCCCGCCAGGTCGCCGGCGTCCTCCAGCAGCAGCGCCGCGGACTTCATCCCCTCCTTGACCCGCTGTCCGAACTCCGTGCCCAACCGGGCCAGTTCAGCGTTGATGGCACGCAGCCGCTCCTGGCCAGGCGCATCGAGCTGGATCCCGGACTGGCGGAACTCCTTGAGGTACTCCTCCACCAGGCGGGCTGACTCGGGATCGAGGCTGTCCGTATCTATGCCGGCAAAGCGCCCATACAGTGCACTGTTGAGGAAAACTTCGTCCTGGTGGGCCTGGAAGCGCGGCGAAAGCTCTGTTTCAAGTTCCCGGATTTCCGCGGAGGCATCCGCCGACACCAAGGTGAAAAATGCCGCAGCCGCCCTGTTGAGGAGCTGCCCGGAGCGTTCCATGGCCAGTGCCGTGTTTTCAAACGTGGCCGGTGCGGCGTTGCTGCTGATGGCCCGGATCTCGTCCAGGTGGGCAGCCAGTCCTGATTCGATGGCGGCGCCGTACTGGCCTGCTGTGAGGGCCTCGAAAGGCGGAAGACCGTAGGGCAGGGGACTGGCGGCAAGGAGGGGGTTGGTCATGGGGTAAACCTTTCACAGCAGGGCGCGGTTCTCAATTGATGGAAATGGTGCTGCCTCCCAGGTCACATCCCTAGAATTGCCGCTATGGTGTCCGTTCCGGGCCCCATTCCGCACGTGCTGGAAGGCGTACACGGGTTCGGCTATACGAGGGGGCCACCGGTCCATGAGCAAAAGTGCCACGACGCAGGCGGCTGCATCCCTGGGTGTGCCCGTACGGTGGGTGGGCCCGGGCGCCGTCACGGTCCTGGCCCTGGCCTACGGCATCTTCTGGTACTTCGCGCGCCCGGAAGGTGAACCCGTACTCCGCCATGTGGGCCAGCTGTTCGGCGGCGAATCCGTGCTGCTGTACTCCATCGCCCTGGTCCTGGTCAGCACACTCCCGCACGTTGAGCCGGTGTTCGGCGGCATAGACCATGCCGCGATCTGGCACCGCAGGGCCGCCGTTACGGCTACTGTCCTGTTGCTGCCGCACATAGAACTTGCGTCCAACCCGGAGGCAACCAGCGTGGGAAAGACACTGGCCGTGGTGGCCATTTCCGGCCTTGCGGCACTGGTGGTGTGGGCGGTGCTGCCGCGTTGGCGGACCATGCTGCCGGCGCCCGTCCGCCGCGTGGTGCTCGCCGCACTGCAGACCAAGGGGGTCCGCCTGGTGGTGCGTCTGCTGGGTGGCTATGAGCGCTGGCGCGGCTTCCACCGCCTCACAGGCTTGTTTGTGGCTGCCGGATTCCTGCATGGACTGCTCGATGCCAGTGCGTTTGAAGCGGCGCCCGTCCTGCGGTGGAGCTATGTGGCCATCGGCGGAACGGGGCTGGCGTTCTACGTCTACCGGGAGCTGCTGGCGCGCCGTTTCCTGCCCCATCACGACTACCAGGTCGCAGGGGTCCGCCCGGTCGCGGCGGACCTGTTGGAGGTTGCGCTCCGTCCCTTGGGCCGCCCCCTGGTGTTCAAACCCGGTCAGTTCGCCATGGTTTACCTCGAAACAGCGGATGGCTGGCAGCGGCACCCCTTTTCCATTTCCGGGCCCGCGCAGGAGGGCGGCATCAGCATCACGGTCAAGGCGCTGGGTGACCACACCACAAGGCTTCCCGACGTGGTTCAGCCTGGGATGCCGGCCGTGGTGGGCGGCCCCTACGGCCGCTTTGACCGGCACAAGGGCACTGCCCACCAAGTTTGGATCGCCGGCGGGGTGGGGATCACGCCCTTCCTGAGCTGGCTGCGGTCGCTGGACGCAGACCCGGGTGCCGGGCTGCAGGAAGATGTCGACTTCTTCGTTACCTCGGCGGGCCCGTCGCCTTTTGCCGAGGAAATCATCGCCATCGCCAGGAACCACCCGCGGCTCAAGGTCCATGTGGTTGACACCGAAAGGGACGGGCGGCTGACCCCGGCCGCGGTCATGGCCGCGGTGGGCACGGAACCGCGCCTGCTGTCAGTTTTCATGGGTGGGCCCGACGCCATGCTCCGGCAGTTCCGCAAAGCCTTCCGGGCAGCGGGTGTCCGCAGGCTCAACATCCACCGGGAGTACTTCCAGTGGCGGTGATCCAGGCGGTCGCAGTTCAGCGGGGCCGGCGGGCGGCGTGCTCCCGTGCCAGGACCGCGTAGGCGTCGTCAGGGGTGCCGGGGGAGAAGCTGCCGAACTTGCGCTCCGCGGCTGTGCGGATGAGGTAGTCGGCAATGGCAGGGTTCTTGGGAAGCAGCGAGCCGTGCAGGTAGCTGGCAACGATGTTTCGGTACCGCGCCCCCTCATGGCCGTCGTTGCTGTTGTTCCCCGTTCCCTTGGCCACCGTCCCGAGCGGCCGCATCCCGCTGCCCAGGGTGGTTTGGCCGCTGTGGTTCTCGTAACCGAGGACTTCGCCGAACTCGGTGGTTGAGACCTTGACGTTGCCGATCAGGCGCTCGTCGGTACCGTGGGTTTCCACGTCCAGGACGCCGATGCCCGGGATGACAGTTCCCGTCCGCGTCTTGAAGAAACGGCCAAAAAGCTGGTAGAGGCCGCAGATGACCAGCATGGGTGCGCCGTCCTCGGCCAACTCCTTCAGCTGGCCGGCCCGGGCCTGCAGGTCGTCCTGGATGACCAGCTGGCCGCTGTCCTGGCCGCCGCCGCCCACAATGATGTCCACGCCTTCGGGAAAGGGATCGCCCACGTTGTACTCAAGCAGTTCGGGGGTGTACCCGTGCCATTGGATGCGGCGCTGCAGGACCAGGGCATTGCCCCAGTCGCCATAGATGTTCATGTCCCGCGGGTACAGCTGGACCACGCGCAGCGTGCCCTTGGACTGGGCGCCAGCTTCTGCTGCTTCTGCCGGACTCAAGAGACAACCTCCACGGTGGTGATTTTGGACAGCTCGCGGCGGATGGCAAGCATGGCGGTGTAGGTGCAGAAGATCCGTTTGGGTTTGCCCCGGCCTTCCCGGATGAAGGCGGCAAGGGCGGCGGGAATGTCGGTGTCCACGGCGCCAACGGGGACTTCGTCGTACTGCAGCCGCAGCGCCATGTCGTAGGCACGCGATCCGGTCAGCACCTCCACCCCGCCCCCGCGAAGCGAATCGAATTCCACGTCCCACAGCCAGGACATGTCCCGGCCGTCGGCGTAGTTGTCGTTGATGGCGATCATCGTGGCGTAACCGGCAGCGGGGAAGGATTTCAGGCCCAGCCGGAAGCCGCTGGGGTTCTTGACCAGCACCAGGTCCAGGGGCTGGCCGTCCACGGTCAGGCTTTCGCCGCGGCCGAAGGCCGGCGCCACCTGGGACAGCGCCTGCAGCAGGGTCTCGTGGTTCGCGGTGGCGGCCCCGCCGCCGCAAATGCTGCGGGCGAGGGTAAGAGCAGCGGCTGCGTTGAAGATGTTGTACACGCCGCGCAGCTTCATCGCCGTGGTGACCGTGCCGCCGTCGTACTCGAATTCGGCGCTGTCTGCGCCCACCTTGCGGAGGACGACGTCGGCCTGCGGCTTGGCGGGCAGGCCCGCCGGGGCGGGGCTGCCCGGAGCGGCGCGCATGTCGTCATCGTTCGGGAAGGTGCCCAGCAGGGAGTCGTCCAGGCCGAAGTACCTGACGTCCTGTCCCGTCAGCGTGTCGGCGATCCGGGCAACCCGCGGGTCCTCGCGGTTCAGGACCACTGTTCCCGTGGTCTTGGCGGCGATGTGCTGCAGGAGCTGTGCGGTCTTGTCGATCTCGCCAAAACGGTCCAGCTGGTCGCGAAGCACGTTCAGCAGGAGGCAGTACCGGGGCGGAACGCTGTTCACGAAATGGACGGCGTGGGCTTCATCGAGTTCCAGGACGGCAACGTCCGCGTCCAGCCTGCCGCGCCAGTCCACCTCGCCCAGGAGGGCCGCTGCCACGCCCCGCGTGAAGTTGCTGCCGGTCCGGTTGGTGAAAACCTTCAGGCCCTGGCTTTCCAGGAGTTCGACCACCATTTTGGTGGTGGTGGTCTTTCCGTTGGTGCCGCTGACCACAGCCACGCCGTGGGGCAGGGTGGTGAGCGTCCGCCGCATGAAGCCGGGATCGATTTTCTCGACCACCAGGCCCGGAAGTGCGGACCCGCCGCCCCGCAGCCGGGATACCCTGCGGACCAGCTTGCCGAGCGGAACACTGAAGAAGACCATGTTTCGAATATATCCCAGCAGCGGCATGCAACCTTTGCCGGCCCCGGCCCCGCCGCACCGGGCGGAGGGCCGGGGCCGTATGCTGGAGGGATGACAAACCCCCCTTCTGCTGATCCTGCGCGCGTGGGCTCAGGCCTGCGGATCGGTGTCCTGGCCCTCCAGGGAGACTTTCGCGAGCACCTGCGTGCCGCAGAGGCCACCGGCGCGCAGGGCGTTGCCGTCCGCCGCCCGGAGGAGCTCGATGGCCTGGACGGCCTCATCATTCCCGGCGGCGAATCCACGACGATCGATAAGCTGGCGCGGGCCTTCGACCTTGCCGACCCGCTGCGCAAGTACATCGCCGAGGGCCTGCCCGTCTACGGCTCCTGCGCGGGGATGATCCTGCTCGCGTCGGACATCGCCGACCCGGCAACCGACCTGTCCGGCGCCCCCCAACAGACGTTCGGCGGCCTGGACATCACCGTCCGCCGCAATGCCTTCGGCCGGCAGCGCGAATCCTTCGAAACCGACCTGGACTTCAAGGGGCTGGACTTCAGTGCCACCGAATCGGGCGTGGAACCGGTGCACGCTGTCTTCATTCGCGGGCCCTGGGTGGAACGCGTGGGGCCGGACGTGGAGGTCCTGGCCCAGGTGGAACCGGCAGATCCCGGACAGGCCTCGCACGCCGTACCGCTGCCCGGGGCGGCTAGAATTGTCGCAGTGCGTTCCGGCCAGCTGCTGGCCACCTCCTTCCATCCGGAAGTGACCGGCGAGAAACGCGTACACGAACTTTTTATCCGCATGATCAGAGGAGAAGCGTAAAGCATGTCAGGCCACTCCAAATGGGCAACGACCAAGCACAAAAAGGCGATCATTGACAGCCGCCGCGCAAAGTCGTTTGCCAAGCTGATCAAGAACATTGAAGTTGCCGCCCGGATGGGCGGACCGGACCTCGCCGGCAACCCCGGCCTGGAACTTGCGGTGACCAAGGCCAAGAAGACCTCGGTTCCCAACGACAATATCGACCGCGCCATTAAACGCGGCGCCGGCCTCACCGGCGAAGTGGTGGACTACACCGAGATCATGTACGAGGCCCGCGGCCCCCAGGGCTCGGCCCTGCTGATCGAGTGCCTCACGGACAACAAGAACCGGGCAGCCTCCGAAGTCCGCCTGGCCATCTCCCGCAACGGCGGCACCATCGCCGACCCCGGTTCCGTGAGCTACCTCTTCACCCGCAAGGGCGTAGTGAACCTGCCCAAGAACGGCCTGAGCGAGGACGACGTCCTGATGGCCGTCCTGGATGCGGGCGCGGAGGAAGTCAAGGACAACGGCGAGACCTTCGAGATCCACTCGGAGCCGGGCGATCTCCAGGCCATCCGGGAGGCCCTGGCGGAAGCCGGCATTGAGTACGACACGGACGAAGTTGAATTCGTGCCGTCCATGCAGGTGGAACTCGACGTCGACGGCGCCCGCAAGTTCCTGAAGCTGGCGGACGCTCTTGAAGACCTCGACGACGTCCAGAACGTGTACAGCAATGCCGACCTCAGCGACGAAGTCCAGGCCGCCCTGGAATCCGAGTGACGTCCGGCCTTGCCAGCTAGACCGCAGCGGGAGCTCCAGTCGTCCCTGTCGCCCGCAGCGGGGCAGAAGTGACGCTCCGCGTCCTGGGCGTTGACCCCGGCCTGACCCGCTGCGGCATCGGCGTGGTGGATGTTGAACGCAACCGCCGGGCCAGCATGGTGGCGGTAGGGGTTGTCGGCACCTCGCCGGACGAGACCCTTGACCGCCGCCTGCTGGTGATCGCCACGGCCATCGACGAGTGGCTGGATCGTTACGAGCCCGAGGTCCTCGCCGTCGAACGCGTCTTCTCGCAGCTCAACGTCAGCACGGTGATGGGCGTCGCCCAGGCGTCCGGCGTGGTGATCGCGGCGGCGGCCCGCCGGGGAATCCCGGTGGCGCTGCATACGCCGTCGGAAGTTAAAGCCGCGGTGACCGGCAGCGGGTCCTCGAATAAGGACGCCGTGACCAAACTGGTCACCAAGATCCTCCGGCTTGACGCCCCGCCGCGGCCCGCCGACGCGGCCGATGCGCTGGCGCTGGCGATCACCCATGCGTGGCGCGCCGGGAGTGGCGCTGCCGTGGCCACCACCGGTCCCGGCAGCTCTTCCCTGACGCCGGCCCAGCGGGCATGGGCGGAAGCAGAGGCGAAAGCGCGCCGTGCACGATGATTGTCCCTGCCGCTTGCTAGGGTATTCGTAGATATGTTCGGATAGCCGGGCTCCCAGAGTGGAGGCCCGCAGTACAACGGGAGCCCGGCCTTGATCAGTTTCCTCCGCGGAACCGTAGCGCACGTTGGCCTGTCAACGGCCGTGATTGACCTCAACGGTGCCGGGATGAGCGTCAACGCCACCCCGCAGACCCTGAGCCGGCTGCGCGTGGGGGAAGAGGGCAAGCTGTTTACGTCCCTGATTGTCCGGGAGGATTCGCTCACCCTTTTTGGTTTTGCATCCGACGACGAACGTGAGGTTTTCGACGTCCTGCTGAGTGTCAGCGGGGTCGGTCCCCGTCTTGCCCTCGCAGTCCTGGCGGTCCACGACCCCGAAGCAATCAGGGTTGCGGCCCATACGGAGGACAGCAAGACCTTCACCAAGGTTCCCGGCATCGGGCCCAAGGTCGCGGGCCGGATCGTGCTGGAGCTGGCCGGAAAGCTGGTACCGCACGGAACGGCCGCACCCGCTGGCGCCGCCACTCCTGCCGAGGCCGCATGGAAGCCGCAGGTGGTGGCCGCCATGACCAGCTTGGGCTGGTCCGAGAAGGATGCCTCCGCCAGCATCGACAAAGCCCTGGCTGACGAGCCGGAAGTGTCCTTCCGCGGCAATGTGGCCGAAATCCTCCGTACCACCCTCCGGTGGCTGGGGCAGGACGGCGCGCGCGCCGGCAACCGCGTAGGCAGCCGTGGCTGAACCTTCATTGGTTGCCGCGGGGGAGGAACCGGAGGAGCGGGCCATCGAGGCGGCGCTCCGGCCGAAGAACCTCGACGATTTCGTGGGCCAGCACCGGGTGCGCAAGCAGCTTTCGCTCGTGCTCCAGGCCTCCCGGATGCGCGGGCGCACAGCGGACCACGTGCTGTTCTCCGGGCCGCCGGGCCTCGGCAAAACCACCCTCGCCATGATCGTGGCCGCGGAAATGAACGCTCCGCTGCGCCTTAGCAGCGGGCCCGCCATCCAGCACGCGGGTGACCTTGCGGCCATCCTGTCCTCGCTGTCCGAGGGCGAGGTCCTGTTCCTCGACGAGATCCACCGCATGTCCCGGCCCGCCGAGGAAATGCTGTACATGGCCATGGAGGACTTCCGCGTCGACATCGTGGTGGGCAAGGGCGCCGGTGCCACCGCCATTCCACTGGAATTGCCGCCGTTCACCCTGGTGGGCGCCACCACCCGCGCCGGGCTGCTTCCGGGCCCGCTGCGCGACCGGTTCGGCTTCACTGGGCACCTCGAGTTCTATTCCGTTCCGGAACTGGAACTGGTCCTGCGCCGGTCAGCCGGGCTGCTGGACCTGAAGGTCAACTCCGCCGGATTCGCTGAAATCGCCGGCCGTTCACGCGGGACCCCCCGTATCGCCAACCGCCTGTTGCGCCGGGTCCGGGACTGGGCGCTGGTGCATGGTGTCGAACAAATCGATGCCAGGGCTGCGTCCGCCGCCCTGGACATGTACGAAGTGGACAAGAAAGGCCTTGACCGGCTGGACCGTGCTGTCCTCGATGCCCTCATCACCAAATTCGGCGGAGGCCCCGTCGGCCTGTCAACCCTGGCCATCGCCGTTGGCGAGGAAACCGAAACAGTGGAAACCGTGGCGGAACCCTTCCTGGTCCGGGAAGGGCTGCTGGGCCGGACGCCCCGCGGAAGGATTGCCATGGCGCCGGCGTGGACGCACCTCGGATACGCCATTCCATCCGGGGTCTTCGCCCAGGAGCAGTTGGACCTTTTCGAGCCCGGCGGGGACGCCCCCGCGGCGGGGGACTGGGCCCCGGAGAGCCAATAGCAGGCTCCGTTCAGCTTTTCCCTTTAGACTGGTATGACGCCCGGCACGTTCGGGTCTTTGTTTCGCGGGTGGCCCTGACGCCCCCGTCGCTTGGGGAAGGAAATGTCAGGCGTTCTGCCTGTGCCACCAACCGCCCCGGCTGAAGCGAAGCCGACGTCGCTGGAAAACCAGCAGCACCACGCAAAAGAACGGAATTCCCCCTTGGATCCAATGTCAATTCTCCTGTTCGTCATGCTCGGCGTGTTCATCTTCATGATGTTCCGCCGCAACAAGAAGACGCAGCAGCAGCAGGCAGAGCTCCAGTCGAAGTTCGCCCCGGGCGTGGAGGTCATGACCAGCTTTGGCCTTTTCGGCCGGATCGTGGACATCGACGACGCCGACAACAAGGTCACCCTTGAACTTTCCCCCGGCAACCTGGCCACCGTGCACCGCCAGGCGGTCACCAAGGTTGTCGAGCCTGCCGCGGAAGCCACGGTCGAGCCCGCCGCTGCCTCACCCGTGGTGCCGGATGACGCATCCTCACTGACCACGCCGGAAGCCGGAAGCACTGCAACGGGCACCGAGACTCCGGAAGAAACCCTGAAGCGCCTCAACGACGAGGGCAAGAAGGACAGCTAGGCCCGCTGGCCCCTTTCCTCCCTCTACCGCTGCGGACCACCGCCGGCGCAGGTAACAACCCGCGCCGGCGGTTCTTCCGCGAATAAGAGAAAGATCGACAATGGCACGAACTGGCCGCAAGAAACCAGGGCTCCGCGTCCTGGTCTGGCTTGGCGTACTCCTGGCAGCGCTGACAGCCGTCCTGGCCGGCGGCACCGTCGCCGGGCAGGCCAGCTGGGCACCCAAACTGGCCCTGGACCTCGAGGGCGGCACCCAGATGATCCTGGCGCCGAAGGTGGAGGGCGGTTCGGACATCAACGAACAGCAGCTCAACCAGGCCGTGGCGATCATCCGGCAGCGCGTTGACGGCTCCGGCGTCTCCGAAGCGGAAATCAGCACCCAGTCCGGGCGCAACGTGGTGGTCAGCCTTCCCGGCACCCCCTCCGCCGAAACCCGGAACCTCATCCAGGCTTCCGCGGACATGAACTTCCGCCCCGTCCTCCTCAACGGTGACGGCGCCCCCGTGCCGCCGGAGTCGCAGACCCCGGAGGACCAGCTGCCCAAACCCACAGCTGAGCCGGCCAACAGCAGTGACACCAACTGGATCACCCCGGAGATCTACAAGCAGTTCGAGGCGCTGGACTGCAACAGCCCCGCAGCCGAGAAATCCAAGCGGTCAGATCCCACCAAGCCGCTGGTGACCTGCGAGCCTGCCACCGACAAGTCTCCTGCCATCAAGTACATCCTGGGTCCCGTGGAGGTGAAGGGCAGCAACATCGTCACCTCGTCCTTCCAGCTGCAGCAGGGTGCGCAGGGTGCGGTGACCAACGACTGGGCCGTCAACATCCAGTTCGACGCCGACGGCACGGCCAAGTTCAAATCCGTCACCGAACGCCTCAACCAGTTCTACGTGGCCGCCGGCGGCGAGTCCGGCACCGACCCCAAGTCCCAGTTCGCCATTGTGCTGGATGACCAGGTCATCTCCGCCCCGCGGTCGCTGGCTGTCATCACCGACGGACGTCCGCAGATCACCGGCGGCTTCACCGAGAAGACCGCCAAGGCGCTGTCCGACCAGTTGAAGTTCGGTGCCCTCCCCATCAGCTTCGACATCCAGAGCGAGCAGCAGATCTCCGCCACGCTTGGTGGCGAACAGCTGCGCATGGGCCTGCTGGCGGGCCTGATCGGGCTCCTGCTCGTGGTGGTCTACTCCCTGTTCCAGTACCGCGCCCTGGGCTTCGTCACGATCGCCTCGCTGGTGGTGGCCGGTGCCCTGACGTACCTGGCCATCGCGATCCTGGGCTGGACGGAGAACTACCGGCTGTCCCTTGCAGGTGTTGCAGGCATCATCGTGGCCATCGGCCAGACTGCCGACTCCTTCATCGTCTACTTCGAACGCATCCGCGACGAACTGCGCGAAGGGCGCGGCCTGGTGTCCGCCGTGGAAAACGGCTGGAAGCGGGCCAAGCGCACGGTTCTTGCCTCCAAGGCCGTCAACCTCCTGGCCGCTCTGGTCCTGTACTTCGTGGCCGTGGGCAACGTCCGTGGCTTTGCGTTCACGCTGGGCTTGACGGCCATCGCCGACCTCATCGTGGTGTTCATGTTCACCCACCCCACGCTGCAGCTGCTGGCCCGTACCCGGTTCTTCGGTGAAGGCCACAAGTTCTCCGGCCTGGACCCCGAACGTCTGGGCGCCGTGCCGCTGTACCGCGGTGCCGGCCGGGTCCGCACTCCCGAGGACAAGCCCGCGGTGGTCCGTACCAAGAACACCGGCGCAGCGGCCGAGGCCGAACGCCGCATGACCATCGCTGAACGGCGCCTGGCAGAGAAGCAGGAACAGCTGGCCGGCTCGTCCAAGACCTCCGCGAAGGAGAACAAGTAATGTCAGGCTTCGCTACGTTCGGCAACGAGCTCTACACCGGAAAGCGTTCCTACGACTTTGTAGGGGCCAAGAAGATATGGTTCATCATCGCCGCGGTGGGAGTGGCGCTGTCCATCATCATCCCGGCGGCCAAGGGTGGCTTCAACCTCGGCATCGAATTCCGTGGGGGCTCCGAATTCACGGTCTCGAACGTCAAGACCACGGACGCCACCATCGGCGAAAAGGCCGTGACTGACGTGGTTGCCGGCAGTGTTCCGCGCGTTGCGAACGTGGCCGGCAACACCATGCGCATCCAGACGGACAAGCTGACCGACGACGAGACCCTTCGGATCAAGCAGGGCCTCACCGGCGCCTACGGTGTCACCGACAACGAGGTGACCTCCACGTTCGTTGGCCCCACCTGGGGCGCTGACGTGACCAAGCAGGCGCTGATCGGCCTGGTGGTGTTCGTGCTGCTGGCGGCCCTGCTGATGGCCCTCTATTTCCGGACCTGGAAGATGTCCCTGTCGGCGCTTGCCGGCATGGCCGTGACCATGTTCATCACGGCCGGTGTGTATGCGCTCAGTGATTTTGAGGTCACACCGTCGGCCATCATCGGATTCCTGACCGTCCTGAGCTACTCCCTCTACGACACCGTGGTGGTCTTCGACAAAATCCGGGAAAACACCACCGGAATCGACGCCTCCACACGCCGGACGTTCGGTGAGGAAGTAAACCTCGCCGTCAACCAGACCCTGGTGCGTTCCATCAACACCATGATGGTGGCGATCCTCCCCGTGGGCGCCATCCTGTTCATCGGTGCAGGGCTCCTGGGTGCCGGAACGCTGCGCGACCTGTCCCTGGCCCTGTTCGTCGGGATCCTCATCGGCACCGCCGCGACCATCTTCGTCGCAGCTCCGATGTACGCCTGGCTCCGACAGGGTGAACCGGACCTGGTCAAGCAGGCGCGGCGCGTCCAGCAGCGGCGGGCCGGTTCAACCGAACGGGCAGTTCCGGCATCGCCGGCTAAAGCCTGACCTGCCAGCTACAGGCACCCGCGATTCCCTCAAAGGCCGGGCAACGCACACCGTGCGCTGCCCGGCCTTTGGCTGTCCGCGCTCGGTTATAAAAGTGGCTGCCCGGGGGAATAGACTGGAGTAATTAAACGGTGGTGAGGGGTGCTTCATTGGAAGAACGTTCGGCGTCGGTGCCAACGGCAGAGGAAGAAAAAAGTCCTGCCGGTGTACAAGCCGGTGCGGCATCCTCTGCGCGCCCAGGGTCCTTGGTTCCTGTTGACAATTCGGGATCACGGGCAACGTTTCCCGGCCGAAGGGAGCGCACCCGGTCGCGCCTTGCCCGCCTGACCGGTCGTGGAGCAGCCACCTATTCGCCCATCCTAGAGCCGCTGTTGCGCACTGTCCGGGCCAACAATCCCAAAGAGGACTTCGACCTCATCCAGCGCGCCTTCGACGTAGCTGAGCGGAGCCACCGCGGACAGAAGCGCAAGAGCGGGGACCCGTACATTACCCATCCGGTGGCTGTGGCCACCATCCTCGCCGAGCTAGGCCTCAGCGGCACAACCCTGGCGGCGGCCCTGCTGCACGACACCGTCGAGGACACCCCGTACACCCTCGCGGACCTGAAGCGGGACTTCGGGCCGGAAGTGGCCATGCTGGTGGACGGCGTGACCAAACTGGACAAGGTCAGTTTCGGCGAGGCCGCCCAGTCGGAAACGGTCCGCAAGATGGTTGTGGCCATGGCCAAGGACATCCGCGTCCTCATGATCAAGCTGGCCGACCGGCTCCACAACGCCCGTACCTGGCGCTTCGTATCAGCCGAATCGTCCGCCCGCAAAGCCCGTGAAACCCTCGAAATCTTCGCCCCGCTGGCGCACCGGCTGGGCATGAACACCATCAAGTGGGAGCTCGAGGACCTGTCCTTCGCGGCCCTCTACCCCAAGGTGTACGAGGAAATCGTCAGGATGGTGGGGGACCGGACCCCCGAGCGGGAAAAGAGCCTGGGCGTCATCCGGGACCAGATCACCGAGGACCTGCGCGCGGCCAAGATCAAAGCAACTATTACCGGCCGGCCCAAGCACTACTACTCCATCTACCAAAAGATGATTGTCCGCGACAAGGACTTCGACGACATCAACGACCTCATGGGTGTCCGTGTCCTGGTGGACTCCGTCCGGGACTGCTACGCCGCCCTGGGCACCATGCATTCGCGCTGGAACCCCCTGCCCGGCAGGTTCAAGGACTACATCGCGATGCCCAAGTTCAACATGTACCAGTCCCTGCACACCACCGTGATCGGCCCCGGCGGTAAACCGGTGGAGATCCAGATCCGCACGCACGAGATGCACCGCCGGGCCGAGTATGGCGTGGCGGCCCACTGGAAGTACAAGGACCAGCCCAACCGCACCGCGGTGGGCCCCGGAAGCCCCCGCGACGGCGACATGGGATGGCTGCGCTCCCTGGTGGACTGGCAGCAGGAAACCTCGGATCCCGGCGAGTTCCTGGACTCGTTGCGCTTTGAAATCAACGCCCGCGAAGTGTTCGTCTTCACACCCAAGGGCGAAGTCATGGCGCTGCCGGCAGGATCAACGCCCGTGGACTTTGCCTACGCCGTGCACACGGAGGTAGGCCACCGCACCATTGGCGCCCGGGTCAACGGCAAGCTGGTCCCGCTTAACAGCGAGCTGAACCACGGCGACTGGGTGGAAATCTTTACCTCCAAAGCCGAGGGGGCCGGACCCAGCCAGGACTGGCAGCACTTCGTCAAGAGTGCCAGGGCACGCAACAAGATCCGCCAGTGGTTCAGCAAGGAACGCCGCGAGGAGGCGATTGACCGCGGCAAGGAGCTGTTGACCCGTGCCATGCGGAAACAGAACCTGCCACTGCAGCGGCTGATGACGCACGAGGCCCTGGCCGCCGTGGCCGAGGAATTCAAATACACGGACATCTCCGGCCTCTACGCCGGCGTGGGCGACGGGCACACATCTGCCCAGTCGGTCATGGAAAAGCTGATCGAAAGCCTGGGCGGCAACGAGAGTGCCGATGATGACGTCGAAGAGGTCAGCATCCCCACCCAGGTCAGCAAGGCCCGCTTCTCCGACTCCGGTGTTGTGGTCCGCGGCGTGGGCGACGTCTGGGTGAAGCTGGCCCGCTGCTGCACGCCCGTTCCACCGGACCCTATCCTGGGCTTTGTGACCAGGGGATCCGGCGTCTCCGTGCACCGCACCGACTGCACCAACATCTCGGACCTGAAGGACCAGCCGGACCGGATCGTGGACGTGGACTGGGCGCCAACCCAGTCGAGCGTTTTCCTGGTGGAAATCCAGGTGGAGGCCCTGGACCGCAAATCACTGCTGTCTGACGTGACGCGGGTCCTTTCCGACAACCACGTCAATATCCTCGCGGCCAGCGTCCACACCTCCACGGACCGGGTGGCCATCTCAAAGTTCGCGTTCGAGATGGGCGACCCCAAGTACCTCAGCCACGTCCTCAGCGCCGTGCGCAGGATCGACGGGGTCTTCGACGTCTACCGCACCACCGGCAACAAACGCCGGAGCTAAAAGGGCGAGCTTTTCCAAAGCAGCCCGCTTGTGCGGCACCCTGGGTGTTGCTTCGATGGCGCGCACCAGCAGCCGCAACCGCACGTCCTGCTGCGGGCGGGCCAGCAAGCCGGCGAGGGCCGGTACGGCACGTTCCGGTTCCACGTGCAGGGCGATGTCAAGGGCGGTCCGCAAGGGGCTGGAAACCATCAGGCCGCCCAGGCTGATCACGTCGAACGGCCCCAGCCTCACCTCGTGGAGCGTGCAGCCGCGGGTATTCCGCAGGCTGGATACCCGCCGCTTGGCATCAACCAGGAGTGCCAGCCTGTCCGGTTCCGCCGCGCAGCCGTAGATCCACGCCGCAGTCATCCGCCCCGCGACGACCCGCTGCCGGATGGCCGCCGGCACAGCACCCGCGGCCGCCCTTGCCCGCAACTGCGGGGACGCCGGCAACCCCGGAAGCGTGTAACCGTGTTGGTGGAACCGGGCCAGCAGTCCGTCGGCGGCCAGGGACTGGAGTTCCGGACCGGCGAAGGGGACCCCGGGTGCGTACAGTTCGGGAAAGCGTGGCGCCGCGGCCGCCTCTGCTCCGCCTGCCGGGCACCCTGGCCCCGGTGGGGAAGCGGAGGGGTCCCTGCCCGGTCCGGCGTCGGAGGATGCTGGTGGTGTGGCCATACCCCCATCCTGCCCGGACCGTGGTTAACGGGCACAGGCCCGGTCCGGGTTATGTGGATAACCGGGACCGGGCCTGTGACTTTCAGCCCAAGCCAGAGAAGCTCGGCGCGAGAAGCCTAGGACAGCTCGCTGGCGGAGCGCTGGATCTGGTCAAGCCAGGCCTGGCGGGCTTCGAGGGCCTCCCGGGCAGCCTTGATCTTGCGCTGGTCACCGCTCTTTTCGGCCTTGGCGAGGTCTTCCTGGAGTCCGGCAATGGCGGATTCCAGCTGCGAGAGTGCGCTGTTGGTGCGTGCCTTGCGTTCGGGGTTGGACCGCTGCCACTGCTCTTCCTCGGCGTGGCGGACGGCGTCTTCAACCTTCCGGAGCCCGGCTTCGATCCGGCCCATGTCCGCCCGGGGTACCTTGCCGGCCTCTTCCCAACGGTCACGGACGGACTGGAGCGCCTTCTTGGCGGCTGCCAGGTCCTTCACCGGAAGGATGCCGTTGGCCTCGGCCAGCAACGCCTCCTTCACTGTAAGGTTCGCCGCGTACTCCTGGTCGATTTCGTCGTTGGCCGCCTGGCGGGAGGTGAAGAAGACGTCCTGGGCGGCGCGGAACCGTGCCCACAGGGCGTCGTCATCCTTCCGGCTGGCGCGCGGTGATGCCTTCCACTGGTCCATCAGCCGGCGGTATTCGCCCGCGGCATAGCCCCAGTCGGTTGACGTGGATAGGGCTTCGGCCTCGGCGATCAGCTTCTCCTTGGCAGCCTTGGCTGCGGAATTGTTGCTGTCCAGCTGGGAGAAATAGGCCCGGCGGTGGCGGTCGAAGACGGTGCGGGCGGCGCGGAAGCGCTTCCAGAGGGCGTCCTCGTTGCTGCGGCCCAGCCGCACGCCGCTCTTCTGGGCTGCCTTCCAGTTCTCGAACAGCTCGTTCATCCGGGCGCTGGAGGTCTTCCACTGCGTCTGGGCGGGATCCTGGCCGGAAATCTGCTCCGCCTCGGTGACGATGGCCTCACGCGCTGCAAGCTCGGATGCTCGCACGGCATCGTGCTCGGCCTTCTCGGCCTTCTCCAGCTCCGTGATTTCGACGGCGAGCTTGTCCAGTCGCGCTTCGGCTGCCCGCAGGTCGCCCACCATGTTCCGTTCGGCGAGCTGTTCACGCAGGTGCGTCACCGTCTTTTGCATGTCCGTGCTGGGAGCCTTGGAGCTGACACGCTGTTCGAGGAGGACGATCTGCGCCACGACGTCGTCGTACTTCCGCGCAAAGTAGATCAGCGCCTCGTCACCGCTCACGCCGGGGTACTGTCCCACGGGGTGCTCGCCGCCGTCGATATTCAGGTAGACGTGGCCGTCCCCTTCCACTCGGCCCCACTTGGAGGCCTCGGCGACAGACGTGCTGGGCGCAGCGGGCACCGGTGCGGCAGCGGGAGCGGCGGCAGCGGGCTTGGGACGCGATGCGAAGGCAGCAGGCGACGGTGCTGACGGCCGGGGGCCGGGTGCGGCAGCAGGCACAGACGGCTCCGCGGCAGTGGCTACCCCGGACTGGCCCACTGCATCCTGCCCACTGGCCGCGTCAACACTGGCCGCGTCAGCAGTGCCCTCCTCTGAAGCGGTTGCTTCGGGGGCCGCAGGTGCGTGCCCGGCCTGTGCAGCAGTATCGGCCGCGTCCTCGGCCGGAGCCGTTGGTTCGGTTACGCCTGTTGCTGTTTCGTCGGATTTCTGACTGTCTGTCACCGCTAAAAGTCTTTCGCTTGGAGGGAAATACTCACGTACTGCACCGCGGCCTTGCCGGCCCGGCTCCTACTTCAGAGAAAACGAGTCTATCGTGACTGGTTGTTTTGGTGCGCCGTCCGTGTCGCTGGCACCTGGCGTGATACCGGCGGCAGCAATGTTGGACACCACATCAAGCCCCGAGGTCACCTTTCCCACCACGGTATAGCCCCCCGCTGCGTCTGCCGGAATCGCGGTGTCCTTATAGACAATGAAGAACTGTGTCCCGTTGCCGTAGGCGTTGTTGCCGGTACGGGCCACGGCGATGGTGCCGGCGGGGTACATGTTGTCCGCCGGGGTGTTCTCCAGCGGACCCCACGTGTAGTTGGGGTCTCCCTGGCCGTCGCCCGTGGGCGAACCGCACTGCAGCACGCCGAACTGGTCTGCGGTGGTGAGCCGGTGGCACGTCTTGCCGTTGAAATAGCCTTCGTCGCTGAGGGACTTGAAGACCGCCGCGGCCTGGGGAGCCTTGGTTCCGTCCACCTCCACGCCCAGAGGACTGCCGTTCAGCAGCAGTTGGCCCGTGAAAGTCTTGCCGGCCGCCGAGTCTGCGGCCGGGATGTTCGGCCCGTTGGTTGCAGCAGCGGATGGAGTGGGGGAGGCGCTGGCCGAGGCCGATGGCTCGGTCAGGCCTGCCTGCGCGGCAGCATACTCGTCCTCGGTCGGGTTTCCGGCGAACGCCGTGAGCTGGAGGACGACGGCGAGCAGTACGGCGGCGGTTCCCGCGCCGGCGGCCACGAGGTTGTCGCGCTTGCGCCGCCTTTCCTGGTCGCGCCGGAGGTCACGCTTGGCTTCCATTTGCTGGATGCGCCGTTTCGTTTCGCGGGCACTGCGTGAACTGGCCGGCAAGGGTCCTCCTCATCCTCGGGCTGCTGGTGTGCCGCGGTTGGCCGCGGCGCGAAGAATTCAGCGGCCAGTCCGTGCCGTCCGCCGTATTAGAGATGCACACGGATGAACGCATAAACTGGCTGCCGCACATAGTTTATGCATGGCCGGCTGTGCTGCCGCCGTACGCCGTCCCTGAACGGTGTGGCCGGCAGTGCGCCGCGCCTTCCATCCCTAAGGAGAACCTTCCCCATGGCACGCACCGCCTCCCTGTCCGGATTCCCCGAGTGGCTTCCCGAGGAGCGGCTGGTGGAGCTGCATGTGCTCGATACCCTGCGCAGGGTCTTTGAGCTGCATGGTTTTGCCTCGATCGAAACCCGGGCTGTGGAGACGGTGGGCCAGCTGCTCCGCAAGGGCGAGATCGACAAGGAAGTGTATGGACTCAGCCGGCTCCAGGAGGATGAGAGCGACAACCCGGTAAAGGGCGGCAAAGCGGATCCCCACGCGCTGGCCCTGCATTTTGACCTGACGGTGCCGTTTGCCCGCTACGTCGTTGAAAACGCCGGCTACCTCGCCTTCCCGTTCCGCCGCTACCAGATCCAGAAAGTGTGGCGCGGCGAGCGGCCCCAGGAAGGCCGGGCCCGTGAGTTTACCCAGGCGGACATCGATGTGGTGGGCGACGGCGAGCTTCCGTTCCGTTACGACGTCGAGATTGCACTGGTCATCGCCGAGGCCCTCAGTGCCCTGCCCATCCCCGACTTCCGCCTCCGGATCAACAACCGCAAGCTCGCCGAAGGCTTCTACCGCGGCATCGGCCTCGATGACACCGCAGGCGTGCTGCGCAGCATCGACAAGCTTGAAAAGATCGGTCCCGCCAAGGTGGCTGAGCTGCTGAAGTCCGAGCTGGGCGCTTCCGATGACCAGGCCGCCAAGGCGCTGCAGCTGGCAGCAATCCGCACGGACGACACATCCTTCGTGGCGCAGGTCCGTGCCCTCGGCGTCACCAACGAGCTCCTGGATGAAGGCCTCGACGAACTGGAGCAGGTTATCGATGCCGCCGTGCAGCGGGCTCCCGGCAAGGTGCTGGCCGACCTCAGCATCGCCCGCGGCCTGGACTACTACACCGGCACCGTGGTGGAAACCGTGCTGGTGGGCCACGAGCAGCTCGGGTCCATCTGCTCCGGCGGCCGCTACGACGCCCTGGCGTCCAAGGGAAACCGGAAGTTCCCGGGCGTCGGGCTGTCCATCGGCGTGACCCGGTTGGTCTCCCGGATCCTGAGCCAGGACCTGGCCAAGGCCTCCCGTTCGGTTCCCACGGCGGTGCTGGTGGCCCTGAACCACGACGACAGCTGGGGCGGTGCGCAGGACGTCGCCGCGCTCCTGCGCAGCAGGGGTATCCCCACGGAAGTGGCGGCCAAGGCAGAAAAGTTCGGTAAGCAGATCAAGTTCGCGGACCGGCGCGGCATCCCGTTCGTCTGGTTCACCGACGAGGACGGCACCCACCAGGTCAAGGACATCCGTACTGGCGAACAGGTGCTGGCCGCGCCCGAAACCTGGATGCCGCCGCTGGAGGACCTGACGGTTCAGGTTGAAACCACCGCCCCCGCAGCAGCCTCCGTGTAGCCCGGCAAGTCAGGACTGGTGCTGCCGGAGGCGCAGCGCCAGCCAGCGCCCGGCCACCCCGGCTGCGAGGACCGCGGCCATGGTCAGCACGGGCGCCGGCGGCAGGGTGAAGGCGAGGACGACACAGCCCAGGAATCCCACGGCGTTCAGCCAGCGGCGGGCATAGCCGGGATGGGCCGTGAGGGTGAAGGCGGACGCGTTCGCCACGGCGTAATACACCAGTACGCCGAAGCTTGAGAAGCCCACCACCGTCATCACGTTGGTGGTCAGCAGGAGCAGGATGACGACGACGGCCACAGCCAGTTCCGCAACGAACGGGACGGTGTGGGTGCCGCCCACCTTTGCCAGCGGACCCGGCAGGTCGCGTTCCCGTGCCATGGCCAGGGTGGTCCGCCCCACGCCCGTGATGAGGGCGAGGAGGGCACCCAGGCATGCAGCGGCTGCGCCCGCCTGCACCAGCGGCGCGGCAGGGGCAAGGCGGGAATCCAATACTGCGTCCAGCAGGGGAGTTCCGGACGCGGCAAGCCGCTCTCCGAGGTGGTTCAGCAGGAGCAGTGCCAGCAGCAGGTAGATGGCGAAAGCGGCTGCCAGGGCCGCCAGGATGGCCCGCGGGATGGCCCGTGTGGGGTCTTTGACCTCTTCGCCCAGCGTGGCGATCCGGGCGTAGCCGGCGAAAGCGAAAAACATGAGCCCTGCTGCCGGCAGGACTCCCGCCGGGTTGCCCGACGGCGGCCCGGCCAGTACCGCCGCGGTGTGCGGGCCCAGCCACGCGGCCACGGCGACGAACACCAGCGTCGCCAGGACCATGCACAGCAGGATGCGTGTCAGCAGGGCGGTCCGGGTAATGCCGAGCAGGTTGACTCCGGTGAGCGCCACGACGGCGGCCACAGCCACCGGGACCGCATAATCCCGCGCTACGTAGCTGCCGAACGTCAACGCCATGGCCGCGCACGACGCCGTCTTGCCTGTCACGAAACCCCAGCCGGCCAGGAAACCCGGCCACTCGCCGAGCTGGTTCCGCCCGTACACGTAAGTACCGCCGCTGGTGGGGTATTTGGCGGCGAGGGCGGCAGAGGCCACGGCGTTGCAGTACGCCACTACTCCCGCGATGAGCACCGACAGGACCAGGAGATTCCCTGCCAGCGCGGCGGCCGGAGCGAAGACCACAAACACGCCGGCACCCAGCATGGAACCCAGTCCGATCGCGGTGGCGTCAAAGGTCCCGAGCCTGCGCTGCAGCTGCTGCGGTTCGCTCATGCGGCGGCATTCCCTTTCCAGCGGGTAAACTCGGACGGGATCGTTCCCGCAACGATCATATTGAAACTTCCCACTGTTTTCCCGCAGAAAGGCGTGCTGTGCTGCGCACACATGACCTCGGATCCCTTCGTTCCGAGCACATTGGACAAACCGTAACCCTGGCCGGCTGGGTGGGCCGCCGTCGTGATCACGGTGGTGTGGCATTCGTTGACCTTCGCGACGCTTCCGGCGTGGCCCAGGTGGTGGTCCGCGAGGAAGAAGTGTTCCACGGACTGCGCAACGAGTACGTCCTGCAGGTCACGGGCACCGTGTCCAAGCGTCCGGAGGGGAACGAGAATCCCGCCCTCGCGACCGGAGAGATCGAGGTCATCGCCGAGGATGTCACCATCCTCAACACCTCCGACCCCCTGCCGTTCCAAATTGACGAACACGTGGAAGTCGGCGAGGAAGCCCGCCTCAAGCACCGCTACCTGGACCTTCGCCGCCCCGGCCCCAGCCGCAACCTGCGCCTGCGCTCCGAGGCCAACCGGGTGGCGCGCGACCTGCTCCACCAGGAGGGCTTCGTGGAGATTGAGACGCCCACGCTGACGCGTTCGACGCCGGAAGGCGCCCGTGACTTCCTGGTTCCGGCACGCCTGGCCCCGGGTTCCTGGTACGCGCTCCCGCAGTCCCCGCAGCTTTTCAAGCAGCTGCTGCAGGTGGGCGGGTTCGAGAAGTACTACCAGATTGCACGCTGCTACCGCGATGAGGACTTCCGTGCGGACAGGCAGCCGGAATTCACCCAGCTGGACATCGAGGCCAGCTTCGTCGACCAGGACGACATCATCCGGCTGGGCGAAAACATCGTTAAGGCAGTGTGGCAGCTCATCGGAGCGGACATCCCGACGCCCATCCAGCGCATCACCTACGCCGACGCCATGGCCCGGTACGGCTCCGACAAGCCGGACCTTCGCTTCGGGCTGGAACTGACCGAGCTCACCGATTTCTTCAAGGACACCAACTTCGGCGTGTTCAAGGCTCCCTACGTGGGTGCCGTGGTCATGCCCGGCGGCGCTTCCCAGGCACGCCGTGCCCTGGACGCGTGGCAGGAATGGGCCAAGCAGCGCGGCGCCAAGGGCCTTGCCTACGTCCTGTACAAGGAGGACGGCGAACTCGCCGGCCCCGTGGCGAAGAACCTCACCGAGTTCGAGCGTGCCGGCCTGGCCGACGCTGTGGGCGCGAAGCCCGGCGACTGCATCTTCTTCGCCGCTGGTGAAAAGACTCCCTCGCGCGCCCTGCTGGGTGCCGCCCGCGTGGAAATCGGCCACCGCACCGGCCTGATCGACCCCACGGACTGGGCTTTCTGCTGGGTTGTGGACGCGCCCATGTTTGAGCCCGCCGCCGCTGCCGTTGCCTCCGGCGACGTTGCTGTCGGCGGAGGCCAGTGGACTGCCGTGCACCACGCCTTCACCTCACCCAAGCCGGAATTCCTTGACACGTTCGACAAGGATCCCGAGTCGGCGCTCTCCTACGCCTACGACATCGTCTGCAACGGCAACGAAATTGGTGGCGGCTCCATCCGTATCCACCAGCGCGACGTGCAGGAGCGCGTCTTCGAACTGATGGGCCTGGACAAGGAGGACGCCCAGACCAAGTTCGGGTTCCTGCTGGAGGGCTTCAAGTACGGCGCGCCTCCGCACGGCGGCATCGCCTTCGGCTGGGACCGCGTGGTCTCGCTGCTGGCAGGAGTCGAGTCCATCCGCGACGTCATCGCCTTCCCGAAGTCCGGCGGTGGACACGACCCCCTCACCGAGGCCCCGGCCCCCATCACGCCGCAGCAGCGCAAGGAAGCAGGGGTGGACTTCAAGCCCGAGGCCAAAAAGCCCGAAGTGAAGAAGCCCGAAGACAAGCAGTAGTGCACGGTTAGTGGCTCCAGGCCGCAATCATTGGAGGTTCCCCGGTTCGCCCGGGGGACCTCCTGCCGTTAAGGAAGGAACAGCCCCGTGACCACACCGAGCCCGGTCCAACCCGCACCCCCGGGCCTTGAAGCCGCCATGGACGCAGCATGGCCAGCACCGGACCGCCATGATGCCGGCAGCTGGACGCTTCGTGCGGCCGCAGGCGTCACCCAACGGGCCAACTCCATCTGGCCACGCAGTGAAGAGTACGGTGTCGACCGGTGCAGCGACGACCTCCCGGGCCTGCTCAGGGAGGCCAGGGCCTGGTACCGCAGCCGCCGCTTGCCGGTCATCTTCCAAGTCTTCGACACCCCGGCAGCGTCCGGTCTCCATGAGCTGCTGGACGCGGAGGGCTTCACCCGCCAGTCCGAGACCCTGGTCATGACCCGCAGCGCGATGGATGCCCGGATTCCCGCAGGCGCCACGCCGGCGGTGGAACTCGCCACGGAGCCGTCAGGGGAGTGGCTGCGGGTCTGGTGGGAGGTGGACGGCCGCGGCGGGGAGGACTCCCCGGCCGTCGCGGAAACCATCCTCAGGGGCTGTCCCTCCGTGTATGCCCTGGTGCGGGACCGTGGTGGCAGGGCTGCCGCCGTCGGGCGCCTTGCCCTCCCGCGCGGCAGCGGGCAGGGCGGCCTCTACTGCATGGCTACCCTTCCGGACGCGCGCCGCCAGGGCTTCGCGGCCGTCATCCTGCAATCCCTGCTGCGGGCAGGCAACGAGCGGGGATTGGACGGCTTCTGGCTTCTGGTCACAGCGGCGAACCGTGGGGCGCAGCAACTCTACGGGAAAGCCGGGTTCCGTGAGGCCGGCCGATACCTGTACCGGCAGGAACGCCCGCAGCGCGCCCAGACTGGTTGCTAGGGCTGCATTAGGGGCCCGCGGGATCAGTGGATCCGGGTGCCCGCTGTTGGTGCGTCCTGCAGTTCATGCCTGCTTGCCTGCAGCAGATCACGGCGCTGTGCGGATCCCTTGAGGTAGGAGGCGCCCAGTTCGGCAATAGGTGTCCTGAAGGTCTCCGGGGAGTAGAAGGCCGATGCTGCCGCGATAAGCATGCAGACCGTGGCGAAGACAGCCACCGGAATCCAACCGGTTATACCGGGGGCAAGGAGCATGCCGGCAATCATTGGTGCGAATCCGGCGAGAACCAGTCCGAGCTGGTTCCCCAGTGCCATTCCGGTGTAACGGACGGGGGCGGCGAACTGTTCCGCGAAGAATGCCGGCCAAATGCCGTTGAAGCCCGAATAGAGCACCGTCATGTTGAGGAAGGCGGACAGGAAGACCAGCGCGAGGTTGCCGGAGGACAGGGCGAGGAAGTAGAGGAAGATCGTAACCGAGCAGCCGATGGCGGCCGTAAGCAGCAAGGGGCGTCGTCCTATCCGGTCCGAAAGCCTGGCCGCGAGCGGCATGGCCACCATCGACAGTCCGATGGCCACAGCATTGACGGTCAGGATGGACGCTCGGTCAAAGCCGGCAGTAGTGGTGGCATAGGCCAATCCGAACACGGTGAAAACGGTCTGCATGACGGACATGATGGACATCCCCACGACGCGCATAACGTCAGCCCCCTGGAACCTGAGCACTTCCTTAATCGGCATCGGGGCCACCTGGTCCGTTGCCTGGGCTTCCTCAAAAACGGGGGTCTCGTCCAAGTGCGTCCGCACCCAATAAGCGATCCCGAGGACCACGATGGAGAGCCAGAAGGGAATGCGCCATCCCCAAGCCATCATGGCTTCTTGTGGCAGGGCTGCCACGGGAATAAAGACGAGGGTGGCAAGCACCATGCCGGAGGCGTAGCCGGTCATCACGAAGCTGGTGAAGAAGCCCCTTTTTCCTTCCGGTGAATGTTCGAGGGTCAGGGTCGAGGCGCCCGCCGATTCCGCGCCGGCGGAAAACCCCTGGGCCAGGCGGCCGGCCACCAGGAGGATCGGGGCCCAGATGCCCACCTGTTCGTAACCGGGCAGGAACCCGATACCCAATGACGACAGGCCCATGATGCCGAGGGTGAGCAGCAGGATTTTCTTGCGGCCCAGTTTGTCCCCGAAGTGGCCCATGACCAGGCCTCCAACCGGACGGGCGACGTAGGCTACGCCGAACGTGGCAAATGCACTGATCAACCCGACCGCCGGGTCTGCGGTCGGAAAGAAGATGTGCGGAAAGACCAGGGCGGCGGCCGTCCCGTAGATGAAGAAATCGTAGTACTCAAGCGTGCTGCCGAGGAAGGACGCCAACGCCGCTTTGCCCGGAGTTTTACGCTGGGCAGTATCTGGTGCCGATTGGGATGGGGACATGGACTGCATGGTTCTCCTCAAGACGTCGGTGTCTCAGTGGGAGCCTGCTGGGAATCCGCCAGGTGGAAGTCCACCGAGAGGATTTGCTGGCTGTTGGGAAATGAGTAGGACTTAAGCGGCTCGTGCAGGCGATGGGTGTTGTAGACCGCAATGTCCTCGACCGATTCGAAATCGGCCACAATGGCGTAGTCGAAAGAGCGCTCGGTCCCGAGCACGTTAGCGCCGTGGGTCAGGCTGAGCATGCCCGGAATGTTCCCGGCCATCCTGTCGAGTCCGGTGATCCAGGCATGCTTGTCAGCGGGCGGAAAATCCGGTTTGAACTTGAAGAGCACGGTATGGCGGATCATCTCAGGCACCCACCAGTTCCGCGCCTGCTCCGTTTCGTTCAGCCGCGCAATACTCCGGCCGCAGCCCGGCGATGGTGCGGCCTGCCAGGTAGCCCATAGTCATGATTGGCCCAAGGGTTGCTCCGGCGCCGGGGTATCCGGCTGCGTAGGCGTTTTCGGTCGTGTTTCCTGCGGCGAACAGGCCCTTGATGGGCTGGTTGTCGACGTCGAGCACGCGGGCCAGCCCGTCGGTTGCAACGCCGCCGTTGGTGCCGAAAGCGCCATTGACCACTTCCATGGCGTAGAACGGCCCGGTCTGCAGCGGACCGAGAGAGGGGTTCGGGTACGGGTTCTCCTCGTCGCCCCAGTACTTGTCGTAGGCGCTTTCACCGCGGCCGAAGTCGGGGTCTTCGCCCTTGACCGCGTATTCGTTGAACCGTGCCACGGTTGCGCGGAGGTCTTCCGCAGGCACGTCGATCTTGGCCGCGAGTTCTTCTAATGTGTCCGCCTCGATCAGGTAGCCGGGAGTGGGCTGGCCGGCGCGGTGGGCCAGGATGCCATAGCGCTCCATGTACGTGTGGTCGACGATTACGTGGACAGGGGTATTGAGGGTCTGGTTTTTGGGGGAGTCCCAGGACTGCAGGCTCCGGGCGAGGTCGTTGTAGTTCTGGGATTCGTTCGCGAAACGGTGGCCGTGGCGGTTCACCATGATCGATCCAGGGCCCTGGCGTTCGAAGCGCAGCAGGGTGCCGATCGGCTGGCCGTCCCGGGTGTCCCCGGTGACGGACATTGGGGCCCACCAGGCTTCCCTGGTGCCGCGGGTCTGGCCGCCGATCCGCTGGGCCATCCGCAGGCCGTCGCCGGTGTTCGAGGGCGGCGAGCACATCGTGTAAAGCCGCGAGGCCAGCATCGAGTCGGCGAGTGCCTTGTCCCATTCGAAGCCGCCGGTGGCCAGTACTACGGCATCGTTTGCGTGGAAGGCCTGACCGGATTCGACCTCGACGCCGGTTACCCGGGTGCCGTCTGTCAGCAGCCGACGGCCCCGTGCTTCGGTGACTAGTGCGGCACCGTCGCGGACCAGGCTGGCAAGGAGCATGGACACCAGGGCCTGGCCCTTGGCCACGAGCCCGTCAGCCTGGCGCTGGTTGAGGTCGTCCCAGGGGAACATGGTGAAGGCGCCCCAGTTTTCGTATTCCTGCATTGTGAACGGGGCCCGGCCGTCAGTGCGGACGTGCGCGGTGAGCTTGCCGAGGGCTTCCTTGCTGTTGAACAGCTCGGGTTCCACTGTGCGGCCGCCCTCCACGGCGCCGGGGAGGTCCTGGCGGTAGTCCGGGAAGTTGTTGAGGAAGATGAAGCGGACGCCGCATTCCTCCTCAACGAAGCGGAGCATCTGGTCCCCGTAGTCCAGGGCGGCGTCCAGGAGCTCCTCCCGTCCGCGTCCCCGGGCCACGGCACGCACGTACTTTGCGGCCGCTTCCTTCGAATCGGTCATGCCGGCTTCCCGGGCGTGGTGGTTATCCGCCACCCACAGCATGCCGCCGGAGACGGCGGACGTGCCGCCCAGCAGGGGGCTCTTTTCCAGGACGACGACGGACTTGCCGGCGCGCGCTGCGGTGGCCGCCGCGGTGAGTGCGCCGGCGCCGGATCCGACGATGACGACGTCGTAGCTTTCGGCTGCGGTTCCATTGACGAATTTCATGGGTGTTGCCTTTCAGGAGGAGGAAATGGTTGCGCAGATGCCTGCGCCAACGGCTCTATCAAGCGGCTGCCAGGGCCGGGAACCCGGCGCCCGGTTAGATGGCGGTGTAGCCGCCGTCGATAACCAGCTCGGAACCGGTGGTGAAGCGGGACTCGTCGGAGGCCAGGTACAGCACCCCGTAGGCGATCTCGTCCGGTTTGCCCTGCCGGGGAAGGGGATTGGAGCCCACCAGCTGCTTGTAGTAGGCATCAGCGCCGATGTCCGACTGCTCGGCCGAGCGGCGGCTCATCCGGGTGTCCATGGAGCCGGGGTGGATGGAATTCACCCGGATGCCGTGGGCACCGTACGCCGCCGCATCGGACTTGCTCAGGAGCCGGACTGCACCCTTGGTCGCGTGGTACAGCGGCACGTTCCGTCCGCCCGTGATTCCGTGGATGGAGGAGAAGTTGACGATACTGCCGGCGCCCTTTTCGATCATGCCGGGGACCACGTGCTTGGTCATGAGCCAAACGCCCTTGACGTTGACGTTGAAGATCGTGTCGAAGTCGGACACCGAGGCGGTGTGCGAGGCTCCGGCCGGCCCAATTATTCCGGCGGCGTTGACCAGGATGTCCGGCGTCCCGAGATCCTCGCGGACCTGGCGGATGGCTTCTGCGACGCTCTCCTCGCTGGTGACATCGACGTCGTACTCTTTGACGTTGGTGTGGGAGGTTGCGGCGGGGATGCCGGCAACGTCCAGGCTGGCGACTGCTGCGCCGTGTTCTGCCAGCAGGGCGGCGGTGGCCCTGCCCAGGTCACCGCGGCCGCCTGTGACGACTGCAGTCTTGCCTGCCACGCGGTTCGCTGTGGTGTTCATGCGGTCTGCTCCTCGTAACTCCAGCAGCCTCGTTGCTGCATCCCAGCCAGAGTGGCAGGGGAGCTGTGACTGGAACCACATGTTTACCGATCAACGGCAAAAGTTGGTTCCTGCGGCTTTGCCTAGTGGCTCTGGCGAAGGGTGCCCTTCAACTCGCCCCGCCAGCCGAGGGCCCGCGAGATCCCGCGGGCCGATGCCATCAGCAGGGGCACCCGGGCGACTGCATTCTCCTCGTTGCGCGGGACCACCACGCTGAGCGCCGCGCGGATGGAGTTGTCCGGTCCGAACACGGGAACGGCGATGCCGCTGGATTCGGGAACAATCACGCCCGGCATGGCTGCAAAGCCCCGCTGCCTGATCGCGGCCAGATGGCGGCGCAGCTCGGACGGGTCGGTCAGCGTCGTTTCGGTGAATTTCGTCAGGGGCCGGGCCAAGAACCTGTCCTGGTAGGCCGCGGGGGAGTGTGCCAGGAGGACAAGGCCCGACGACGTCGCGTGGAGCGGCAGCCGGCCCGCAACTTTGGTGATGTCCACGATGGTCTTATCCGAGCCCAGGCGCTCGATGTACAGCACTTCGTCCGAATCCAGGATGCCCAGCGTGGTGGAGTGCTGCACCACGGACTGGACGTCCTCCATGAAAGGCAGCGCGGCTTCCCTCAGGCTGAGCGTCTTGGACCCCCGGGAGGCCAGTTCCCACATCCGGGTGCCTATATGGATGTCGCCGCCGGGCTCACGTTCGAGCAGCCGTTCGTGGAGCAGATCGTTGACCAGCCGGTAGGTGGTGGTGACCGGCAGCCCGGTCCTGCGCCCAAGTTCGGCGACGCTCATAGAACTATGGCGGTCGTCGAATGCACTCACGATCTTCACGAAGCGGCCGATGATCGACTCGCCCGACGCGGAATTGGCCACATTGCTCCTTCGGATTCCCGCTCAATGGTAATCCTCCTCCTGTGCCGCCCCCTGTTCCCGTCAGGCTCAGCCTGGCGGATCGGTCACTGTCACCCTTACGGAGCAGGCATCTGCCGCGGCCTTCTTCAGCACGGCGGCCCGGGGCTCGGCAACGTCCAGGTAGGGCAGGCGCGGCAGGCGCGCGTAATCACGCAGGGCGGGGTCCTGGAGGACCAGGTCAGCCAGGGCCCGGTCGCCGCCGGGCACCACATATTCGAAGGCGGCCGCGCGGAACACCTCCGCCGCCTGCTGCGCCACGGCCGCCACCAGGGCATCCGCCTGGTTGGAACGGCGGCGGGCAAACCGTTGCTGGGACTGGCCGCCAGCCGCCGTTCGGGCCTGGACGTACCGGGTGCCGGCTTTGGACGCGAGCAGGGTGCCTTCGCTTGCCACCCCGATGCCGTATCCACCCCGCCGCACCAGCAGCAGTCCCAGCCGGCGTGGTTGCGAGGCCAATGCAGCCAGCCGCTCCAGCGGGCCGGCGCCGCGTCCCGGACGCCCATCAGCCGGCCACGGCGCCTGCAGGAGTGCCTCCGTGCCGTCGGCCGCCACAAGGAGCAGGCCGTCGTCGCCATCCTGCAGCCGGTAGCCGCCGTGGGAGGTGCCGAAGCGTTCCGCCCAGCCCGCCAGCCGCGGACCGGACACGAATGCTGTCCTCACGGACGGCGGGGCACCGGTTGGACCTGGGGCGGGCATGGCGGTTCCTTGGGTTTGGGGGAGGGGGAAAAGCAGGTGCTGGACTGGAAGTAGCCTATCTATGTGGATGATCTCTTCGGGAACGGGCCAGAAAACGACGACGACGATCGTCCCGTCGCGGGGGAAAGCGTAGGTTCCCGGGGACAGGGTTCGCCGCGCAGCCCGCTGGCCGTCCGCATGCGGCCCCGCACCCTGGACGAAGTGGTGGGCCAGCAGCACCTGCTCGGCCAGGGGTCGCCGCTGCGCCAGCTGGCAGCCGGGGCGGGCGCGGATGCCGCCGGTCCGGCCGGACCCAGCTCCCTGATCCTCTGGGGCCCTCCGGGTACCGGCAAGACCACGCTGGCGCATGTGATTGCGCGCGGACCCGGCCGCAAGTTCGTGGAGCTGTCCGCCATCACCGCAGGCGTCAAGGACGTCCGGCGTGTCATGGACGACGCCCTGACGGCCCGCGACCTGTACAAGACCACCACGGTGCTGTTCCTCGATGAGATCCACCGCTTCAACAAAGCCCAGCAGGACGCCCTGCTGCCCGGCGTCGAAAACCGCTGGGTGGTCCTGGTGGCTGCCACCACGGAGAACCCCTCCTTCTCGGTGGTCTCGCCCCTGCTCTCCCGTTCCCTACTCCTCACGCTCAAGCCCCTGACCGATGCGGACATCGAGGGCCTCCTGGTCCGGGCCGTGGAGGATCCGCGGGGGCTGGGCGGCAAGGTCCGGCTCAGCGATGAAGCGCTGGAACACCTGGTCCGGCTGTCCGGCGGCGACGCCCGCCGCGCCCTTACGGCCCTGGAGGCCGCGGCCGGCGTCGCGTTCGGTGACGCGGACGACGTCGAACGTTCCGTGGGGGAGGAAGGCGCACCTTCCGCGCCTGCCGCCGAAGAGCCGGTCACCGTGGAGCTGCGCCACACCGAGCGCGCCCTCGATGCGGCCGCCGTCCGGTATGACCGCGCCGGCGACCAGCACTACGACGTAACCAGCGCCTTCATCAAATCCATCAGGGGGTCCGACGTGGACGCGGCCCTGCACTACCTCGCCCGGATGCTCGAGGCGGGGGAGGACCCCCGGTTCGTCGCCCGGCGGATCGTCATCTCCGCGGCGGAGGACGTGGGCATGGCAGACCCCACCGCGCTGCAGACCGCCGTGGCAGCAGCACAGGCGGTCCAGCTGATCGGTATGCCCGAGGGCCGGATCATCCTGGCCGAGGCCGTGGTCCACCTCGCCACCGCACCAAAGTCGAACGCCGCCTACATGGGCATCAACAAAGCGATCGCGGACGTGCGGGCGGGCCTCGGCGTCGGAATTCCCGCGCACCTGCGCGATGCCCACTATCCGGGCTCCAAGCAGCTGGGCCACGGCGTTGGCTACAAATACGCCCACGATGCGCCGCACGCAGTGGCCACCCAGCAGTACCCGCCGGATGACCTGGTGGGCCGCGACTACTACCAGCCCACCGGCAACGGTGCCGAACGGGATATCGCCCAACGGCTGGAACGCCTGCGGAGGATTGTCCGGGGCACGTAATGCCGTGGTAAGCTGAATCTTTGTCTGGCAAGGCGCGGACGCACAATCTCCCCAATTCAGGTTGGCAAGGTTATGCCCTGCGCCCAGTAGCAAAAGGCAGCGGTTGGCCGATGCTCTCCATCGTGGAGGCCAGTAACACTGACACACCGCAGATATTGGAAGGACACAAGTGGCTAACAACACTCGTGCTCGCCGTCAGGCCCGCCTCTCGCGGTCCCTCGGCATTGCTCTGACCCCCAAGGCCGCCAAGTACATGGAGCGCCGCCCGTACGGCCCCGGTGAGCATGGCCGTGCCCGCAAGAAGCAGGACTCCGACTACGCCGTACGTCTGCGCGAAAAGCAGCGCCTGCGCGCCCAGTACGGCATCCGCGAAGCACAGATGACCCGTGCCTTCGAAGAAGCCCGCCGCACCAAGGGCCTGACCGGTGAGAACCTCATCGAACTGCTCGAAATGCGCCTTGACGCCCTGGTCCTGCGTGCCGGCTTTGCCCGCACCATCGCCCAGGCCCGCCAGCTGGTTGTGCACCGCCACATCATGGTTGACGGCGTCCGCGTTGACCGCCCGTCGTTCCGCGTCGGCGAGGGCCAGCTGGTCCACGTCCACAGCCGCAGCGAAACCATGGTTCCGCTCCAGGTTGCCGCCGCCGGTGCCCACCGCGACGTCCTGCCTGCCGTTCCGGCCTACCTGGACGTCAAGCTGGAAGCCCTCCAGGCCCGCCTGGTGCGCCGCCCCAAGCGTTCCGAAATCCCGGTGACCTGCGAAGAGCAGCTCGTCGTCGAATTCTACGCACGCTAAATCCCAGCAGCGTACCCAAAGAAGCCCGTGGCAAGCGCCGCGGGCTTCTTTGTATGTAAGGTACTTGGGGGACATCTGCGCGGCGCCCCCTCCGGGCGCCTGCAGGATGGGACCCACCCACGGAATTTCGAGGAGATGAACGTCTATGTCTGGTGGCGATATTGCCGGCCTGATCGCTGCCGGGGTGTTCGCGCTCCTGGTCCTGCTGCTGGCGGTGCCCATCCTGAAGCTGGGAAAAGTCTTCGATGAGGTGCGGACCACCATCAGGTCCCTTAGCGACGGCGCCACCCCCCTGATGGACGAGGTCACGGCCACCGTTTCCACCACCAACCAGCAGCTGAAGAAGGTTGACGGCATCTCGTCGAACGTCTCGGATGCGTCCGCCAACATCTCAGCGCTGTCCTCGCTGGTGGCCGCAACGGTTGGTTCCCCGCTCATCAAGGTTGCCGCCTTCAGCTACGGCGTCCGCAGCGCCTTCGCCAACCGCCGGAAGCCCGCCGCCGGGCGCCGCAGCCGCTAGATCCGAAAAGAACAAACATGAAAAGAATTGTCTGGATGGGAATCGGCGTGGCCATTGGCGTCATTGCCTTCCGAAAAGTGAGCCAGGCCCAGTCCAGCCTCGGGCCGGAGGGCCTCAACCGCACCGTGGGACGGCTGGCCGACGGAGTTTACGACTTCGCCGACGCCGTCCGCGCAGGGATGCATGAACGGGAAACCGACCTGAGGACCGCCCTGGGCATCGAGTCCGCTGAAGTGGTTCGCCGCTAAGGCCCTCAGGGGCTTCACGCAGGCAGCCAGCCAACAACCGGCAGGTCCCCGTTGAGGGAGGACCCGCCACTTGAACGAAATACCCGTGCCACCCTCGGCGCGGACAAGAAGGGTAAGAAAACAGCTCATGAAGTCGCAGGAGATCACAAAGCGCTGGGTGGACTTTTTTGTCAGCAAGGGCCACACCGCGGTTCCCTCCGCATCGCTGGTCTCCAGCGACCCCTCGCTGCTGTTCACGGTGGCCGGCATGGTCCCGTTCATTCCCTACCTCACCGCCCGCGAGGAAGCGCCCTACTCCCGCGCCACCAGCGTCCAGAAGTGCATCCGCACCGGCGACATCGAGGAAGTGGGCAAGACGGCCCGCCACGGCACGTTCTTCCAGATGTGCGGCAACTTCTCCTTCGGCGACTACTTCAAGGAAGACGCCATCAAGTTCGCCTGGGAGCTGCTCACCAAGAGCGTTGACGACGGCGGCTACGGACTTCCGCCCGAGAAACTGTGGGTGACGGTCTACGAGGAGGATGACGAAGCCGAGGAACTGTGGCTGAAGAACACCGGCGTGCCCGCTGAGCGCATCCAGCGCATGGGCAAGTCGGACAACTACTGGTCGACGGGCCAGCCCGGGCCGGCCGGTCCCTGCTCCGAGATCTACTATGACCGCGGACCGGCCTACGGCATCGAAGGCGGACCGCTGGCTGACGAGACCCGCTACATCGAGATCTGGAACCTCGTGTTCATGCAGTACCAGATCGAAAACGTCCGCTCCAAGGTCGACTTCGACATTGTCGGTGAGCTGCCCAAGAAGAACATCGATACCGGCCTGGGCATGGAACGCCTCGCGATGATCCTGCAGGGCGTCGAGAACATGTACGAGACCGACCAGGTCCGTCCGGTGATCGACAAAGCCGCGGAACTCTCCGGCAAGGAGTACACCTCCGCCGAGTCCGAGGACGATCCCCACCACACGGACGACGTCCGCATGCGCGTCGTGGCGGACCACGTCCGGTCGGCCCTGATGCTGATCTCCGACGGCGTGACCCCCTCCAACGAGGGCCGCGGCTACGTCCTGCGCCGCCTGATCCGCCGGGCCGTCCGCTCCATGCGCCTGCTCGGCGTCGAACAGGCCTGCCTGCCTGACCTGCTGCCCGCCTCACGCGACGCCATGAAGGGCGTGTACCCCGTGGTGGCCACCGACTTTGACCGGATCAGCCGCATCGCTTACGCCGAGGAGAAGGCCTTCCTGCGCACCATCGCCTCCGGCACGGCCCGGCTCGAGGACGCCGTCAAGGAATCCAAGGCAGCCAACAAGCCGCTGTCCGGCGAGGACGCCTTCGCGCTGCACGACACCTACGGCTTCCCCATCGACCTCACCCTCGAAATGGCCGAAGAGGCCGGGTTGAAAGTGGATGAGGCGGCCTTCCGCAGCCTGATGCAGGAACAGCGCCAGCGCGCCCAGGCCGATGCCAAGGGCAAGAAGGGCGGCCACGCGGACGTCAGCGTCTTCCAGGAACTCCTGGGCCAGGGCGAGACCGTCTTCACCGGCTACACCGAGCTCGAAGGCGAGTCGCGCGTCCGCGGCCTGCTCAGCGCCGGCCGCCAGGTCCAGCAGGCAGCCACCGGAGACGAGATTGAACTGGTCCTTGCGGAAACGCCGTTCTACGCCGAGGCCGGCGGCCAGGCCGCGGACACGGGCCTGATCACCGGCGACGGCTTCGTCGTCGAGGTCCTCGACGTCCAGCGCCCCATCAAGGGCCTGAGCGTGCACAAGGCGATTGTCCGCGAGGGCGAAATCGGCGCCGACTCGCTGGTGCGCGCCGCCGTCGACCGTGAACGCCGCCATGCCGCCGAGCAGGCCCACACCGGCACGCACATCGTACACGCCGCCCTGCACCAGATCCTTGGCCCGGAAGCCACCCAGCGCGGTTCCTTCAACAAGGCCGGCTACCTGCGCTTCGACTTTGCCTGGGGCGAGGGCCTGAGCACAGCCACACGGTCCGAGATCGAAGAGGTTTCCAACCTCGCGATCCGCAACAACTACTCCGTGGAAACGAAGATCATGGGCCTGGCCGAAGCCAAGGCCATGGGCGCCATGGCCCTCTTCGGCGAGAACTACGGCAGCGAAGTGCGCGTCGTGGAAATCGACGGCGCCTGGTCCCGCGAACTGTGCGGCGGCACCCACGTCGCCAACACCTCGCTGATCGGCAGCCTGTCCCTCCTGGGCGAACAGTCCGTGGGTTCAGGCAACCGGCGCGTGGAAGCGTTTGTGGGCATGGAAGCGTTCCGCCACCTCGCGGCGGAGCGCGCCCTGGTCACCGAGCTCACGGACTTGCTGAAGGTGCCCTCCGGCCAGCTCGCCGACAGGATCTCCGCCACACTGGCCAAGCTGAAGGCTACCGAGAAGGAACTGGACCGGCTCCGCAAGGAACAACTGACCGCTGTTGCCGCGCAGCTGGTTGACACCGCCAAGGATGCCGCCGGCGTCCGGGTGGTGGCCCACGATGCAGGAACCGTCAGCGGTGCCGACGACCTCCGCGGCCTGGCCCTTGACCTGCGCAACCGCCTCGGCTCCACGGCTGCCGCGGTTGCCGTGGCAGGCGTCGCCAACGACCGCCCGCTGATCCTGGTCGCCACCAACGAAGCGGCCAGGGAGGCCGGCGTCAAGGCCGGCGCCCTGGTGCGCGTCGCTGCCGGCGTGCTCGGCGGCGGAGGCGGCGGCAAGGACGATGTTGCCCAGGGTGGCGGTACCGATGCCGGTAAGGTCGGCGCTGCCCTGACCGCCGTCGTCGACGCCATCGCGGGGCGATAACCCAGCCATGACCGATGCTGTTGCTGCCGGCGGCTACCCCCAGGGCGTGAAACTGGGGGTGGACGTCGGCACCGTCCGCGTAGGGGTGGCCATCTGCGACCGGGACTCCATCCTGGCCACGCCCTACAAAACCCTCGACCGGAATGCCAGGAAAAACTCCGACGTACGCGTCATCGCCAAACTGGCGGAGGAGTTGGGAGCCGTGCAGGTCATCGTTGGCCTGCCGCGGACCATGAAGGGCGAGGAACACTCCTCGGCGAGGATGGCCACGGACTACGCCCTGCTCCTGGCGGCCGAGCTCGCCGCCCGCGGCCTGGCAGTCCCGGTCAACCTGGTGGACGAACGCCTCAGCAGTGTCTCGGCCCACCGCAACCTGCACGAAGCTGGCATGAGCAGCAGGGACCACCGTAAAGTAGTTGATCAGGTCGCGGCGGCGGGGATTCTCCAGCACGCCATCGACATGCAGAAAGCCAGGGGAGCGGATGTCGGCTCACGCGTGACAGCGCCATCCCCGTCCGTGGACCTGGGGGCCGGTGGGGCGGACCAGCCCGTCCGCGCCATGCCCGCAGACACGGCCCAATCTTCACATAATGGAAGGCAACAGTGAGCCCTGCCAACATTGACGACACCTCCGGTCCGCTGGACCCCGGGGCCGCGAGGCCGCTGACCCGCAAGGAACTGCGGGCCCGGGAGAAGAGCCTCAACACCGGAGGCCACGACGCCGTACCCGAGCAGGCCTACGAAACCGGTGACGTCCCGCCGCCGCCCGCAGCTCCTCCCGCGGCCGCGTCTCCCGCGGCCGAATCCACCTTCGCTCCGCTCCCCGCCGCCGGAGACGTTCCGGCTGTTCCGGAGACACCGCCGTCCATCCAGGAAGACCAGCCTGCGCCCGGTTCCTTCGGCAACGATGCCGGCCCCGGTGTGCCGGCCCCTCTCCAGCACCACGACGCCGTCCCCGGGCACGAGGACGCTGCGCACCACGCCACCCCGGACGCCGTCGGGTACCATCCGGACGACGTCCACCATGCCGGGGCGGACTTCGATGACCCCGCGCACCGCGACGACGTTTCGCACCCACTGGACAACCACCACTTCGACGCGCACGAGCACCACTTCGACGCGCACGAGGCGGACCTGCACCACGAGGCCGTCGTGCACGGCCACCAGGAAGGCGTGCACGATGACCATGCGTACCACTCCGCCGGATACCACGAGGACCCCCACGCGGACGTCCCGCACCAGGACGCAGGCCACGAACTGCTGCCAGGCTCATCGGCCGCCCAGGTAGTGCGGCCGTCCAAAAAGGTCCGGCGCCGCCGCAGGCTGCTGGCGCTGTTCCTGACCCTCGCTGTCTTTGTAACGGCGGTCGCCGTGGGCGCCCAGTTCCTCAAACCCCTCCTGGGCAGCGGCAAGCCCTCGGATTTCCCCGGCCCAGGATCGGGTGAGGTCCAGGTGACCGTCGCCAGCGGTGAAGGGACGCGCTCTGTCGCCACCGAGCTGGAAAACCAGCGCGTGGTCGCCAACGCGGATACATTTATGCAGGCGTTCCACGCCTCCGGCGGGACCCTGTCACCGGGGGACTACACCTTCAAGACCGAGATGAAGAACGCGGACGCCGTCAATGTGCTGCTGGGCAAGGACAAGACCAAAGTCATCTACTTCGCCCTGAGCGCGGGCCTGCGGGTCAACGAGTCCCTGCAGGCAATTTCGGAGGGCTCCGGAGTGTCCATGCAGACCCTGCAGGCGCTCAGCAACCAGCCTGCCCAGTTCGGCCTGCCTGCCAACGCGAAAAACCTTGAAGGCTACCTGGCCCCCGGCGAGTACCGCTTCCCGCTGGGCACGCAAGCCAAGGACATCCTGCAGGCACTGGTCAAGGCCACCACCGACGAACTGGTATCGCAGGGCATCACGGACCCCGCCAAGCAGTACGAGGCCGTCATTGTGGCCAGCATCGTCCAGGCGGAGGGCGGGCAGGCCGACTACGGCGACGTGGCCGGTGCCATCTACAACCGCCTCAAGCCCAACGACCAGACCGGCGGTTTCCTGCAGGTTGACTCTGCCGTCACGTACGGCCTTGGCACCCGAAGCTTCAACTTCACGGATGAGCAGCGGCAGGACAAGTCCAACCCGTACAACACCTACGCGAATCCCGGATTGCCGCCAGGACCCATCGGCTCACCCGGCAAGACCGCCATTGATGCGGCCGCCCGGCCGAAGGCGAATGACTACCTGTACTGGGTGACCATCAACCTGGACACCAAGGAGACGAAGTTCGCCAAGACACTGGCCGAACACAACGCCTACGTCGAGCAGTACAACGCGTGGTGCCAGGCCAACGCGGGCCGCTGCACATGAGCCTGCGGGCTGCCGTCCTGGGCCACCCGATCAGCCACTCGAAGTCCCCGGCGCTGCACCTGTCCGCCTATGAGCGGCTGGGTGCGGGCATCAGCTACACGGCCATCGACGTCACGGAGGCCTTGCTGCCGTCCTTCATGCGCCAGATCCGGAACCAGCCGGGCTGGCGCGGGCTCTCGGTGACCATGCCGCTGAAGACGGCCATGCTCAGCGAGGTGGACGAAGTGCGGGGCGTGGCACGCACCCTCGGAGTGGTGAACACTGTCACCTTCGAGGAATCCGCCGGTGGAGTGAAGACTGTGGGCTCCAATACGGACGTGACCGGCATCGTCAACGCCCTGCGCCACGCCGGTACCCGGGCAGCACCGTCCGCCGTCATCCTCGGCGGCGGCGGAACAGCGGCATCCGCGGTCGCGGCCCTGAAGGAACTGGGCACCGGCAGCGTGCAGGTCTTTGTCCGTGATGCGTCGCGGACAGCAGACGTCCGCTCCGCCGCGGACAGCCTGGGCGTGGCCCTTGAGGTGCGCCCGATGGTGGGTGCGGCCCGCCCCACGGCGGATGCCGACGTCGTCATTTCCACCCTGCCGCCCCGCGCCGCAGATGGACTCGCCGCCGACATTGCGGCGCTGAAGACCAGGACGCCCGGCGTCCTGCTGGACGTTGCCTACGATCCGTGGCCCAGCCTCATCGCCTCGGTGTGGCAGGCCGGCGGGGGCGCCGTAGTGCCAGGCCTGGAGATGCTGCTGTACCAGGCCGTGGAACAGGTGCGGCTCTTCACCCGCCGCGGGGAAGACGTTAACGCACCTGTCATAGATGTGATGTGTGACGCAGTCGGCCTTGCCCGACGGGCGTTGTGACCGCCCTACGTGGCAGGATGGAAATTATGCGTTGGTTGACTGCCGGTGAATCCCATGGCCCGGCTCTGATGGGAATTATTGAAGGCGTCCCCGCCGGTGTTGAAATCACCGGCGGACACATCGCAGACTCCCTGGCCCGCCGCCGGCTTGGCTACGGACGCGGCGCCCGGATGAAGTTCGAACAGGACGTGGTCACTATCCTTGGCGGCGTCCGCCACGGCCTGACCCAGGGCGGTCCCGTCGCCATCCAGGTGGCGAACACCGAATGGCCCAAGTGGGAGCAGATCATGTCCGCCGACCCCGTGGACCCCGAACTCCTCGCCGACCAGGCACGCAACGCACCCCTGACACGCCCCCGCCCGGGCCATGCCGATTTCACGGGCATGCAGAAATACGGCTTCGATGAGGCCCGTCCCGTGCTGGAGCGTGCAAGCGCCCGCGAAACCGCCACCCGCGTGGCGCTGGGCACGGTGGCCGCGCAGTTCCTCAAGCACCTCGGCATCGAACTTGTCAGCCACACCGTGTCCATTGCCAGCGTGACGGTGCCCGAAGGCCGCCCGCTGCCCGTGCCCGGCGACGTTATTGCCCTGGACACAGACCCCTTGCGCTGCTTCGACCGCGAAACCTCCGACGCCATGGTGGCCGAGGTGGACGCTGCGCACAAGGAAGGCGAAACCCTGGGCGGCGTAGTGGAGGTCCTGGCATACGGACTCCCGCCCGGACTGGGCAGCTACGTGCACTGGGACCGCCGGCTCGACGCCAGGCTGGCCGCGGCACTCATGGGCATCCAGGCCATCAAGGGCGTGGAGGTCGGTGACGGCTTCCTGACCGCTGCCCGCCGCGGCTCCGCCGCCCACGACGAAATCGTCCGCGACGGTGACGGCCGGATTGTCCGCGCCAGCAACCGTGCCGGCGGCATCGAAGGCGGCATGAGCATCGGTGATGTCCTCCGCGTCCGCGCAGCCATGAAGCCCATCGCCACGGTTCCGCGCGCCCTGCGGACCATCGACGTCAGCACCGGCGAACCGGCCAAGGCACACCACCAGCGTTCGGACGTTTGTGCAGTACCGGCCGCCGGAGTGGTGGCCGAGGCAATGGTGGCCCTGGTCCTCGCCGAGGCCGTCATCGAAAAGTTCGGCGGTGACTCAGTGGCGGAAACCGCGCGCAACATCAAGGGTTACCTGGACAACATCCCGGCATCCCTGGACTCGATCGGCCAGTAGTGCTCCACCGCAGCAGTCCCGCACCCCTCGGCGGCCGGCCGATAGTGCTCATCGGTCCCATGGCGGTGGGCAAATCGGCCATCGGCCAGCAGCTTGCCCAGCAGCTGGGGGCCCGGTTCATTGACACCGACGCGGTCATCGTCGCCGGCCACGGCTCCATCGCCGATATCTTCGCGGGCCGCGGCGAGCACGCGTTCCGGGAGATCGAAGCCCGCACCGTCGCTGACGCCGTGGAGGAAGCCGAAGGGACCCTGACCGTCATTTCGCTGGGCGGCGGTGCGGTGCTCGACTCGGGCACGCAGCAGCTGATCAGCCGCTGCACGGTTGTCTACCTGGAGTGCGACGCCGATACCGTGGCGGACAGGATCGCCCGGAACTCCGGCCGCCCGCTCCTCGCCGGCGACGCCATGGGCCGCTGGACAGCAATGTTCGCCACCCGCAGGCCGGTCTACGAGAGGCTGGCCGACATCACCCTGGACGTCCGCCACGGCTCGGTACCCGAGCTTGGCGGCCGGCTGGAAGCAGCACTGCGGAACCACGCAGCTGCCAAACAGGAAGTTGAAAAGTGAACACGCAATCAACAGTCATCAACGTCACCGGCGAAGGTGCCGGCAACAACTACGGCGTCGTCGTCGGGCGCGGCCTGCTTGGTGACCTTCCCGGGCTGCTCGGAGAGCGGGTCCGCCGGGTCCTGGTGATCCACCCCCGCGCCCTGCGCCTCACCGGTGACACCGTCCGCGACGAACTCGCAGCCGCCGGCTTCACGTCCCTCACCGCCGAAATCCCGGACGCTGAAGAAGGCAAGCACATCCAGGTGGCCGCCTTCTGCTGGCAGGTCCTTGGCCAGAACGATTTCACCCGTTCGGATGCCATTGTCGCCGTGGGCGGGGGAGCAGTGACCGACCTCGCAGGCTTCGTCGCCGCCACCTGGCTGCGCGGAGTCAAGGTCATCCACATGCCCACCAGCCTGCTGGGCATGGTGGACGCCTCCGTGGGCGGCAAGACCGGCATCAACACCGCCGAAGGAAAGAACCTCGTAGGCTCCTTCCACCCGCCCGCCGCCGTCCTGGCGGACCTGGACACCCTGGACACCCTGCCGAAGAACGAGATCATTTCAGGCCTGGCCGAGGTCATCAAGTGCGGTTTCATCGCCGATCCCGCCATCCTTGACCTGGTGGAAAAGGACCCCGCCGCAGTGGTGGACCCCCGCTCCGACGCGCTCCGCGAGCTGATCGAGCGGGCTATCGCCGTCAAAGCCAAGGTGGTCTCCGAGGACCTCAAAGAGTCCGGGCTGCGGGAAATCCTGAACTACGGCCACACCCTGGGCCACGCCATCGAACTGGTGGAACGCTACTCCTGGCGGCACGGGGCCGCGGTCTCCGTGGGCATGATGTTCGCGGCGGAACTTGCCCGCAGCGTGGGGCGGCTCAGCGATACCGACGCCGACCGGCACCGGAGCATCCTGGACGGGCTTGGGCTTCCGGTCACCTACCGGCGGGACCGGTGGCAGGGCCTGCTGGACGGGATGCGCCGCGACAAGAAGTCCCGTGGGGACCTGCTGCGCTTCGTTGTCCTGGACGGCATCGCCAAGCCGGGAATCCTCGACGTCCCGGACACGTCGCTGCTGTTTGCGGCCTACCAGGAAATTGCTTCCTGATGAAGGGCGACATGAGCGGCACCGGAGACTGGCCCGAGGCAGGGTTCCCGGGTATCCGGATCAACCCGGACACCCTGCGGCCGCAGATCGTGAACGAGGACGCTGTCCGCGACGCCCTGGCCGCCTCCACCGATCCCGCAGACCCGATTTTCGTGCTGCTGGTTGAGGGCCACGCGTCCGACGCCGCCGAACTGCTGGCC
Organism: Arthrobacter sp. NQ4; assembly: GCF_029077345.1. Taxonomy (NCBI): domain Bacteria; kingdom Bacillati; phylum Actinomycetota; class Actinomycetes; order Micrococcales; family Micrococcaceae; genus Arthrobacter; species Arthrobacter sp. NQ4. The sequence continues at coordinate 346,429 of NZ_JARETC010000002.1, read as the reverse complement.
GAAGCCCGCTTCAAGGACCCGGAGTCGTTCCGGCTGCGCGTTTTCGAGGCCGAGGTGCTGAGCGTCTCCCACCGGATGGACCGTGCCATCGAACTGTTCCGCCAGCTTGTGGCGGAGGTGCATGGCACCTCCCGTGAAGCGCTGGCCCTGCAATACCTGGGACGGACGCAGTATGCGGCCGGGCACACGTCCGCGGCCGTTGAATCCTTCTCCAAGGCACTTGACCTGCGGGTGGCGCAGTCCGCCGATGCCGCCCAGATCTACTCCTCCACGGTGGCCCTGCAGCGCGCCCGGGACGTCCTGGACCTGGCCTGCTGATCCGGGGCCCGGTGGCCGCGGAAAGGCTGCCCGGGATTTACCGGTAGAATGGTTGTGGAATTTTTGCATCCACGCGATTTTTGACAAACACGTGCAGGCGGGCCGTTGTGGCGTGCCCGCCCGGCATACAGCATCTGACCACGCGGCCAGACAAAGAAACCAGAGGAAACCAGTGGCAACCACTAACGACATTAAGAACGGAACGGTCCTGAAGCTCGAGGGCCAGCTCTGGAACGTCATCGAATTCCAGCACGTCAAGCCCGGCAAGGGCGGCGCCTTTGTCCGGACCAAGATGCGCAACGTGATGTCCGGCAAGGTTGTCGACAAGACGTTCAACGCCGGGCTCAAGATCGAAACGGCAACCGTTGACCGCCGCGATTACCAGTACCTGTACCAGGACGGCGCAGACTTCGTCTTCATGGACACCTCGGACTACGACCAGATCACCGTGTCCGGCGCCACCGTTGGTGACGCCACCAACTTCATGCTCGAGAACCAGATGGTCAACATCGCCATCCACGACGGCAACCCCCTCTACATCGAACTGCCGCCGAGCGTTGTCCTGGAAATCACCTACACGGAGCCGGGCCTGCAGGGCGACCGCTCCTCCGCAGGCACCAAGCCCGCCACCCTGGAGACCGGTTACGAAATCCAGGTCCCGCTGTTCATCGAGAACAACACCAAGGTCAAGGTGGACACCCGCGACGGCAGCTACCTGGGCCGGGTTTCTGAGTAGTGAGCGCCCGCGGTAAAGCCCGCAGCAGGGCACTGGATGTTCTTTTCGAAGCGGAGCAGCGCTCTGTTTCGGCGTTCGACGTGCTTCGCGCACGCCGGGAAAAGACCGACCAGGTGGTCAACCCCTACACCTTGGAAATTGTCGAAGGGGTAGTGTCCCAGCAGGCCGCCATCGATGAGTTCCTGGAGACGTACTCGCAGGGCTGGACCCTGGAGCGCATGCCGTCCGTGGACCGCATCATCCTGCGCATCGGCACCTGGGAGCTCCTGTACAACGACGACGTCCCCGATGGCGTGGCGGTCAGCGAGGCTGTTGCGCTGGCCAAGACACTGTCAACGGACGAGTCTCCGCAGTTCATCAATGGCCTTTTGGGCCGGCTGCAGCAGCTGAAGCCTTCGCTGCTCGCCTAGCCTCCCCGCAGGACAACGCGAAAGGGCCCCGCCACAGGCGGGGCCCTTTCGCGTTCCCACGGGTGCAGGTTCAGCCGGCCACGGCCGCGCGCAGGGCGAGGATCCGCTGCAGCTGCTGCCGCTCCTCGGCCTGGTGGAGCGGCACGTCCCGCCCGCTGAGGATGCGCTGCCGGGTATTGGCAAGCTGGGTGGCGGCTTTCATGAACTGCTTCATCTGCGGCTTCCGGCCGGAGTTCGCAGCCCAGGCCAGGGCAGTCCGCCGGCCGCCCAACGTGGCCAGCAACTGGACCTCGGCCGGGGTGAACCAGCCCGCCGCCGAGTACTCCATCAGCCGCTGGCGCGTCAGCCTCTTTTCGGCCACCCGCAGGAAGATGATGCCGCCCACGGCCAGGACGAAGATCGGCACCTGGACCACGATGTAGTCCAGCAGGAAGCCCTGGCCCATGCTGTTCCACCTGTTGTGCAGGAACATGGCCGGCAGCAGGCCCACGAAGAAGGCGCCAATGGACGCGCCGGTGTGCCAGCGCCGTGCGGCGAAGCCCATGACAAGTCCGGTGGTGCCGGTGAAGATGGCATGCGCGAACGGGGACATGACTCCGCGGAGGAAGAAGACCTGCGCAAAGTCACTGGCCGGTGACGCCGACTCCGCGATGGCCCGGCCGAAATAGAGGATGTTCTCGGTGAACGCGAACCCGCCGGCGATGGTGAAGGCAAACACCACGCCGTCCACGGGGCCGTCGAAATGCCGCCGCGCCGCGAGCAGGAGGATCAGCAGGCCAAGGGACTTGGCGAATTCCTCCACGATGGGCGCCTGCACCGTTGCCATATAGGTCTGCAGGTCAGGCTGGTCGGTGAACTGGAATGCGATGACGAAAAACGGCTGGATCAGCAGGGTGACCGCCACGGACACCGCCGCGCCCCACGTAAAGGCGAAGAACAGCAGGCGTTTCGGCTCCGGCTCCCACCTGTCGATGATGTGAACCGCCGTTAGGACCACAGCCAGCGGAACCAGGGACGCCAGGAAACCGATCAGGAATCCGGCGGCGCCCGTGTTGGACAAAAGGAACGGCACCACCAGGAACAGGCTCAGGAAAGCGAGCACGCCGCCGGCAACCGACAACCCCACCAGCCCGCCACGGGCCCGCGTCGCATGCAGCACCGTCCCCTGGGCCTGGGCCGGCACCATCACGGCCAGCGGCTGGCCCTGGTGGCCCGGGGCAGCCCGGTAGTGTTCCGGCTGCACATGGCCCATCCAGCTGGGGTTGGCCTGCTGGGGCAGCGGACGGTAGCCGCCGCGGTAGTGGTCGTCGGGGAGGCCGGAAGGAGGCTGCTGCGGGTACGTCGGCATACCCGAAAGCCTAAGCGGGTGCTGCCGCACCACAAAGGACCCGGCCTCCAGGGCCGCTGGAATGTGATCAGCGCCGCGTTGTCCGGGCACCGGCCCGGCAGGGACCGTGTGGTAATTTTGAACAGCAAACATTCCTTTTTTAATTCCGTCCTGTGAGGCGGGGAAAGGGGAGACGAGCGTTGACATCTGTCACCAGCGCACCGGTTCCAGCCAGGGTTGTCCTCAGCCAGGCGGACATTGACCGGGCCCTCACTCGTATCGCCCACGAGATCCTCGAAGCCAACAAGGGATCCCGGGACTTGGTCCTGTTGGGCATTCCCCGCCGCGGTTACCCGCTGGCTGTCCGGCTGGCCGAAAAGATCGCCGCCGCGGACAACACCGTTGACGCCGCTGCCATTGTGGGCCAGCTGGACGTCACCATGTTCCGTGACGACCTCTCCCACCAAGGGACCCGGCCGCCGTACCCCACCAGGCTGCCCCACACCGGCATCGACAACAAAGTCGTGGTGCTGATCGACGACGTCCTGTACTCGGGCCGCACCATCCGCGCCGCCCTTGACGCCCTCGTCGACCTCGGCCGCCCCCGTATTGTCCGGCTCGCGGTCCTGATTGACCGGGGCCACCGCGAACTTCCCATCCGCGCAGACCATGTAGGCAAGAACCTGCCCACCTCCTCCGCCGAGAAGGTCCGGGTCCGGCTGGAGGAAACGGACACGTCCGACGCCGGAGCGCCCGTCAACGAAGTCGTGATTGAGGGCGGCGCATGAAACACCTCCTGTCCACCGGGGACCTCAGCCTTTCGAACGCCATCCGCATCCTGGACACTGCCGAGGAAATGTCGGCCGTGGGGGAGCGGGAAGTGAAGAAGCTTCCGGCATTGCGCGGCCGCACGGTCGTCAACCTCTTCTTCGAGGACTCCACCCGCACCCGCATCTCCTTCGAAGCCGCGGCCAAGCGGCTGTCGGCGGACGTCATCAACTTCGCCGCCAAGGGATCGTCCGTTTCCAAGGGCGAGTCCCTCAAGGACACTGCCCAGACCCTGTCCGCCATGGGGGCGGACGCCGTCGTCATCAGGCACTGGGCTTCCGGCGCGCCGCACCGGCTGGCTGCCACCGACTGGATCGACGCCGCCGTCATCAACGCCGGCGACGGCACCCATGAGCACCCCACCCAGGCCCTCCTCGACGCCTTCACCATGCGCCGGCACTGGGCCCGCCTGGCCGGGACCGATTCCCAGGGAACAGACCTCAAAGGCATGCGGGTCGCCATCGCAGGCGATGTCCTGCACTCCCGCGTGGCGCGTTCGAACGTGTGGCTGCTCCGTACCCTTGGCGCGGAGGTCACACTGGTGGCGCCCCCCACCCTGCTGCCGGTCGGCGTCGACAAATGGCCCTGCAGCGTCAGCTACGACCTGGACCAAACCCTCGCAAACGGCGTTGACGCCGTCATGATGCTCCGGGTCCAGGGCGAACGCATGAACGCATCGTTCTTCCCGAGCACCCGCGAATACTCGCGCCGCTGGGGCTTCGACGACAACCGGCTCCGGGCCCTCGATGACCTCGGCATGACGGACACCATCATCATGCACCCGGGCCCCATGAACCGTGGCCTGGAGATCAGCGCAGCCGCCGCGGATTCACCCCGCTCCACCGTCCTTGCCCAGGTCCGCAATGGCGTGTCCGTGCGGATGGCCGCACTGTACCTGCTGCTCTCCGGGGACACCCGGGAACCAGCCGCAACCCGGGCGCCGGCCTACGCCGCCGCCCTGTCCACCAAGGAGAGCAACTGATGGCAGGCAACACCGGAACGTACCTCATCCAGGGCGCCGCCATCCTGGGCGGCGACCCCACGGACCTGCTGGTCCGCGACGGCATCATCGCCGAGATCGGCCACGGGCTCTCCGCTGACGGTGCCACCGTCATCGACGCCGCCGGCCTGGTGGCCCTGCCCGGCATGGTTGACGTCCACACGCACCTCCGCGAACCCGGCCGTGAAGATGCCGAAACCGTGGAAACCGGAACGCGTGCCGCGGCGCTGGGCGGTTACACCGCGGTTCACGCGATGGCCAACAGCACGCCCGTCGCCGACACCGCGGGCGTCGTGGAACAGGTCTACACGCTGGGCCGCGCCGCCGGATGGGTGGACGTGCGCCCGGTGGGCGCCGTCACCGTTGGCCTGGCGGGGGAGCAGCTGGCTGAACTGGGCGCCATGGCCGATTCCCGCGCCCGAGTGCGCATGTTCTCCGACGACGGCATCTGCGTCCACGACCCCGTGCTGATGCGCCGCGCGCTGGAATACGTCAAAGCGTTCGACGGCGTGGTGGCCCAGCACGCGCAGGAACCCCGCCTGACCGCCGGGGCCCAGATGAACGAGGGCGACGTCTCCGCCGTCCTCGGCCTCACCGGCTGGCCAGCCGTCGCCGAGGAAAGCATCATCGCCCGCGATGTCCTCCTTGCCCAGCACGTCGGTTCCCGCCTGCACGTGTGCCACGTGTCCACGGCAGGCTCGGTGGAAATCATCCGCTGGGCCAAGGAACGCGGCATCGACGTCACGGCTGAGGTCACCCCGCACCACCTGCTGCTGACCGACGACCTGGTCCGCAGCTACGACCCCGTCTTCAAGGTCAACCCGCCGCTGCGCACCGACGCCGACGTCCAGGCATTGCGCGCAGGCCTGGCAGACGGCACGATCGACGTTGTGGGTACCGACCACGCACCGCATCCCAGCGAGCACAAAGAATGCGAGTGGGCGCAGGCCGCCATGGGCATGACCGGACTGGAAACGGCCCTGTCCGTCGTCCAGCACGCCATGATCGAGACCGGCCTGATGACGTGGGCGGACTTCGCACGGGTCACCTCCACCGCGGCTGCGAAGATCGGCCGGTTGAGCGACCAGGGCAGGCCCATCGAAGCCGGGGAACCCGCCAACCTCATCCTGGTGGATCCGGCCGCGCGCTGGACGGTGGACCCGTTCCAGATGGCCACCATGGGCCGCAACTCGCCCTTCAAGGGCAGGGAGCTTCCGGGCAAGGTGGTGGCAACCTTCTTCAGGGGGCACGCCACCGTCCTCGACGGCGCGCTCAACACGCCCCACCCGGATGCCGCCGCAACCCCTGCAGGCGCTGCCTGATGGACAAGATCCTTCCCGGCCTTGCCATGCTGGCGGTGGTCGCCGTCGTGTTTGTCCTCCTCGCAGTGGGGTGGCGCAACCGCCTGAAGCGCCAGTCCGACGTCGGACAACTGCCCCAGGTGCCCGCCGCGCCGGGCCAGCCCACCGCCGCTGCCGAGGGGCAGTACGTGGCCACCACAACGGCCGGTGACTGGCTTGACCGGATCGCCGTGCACGGGCTCGGCATCCGCACCAACGCCACCCTCGAGGTCTACCCGCACGGCGTCCTCTATGAGCGATCCGGTGCCCCTGCCCTGTACATCCCCGCCGCCTCCCTCACGGAAGTCCGGCAGGACAGCGGCATGGCCGGGAAGTTCGTGGAAAAGGACGGCCTCCTGGTGCTCGGATGGACGCACGGCACGCATGACCTGGACACCGGCTTCCGAACCCGCCGCGCCGCGGACAAGGACGTGCTGTACCAGGCCCTTCAGGATTTGATTTCGTCAGCCCCCGCGGCTGGTGCCACCAGTGGAAAGTAAGACAGTGAAAGCGAATACATTGACAGCAACCACCTCCGCTCCTGTATCGGCCCCGGCTGCGCTGGTTCTCGAAGACGGACGCATCTTCCGCGGCACCAGCTACGGCGCCACCGGCACCGCCCTGGGCGAGGCCGTCTTCGCGACCGGCATGACCGGTTACCAGGAAACCATCACCGATCCCTCGTACGCCCGCCAGCTGGTGGTGCAGACCGCCCCGCACATCGGCAACACCGGCGTGAATGATGACGACGCCGAGTCCCGGCGCATCTGGGTGGCCGGCTACATTGTCCGCGACGCAGCGCGCCGGCCCTCCAACTGGCGTTCCGAGCGGTCGCTGGATGAGGAACTGGTGGCCCAGGGCATCGTCGGCATCCAGGGTGTGGACACCCGCGCCATCACCCGGCACCTGCGTGAGCACAAGACCATGCGCGCCGGCATCTTCTCCGGCGAGGCGGCGCAGGGCACCGACAAGGAGCTGCTCGACGCCGTCCTGGCCAGCGCCCCCATGGAGGGTTCGCGCCTGGCCGAGGAAGTCAGCGTCGACGAAGCCTACGTGGTGGAACCGAAGGACCACGGCTGGGAGGGCGAACCCCGCTTCAGCATCGCGGCGATCGACCTCGGCATCAAGGCCATGACCCCGGTACGGTTCGCCGAGCGCGGCGTCCGCGTCCACGTACTGCCTGCCACCGCCACCCTGGAGGATGTCAATGCCGTCAACCCGGACGGCTTCTTCATGTCCAACGGCCCGGGCGACCCCGCCACGGCCGACGCCCAGGTGAAGCTCCTGCGCTCCGTCCTGGATGAGAAGCTGCCCTACTTCGGCATCTGCTTCGGCAACCAGATCCTGGGCCGGGCCCTGGGCTTCGGCACCTACAAGCTCCGCTACGGCCACCGCGGCATCAACCAGCCCGTGATGGACCGACGCACCGGCAAGGTGGAAATAACCTCCCAGAACCACGGCTTCGCCGTGGACGCCCCGCTCGACGGCGCCACCCAGGCTCCGGAGGCACGCTACGGCCGGGTGGAAGTCAGCCACATCAGCCTGAACGACGACGTCGTGGAAGGCCTCGCCTGCCTGGACATCCCGGCCTTCTCCGTCCAGTACCACCCGGAGGCTGCCGCCGGACCCCACGATGCCGCGTACCTGTTCGACCGGTTCATCGACCTCATGGGCGACGCCAAGAACGCTGACACCAAGACCGCCACCGACAACAAGACTGAGGACAAGAAGTAATGCCGAAACGTACAGACCTCAAAAGCGTCCTCGTCATTGGTTCCGGCCCGATCGTCATCGGCCAGGCCGCCGAGTTCGACTACTCCGGCACCCAGGCCCTGCGGGTCCTCAAGGAGGAAGGCCTCCGCGTCATCCTCGTGAACTCCAACCCGGCCACCATCATGACCGACCCCGAGTTCGCCGACGCCACCTACGTTGAGCCCATCACCCCCGAGGTGGTGGAGAAGATCATCGCCAAGGAACGCCCCGACGCCGTACTGCCCACCCTGGGCGGCCAGACCGCGCTGAACACCGCCATCGCCCTGGACAAGAACGGTGTACTGGAGAAGTACAACGTGGAGCTGATCGGTGCCAACATCGCCGCGATCGAGCTCGGCGAGGACCGCGAGAAGTTCAAGGGCGTCGTTGAGCGCTGCGGTGCCGAATCCGCCCGCAGCCACATCATCCACACCATGGACGAGGCGTTCGCGGCAGCACAGGACCTGGGCTACCCGATGGTGGTCCGCCCGTCCTTCACCATGGGCGGCCTGGGCTCCGGCCTGGCCTACAACGAGGATGACCTGCGCCGCATCGTCGGCCAGGGCCTGCAGTACAGCCCCACCAGCGAGGTCCTGCTCGAAGAGAGCATCCTGGGCTGGAAGGAATACGAGCTCGAAATGATGCGGGACAAGAACGACAACGTGGTTGTCGTCTGCTCCATCGAAAACTTCGACCCCGTGGGCGTGCACACCGGCGACTCCATCACCGTGGCCCCGGCGCTGACCCTCACCGACCGCGAATACCAGAAGCTGCGCGACGTTGCCATCGCCGTCATCCGCGAGGTGGGTGTCGACACCGGCGGCTGCAACATCCAGTTCGCCATCGACCCGGCCACCGGCCGCGTGGTGGTCATCGAGATGAACCCGCGCGTATCCCGTTCTTCGGCACTGGCGTCAAAGGCCACCGGCTTCGCCATCGCCAAGATTGCCACCAAGCTATCGCTCGGCTACACCCTGGACGAGATCCCCAACGACATCACGCAGAAGACCCCTGCGTCCTTCGAACCCACTTTGGACTACGTAGTGGTCAAGGTCCCGCGGTTCGCCTTCGAGAAGTTCCCGGCGGCGGACAACACCCTCACCACCACCATGAAGTCCGTCGGCGAAGCCATGGCCATGGGCCGCAACTTCACCGAGGCCCTGCAGAAGGCCCTGCGCTCCCTGGAGCAGAAGGGCTCGCAGCTGGACTTCAGCAGCGTCCCGGAATGGGAAGTCGCCGAACTCATCGAGAAGGCGAAGCGCCCCACTACGGAGCGCCTCCACCAGGTCCAGCGCGCCCTCCTGGGCGGCGCCACCGTGGAACAGCTTTTCGAAGCCACCAAGATCGACCCCTGGTTCCTGGACCAGCTCCAGCTGCTCAATGAGATCTCCCACGAAATCCGCCAGGCCGGCGCCTTGACCGCCGACATGCTTAAGCGCGCCAAGCGCCACGGCTTCTCGGATGAGCAGATCGGTGCCCTGACCCACAACTCCGAGGCAGTGGTCCGCGGCGTCCGGCAGGCCCTGGGTATCCGCCCCGTCTACAAGACCGTGGACACCTGCGCCGCGGAGTTCGCCGCCTACACGCCGTACCACTACTCGGCCTACGACGAGGAGGACGAGGTCGCGCTGCACTCCAAGCCGTCCATCATCATCCTCGGCTCCGGCCCCAACCGCATCGGCCAGGGCATCGAGTTCGACTACTCCTGCGTCCACGCCTCCATGGCGCTGCGCAAGGCCGGCTACGAGACCGTCATGGTCAACTGCAACCCGGAAACCGTCTCCACCGACTACGACGTCTCCACCCGCCTGTACTTCGAGCCGCTGACGCTCGAGGACGTGCTGGAGGTCATCGCGGCCGAGGAACGCACCGGCGGCGTCATGGGCGTGTTCGTCCAGCTCGGCGGCCAGACCCCGCTGAAGCTCGCGCAGCAGCTCGCCGATGCCGGAGTGCCGATCCTGGGCACCTCACCGGAGGCCATCGACCTCGCCGAGCACCGCGGCGCGTTCTCCCGCGTCCTGGACAAGGCCGGCCTGGTGTCGCCCAAGAACGGCACCGCCGTCTCCTTCGAGGACGCCAAGAAGATCGCCGACGAGATCGGCTACCCCGTCCTGGTCCGCCCGTCCTACGTTCTGGGGGGCCGCGGCATGGAAATCGTCTACGACGAGCCCAACCTCTCCCGCTACATCGCCAACGCCACCGAGATCACCCCGGACCACCCGGTGCTGATCGACCGGTTCCTGGAGGACGCCGTCGAGATCGACGTCGACGCCCTCTACGACGGCACGGACATGTACCTGGGCGGCATCATGGAGCACATCGAGGAAGCCGGCATCCACTCCGGCGACTCCGCCTGCGTCCTGCCGCCCATCACGCTGGGCAGCAATGTCATCGAGCGCGTCCGCGTGGCCACCCGCGCCATCGCCGAGGGCGTGGGCGTGCGCGGGCTGATCAACATCCAGTTCGCGCTGGCCTCGGACGTGCTGTACGTCCTGGAAGCCAACCCCCGCGCCTCGCGCACCGTGCCGTTCGTGTCCAAGGCCACCGGCGTCCAGATGGCCAAGGCCGCTGCCCTCATCGGCACCGGCGTGACCATCAACCAGCTCCGCAGCGCCTACAAGATGCTGCCGGAAACCGGTGACGGCTCGACCCTGCCGCTCGACGCCCCCGTTGCCGTCAAGGAAGCAGTGCTGCCGTTCAGCCGGTTCCGCACCCTTGAAGGCAAGGTGGTGGACTCCCTGCTCGGCCCGGAAATGCGCTCCACCGGCGAAGTCATGGGCATCGACAAGCACTTCGACACCGCCTTCGCGAAGAGCCAGGCCGGCGCCAACAACGCCCTGCCCACCGAAGGCAAGGTGTTCGTCTCCGTGGCCAACCGCGACAAGCGTTCCGTGATCATGGGCGTCAAGCGGCTCTCCGACCTCGGCTTCGAGATCGTCTCCACCGGCGGGACCGCCGACGTCCTGCGCCGCAACGGAATCCAGGCCACCCCGGTGCGTAAGGTTGCCGAGGGCAGCAGCGCCGAGGGGGAGGGCACCATTGCCGACCTCATCGTGGCCGGCGAGATCGACATGGTCTTCAACACGCCCTCCGGCGGCGAAGCCCGCAGCGACGGCTACGAGCTCCGCGCCGCGGCAACGTCCATCGGCATTCCGTGCATCACCACGGTGGCCGAGTTCAACGCCGCCGTCCAGGCCATCGAAGCCATGCGCACCTACGAGTGGTCTGTCACCAGCCTGCAGGAGCACGCTGCAGCGCTGGCCGATTCGCAGAAGGCGGCCCTGCAGCATGCCTGAGCAGGCAGCCACTGCCGGCCGGGAGTCCTTTGGCTCCCGGCTCGGCGCGGCCATGGCCGCCCGTGGTCCCCTTTGCGTTGGCATTGATCCGCACCCGGCGCTGCTGAAGAGCTGGGGACTGGACGACGACGCCGCGGGGCTTCGGCGGTTCTCGCTGACGGTCCTGGAGGCAGTGGCTTCGCTCGCTGCCGCCGTGAAGCCCCAGGTGGCACTTTACGAACGCCACGGTTCTGCCGGCATGGCGGTGCTGGAGGAGGTCCTGGCCACGGCCCGGGACGAATCCGTGCTCAGCATCGCCGACGCCAAGCGCGGCGACATCGGATCCACCATGGCCGCCTATGCGGACGCGTGGCTGCGCGACGAGTCTCCGCTCGCGGCGGACTCCGTCACGCTGAGCCCCTACCTCGGCTTCGAGTCCCTTCGCCCCGCGCTGGACCTCGCGGCGGAAACCGGGCGGGGCGTATTCGTGCTGGCACTGACGTCCAACCCCGAGGGCGCTTCCGTCCAGCACGTGGGCGGAAAGGATTCCGTGGCCCGCAGGATCACGGAGTCCGCGGCAGCGGAGAACTCCCGGTATCCCGGAAGCCTCGGTTCCGTTGGCCTGGTGGTCGGCGCTACGGTCGGCGGCGCCCTGGAAGACCTGGGACTGGACCTTGCTGCGGTCCGCGGCCCCGTCCTGGCGCCCGGCCTCGGGGCCCAGGGGGCAACACCGGCTGACCTGCGGGCCACCTTCGGCGCTGCCTACCCGCTGGTCCTGGGAACGTCCAGCCGCGACATCCTGTCGGCGGGACCGGAAACCCGGGGCCTGCGCGAGGCCGCGCTGCGGACGCTGGACGGACTGCGGGGCGAATAGGCCTGCAATTGTCCGGATGCATTGATTCAGGCTGCACCAGAGGGTAGTTTCAGGACAGGTCCAAGGGCGGCCGCCCTTGGATGAATCCGCCGACTTCGGGGGTGTCCGTGATGGTCCTGCGACCTCTATCTGCGTCTGAACGGGCCGACGCCCTGGGCAAGGCGGCAGCAGCCAGGGCAACCCGTGCCGCCGCCAAGGAAAGCCTCCGGAATGGCGACAGGTCGGCGGCGGACATCATCAGCTCCGCGCTGGAGGACGACGCCCTGGCCCGCATGCGGGTTTCTGAACTGCTCGAAGCGCTGCCCGGCATCGGAAAGGTGCGTGCCGCAGCCATCATGCAGCAGCTGGGGATCGCAGCGTCCCGCAGGGTCCGGGGCCTGGGCGTCCACCAGCGCCGGGCGCTGGTAGATTTTATAGACGAGCACTGAGGCAGGCGGCGCCTGCCCTTCCCCAACCGTGGCAAAAGGAATACGTGAGCAAGAAACCTGGACTGACAGTCCTCGCAGGTCCGACGGCTGTTGGCAAAGGCACCGTGTCCACCTATATCCGGGACAATTATCCGGAGGTTTGGCTTTCCGTCTCAGCCACCACCCGGGCGCCCCGGCCGGGCGAGGTGGACGGTGTCCACTACTTCTTCAAGAGCAAGGAGGAGTTCGAGCAGCTCATTGCCGAGGGTGAACTCCTGGAGTGGGCTGTTGTGCACGGCCAGAACACTTACGGCACGCTGAAGAGCACCGTGAATGCGGCCATCGCGGAAGGCCGGTCCGTGCTGCTGGAGATCGATCTGCAGGGTGCACGCCAGGTCAAGGCAGCCGTTCCGGACGCCCAGTTCGTCTTCCTGGCCCCGCCCACCTGGGACGAGATGGTGCGCCGGCTGGTGGGCCGTGGCACCGAAACTCCCGAAGAACAGCAGCGGCGCCTGGAAACCGCTAAACTGGAACTTGCTGCTGAACCGGAGTTCGACCATACCGTCATCAATGACGACGTCCGCCGGGCAGCGGACGAGCTTGTTTCACTCATGGGGCTGACACCGCATCCACACCTGCCGGAACCGTCAGCCCGCTAGGAATTTGGAGAATTCGTGTCCACGAACCTTGAAGGCATCATCAACCCGCCGATCGACGATCTGCTGAAGGTAGCTGATTCCAAGTACGGCCTGGTGATCTTCGGTGCTAAGCGCGCTCGTCAGATCAACGCTTATTACGCCCAGCTGCACGAGGGCCTGTTCGAATACGTCGGCCCCCTGGTCGACACCAAGTTGAACGAAAAGTCGCTCTCGATCGCACTGCGCGAGATCAACGAAGGCAAGCTGGTTTCCACGCCGATCGAAGCCGCAGAGTAATCCTGCCGCTGAACTGACTTGCTGTTGACGGAGGTCACGTGCGCATAGTCCTCGGAGTCGGGGGAGGGATTGCCGCCTATAAGGTGGCATCGCTCCTCCGGCTTTTTACTGAAGCCGGCCATGACGTCACGGTGATCCCCACGGAGGCGTCCACCCGCTTCATCGGCACCGCCACCTGGGAGGCGCTGTCCGGAAACCCGGTCAGCAACAGCGTCTTCGATGACGTGCACCTGGTCAACCACGTCCGCCTGGGCCATGAGGCAGACCTGGTGGTTGTGGCACCGGCCACGGCGGACCTCCTGGCAAAAGCTGCCACCGGCCAGGCCGGGGACCTGCTGACCAACACGCTGCTGATGGCGCACGGGCCCGTGCTGTTCGCCCCCGCGATGCACACCGAAATGTGGCAGCACGCGGCAACGCGCGCCAACGTCGAGACGCTCCGCGGCCGCGGCGCCGCTGTCCTGGAGCCGGCCTCCGGCAGATTGACCGGCGCAGACTCGGGCCCGGGCAGGCTCCCGGAACCGCAGGTGATCTTCGACGCAGCCATGGCGCTGGTCCAGGGACAGTCCGATTACCAGCTGCCGCTTGCGGGCCGCACCGTAACCATCAGCGCTGGCGGTACCCGCGAACCGCTGGACCCCGTGCGGTTCCTGGGCAACCGCTCTTCCGGCAAGCAGGGCGTGGCCCTGGCGGTCGCTGCCCGGAACGCCGGCGCCACCGTGCGGTTGCTGGCGGCCCACATGGACGTTGCGCCCCCGGCCGGGGTGGAGGTGGTCCGCGTGGAGACCGCCCTGCAGCTCCGCGAAGCTGCGCTGGACGCCGCTGCGGACTCCGACGTCGTCATTATGTCCGCCGCCGTGGCCGACTTCCGCCCGGCCGATGTCTCGGACACCAAGATCAAAAAGCGGGACGATACCGCAGATCCCGTCATCACCCTGCTCCGCAACCCGGACATCCTGCAGGAGCTCGTGGAACAGCGCAATGCCGCTGCGTCGGCAGCCGGGCAACTCATCGTCGGCTTCGCCGCGGAAACCGGGGACAGCGAGGGCGACGTCCTGGAGTATGCGGAGGCAAAACTGCAGCGGAAGGGCTGCGACCTGCTGGTGGTCAACCACGTGGGGACGGACAAGGTCTTCGGGCAGGACTCAAACTCCGTGGTCATCCTCTCCCGCTCCGGCTCCGAACCACAGGAAGCGTCGGGAACCAAGACTGAGGTTGCCGAGGCCATCATTACCCGCATCAGCTTTGAACTGAACCGGGTTTCACCCCGGACCTGAGTGTTCCGCACCACGTTTGCTTCGCGGGAAGACATCTCCCGCAGGGCCGGCGTGCTCCAACCAGTAAGGTAGTTGAGTGACTTTACCGCTGCACCTTCCCCAGTCCCATGGGGCCACGCCCTCCGCGCTCCGGCTCTTCACGTCCGAGTCGGTCACCGAAGGCCACCCGGACAAGATCTGCGACCAGATCAGCGACGCCATCCTGGACGCGCTCCTGGCCGCGGACCCAGAATCCCGTGTAGCCGTGGAAACCATGGCGACCACCGGCCTGGTGCACGTGGCAGGCGAAGTCACCACCGACGCCTACGTCGAAATCCCGCAGATCGTCCGCGAGACCATCCTCGGCATCGGCTACGACTCTTCAGCCAACGGTTTTGACGGTGCCCGCTGCGGCGTGTCCGTCTCCATCGGCCAACAGTCGAATGACATCGCCGGCGGCGTTTTCAACTCTCTGGAAGCCCGCGAAGGCCGCCAGGAAGACGATTATGACCTCCAGGGTGCGGGCGACCAGGGCCTGATGTTCGGGTACGCCAGCGACGAGACCCCTTCCTACATGCCCACGCCCATCTGGCTGGCCCACCGGCTCTCCGAACGCCTCACCGACGTCCGGAAGACGGGCCAACTGGCCTACCTCCGCCCGGACGGCAAGACCCAGGTCACCGTGGGCTACGACAAAGACGTTCCGGTATCCGTTGAAACCGTGGTGATCTCCAGCCAGCACGCCGAGGGTGCAAGCCTTGAGCAGCTGCGCGCCGACCTCGCCGCCATCGTCATTGAGCCGGTCCTCGCCGCCGCCAACCTGGACATTTCCCGCACCGCGAACATCCTCAACCCTGCCGGTGAGTTCGTTATCGGCGGCCCCGTGGGAGACGCCGGCCTCACCGGCCGCAAGATCATCGTCGACACGTACGGCGGCATGGCCCGCCACGGCGGCGGCGCCTTCTCCGGCAAGGACCCGTCCAAGGTGGACCGCTCGGCCGCATACGCCATGCGCTGGGTAGCCAAGAACGTGGTGGCCGCAGGACTGGCGAAGCGTGCCGAGATCCAGATCGCCTACGCCATCGGCCAGGCCCGGCCCGTGGGAACCTACGTGGAGACGTTCGGCACCGAGACCGTGGACCCGGCCCGCATCAGCGAAGCCATCGCGGAAATCTTCGATCTCCGTCCGAGGGCGATCATCGACGCCCTCGACCTGAAGCGGCCCATCTACGCCAAGACGGCTGCCCACGGGCACTTCGGCCGCGACGAACCCGACTTCACGTGGGAACGCCTTGACCGGGTGGATGATTTGAAGGCGTTCTTCAACGCATAGCCGCGCTGCAGCTGCAGTCCCACGGCGCAGGCAGGAATCCCATTGGGGCAGGCTGGAAGCCCACTGTCAGTGCCCCGTGTTTTGCTGTCCCTGTCCAACCCGGCAGCTGAACGGAGGTAACCGCAGTGGTTGCTGACAGTTCCGTGCAGCCGTCCCTGCTGCAGGGCTTCCCGGCACGCACCCTGCCCACTGGCGTTGCCGTGGCAGGGCACCTTCCCGTGGCCCGGGTCCTTGTTGAGTCTTCGCTGCCCCATCTGGACCGGCCCTTTGACTATGCGGTCCCGGCCGCGCTGGACCAGGCAGCCCAGCCAGGTGTCAGAGTCAAGGTCAAGTTCAACGGCCAGGACCTCAACGGATTCCTCCTTGAACGGGCCGCTGAGTCCGACGCCGGACACACCCTGGTGCCGCTGGCAAAAGTGGTGTCGCCGGTTCCGGTCCTCACGCCTGCCGTCAAGGACCTCGCTGCTGCCGTTGCTGCACGGTATGCCGGCACCGTCAGCGACGTCCTCCGCCTTGCGGTGCCGCCCCGGGTTGCCAGGCTGGAGAAGGACTACCCTGCGTCCCTGGACACCGGGGAAGCGGAAGGCGTCCCCGCTCTGCCAGGTGCCCCCGGTGTTTCATCGTGGGCACCGTACCGCACCGGCGCTGCCTTCCTCAGGCACCTGGCCGCAGGGGGCGCCCCCCGCGCCGTTATCAATCCGCTGCACGGGTACGGGCCCACCGGTTGGCCGGACCTGCTGGCGCAGGCCGCAGCTGCCGCTTATGCCTCAGGCCGGGGCGCGCTCCTGGTGGTGCCCGACTACAGGGACCTGGACCGCGTCGAGGATGCCCTGAAGGGCCTGGTGCCGGAGGAGGCCGTGGCCAGGCTCACGGCCGACGACGGTCCCACGCCGCGCTACCGGAACTTCCTGCGCCTGCTGGCCGGCCGGGCCAAAATTGCAATCGGAACGCGGTCGGCGGCCTTCGCCCCGGTGCAGGACCTGGGGCTGGTTGCCTGCTGGGACGACGGCGACGACCTCCACATCGAGCAGCGCGCACCGTATGCCCACGCCCGGGAGGTCCTGCTCCTGCGGGCAGAACAGGAGGGTACGTCCTGCCTCCTTGCCGGACACGCCCGCAGCACCGAAGTCCAGCGCCTGGTGGAGGCCGGCTGGGCCGTCCCCGTGGAGGCCGGGCGGTCCACTGTCCGTGCGTCGGTTCCGCGCGTCGTCAGCACTGCCGACAGCTTCGAGCAGGGCCGGGACCCGTTGGCCACCATCGCCCGCCTGCCGCATGCCGCGTGGCAGGCGGCCAAGGAGGGGCTGGAGCGTGGTCCCGTCCTGGTCCAGGTCGCCAGGGCGGGCTATGCACCTTCCCTTGTGTGTGAGACGTGCCGTGAACCCGCCCGGTGCGCGCACTGCCAGGGGCCCCTGGCTTTGGCCGGCACCTCCGTTTTGCCCCAATGCCGCTGGTGTTCCACCCCCGCCCCGGACTGGAAGTGCTCGCACTGCAGTGGCAGGCGGCTGCGAAAAGGTGCCACCGGCGTCCTGCGAACCGCCGAAGAGCTTGGCCGCGCGTTTCCCGGGACGACGGTCATCACGTCCTCGGGGGACCAGGTGAAGGCCACAGTGGGTGCCGGCAAGGCCCTGGTGGTGGCCACGGTGGGGGCCGAACCCGTTGCAGACGGCGGGTACGCTGCCGCACTGCTGCTGGACGGCGATTCCCTGTTGCGCCGCGAAACCCTCCGCGCGGGCGAGGACACCGTGCGCCGCTGGTTCAACGCAGCCGCCCTGGTACGTCCCGCCCCGGACAAAGGACTGGTGGTGGTCACGGCTACGGACACCGCTGCCACGGGGGCGCTGCTGCGGTGGGATCCGGCCGGCTACGCCCACCGTGAACTGTCCCTGCGGATGGAACTCCAGCTTCCACCGGCGGTGCGCATCGCATCGGTGACAGGGCCGCGGGCCGCCGTCGAACACTACACGGGTGCGGTGGAAGCGGACCTGGCTGGCTCGGGCATCACGGTGCGTACGGCTGGCCCCGCGCCGCTGCTGCTCACCGCACCGCCCTCCGGCAGGCGCACGGCCGAGGACGTCCGGACCCTGTTGTTCTTCCCGTACGGCCAGGCTGCCGCCGTCGTCCGCGTCCTGCGGGTTACCCGGGCAGCCGTGGCTGCAAAGCGAACCTTGGACCCCGTGCAGCTGCGGCTCGATGGCGTGGACGTCCTCTAGGCCCGGCGCCTTTTCGCCACGACCTCATGCGCGGCAGCCACCAGCTGGCGCGCCGATTCATCCCAGCTGAACTCCGCCGCGCGCGCAATCGAACGCCGGGACATGTCCTGCCAGTGCACGTCGTCCTGGAGCTGACCCACAGCGTCCGCGAACTGCCCGGGGGACTCCGGATCCACGTACAGCGCGGCGTCCGCCCCGACTTCGCGGAAGATGGGAATCTCGCTGGCGATCACGGGCGTACCCACCGCCATCGCCTCCACCAGCGGAAGGCCGTACCCCTCCGCTTTGGACAGGCTCACCAGGGCAGTGGCCCGTCGCAGGAGCCCGTCATACTCAGCATCGGTCACACCGTTATGGAACATCACCGAGGCGCCCGCAGGCACGATGGCTTCGAGTTCAGCCCGCCGTTGCGGCGTGATCCGGCTGAGCAGGTGAAGGGTGTAGCCGGGCAGCCCGGCCATGCCGGCCACCATGGTTTCCACGTTCTTGTACGGCATGAACGACCCCATGTAGATGATCGTTTTGTCCGCGCCGGCGGCGGGGTCGCGGGGTTCCTGCGCCGGCTGCGGTGCGTTGGCGATGATGCGCACGGGCCTGCGCGTCAGCCGGTATTTGGCCATCAGCGCCGCCGTGGTCTGGCTGATCGTTGCCACGGTATCGGCCCGGTTGAGGAGCACGCGCTGGGGCCAGAAAGCCTTGTGGTAGAGGCGCCACAGCAGCCGGACCGGGGCCGGCAAGAACCCCGGGGGAGCGGGGTGCTCGTAATAGATGAGGTCGTGCAGGGTCAGGATCAGCCCGTATTTCCGGCCCCAGGTGCCCATGGTCTGCATGGGGCAGACCACCACGTCCGCTCCTGTGGCGTTGACTTGCCGGGCAACGAACAGTTCCAGCGGCGAGAGCGGGCTGCTGATGAGCGTGTAGGGAACGTCCGGCAGCAGGGCAAGCTGCCGCTCGTCGGACACCAGCATGGAGACGTCCGCGATCTTTGCCGTGGCAGCAATCAGGCTGGCTCCATAGCGGCTGATGCCGTCGTGGTGGTCGGTACGGGTGAACCGTGCATCAATGACGATCTTCACGCGGGATGGTCCTTCAGGAAGCTGCGGATGTAACGGGCGGCCGGCTCAGGCGTCTCGTAGTGGATCAGGTGCCCGACGCCGGGAATCACCTTCAGCTCCCCGTCGGGAAGCAGCTCCAGGAGGCGGTGCTGGTTGGGGAGGGTGGCGATTTCATCCTTTTCGCCGGCGACCAGCAGCACGGGCAGGTCCAGTCGGCCGGCTACCTCCGCCACATGGTTGCTGACGGAGGCGGTGAAGGACTCCAGGAGGCTGTCCCGGTCGGCAAAGGAACTGAAGTAGGCGTAGTGCTGGCCGTGGATGAAGGCCCGCAACTCCCGGTCGCGGGTCTTGGCCATGGTCTCGCTCATGACCCGGACGATCAGCGGATTGCGCAGCAGAGCCAGTCCCGGGCCGCGGGGAAGCCGTGCCGCGAGCTGGTAGTACAGCACGGCCAGGCGGGTCATGACGCCCTTTGGACCCTCCAAAGCCGGAGCTGCGATGGGGTTGATCAGGATCAGGGGACGCACGGCCTGCGGGTTGTTGGCCACGAAGTGCGACGCCACGATGGACCCGAACGAGTGTCCCAGCAGCACGGTGTCCGGCCCCAGGCCCTGGCTGGCCATGAAGCCGCTGATGAACTGTCCGTAGCGCTCCACGGAGTGGGGGCCCCGGGCAAATGCGTCCGAACTGCCGAAGCCCGGAAGGTCCGGCATGATGATGCGCATGTCCGGAAGCTGGTCGGCCACGCGCAGGAGTCCGTGGTGGTCGCCGCGGAATCCGTGGACCACCAGGATGGTGCGGGTTTCCGGGGTCTCCTCGACGGGCTCATAGGTCCAAAAAGCCACTGTGCTGCCGTCAAGGCTCACGGTGGACGCGGAGGTGCGGGCGGCAAGGCCGGCACTCAGGTACGCAGGCGCAGGGGAAGGCCCCGGGTTCACGGTATCCATGGCGGAGGCCTAGTTGACGTTGTCCGGATGCGACCCGGTCCGCTGCCCGCGGTCCAGCGCCTTAATGGCAGCCAGGTCGCGCCCGGAGAGCTCGAAACCGAACACGTCGAGGTTCTCCCGGATCCGGGCTTCAGAGCTGGCCTTGGGGATGGCAATATGTCCCAGCTGCATGTGCCAGCGGAGGATCACCTGCGCGGGGGTCCGGCCGTGCTCGGCGGCGCAGGCCTGGATGACGGGATCGGCCAGCACCTGCCCGCGGCCCAGCGGGCTCCACGCTTCGGTCCGGATGCCCAGTTCCGCATGCTTGCTGCGCAGTTCCTCCTGCTGCAGCCATGGGTGGAGTTCGATCTGGTTGACGGCGGGGACCACCTCGGCGCTTTGCAGCAGGCGGTCAAGGTGGGCGGGCTGGAAATTGCTGACGCCGATGGCGCGGACCCTGCCCTCCCGGTAGAGCGTCTCCAGGGCGCGGTAGGTTTCGGGGAACAGGCCCCGCCGGGGGCACGGCCAGTGGATGAGGTACATGTCCACATAATCCAGGCCAAGGTTGACCATGGAATCGTCGAAGGCGCGCAGCGTCGCATCGTAGCCGTGGTGGTCATTCCACACCTTTGTGGTGATGAACACGTCTTCGCGGGTCAGGGACGGAAAGAGTTCGCCTGAGCCGCCGCTGCCGGTCCCCGCGTCCAGCTGGGAACTGATGCCGCGCGCCACGCCGGTTTCGTTGCCATACATGGCGGCGGTATCGAAGTGCCGGTAGCCGGCGGCGAGCGCGGTGGCCACCAGCCCTTCCGCGTCTGCTGCCGGCACCTTGTACAGCCCAAAGCCGAGCTGGTCTATCAGCACGCCGTTGTTCAGGCTGAGCCGGGGTGAGGTTCTCATGGCAACGACTCTACCCACTTCAGCTGGTGAGGCCCTCGTAATCCACCAGGCGGCGTGCGGTGGCTTCGTCGAGGATCAGGTCCGTGGCGAGCCGTGCTGCCAGTGCCCCGCGCAGGCCGTTGATCTTTGAGACCCCTGACACCACGCAGATCCTCCGGCGCACCTCCCGGAGCTGGGCGAGGGACGGGCCGGTGGACCGTTCGTTCAGGACGATCCCGTCAGAGGACCCATCGGCCCGGAAGAACACTGTGGCAACGTCGCCCACCACGTCTGAGTTGGCCAGGGCATTGAGGTCGTCTTCGTCGAGGTACCCGCCGGCGTACACGTGGCTGGGATAGTCGGCGTGCACGGATCCGACGCCGAATATGGCGATGCTCATCTTTGCCTGCAGTTCCAGGACGCGCTGCACGCTGCGCTCGTTCCACATGGCTGTCTTGGTGGCGGCATGGTCGAAGAACGCCGGGACGGGGAACTGCTCCACCCGTGCCCCGTAGGCGCTGCCGAACCGGCGCATGATGTCGCTCGCGTAGGTAATGCCCGTGGTGTGCATGTTCCCGGCCCCGTTGAGCTGGACGATCACACTGTCGTGGGTGATCTTCCGGGTGAGGTGCCGGCTCACCGCGCTGAGCGTCGATCCCCAGGCCACGCCGATGATGGCGTTGGAGTCCACCAGGGGTCCGATGGTCCGCGCAGCCTGCATGGCCACCCGGTCCAGGGTCTCAGCCTCATTAAGTGTTCCGAGGATGGGAACCACGTGGACATCCAGGTTGTACCGGCGCCGGATCATGCCCTCCAGCTCGGGTCCGGTGTCCAGCGGGTTGCGGATCTGGATCTGCACCAGTCCCGACTCCCGTGCCGAGGACAGAAGCCGGGAAACGGTGGACCGGGACGTCCGCAGCTCGCGGGCGATCGCATCCATGGTGAGGTCCTGCAGGTAATACATTTGTGCAGCTCGGAGGGCATCCTGGTCCCGGGAAAGTGCCATCTCACTTCCGTTCTGCACGTTTGTGCATAGTGCTTGACTCCATTTTCCATTTCTCCAAACAATAGAGCAGAACGGCGGCGCCACCCAGCGGTGACCGCATCACACAAAGCCCCAAGGGAGTCGTTTTGGGACCCAAGGATTCAACTGTCCGACCATCTGTCAGTGCGCCCCGGCCAGGAGCCGAACGCGCATCGGTCCACAGCCTGCGGCGCCGGCCGCACGCAAAAGTCCTGGTGGTTGGCGGCGGCATCAACGGAGTGGGCACGTTCCGTGACCTGGCACTGCAGGGCGTCGATGTGGCGCTCGTGGAGCGCGGTGACTACTGCCAGGGCGCAAGCGGCGCGTCCTCACACATGATCCACGGTGGCATCCGCTACCTCGAAAACGGGGAGTTCCGCCTGGTCCGGGAATCCGTGGTGGAGCGTAACCGCCTGCTGAAGATCGCCCCGCACTACGTCAAGCCGCTGCAGACCACCATCCCGATCTTCAGCACCTTCTCCGGCATCCTCTCCGCGCCGCTGCGCTTCCTTACCCACAAGCAGCAGGGCAAGCCCAAGGAGCGCGGCGCGTTCCTCATCAAGGCGGGCCTCAGCCTCTACGATTCGTTTTCCCGCGACGGCGGCACGGTGCCCCGGCACCAGTTCCGCACCCACAAGGCAGCCCTTCAGGAACTGCCCGCCCTCCGGCCCGACGTCAAGTACACCGCCACCTACTTCGACGCCTCGGTGCACAACCCTGAGCGGCTGACCCTCGACGTCCTGCAGGATGGCGAGAAGGCGGGCCGGGCAGGCAACGCGCAGGGAACCAGCACGCAGGGTGACACGGCCCGTGCCAGCAACTACCTCTCGCTGCAGTCCATGTCTTCCACCCCGAACCCGGGCACCGGCCGGGGGAGTACTGTCCGGCTCCGCGACGAACTCACCGGGGAAGAGTTCGATTTCACGGCGGACATCATCGTGAACACCACCGGGGCGTGGGTGGACCTGACCAATGGGGCCATGGGCGCAGCCTCCGCCTTCATGGGCGGAACCAAGGGCTCCCACATCGTGCTGGACCACCCGGGCCTGCTCGCCGCCTGCCGGGGCCGGGAAATCTTCTTCGAACACACCGACGGCCGGATTGTCCTCATCTACCCCATGGGTGACCGGGTGCTTGTGGGCACCACGGACGTCGACGCGGACATGTCAGAGGACGCCATCTGCACGGACGAGGAAATCGAATACTTCTTCGACCTCATCGGCCACGTCTTCCCGTCCATCGACGTGACCCCTGACGACATCGTCTATACGTTCTCGGGCGTCCGCCCCCTGCCGAGCCATGACGCCACCCAGCCGGGATTTGTCTCCCGGGACTACCGCATCGAACGCCGCGCGTCCGGAACAAACGGAACCGGCGCCGTCGTGCTGAGCCTGGTGGGCGGCAAGTGGACCACCTTCCGCGCCCTCGCAGAACACCTGACCAACGATGTCCTCTCCGAACTCGGCGTGCAGCGCAGGCTTTCGACCGCGCAGCTTCCCATCGGCGGCGGTGCGGGCTTCCCTGCCGACGAAGCAGGCGTTCAGAAGTGGATCAAGGCCCACATGGCCGCCGGCCGCGACGCAGACCGCGCGGCCGGGCTGCTGACGCGTTACGGGACCCGGGCCGAAGCCGTCATCGAATACCTTGATGCCGAGCCTGACCAGGCCCTGCGGTCCACACGGGAACTCAGCGTCCGCGAACTGGAATTCATGGCGGCAAACGAGCAGGTGGGGCACCTGGTGGATGTCCTCGTCCGGCGCACCTCCCTTGCATTCCGGGGGCTCGTGACCGGAGAGCTGCTCAACGAAGTGGCGGAGGTGCTGTCCGTCCCGCTCAAGTGGGACAGCGCAACCCGCGCCGCTGAGATCAAGCACGCCCAGGACGTGCTGCAGCGTTTCCACCGCGTGGAAACGCACAGCCTGGTCTCCTAAGGCCAGGCGGCCGGCCGGGGCGTGCCAGCGTCCCGGCCCCACGGTCCTTCACCCGCGGAGGACCGACAACTAAACAAAGAAGGAGTCAAAGATGTCTCTAGGAATAGTCTTCCTCTCCGAAGTCTTTGGCACGGGCATGCTGACCCTGTTGGGTTGCGGCGTCGTTGCCAACGTGGCTTTGCAGGGGACAAAAGGCAACAACGGCGGTTTCCTGATGGTCACATGGGGGTGGGGAATCGCCGTCTTCGCGGGTGTCTTCGTCGCCGCCAAGTCGGGCGCGCACCTCAACCCTGCCGTCACCCTCGGCCTGCTGCTCAACGGCAAGCCGGAATACGCTCCGGGAGTCGCCGTCGACTTCGCCTCCACCCTGACCTACTTCGGGGGCGAGCTTCTGGGCGCCTTCCTCGGCGCCGTGGTCTGCTGGCTGGCCTACAAGCAGCACTTCGATGACGAGCCGGAGCCTGCCGGCAAGCTCGGGACCTTTTCCACCGGCCCGGCCATCCGGTCCACCCCCTGGAACCTGATCACCGAGATCATCGGCACTTTTGTCCTGGTCTTCGTCATCCTCACCCTCGGTGGCACCCCCTCGGGGCTCGGCCCGCTGGCCGTTGCACTGCTCGTGGTTGGCATCGGTGTATCCCTCGGCGGCCCCACCGGCTACGCCATCAACCCCGCCCGTGACCTCGGACCCCGCATTGCCCACGCAGTGCTTCCCATCAAGGGCAAGGGCTCCAGTGACTGGAGCTACTCCTGGATTCCGGTGGTGGGGCCGCTTGTCGGCGGCGCCCTGGCCGGAGTTGTTGCCCGGATCGCCCCGATCATCGTCACCGCCGCTTCCTAAACCCCCGGCACCCAGTTCGAACAACAAGACAAGGACGTCATTATGAACCAGTACGTAATCGCCATTGACCAGGGCACCACCAGCACCCGCGCCATCATCTTCGACCACAGCGGCGCGATCGTCTCTTCCGGCCAGATGGAACACGAGCAGATCTTCCCGCAGGCCGGCTGGGTGGAGCACGATGCCGCGGAGATTTGGAACAACACCCGTGAGGTCATCGGTTCGGCCCTCTCAAAGGCGAACCTGACGCGGCACGATATTGCCGCCGTCGGCATCACCAACCAGCGCGAAACCGCCGTGGTGTGGGACAAGACCACGGGCAAGCCGGTCTACAACGCCATCGTGTGGCAGGACACCCGCACCCAGGACATCGTGGACCAGCTGGCCAAGGACGGCGGGGCAGACCGCTTTAAACAGAAGGTGGGCCTGCCCCTGGCCACCTACTTCTCCGGCACCAAGATCAAGTGGATCCTGGACAACGTTGACGGCGCCAGGGAAAAGGCAGAGGCCGGGGACCTGGTCTTCGGCAACACCGACGCCTGGGTCCTGTGGAACCTGACCGGCGGTGTCGACGGCGGCGTCCACGTCACCGACGTCACCAACGCGTCCCGCACCCTGTTCATGGATCTGGAAACCCTGCAGTGGGACGACGAGATCCTCGGCATCTTTGGCGTACCGCGCAGCATGATGCCGGAGATCAAGTCCTCCTCTGAGGTGTACGGCGCCGTGCACAGCTCCCAGCTGCTCCGCGAGACACCGGTTGCGGGCATCCTGGGCGACCAGCAGGCCGCAACCTTCGGCCAGGCCGCTTTTGACGCCGGCGAAGCGAAGAACACCTACGGCACGGGCTGCTTCCTGATCTTCAACACGGGCGAGGAAATCGTCCACTCGAAGAACGGGCTCCTCACCACGGTGGGCTACAAGCTGGGCGACGCCAAACCGCACTATGCCCTGGAAGGGTCCATCGCCGTCACCGGTTCACTGGTCCAGTGGCTGCGTGACAACCTGGGCATGATCAGCAGCGCCCCCGAGGTGGAAACCCTTGCCGCGTCGGTCAAGGATAACGGCGGCGTGTATATCGTCCCGGCGTTCTCCGGCCTGTTCGCCCCGTACTGGCGCTCCGATGCGCGGGGTGCGATTGTGGGCCTGACCCGGTTCGTCAACAAGAACCACATCGCCCGCGCAGCGCTGGAGGCCACCGCGTTCCAGACCCGCGAGGTGCTGGACGCGGTCAACGCTGACTCGGGCGTGCCGCTGAGCGAGCTGAAGGTCGACGGCGGCATGGTTGCCAATGACGCCCTGATGCAGTTCCAGGCGGACATCCTTGGCGTCCCGGTCATCCGTCCCAAGGTCATTGAGACCACGGCGCTGGGGGCTGCCTACGCGGCAGGCCTGGCCGTCGGGTTCTGGAAGGACCTGGGCGAGTGCTCGGCCAACTGGTCCGAGGACAAGCGCTGGGAGCCGCAGATGGACAAGGCCGAACAGGAACGCCAGATGCGTCTCTGGAAGAAGGCCGTCACCAAGTCCATGGAGTGGGTGGACGAGGACGTCAGGTAACGTCCTTCACACCTCGGGGCCGCCCTGCCTGGAAAGGCAGGGCGGCCCCTGCCGTGTCCGGCGGACCTTTCCGGGATTTGTGCCAGGCCGGGTTCGGCCGGCAGCGTGCGGGCACGTCACGGCGCAGGGCGCCCCGGCAGGTCCTCGGTGGCCGGCCCCTGGATGACTTTGCCGTCCACATCGAAGCGGGAGCCATGGCAGGGGCAGTCCCACGTGCGGTCTTCCCGGTTGAATCCGACAGTGCAGCCAAGATGGGTGCAGGTCGCGGACACCGCGTGGACCTGTCCTGCAGGATCCCGGTAGCACGCGGTGCTGGTCCCGTCCGTTTCAATGACAGTGCCGTCGCCGGGAGCAAGGTCCGCTGTCCGGCGTGCGGCCTTTTGCCGGGGAACGGTGTCCCCCGGCGCTGCTGGTGGCCCTGGGGCCGTGGCGGCCCGCGACGTCGCACGGTTGGTGTCAAACAGGGCCGCCCACTCATTGGGCGTGCCGTTGAGCAGATCCGCCAGCATCAGCGCCGCGGCCGTACCGTTGGTCAGGCCCCACTTACGCAGGCCCGTGATGACGAACGCGTGCCGGCTGTCCGGGTTCAGGGGCCCGGCGTAGGGCACGCCGTCGAGGGGCAGCGCGTCCTGGGTGGACCAACGGTAGGCCACGCCGCCGGCCCCGAACTGGACGCGCGCATAACGGGCCAGGCTCGCCTGGCGCGGTGCCGGGTCTACCTGCGTGCCCGCGGGATGGCCCTCGCCGCCCGTCAGCAGGTACGTCACCCCGTTGAGGCGGACCGTCAGCAGCGAACGCATGGGCTCATCCGCGCTGATGAAGGTGGCGTCCAGGGGAGGGGTATCGATCGGCGCGGTGACGATGTAGGAGCGGTGCGGCCGGCAGAGTGCTTCGAATCGGCCGTGGTCGGCGAAGGGAACATTCGTGGCCACAATCGCATCCCGGGCGAGCACGGTGCCGTCGGCGGCGGCCACCGTGACGGGACGGCCCTCGCGCAGCTCCAGTGCACGGGTGCGTTCGAAGACGAAGCTGCCGTTTCCGTCCACCCGTCCGGCGAGCCCCTGGAGGTACTGGACGGCATGGATCTGGGCCTGGCCGTCAAACCGTACGGCACCGGCTACGGGAAACGGCAGGGGAACGTCGACGGTGAACGTTGACGGAAGGCCGAGGTCCGCCGCAAGCCCGGCTTCGGCCCGCACCTGTGGCAGCGCGTCAGGGCCTGCGGCAAAGGTGTAGTTGGCGACCCGGCGGAAACCGCAGGAAATGTTCTCAGCGTCCACCACCGCACCGATGTACTCCACCGCCGCCTGGTTCGCCAATCCATAGCTCCTGGCCGCTGCAACGCCGTGACTGCGCTGCAGGTCCGTGTAGGCGAGGCGGTGCAGTGAGGTCACCTTGCCGGTGGTGTGGCCAGTGACGCCCGTGCCGATCCGGCCGGCCTCCAGGACTGCCACCGAGTGTCCCGAACGTTTCAGGGCCAGTGCTGCGGTCAGCCCGGCGATGCCTCCGCCGATGACTGCCACGTCCACTTCCACGGTGCCATGAAGTTGCGGGAAATCGGTGGCGCCGGCGGTTGCCAGCCACAGGGAGAGGGGCTGTCCTTCAGCAGGCCCGGCGGTGGTTTCCTCTGACATGGTGTGCCGCCTCCCAACGTTGTGGGACGATCATGCGCACTTGCCCCGGCCAATGCAAAGGGCCGTTCGGCCTGGCTGAGGCGGGGGACGTGCCGGTGCGCTAAAGTAGATCCATGCGTGCGATCCTTCTGCTTAGTTAGCCGCCGGCTCCGATTATCGGACAGCTGAGCGGCAGCCCCTCCATGGAGAGGGGCTTTTGTGTGTCCGGGGCATGGCGCCGGGCCGGCAGCAGGAGGATCAGGCCGTTATGGCAGCACAGATGCCGTAACAGAACAGAAGAGGGCAGCAGTGGGCGTTCAGCCGGAGACAGAGACCGGAACAGCAACAACAGTATCGGCGGAGCCTGAAGAGGGCACCTACAGTTTCGCCGCCATGGAGGCCAAATGGCCCCAGGTGTGGGACGACCTCAAGGTCTTCACCCCGGTGGACGACGGGTCGCGGGAGCGCCGCTACGTGCTTGACATGTTCCCGTACCCGTCGGGCGATCTGCACATGGGCCACGCCGAGGCGTTCGCCATGGGCGACGTGGTGGCCCGCTACCTGCGTCAGAAGGGCTACGACGTCCTGCATCCCATCGGCTGGGACTCCTTTGGCCTGCCTGCGGAGAACGCTGCCATCAAGCGCAACGCCCACCCCAGCGAGTGGACGTACGCCAACATCGACACCCAGGCAGCCTCCTTCAAGCGGTACGCCATCTCCGCCGACTGGTCGCGCCGCCTGCACACTTCCGATCCCGGGTACTACCGCTGGACGCAGTGGCTGTTCAAGCGCTTCTACGAGCGTGGCCTGGCATACCGGAAGAACTCCCCGGTCAACTGGTGCCCCAAGGACCAGACCGTCCTGGCCAACGAGCAGGTTGTCAACGGCGCCTGCGAGCGCTGCGGCACCACCGTCACCAAGAAGTCCCTGAACCAGTGGTACTTCAAGATCACCGACTACGCGGACCGCCTGCTGGATGACATGGACGAGCTCCGCGGCCATTGGCCCGAACGCGTCCTGGCCATGCAGAAGAACTGGATCGGCCGCTCCGAGGGTGCGCACGTGAACTTCGTGATCGAGGCCGATGGCGGCAGGCCCGCCAAGGACGTCACGGTCTTCACCACCCGCCCGGACACCCTGTACGGGGCAACGTTCTTCGTGGTCGCTGCGGACGCGCCGCTCGCCGTCGAACTTGTCACGGACGAACACGCCGCGGCCCTGGACGAATACCGTGAACGGGTCAAGGCACTCTCGGAAATCGAACGCCAGTCGACGGAACGCGAGAAGACCGGCGTCTTCACCGGCCGCTACGCCATCAACCCGCTGAACGGGGAGAAGCTGCCCGTGTGGGCCGCCGACTACGTCCTGGCGGACTACGGTACGGGCGCCATCATGGCCGTCCCGGCCCACGACCAGCGCGACCTCGACTTCGCCAAGACCTTCGACCTGCCGGTCCGCGCTGTCCTGGACACCGGCGAAGAAGACCCGGCCGTCTCCGGCACCGCGACAGCGGGCGAGGGCACCCTGATCAACTCCGGCGCGCTGGACGGCCTGCCCAAGGCTGAGGCCATTCCTGCCGCCATTGCCATGCTGGAACAGCAGGGTACCGGCGAGAAGTTCGTGAACTTCCGGCTCCGCGACTGGCTGCTGAGCCGCCAGCGCTTCTGGGGCACCCCCATCCCCATCATCCACTGCCCGTCCTGCGGTGAAGTCCCCGTGCCCGATGAGCAGCTGCCCGTTACCCTGCCCGCGGACCTCCGTGGTGAGGACCTGGCACCGAAGGGCACCTCGCCGCTGGCTGCGGCGGAGTCCTGGGTCAATGTGGAATGCCCCACCTGCCACGGGCCCGCCAAGCGGGACACCGACACCATGGACACGTTCGTGGACTCGTCCTGGTACTTCCTGCGCTTCGTCTCCCCGCATTACACCGAGGGGCCCTTCGATCCGCAGAAGATCAATGACTGGATGCCGGTGGGCCAGTACGTGGGCGGCGTGGAGCACGCCATCCTCCACCTGCTCTACGCACGCTTCTTCACCAAGGTCATCCACGACCTCGGCATGATCGATGCCGACGAACCGTTCAGTGCGCTGCTGAACCAGGGCCAGGTGCTCAACGGCGGCAAGGCCATGAGCAAATCCCTGGGCAACGGCGTTGACCTCGGCGAGCAGTTGGACAAATACGGCGTGGACGCTGTCCGCCTGACCATGGTGTTCGCGTCCCCGCCCGAGGACGACGTGGACTGGGCCGACGTGTCGCCGTCCGGTTCCGCCAAGTTCCTGGCCAGGGCCTGGCGCCTGGCACAGGACGTCACCAGTGAACCTGGAGTGGATGCCGCCGCCGGAGACCGCGGGCTGCGTTCGGTAACGCACCGCACCATCGCCGATGCCGCCGAACTGCTGGACGCCAACAAGTTCAACGTGGTGGTGGCCAAGCTCATGGAGCTGGTCAACGCCACCCGCAAGGCGATCGACTCCGGTGCGGGCGCAGCGGATCCCGCAGTCCGCGAGGCCGCGGAGGCGGTTTCCGTAATCCTCAGCCTGTTCGCGCCGTACACCGCAGAGGACATGTGGAACCTGCTGGGCCACCCTGCATCGGTTGCCAACGCCGGCTGGCCGTCCCACGACCCCGCCCTGCTGGTCCAGGACACGGTCACCGCCGTCGTCCAGGTCCAGGGCAAGGTCCGCGACCGGCTGGAGGTGTCCCCGGACGTCTCCGAAGACCAGCTGCGCGAACTGGCCTTGGCGTCGGAGAACGTCCAGCGCGCCATGGACGGCCGGGGCATCCGCACGGTGATCGTCCGGGCGCCTAAGCTGGTCAACATCGTTCCGGCCTAGTTGCTGCACCCGCAGTGATGCACCGGCCGCCGGAAACTTTCCGGCGGCCGGTGCCGGTTGAGCCGGACAGCGTCTCCAGGAGGCCCCTTGCCCGACAGTAACGCCGCCGCCTGGCCTTGGGTCCGTGCCCGGCTGTCGGGCCTCCGTCCTGCGGCCCGGCCGGGAACACGGCGTCCGGGTGGCAGCCCTGTCGCCCGCACCGCCGTCGTCACGGACTCTGCTGCTGCCCTGCCCGC
The DNA here is from genome assembly GCF_029077345.1 of Arthrobacter sp. NQ4. NCBI lineage: Bacteria > Bacillati > Actinomycetota > Actinomycetes > Micrococcales > Micrococcaceae > Arthrobacter > Arthrobacter sp. NQ4. The sequence continues at coordinate 315,531 of NZ_JARETC010000002.1, read as the reverse complement.
GGACTACGTTGCCGGACTGCCGCGGGACGGGATCCTGACGGTGACTCCGATGCCGGTCATGGTCGGCGCTGAAATCTACGGTGAGGGCGAAGACGACATCCTGGAGACCATCGCGGTGGCCCTGGCCGCGGGCACGCCGGTCAAGACGTCCAGGCCGTCACCGGGGCAGTTCGAGCAGGCCTACCGGGCCGCTGAACTCCGGGGATACGAAGGGATCGTTTCGGTCCACATCTCGGGCGGACTTTCCGGCACCGCGGACGCCGCGCGCCTGGCTGCGGCCAGGGTGGGGATTCCTGTGGACGTGGTGGACACGGGAACCGTGGGCATGGCGCAGGGCATGGCCGTACAGGCAGCGGTGGAAGCAGCGTCAGCCGGCGGTGACCGGTCCGCGGTGGCCGCGGCGGCAACGGCCCAGGCAGCACGCACCAAGGTCTTCTTCTACGTGCCCACCCTTGAGCAGTTGCGCCGCGGCGGGCGGATCGGGGCGGCGGCGTCGCTCCTGGGGACCATGCTCGCCATCAAACCAATTCTGGCGGTCGACGGCGGCAGGATAGTTCCGCTGGAAAAGGTGCGCTCGGGTGCCAGGGCTGTGGCCCGGCTTGAGGAAATCGTCGTGGCGGAGGCGGAGGCGCATCCCGGCGAATCCGTGGTCCTGGCCGTCCACCACTTTGGCAATCCTGAGGAAGCGGAGAGCCTGGCGGTGCGGCTGGAGGCGGCCCTTCCACAGTGCCCTCCGGCCCAGATCAGTTCCCTTCCTGCCGTCCTGGCAGCGCACGCCGGCCTTGGGGTCCTTGCGGTGATTGTTGGCAGGACCGCCGGCCTCCACGCAGGCTGAGCGCCCGCAGGTCTTTCGCCGGGTCCTTGGCCTCTGGTGGGAGTTCACCGGGATCCGTAGCGTTCGCATCAGCGCCGTTCCGGTTCGGGACGGCAGTTTGAGGGCCGGAGGACCAGCATGCGTGTTCACGGAATTCGCACTTTCCGGGCCGTCCTTGCGCTCCCGGTTCTACTGGCTCTCGTCCTGGCCGGATGCGGACAGGAAAGCCGCCAGCCATCGCCCACCCAAGCCCCGTCAAGCGGATCGCCGAACCCGGCCTGCGACCTGATCACTCCTGCCATCGCTGCCAAGGTCGATCCCGGGCTGGTCCAGATGGGGCAAAACGGGAAACCGGCGGGAAGTCCGGCTTATCTGTGCAGCTACATGAGCAAGTACGAAAAGGTCCTTGCGCTCTCCGTCTCGCTCATCTCGCCCGCATCGGCCGCCGACATCACCGACGCGAAAAAGGCCCCCGACTGCTCTGTGGTGGATGGCATTGGGGACTTCGCCTGCATGCAGTGGACGGGATGGTTCCGCGGCGAGCCCGGCGGGGCCTCGGCGAACACCGTGCTCAAGGCCGTCAAGGGCAAGGAATCCCTTGACCTCCGCATCGTGGCCATGCCGCCCATCGCAGCAGGAACCCCGGTACCGGACGGCAACGTGTCCGCACACGCCCTGGCGCAGGCAGCTGTCGAGGCCGGGTGGGGCAACGGTACTGAACTTCGGGTTCCGCCGGCGCCATCTACCGGTCCGCAGACGTCCACAAACAGCCCCGTATGCGCCCTGGTCAGTGCTGATGCCCTCAAGCAGGCCTTTGGTACCACCACCCAGGCGCAAGTTCTCCCGGGGGAGGGCAGCTGCCGGTACCGCTTTGGCGCGTTGGGCACACCCGGTCCGGACTCGCTCGTGTTCGCCATCGAACTGCACCAGGGAGGTGCGGGTGCGCTCTCGGGGCCGTTGCCGCCGGATGGCCACAACATCCAGGGCGTTGGCGACAAAGCAACTCTCATCATCCGTTCGGAACCAGGCGGACCGAAGTCCCTGAGGCCCCCCAGCGATGTTCCGGTTACGACCATGTCCCTCATGGTCGCCCGTGGGCAAAACATGGCAATCTTCACCGCACAGCTCCTGATTTCACCGCAGGGGCCCACCGAAGAGCAGGTCAAGGAACAGTTCGTCACGCTGGTCAAGGGCATCGACTTCTAAGCCAGCCTGTGCCTGTTGCGCCAACAAACTCCAGGGCGGTACACGCAGGAGGGGATCCGGATGGCCAGGGAAGCCAGCTCCGTGTAATAGCCCACGTGCGCCGGTCGGTTCCGAAGCGTTGGAGTGCTAACCGCTGCGCTGTTGATCCTCACCGCATGCGGGTCCGGCCAGCCAGCTGACATGGCCATGGCACGCAAGTCGTACGCGTTGATGACCCAGCCACCTGCGTCCGGGTCGTCCCCTCTGGGTCCCACCGAACCAGCAGAATGCAACGTAGTCCACAGGTCGTGGCAGCACGAGGCACAGCTGGACCTCTCCATGGGCTTTGCGCTGGGGGAAGTGTCCAACCTTGGCGATCATGGATTCGGCATGATCCTCTTCGATGTGCGAAGCGCGCCCCGGGACACCCTCGCCAAAGCCGACTTTGATTACAGCCAGGAGCTGATGGCTCGCTGCGCCACGTTCGACCAGACAGTGACCGGCGCCACCGCACCCGATAAGCTCACCATTCAACTTCTTCCGGGTCCGGACATCGGCGAGAAGGCCTACGCGACCAGGCAATCCTTCAACGGGAACATCACCGGCGTCGGGCTCCGCGTCCTTGCCGGAACAGTGTCACTCGACATGGGATCCAGCACCGGGATGGCGATAAGCGAGGACGAGGCCCTTAGCGTGATGACGCAGATTGCGAAGGAGTTTATCGACGCGGCAAGGAACCAGTAGCCGCCACTGCCGGACGTGTACGGCGTGCGCAGCTTTCCACATAGCGGCCTTGAGTGTGTCGCGCAGCGGGGGAGGTTCCTAGGGTGGAGCTATGTCACGCCGGGATGCTGGAGCAGCACGTCAGCAGGCCCGGCATGCGAGGGACCGGCTGCAAGCCACTCTGGGGGACGCGCCCCCCGGGCTCCTGGAGGACGGGCCCTGCCCCGGCGGTTTCGAGTACAGCGGCCCCGGCGAAACAGGCACGGTAGCGGGCGGATCCGAAACCGGCAGCGGCCTTGAGGGCGGATCCGGGAGCTGTTCCGTTGGTGTGCCGTCGCTCCGGTGGCGGGTGGGACTGCGGGTTGCCGTGCTGCTGGGTGTCCTGGCAGTGGCTGCGGGAGCCTGGTTCTGGTGGCAGGCCGGGGCGGCATCCCCGGAGGTCCTGCCCCTGAGCGGCGCCAGTTCCGGCGGCAAGGCCACGGGCAGCGGAGGAGCCGCCGCGGACAGCACTACGCCGGTGGATCAAGACGGCGGGGGACCGGGCGGCGGGGAATCCGGGCGCGGCCCGGGGCAGCCCGCGTCCGACGGCCTTGTAGTGGTGCACGTGGCCGGGGCTGTAGCCGCGCCCGGCGTCATCAGGCTCCAGCAGGGCAGCCGGGTTGATGACGCCATTGCTGCCGCGGGCGGGGCTGCCCCGGACGCGGACGTGAACCGACTCAACCTTGCCCTGGCGGTGGAGGACGGGCAGAAGATCTACGTCCCGCGGCAAGGGGAGCCGGCGTCCTCCGCAGCCGAATCCTCCGGTTCCGGGGGAACGGGCCCGGGTGGCATGGACCCGGGCGGCGTTGGGTCCACCGGCACCGGCCAGGCAGGAGGGGCAGCCGGCGGGAAGATCAACCTCAATACCGCCGGCGCCGCGGAACTGGACACACTACCAAAGGTCGGGCCGGTACTCGCTCAGCGGATCGTGGATTGGCGAAAAGACCATGGACCTTTCAAAAGCGTCGAGGAACTGGACGCGGTGGATGGCGTCGGACCGAAGATGCTCGAGGCCCTGCTGCCCCTGGTGACGGTCTAAGGCATCCCGGATGGCGACGGAGAGGGGCAGGCCAGGCAGGGCCGACGGCCCGCAAAGGCCTGGAGGCCCCGCTGGCGGAGAGGGAGCCACGAGCCCTTGGAGCCGGTTCGTGGAATCCGCGGTTCAGGGGCCCGGCCGAAGGCCAAACACCGGGGCTCCCGCACGGACGGTGCACCCATCGACAACGCAACCGTCGACAACGCACCCGCCCGGAACACGTTCGCGTCCCGGAGCAGTCCCACCGTCCCTGGGACGGGCACGCCTGCAAGCGCCAGGTCTGCCGGCACGCCGCCGCGGGACCCCAAAAGACCGGACCCCAAAAGGCCGGACCCCGAAGGGCCGCGCCCTCAAAGCCGGGGCTCTGACCTGCCGGGCTCTGACCTTTGGGGACATGAAAGGGTATTGGGCGCAGTGCCTGGGCCGCGTTCGCCAGCGGCTGGTTGAAAGCGGCCACGAGCGGGAGGAAAGCGACTCCGGCCATGTTGGACCGCGGCGCCGCACGGACCTCCGGCTTGCCCTCCCCGCAGTTTCGGTGTGGGCTGCCTCGGTGGCAGGGCTCTGGCTGCCGCCCCCGTGGCTGGCTACTGTGTGCTGCGCGCTGACGGTGCTTGGAGGCCTTTTCCTGGCCCGTGCCGCGAAGGGAGGACGGAGGGGAAGCCTGCATGCCGCCGCCCGCGCCTCGGGTCCGGGACGGAGACATGGTGCCCGGGGCCGAAGCTTCCGGGCAGCACTGGGCGTCTCCCTGATGCTGGCCGGCGCGGCGGCAGCCCATTCCGCGACCTCCTCAAGCCAGCGGTCCGAGGGGCCGCTCGCTGAGGCCATCGCGGGCGGAAAGTCGGCCGTCGTCATTGTCGAGGTAGCCGGAAACCCGCGGGCCCTGGCCGGACCCGGAGGGGCGGCGGAGAGGTGGTCGGTCCCGGTGTGGACGCAGGAAGTGACAGCGGGTGGCATCCTGGTTCGCACCCGCGCCCGGCTGGTGGTGATGGGCGGGCAGGGGTGGGGCGGCGTGGTGCCGGGGCAGACGCTGCGCGCTGCCGGCAAGCTGCGGCCGGCAGACCCCGGTGGGCAGGAGGCGGGAAACCTGGCCGCATCGACGGCTCCAGGCAAGCCCTCGGGTGGCTCACTGCTGGAAGAGTCAGCCAGGGAGCTCCGCGGGCGATTCGTTTCCGCCTCGGCTTTCCTCGAACCGGATGCCCGCGGGCTCCTCCCCGGGATGGTCACCGGTGACACCAGTGCGCTGGATGAGGGGTTGAACAACGCCATGAAGGCCGTTGGCATGACGCACCTGACGGCAGTCAGCGGGGCAAACTGCAGCCTGGTGCTGGGGGCGCTGCTGCTGCTGTGCCGGTGGTTCCGGATGCCGCGTGCCCCTGCCGCAGCTGCGGCCCTTGGCGGCCTGGCCCTGTTCGTGGTCCTGGTGGGGCCTGATGCCAGCGTTCTGCGGGCAGCGCTGATGGGAGCCATCGGCATCGCCTCGCTGGCGGGTGGACGTTCAGGGCGTGGACTGAGCTTCCTTTGCCTGGCTGTCCTGGGGCTGCTGTTGGCGGATCCAGCCCTTGGCACGAGTTTTGGCTTCCTGCTTTCTGTCCTGGCCACACTGGGAATCGTTCTTATAGGCCGGCGGATCATCAGCTGGATTCCCGCGGCGGTCCCACGGTGGCTCGCTGCCGCGGTAGCGGTTCCGTTGTCCGCCCAGCTGCTGTGCGGGCCCGTCATCGTGCTTCTGCAGCCCCAGTTTTCAACCTATTCCCTGGCAGCCAATGTCGTCGCCTCGCCCCTGGTGGCTCCCGTGACCCTGCTGGGAACAGCAGCGGTGCCCCTGGTGGTCGTCCTGCCGTGGGCCGCCGCAGCGCTGATAGCCGTTGCCGGGACTTTCAGCGGGGGCGTCGCGGCTGCGGCAAGGACCGCGGCCCAGCTGCCGGGATCCGCGCTCCCATGGCCGGAAGGGGTGCCCGGGATGCTGTCCATGGTGCTGCTGTCGGTCCTGTCGCTGGCTGGCGTCGGGGCGGCGGCAAGGCCGCTCCGCCTCATCCGGTGGGTCCGGTCGGCGCACGCAGGAACTGTCGTATTCCTGGAGTTGCTGGAGTCGCGCCTGCATCGCTTCCGGGGTGTCCGCAGCTTGGACCCCGGGCACAGACGTGGCAGGCTGGGATCCTGCAATAAAACCTCCGGAAGGAACTCTCGATGGCCGCTGCGCAAAAGCGAGCACCCCGCTCCCCGGCGTCGAACACAGCCTCCTGGCGGGACGTAACCCCGGCCCGGATCGTACTGGTGAGCGGTCCCGAAGAGTACCTGGGTATCAGGGCGATGGACAGGATCCGGTCCCAGGTCAGGGCGGCCGAACCGGACGTGGAGGTCAGCCGCATCAACGCGGCGGCATATGAGGCCGGCACCCTGACCATGCAGGTGAGTCCATCCCTCTTTGGCGAGAGCAAGCTGATCGAGGTGGAGGCTGTGGAAGGAATGAATGACGCCTTCCTTGCCGATGCCCTCGGCTACCTGCAGCACCCGGAGGAGGACGCCGTCGTCGTGCTGCGCCACGCAGGCGGGGTCCGCGGCAAGAAGCTCCTCGACGCCGTCAGGAAAGGGGGCTGGCCGGTAGTGGAGTGTCAGCCGCTGAAGAAGGATGCGGACAAGGTCCAGTTCGTCGCCGCGGAATTCAAGGCGGCCGGACGCCGGATCAACCAGGACGCCGTGCAGGCCCTGGTGAATGCCGTGGGAGCAGATCTGTCAGAACTCGCTGCCGCCTGCTCCCAGCTGATCGCCGATGCAGGGAGCACGGTCAGCACTGACACCGTCGACAAGTATTACGGCGGACGGGTCGAAGCCACCGCGTTCAAGGTGGCCGACGCCGCCATGGCCGGAAACGCCCCCCTTGCACTGTCGACGCTGCGCCACGCCCTCGCCACTGGTGCTGATCCGGTACCGCTGGTCGCTGCACTTGCCTCGAAGCTGCGGACGGTGGCGCGGGTGGCGGGCGCCTCCGGGCCGTCCGCGCAGATCGCTGCGGAATTGGGCATGCAGCGGTGGCTGGTGGAGCAGGCGCAGCGCGACGTGCGGCGCTGGACCCCTGAAGGCCTGGTGCGGTCAATCCAGGCCACGGCGGAAGCCGACGCGCAGGTCAAAGGCTTGTCCCGGGATCCGGTGTACGCCGTGGAGCACGCCGTCACCGTGATTGCCATGTCCGTCCAGGGCAGATAGCCCCCCCGCAGCGCCCAGCAGGCCCGGCCGCTCCTGACGTCCGGGTCCGGCACGTCCCGGACGCTCCTGGCGTCGAGCTGCCGCGACTCGCGGACTGGCGGCTTAAAGGCGTGTGGCCGGCACCCGAGGGTACCGGCCACACCATCAGTTCGTGGGAACTGGAAACCTTAGAGTGCGTTGACCTTCTTGGAGATCGCCGACTTACGGTTCGCTGCGTTGTTCTTGTGCAGAACACCCTTGCTGACAGCCTTGTCCAGCTTACGGCTGGCAGAAACGAGCGCAGTAGTAGCAGCTTCCTTGTCAGCGGACTCAACAGCGGTGTTGACGGCGCGGATGGCCGTCTTCAGCTCGGACTTGACTGCGTTGTTGCGCAGGCGGGCCTTCTCGTTGGTCAGGATGCGCTTCTTCTGGGACTTGATATTCGCCACGTGTGAACTCTCTTTGTAATGCGGAAATGGTCTAGAGGGCTTTCAGGCTGGCCTTGACTGAGCGGCGTGGGGATACCTATGGCGGCCAACCATCAGTGACCGTCGACCTGCACGGACACACAGCAATAAAGACTAGCAGGTCAGCGGCGGCTCTGGCCATTTCAGCGGGTCAGGCCCAGCCGTGTCGCCGCCGAAGCCCGGACGCCACCTTCTCGAACCGCGCCTTGTCCAATACCGCGCCTTCGCGCCGGATGCTGTCCGGGCGGATCTGCAGGATGCGGTCCAGCCGCACCTCACTTGCCCGGCCCTGCCTGTCCCAACCCCCGGAGCCGAGATCCACGTAGTCCCCGGACGACGTCCCGGCAGGAATCCTGTCCCTGCTGGTCAGCATCAGCCCCAGGAGGAAGGGGCCGTTGTGCCCCACCAGCAGCACCGGCCGGTCCTTCCCCTTGCCGTGATCCTCCTCATAGGGCACCCAGGCCCACACCACCTCGCCCGGATCGGGGTCGCCGTCGGGCTGCGGAGCGTAGCGGACAGAGGCGCGGCCACGGTAATCGCCGGGATAGGCCGCCGCTTCGCCGGGAACACCTTGGCCGTCGGCGCGCCGATTGCCGCCGGGGCGCTGGTCCTGGACCGGCCGCGGGGCGATGGACCGTTTCTGCAGCATGCGCAGGCCGCGGCAGACGGCGTTTCCCAGGGAGCGGAGATCTATGGCCATCCCGACAGCCTATCGGCGGGGCTGCCGTTGAAACAGCGTGCATGGGCCAGCCAGGATGCGGTGGCGGGGTCGCGGACGTGGGACACTGGACGTTAACGATGTGCGGCTGGACCGCAGGCGCCTTTCGCGTGCCTGGCGGATGGCTGCAGAAAAGCCAACAGTAAGGACCCTGCGTGTCTCCCATGGCCCGCACCGCACCGGTGCCCGCCGCGACAGATCCGGCAATTATTCGGAACTTTTGCATCATCGCGCATATCGACCACGGCAAGTCCACCCTGGCTGACCGTATGCTGCAGTCCACCGGGGTGGTCCAGGCGCGCGACATGAAGGCCCAGTACCTGGACCGCATGGACATCGAGCGCGAACGCGGCATCACCATCAAGTCCCAGGCCGTCCGCATGCCGTGGGAGGTGGACGGTGTCAGTTACGCGCTGAACATGATCGACACCCCGGGGCACGTGGACTTCACTTATGAGGTCTCCAGGTCACTGGCCGCCTGCGAGGGCGCAATCCTGCTGGTGGACGCAGCCCAGGGCATTGAGGCCCAGACGCTCGCGAACCTGTACCTGGCGATGGAGAACAACCTCGCCATCATCCCGGTCCTGAACAAAATCGACCTGCCGGCCGCGCAGCCTGAAAAGTACGCCGCCGAGCTCGCCAGCCTGATCGGCGGCGACCCCGAGGATGTGCTGCGGGTGTCCGGCAAGACCGGCGTTGGCGTGGAAGCCCTCCTGGACAAGATCGTCCGCGACCTCCCGGCGCCAAAGGGCGACCCCGACGCGCCGGCCCGTGCCATGATCTTCGACTCGGTCTACGACACCTACCGCGGCGTGGTGACCTATGTGCGCGTGGTGGACGGGATGCTCCACCCGCGTGAACGCATCCAGATGATGTCCACCAGGGCCTCGCACGAACTCCTGGAAATCGGCGTCAGCTCCCCGGAACCCACACCCTCCAAGGGCCTCGGTGTTGGCGAAGTGGGCTACCTGATCACCGGTGTGAAGGACGTCCGCCAGTCCAAAGTGGGCGACACCGTCACCAACCTGGCCAAGCCGGCCGCCGAGTCCCTGCCCGGCTACGCCGATGCCAAACCCATGGTGTTCTCCGGCCTCTACCCCCTGGACGGCGCCGACTACCCGGTGCTGCGCGACGCCCTCGAAAAGCTCATGCTCAACGACGCCGCACTGGTGTACGAACCGGAGACCTCCGCTGCGCTGGGCTTCGGCTTCCGTGTGGGTTTCCTGGGCCTGCTGCACCTTGAGATCACCCGCGAACGCCTGGAACGCGAATACAACCTGGACCTCATCTCCACGGCACCCAACGTGGAATACGAGGTGACCCTGGAGGATAAGAAGGTGGTCCGCGTGACCAACCCCAGCGAGTACCCCACGGGCAAAATCGCCGAGGTCCGCGAACCCATGGTTTCGGCCACCATCCTGGCGCCCAACGAATTCGTCGGCGCCATCATGGAACTGTGCCAGTCCCGCCGCGGCGTGATGGGCGGCATGGACTACCTCTCCGAGGACCGGGTGGAAATCCGCTACCGGCTGCCGCTGGCCGAAATCGTCTTCGACTTCTTCGACATCCTGAAGTCAAAGACCCGTGGCTACGGCTCTCTGGACTGGAAGGCCGACGGCGAGCAGGTTGCCGACCTGGTGAAGGTGGACATCATGCTCCAGGGCGAGCAAGTGGACGCCTTCAGCGCCATCACCCACCGGGACAAGGCCTACGCCTACGGCGTGATGATGACCGGAAAGCTCCGCGAACTCATCCCGCGGCAACAGTTCGAGGTGCCCATCCAGGCGGCCATCGGATCCAGGATCATCGCCCGCGAAAGCATCCGGGCCATCCGCAAGGACGTGCTGGCCAAGTGCTACGGCGGTGACATCTCACGAAAGCGCAAGCTGCTGGAAAAGCAAAAAGAAGGCAAGAAGCGCATGAAGATGGTGGGAACGGTGGAGGTGCCGCAGGAAGCGTTCATTGCGGCCCTCACCACCGACGAATCAAAGGACAAGGCCAAGAAGAAGTGACCACTGCGCAGCAGGGGACCCGCTGATGCCCAGCGTTCTTCCCCTCGGCGACCCGGCGCCGTCGGACGGTCTGCTGCCTGCGCAGGCAGCAGACGGTGCGGCGGCCCGGGCCTTTGGCCTGTACGTCCACATCCCGTTCTGCGCCGTGCGCTGCGGGTACTGCGATTTCAACACCTACACCGCCACGGAACTGGGCGGCGGCGCGTCACAGGATGCCTACGCCCAAACCGCCGTGTCGGAAGTGTCCCTGGCCGGCACCGTGATGGCACGGTCAGGGCTGCCGGAGCGGAAGCTCGGCACTGTCTTTTTCGGCGGCGGCACGCCCACCCTGCTGCCGGCAGATGACCTCGCCCTGATCCTTCGCGCTGCCATTGACCAGTGGGGCATCGAGGACGGAGCCGAGGTCACCACCGAAGCCAACCCCGATTCGGTCACCCCCGAATCCCTCGCCGTCCTCAAGGAGGCGGGCTTCACCAGGATTTCTTTCGGCATGCAGTCCGCCGTTCCGCATGTGCTCAAGGTCCTGGACCGCACCCACACGCCCAGCCGCGTTCCGCAGGTGGTGCAGTGGGCGCGGGAGGCCGGGCTGGATGTCAGCCTGGACCTGATTTACGGCACGCCGGGGGAGTCGCTGGCGGACTGGCGCCACTCCCTGGAGACTGCCCTCTCCTACCAGCCGGACCACATCAGCGCCTACGCCCTGATTGTCGAGGACGGGACCAAGCTGGCCGCGCAGATGCGCCGCGGCGAGGTGCCGGGAATTGACGACGACGACCACGCCGACAAGTACGAACTCGCCGACCAGCTCATCACCGAAGCCGGGCTCGGCTGGTATGAGGTCAGCAACTGGGCGCGGAGCCCGGAGCACGCGTGCCGCCACAACCTGGCCTACTGGCGTGGCGACGACTGGTGGGGCATCGGCCCCGGCGCGCACTCCCACGTGGGCGGGGTGCGCTGGTGGAACGTGAAGCACCCGTCCGCTTACGCGAACCGCCTGTCCCAGGGCCTGTCGCCTGCGGCGGGCAGGGAGACCCTGGATGCCGACACCAGGAACCTGGAGCGGGTGATGCTGGAGGCGCGCCTGCAGTTAGGGCTTGAAGTCTCCACTCTAAGCGCAGCCGGACGGCACCAAATAGCCGGCCTGATTGCGGACGGCCTGGTGGAACCTGCCGCTGCCTTCCAGGGCCGCCTGGTCCTCACGCTCAAGGGCAGGCTCCTGGCGGACGCGGTAGTCCGCCGTATCCTGCCCGACTGACTGTACCCACGTCCGTCGGGCCCGTACCGCGGGGCCGGTGGCCCCGCGGGGAGGCGCGGCTACTTAATCCAGCGCAGGTTGTACTGGTAGCGGTGCGGCTGGCCCTTGTTGACGTGGATCCCTGCTGCCACGGAGAAGCAGGTGAGCGCCACCCAGATCAGGGTGGCGATGACCGCGAAGATGTTTCCCACATAAGGGATGAACACCAGGATGTTGGCCAGCACGGCGGCGATGGTGGGCGGCAGGCTGAAGTTCAGCGCTTCTTTGGATTCCTGCGCGGTGAACGGGCCGCGGTCACGGAAGATCAGGTAGATCAGCAGCGAGGGGACGCACCCCAGTATCCCGCCGAAATGCGCGAGCGTGGCCCATTGGCGGTCTTCGCTGGCCGTGAGCGGCAGCGCATTGGCGGGGACGCCATGGTACTCGGAACGGCCCTGGCCGTCCCTGTGATCACGTGCGTTTTCTGCCACAGTCTGTTCCTTCGGAGGTGCAAGTGGTGCTGACTTCATGTACGGGCGCGGTGTGCAGCGGCCTTCGGAAAAGGCGCTGCACTACCAAGAATACTGGCTCCCGGGCCGGGGCCCGGCCTTCAGGGGACGGTGAGGAAGTCGATGACTTCCTCAACCCGCCCCAGCAGCGACGCTTCCAGGTCCGCATAGGTACGGACCGCGCCCAGCAGTTTCTGCCACCCCAGCCCGATGTCCTCCTTGGTGGCGTGCGGCCAGCCAAAGGCCTTCAGGATTCCGGTCTTCCAATCCTGTCCGCGCGGCACGGCAGGCCATTTGTCGATCCCGAGGACCGCGGGCCGGATTGCCTGCCAGACGTCCACATAGGGATGGCCCACGATCAGGACATTTCCGGCCGCGCCGGGGGATGCCATGACGGCGTCGGCTATCCGGGACTCTTTGGAGTCAGGGACGAGGTGGTCAACGAGCACGCCGAGGCGACGGCCCGGCCCCGGTTTGAAGGCGGCAACTGCAGCGGTGAGGTCGTCAATGCCGTGCAGGGGTTCGACGACGATGCCTTCCACCCGAAGGTCGTCTCCCCAGACCTTTTCCACCAGTTCGGCGTCGTGCTTGCCTTCCACCCAGATTCGGCTTGCCTTGGCGACCTGGGCCCGCTGGCCGGCGACCCGGACGGAGCCTGAGGCTGTCCTGCCGGCGGCGGGGCCGGAGGCTGCCGGCCGGGCGGCGGGAGGCATCAGCCGGATGGGGCGGCCCTCAAGGAGGAAACCGAAGCCGAGCTTGAAGGACCGGGACTTCCCTCGGCGGTCCTCCAGCGCCACGACGTGCATGCCGCCGGACTTTTCCACCCGGGTGACGGCGCCTACCCAGCCCGACTGGACATCCTCGAGCACCATGCCCCGCTCCACCGGCACCTCGGGCAATTCCGCCTTGGCCGGGGCGGAAATGCCGCGGGGCCCCCAGTTTTGGTAATCCATGGATTCAATCCGCCTAGCGCTAGGTCCTCCGCACCGGAATTTCGCCCGGAGCGGTACCAATGCTAACAACGGGCCGAGGCATAATAGACTGTTAGCACTTAGGCATGTCGAGTGCTAACAGTGGTGGCGCCTGGCGGGGCATGCGCCCCGGACCATGGATGGAGGTGGAGAGTGAGCGAGCCACGCAAACTGGAAGTGCTGCGGGCCATCGTGGAGGACTACGTCCACTCCCGCGAACCGGTCGGGTCAAAGGCATTGGTCGAACGGCATCATCTTGGCGTTTCGAGTGCAACCATCCGCAATGACATGGCGGCCCTTGAAGACGAGGGATTGATCACGGCCCCGCACACCAGTGCAGGCCGGATTCCCACGGACAAGGGCTACCGGCTCTTTGTCGACCAGATCTCGGCCGTCAAGCCCCTGTCGGCAGCGGAGCGCCGGGCCATCCAGTCCCTCCTGGAAGGCGCAGACGACCTCGACGACGTCCTGGACCGCACCGTCCGGCTGCTGTCGCAGCTGACCAACCAGGTGGCTGTGGTCCAGTATCCGCACCTCAGCAAGGCACTGGTGCGCCACATCGAGTTCGTGCTCCTGGCCCCCCGTAAGGTGCTGGTGGTGCTGATTGCCAACAGCGGCAAGGTGGAGCAGCGGGTCATCGACGTCGGCCAGGACCTTGGCGACGACGCCCTGGCCGCGCTCCGTACCCGCTTCCTTGCCGCACTCGCCGGAACTCCGCTCAGCCAGCTGGCCAAGGCGCTCCCCGCCGTCGTGGCCGGCACCGCGCACGGCCAGTGCCAGGCCGCGCACGCCCTGGCACTTGGCCTCGAGGGGCTGGCGCAAAACACCAGGGAGGACCGGATGGTCATGGCCGGGACAGCGAACCTGGCCAGGTCCAACGTGGACTTCCCCCTCAGCATCGGCCCCGTGCTCGAGGCACTGGAGGAACAGGTGGTGATGCTGCGGCTGTTGAGCGAAATGGCCCAGGACCACCGCGGAGTCGCCGTCAGTATCGGAAGGGAAAACCCTTATGACGGCCTTGCCGAAGCCTCCGTCGTGGCCACCGGCTACGGCCCGGACAGCGCCGCGAAGGTAGGGATCCTCGGCCCAACCAGGATGGACTATCCCACCACCATGGCCGCCGTCAGGGCTGTGGCCCGCTACCTTTCCAGGATTTTGGGGCCCTGACTCTTCGCCGCCGGAGCCTTTTCCGGACCGGAACACAGAGCGGGGCCGCCCAAACTGAACGCAGTACAACAAGGAAGAGATACGAACTTTGAGCAGCCACTATGACGTCCTTGGAGTCTCACCCGAAGCTACGGGCGAAGAGATCAAAAAGGCCTACCGCAAACTGGCCCGCACCCTTCACCCGGATGTAAACCCCGGTGCGGACGCTTCAGAACGCTTCAAGGCAGTAACTCACGCCTACGAGGTCCTTTCCGACCCCCAAAAGCGGAGGATCTACGACACCACAGGCAACGAGAACGGCACGGACAACGGCTTCGGCGGTGCCGGTTACGCGGGCCAGGGCTTTGCTTTCCAGGACATCTTCGACACCTTCTTCGGCGCCGGTGGCACCTCCGGCCCGGCTTCCCGCGTCCGCCGCGGCCAGGACGCCCTCATCAGCGTCCGGATCGACCTCCGCGACGCCGTGTTCGGCGTGAACAAGAAGCTCGAAGTGGATACTGCCGTGGTCTGCCCCACCTGTGACGGATCCTGCTGCCGGCCCGGCACCCACCCCGAGCGCTGCGACATCTGCGGCGGCAGCGGCCAGGTCCAGCGGGCCGTGCGTTCCATCCTGGGCCAGGTCATGACGGCCGCCCCCTGCGGCACCTGCGAAGGTTTCGGCACGGTCATCAAGGATCCCTGCAACGAGTGCAGCGGCCAGGGCCGTATCCGCAGCCGGCGGTCGCTGACCATCAAGGTTCCCGCCGGTGTGGCCACCGGAACCCGGATCCAGCTCGCCGGGCAGGGCGAAGCCGGACCTGCAGGCGGACCGACCGGTGACCTGTATGTGGAAATCCGCGTCAACAATGACGCCACCTACGTGCGGGAAGGCGATGACCTCCACGCCACCCTGCACATCCCCATGACGGCGGCTGCACTGGGCACGGACGTCAGCCTGGAAACGTTCGACGGTACCCAGGACATCGACGTCAAGCCCGGAACACAGTCCGGCGAGATCATCACCCTGCGTGGCCTGGGTGTCACGCACCTGCGGGGATACGGCCGCGGGGACCTGAAGGTCCACCTCCAGGTGGACACTCCGGCCAAGCTCGACCCGGCACAGGAGGACCTCCTCCGGCAGCTCGCCAAGCTCCGCGGCGAACAGATCACCGAGGGCAAGCTCGCCGCCAGCGGCGGCATGTTCGCCAAGCTCCGGGACCGGCTCGGTAACCTGTAGCGGTGAGCAACCCCGTCTTCTTCACCTCCGCCGGTTCACTGGCGGGCATGGTGCCCGGCCAGCTCTTTGTCCTCGAAGGGGCGGAGGCCCGGCATGCAGTCACCGTCAAACGCCTGTCTCCGGGCGAGGCGGTGGACATTGTCGACGGCGCCGGCGCGCGCATGAGCGGCACGGTCTCCTCCGCCGCGCCCACGGGACTTGAAGTGGAGTGCGGCGCACTGGCAATGGAAGACAGGCCGGACGTCCGTCTGGTGCTGGTTCAGGCCCTGGCCAAGGGCGACCGCGACGAACTGGCCATTGAAACGGCCACCGAGCTGGGCATCGATGCTGTCATACCCTGGCAGTCGGAGCGGTCCATTGTGCGCTGGAAAGGTGACAGGGCCGCCCGCGCCCACGCCAAGTGGGAGTCCACCGTGGCCGCCGCCGCCAAGCAGGCGCGGCGCGCCTGGATCCCCGAGGTCCGGGCCGCCGTCGATACTGCCGGGCTTTCCGCCGCCGTGGAGGGTGCAGACCTGGCCGTCATCCTCCACGAAGATGCCGTGCGTCCGCTGCGCACCGTCCTGGAAGCGTGGCAGGGGAGTGGGCACGACGGAATCCGGGAAGTCCTGCTGATCGTCGGCCCGGAGGGCGGAATCAGCCCGCGGGAAGTAACGAAACTCTGCGACAAAGGCGCTGTGACCGCCCTGTTGGGGCACCACGTCCTGCGGTCCTCCACGGCCGGGCCTGCCGCCGTCGTGCTTGCAAGCGACATCCTTGGCCGGTGGACGGCTACCTGACCTTGAAGGACCTGGTGTCCTCGTTGCGGTCCGGCTCCCCGCCGGACCCTGCCTGCGCCACCCGGAGCTCATAGTCGCCGGCCGGCAAGGTCAGTGCCAGCGTAAAGACGCCCGCCTGCCCCTGCCCGGCGCCGGCCGTGGTTTCACCGGTCAGGAACGGGGCCTTGCTGCCGCCGTCCCCGGACTGCAGGATCTGCCAGCGGAGCTTTGCTCCCGGCGACGTGCTGCGCCCGGTGATCTTTACGCTGCCGGCAGGTTCCTCGGTGCTTTCCTGCGGATCAATGATCCACACCGGCGCCACCAGCCCGGCTGCCCGGGTCATCAGTGCGCCCAGCTGGACTTTTCCGAACGCGACATAGTCCGTGTGGCCGTCCACGAGGATCCGCACCCGGACCTGCTGCCCTGTGTCGATCAGGCCCGAACTGGCAGCGGCAGCGGTTGCCGTGTAGATCAGCTGTTGGATGGCGCGGGCGGCCATGTCGGCGTCGAGGTTGCTGTTGAAGGCGTCGGCCGAGACGTCGACCGTGATGATGTCCT
The DNA here is from genome assembly GCF_029077345.1 of Arthrobacter sp. NQ4. Classification (NCBI taxonomy): domain Bacteria; kingdom Bacillati; phylum Actinomycetota; class Actinomycetes; order Micrococcales; family Micrococcaceae; genus Arthrobacter; species Arthrobacter sp. NQ4. The sequence goes on along the minus strand of NZ_JARETC010000002.1, from coordinate 298,944 downwards.
TGCCCGAGATGGAGGTGGCAAGTTTGTCCGGGTTCTGCCACGGCGTAAAGAAGTCGGGGTCCAGCGGCTTCTCCGACATCATGGCGCGCAGTGCCCGTGTCACCGGGTTCTCCTGTTCCGGAACGTCCCGGAACTCACGGTAGAGGAAGATGTTCCCTCCGCTGCGGCCAATCCAGTACACCGGGGCCTTATTGGAGGACTGGGTGGTTTCCAGCGGGGCGCTGGTGGCTGGCGCGTCCGGCATGGTGCCGCCTGTGGCCGGTACTGAGGCGGAGGTGACGGAGGGCGTTGGTCCGTTCTCGGCGGTGCAGGCTGCAAGGGCGGGAACGAGCACCAGGATTCCTGCGAGGACGGCAGGGCGCACTCGGCCCATCGGTCGTCCTGCCCGTTCGGGCACAGAGGTTTCCGGCACTGTCCTGCCTAGTCCTTTCCTGGCGTGGCGGGCCGATCCCCCTGGCGGCCTGGCGTTCCAGCAGACGCTGGATTTCCAGCATTGCACAGGGGAGGGTGCCTCCAGCCGCTCTTTGGCCTCCCCGGCCGCAACTGCAACGGGAACGATATGAGGCCGATATGAAGTTGATACCTAACGCGGCATTCTTACCCGTTTGCGGGTCCACTTCCCTGGCTGAGGGGCCGGTGCCGCGCGCAGCGGGGTGACCCGCCTGGTCTGCGTTCCAGTGCCCAGTCGGGGCGGCTGCTGGCGTAAGATAAAGGGATCGCTGGGCAAGGAGCACCGTGCAAGGGGCGCCGGCATCAGCCGAAGCAAACAAATGATGTCGATCTTCGAGGGGACCACGGGCCTGCGGGCCAGCACCATGACTGAATCAGCAAATGGTAAGCGCCGGCTCAACACGGGCGACGGCAGTCCGGGGGAATTCCCGCACTCCCTGCCTGGCATCCGGACCGAAGTAGTCCTCTTTGAGAACTCCGACCAAATGGTTCAGTCGCTCGGCAGCCATGACGAGGCGCTGCGGTTCATCGAAGAGCAGTTCCCGGACGTCAACTTCCATGCCCGTGGCAACGAACTGTCCATCAGCGGCCCCGTCAGTGACGTTCCCCGCATCATGCGGCTCCTCCAGGAAGTCCGTGGCCTGGTGGCCCGGGGCACGGTCATCACGCCCGCGGTGCTGCAGCAGCTGGTTGCCCTCCTGCGCACCCAGTCACTCCAGAATCCCGTGGATGTGCTCACCCACGACATCCTCTCCAGCCGTGGCAGGACCATCAGGCCCAAGACGCTGAACCAAAAGAACTACGTTGACGCCATCGATGCCAACACGGTCATCTTCGGCATCGGCCCGGCCGGCACCGGCAAGACCTATCTCGCCATGGCGAAAGCCGTCCAGGCACTCCAGCAGAAAGAGGTCAGCCGGATCATCCTGACGCGCCCTGCGGTGGAGGCGGGGGAGCGGCTCGGGTTCCTGCCCGGCACGCTCAGCGACAAGATCGATCCCTACCTGCGCCCGCTCTACGACGCCCTGCACGACATGATGGACCCGGAATCCATCCCGCGGCTCATGGCGGCCGGCACCATCGAGGTGGCGCCCCTTGCCTACATGCGCGGCCGCACCCTCAACGACGCCTTCATCATCCTTGACGAGGCCCAGAACACCACGCCGGAACAGATGAAGATGTTCCTCACCCGGCTCGGGTTCGGATCCAGGATGGTGGTCACCGGAGACGTCACCCAGGTGGACCTGCCCTTCGGAACGCGTTCCGGGCTGCGGATCGTCGAAGAAATCCTGCAGGGCATCGAGGGCGTCAACTTCTCTGTTCTGGATGCCGCCGACGTTGTGCGGCACAGGCTTGTTGGCGACATCGTCAACGCCTACAGCATCTGGGATGAAGCCCAGCGGAACCGCGTCAAACATTCAGCAAGCCGCGAAAAACGGGGGGAACACGCGTGAGCATAGAGGTGAACAACGAGTCCGGCGTCCAGGTGGATGAGTCGGGGCTCGTGGCCCTGTCGCGGTACATTTTTGAGCAGCTCTACATCCATCCGCAGGCTGAACTCTCCATCCTCCTGGTGGATGAACCGGCCATGGAGAAGCTGCACATCGAGCTGATGGACGAACCGGGAGCCACGGACGTGCTCTCGGTTCCCATGGACGAGCTGACTCCAGGGACCCCTGACCGGCCCACGCCCCAGGGCATGCTGGGCGACATCGCCATTTGCCCGCAGGTGGCCACGGTGCAGGCCCGGAACGCGGGCCACTCGCTGCAGGACGAGATGCTGCTGCTCACCACGCATGGAATCCTTCACCTGCTGGGCTACGACCATGCCGAACCGGAAGAGAAGGCGGAGATGTTCGGGCTCCAGCGGGAACTCCTGTCCGGCTTCACCGGCAAAGAAGCACCTGCCGAGACGACCCAGTGACGCAACTGCTCCTGGTCGCGGTGGCACTGGTTTTCCTTGCCGTCGCGGCCCTGCTGACAGCGGCCGAGGCCGCCTTCAGTTTCCTTCCCCGGCACGACGCTGAACAGGCGCTCCACAGGAGCCGCGGCACCGCCATGCGCCGCATCCTTGCGGAACCTGTTGCCCACACCCGGGCCCTCCGCTTCTGGCGCGTCTGGTTTGAGATGGCCTCGGCCGTTGCCGTCGCCGTCCTGATCGCCAGCCTGCTGGACAACGTCTGGGTCGCCGGCCTGGTGGCCACCGGCATCATGGCCCTCCTGGGGTTCGTGATCGTGGGTGTTTCACCCAGGCAGCTCGGCAGGCTGCACTCCACCGCGGTGGTCCGCTTCACCGCACCGATGGTCCGGTTCCTCACCAGCGTGCTGGGGCCCATTCCAGGATGGCTCGTGGCCCTGGGGAGCTCCGCGGCTCCCGGTGCGCCCGGAGGTGACGACGCGTTCTTCAGTGAACAGGAGTTCCGGGAACTCGTGGACCGGGCCAGTGAGTCCGACATGATCGAGGACACCGAAGCCGAGATGATCCAGTCGGTCTTCGACTTTGGGGACACCCTGGTGCGCGCCGTCATGGTTCCCAGGACGGACATCGTCAGCATCGACGCCGGCTCAAGCCTCCACCAGGCCATGTCCCTGTTCCTGCGCTCGGGATACTCGCGGATCCCGGTCATCAACGAGAACACCGACCACATCCTCGGCATCGTCTACCTCAAGGACGTTGCGGCCGTCATCCACCAGCTGGGAGCGGACCAGGCGCCGCCCCTGGTGGAGTCGCTGGCCCGCGAGGTCCGCTACGTGCCGGAGTCGAAACCCGTCAGCGACCTCCTGCGCGAACTGCAAAAGGAGTCCACGCACGTAGCCATCGTGATCGACGAGTACGGCGGCACTGCCGGCCTGGTGACCCTCGAAGACCTGATCGAGGAGATCGTGGGCGAGATCGTGGACGAATACGATACCGAGAGCGCCGAAGCCGTGGCCCTGGGAGACGGCTCCTACCGGGTCAGCGCCCGGATGGGCATCGACGACCTGGGCGAGCTGTTCGACCTGGAGATCGACGACGACGAGGTGGACACCGTGGGTGGCCTCCTCGCCAAGGCGCTGGGCCGCGTTCCCATCGTGGGCAGCAGCGTGGACGTGCAGGGCGTATCGCTGCGGGCGGACCGGCTGGAAGGCCGGCGGAACCGGGTCAGCCACATCATTGCGGCACCCGTACCAAGAGTAGAGACTGACCTTGAAGGCTTCCTGGAAGAGGCCGAAGCAACCCAGCAGGGAGTTCCACGTGAGCAAGAAAAATAAGGCTGCCGAACCGGACGACTTTGGCGGTTTCCGCGCCGGTTTTTCCGTCCTGGTCGGCAGGCCCAACGCGGGCAAGTCCACCCTGACCAACGCACTGGTGGGCAAGAAGGTGGCCATCACCTCGGCCAAACCGCAGACCACGCGGCACACCATCCGCGGCATCGTCCACCGCGACGACGCCCAGCTGATCCTGGTGGACACACCGGGCCTGCACCGTCCCCGGACCCTGCTCGGCAAGCGCCTGAACGACCTCGTGGCAGACACCCTCGCCGAGGTGGACGCCATCGGATTCTGCCTGCCTGCCAACGAGAAGATCGGACCCGGTGACAAGTTCATCGCCGCGCAGCTTGCCGCCGTCGGCCGCAAACCTGTGATCGCCATCGTCACCAAGGCTGACCTGGTGGACAAGCAGGCGCTCACCGAACAGCTCCTTGCCGTGGCGGCGCTCGGCCGCGAGGTGATGGGCGAGGACGGCTGGAAGGACATCGTTCCCGTTTCCGCTGCCGACGGTTTCCAGGTGGAAACGGTCGCCGACGTGCTGATCAGCCACATGCCGCCGTCGCCTCCCCTGTATCCGGACGGGGAACTGACCGACGAACCCGAAGCCGTAATGGTGGCTGAACTGATCCGCGAAGCAGCCCTGGAAGGGGTCCGGGACGAGCTCCCGCACTCCCTCGCCGTCGTGGTGGAGGAAATTGTCCCCCGGGAGGACCGGCCGGACGACAACCCCCTCCTGGACGTGCGCGTCAACCTCTACGTCGAGCGTCCCTCCCAGAAAGCCATCATCATTGGCAAGGGCGGGGCCCGGCTGCGGGAAGTCGGCACCAACGCCCGCAAGGGCATCGAAGCCCTCCTGGGCACGCGCATCTACCTCGACCTCCACGTCAAGGTGGCAAAGGACTGGCAGCGCGACCCGAAACAGCTGGTCAAACTGGGTTTCTGACCCGTACAAACGCTCCGCCCTGGGGCGTTCCCGGCATGTTCTCCAGACTGGACCACTAAAATGGACCGGATTTCGTTTTTAGAGGAAGGTTCACCACGTGGGTCGAGGCCGCGATAACCGCGACAACGAGGCTGACTTGTCAGCCGGACCGGGACCGGCGTCCCGTCACGCGGACAGCCATGACGTCGGTGCCGCACGGCACCTTGGCCCCCTGCGCAGCATGCCCCTGTGGCTGAAGGCCGTCACCGGCGTGGTGGCCCTGGTCCTGGTGGCGGCTGCCGCGTTCGCCGGGTTCTGGTTCTTCCGGCTCCAGAACAACATCTCCAAGGCCCCGCTGAACGCCGGCGGCGAAAGCACCGAGTCCCCGGGGAACGATGCCACCGGACGCCTGCAGATCCTGATCCTCGGCTCGGACACCCGGGACGGGAAGAACTCAGAGTACGGAACCGCCGACGATTCCACCGGCTACGGCAAGTCGGACGTCATGATGCTGATGGACATCTCCGAGGACAACAAGCGGGTCAACGTCATCAGCTTTCCCCGGGACCTCCTGGTGGACATTCCGGACTGCAAGGACAGGAAGACCAACAAGGACTACCCTGCCCGCACCGGCGTGATGATCAATGAGGCCATGAGCGAGGCCGGCATCGGCTGCGCCGTGGACACGGTCAACAAGCTCACCGGCATGCAGGTTGACCACTTCATGATGGCCGACTTCAACGCCGTGAAGGAACTGTCCAACGCCGTGGGCGGGGTGGATGTGTGCATCAGCGACGCGGTGTACGATCCCGACTCCCGGCTGCGGCTGCCTGCCGGAACGTCGTCCGTCCAGGGCGAAATGGCACTTGCCTACCTGCGCACACGTCATGCCTTTGCCGACGGCGGCGACCTGGGCCGCATCAAGGCGCAGCAGGGCTTCCTCTCATCGTTGACCCGAAAGATCAAGGACGACGGGACCCTCTCCGACCCCGCGAAAATGCTGAAGATCGCCGACGTCGTGACCCAGAACCTGACAGTGGACAACGGTCTTGCGTCCGTTCCCACGCTGCTGACCATCGGCAACCGGCTCAAGGACATCGACATCAGCAAGGTGGCATTTGTCGCGGTGCCCACCACACCGGCGCCCGTGGACCCCAACAGGCTGGTCATCGCAGAACCCGCAGGTGCGCAGCTCTTTTCGGCAATGCGCAAGAATGTGGACCTGACGGATCCCACCGCGCCCACCACACCGTCGCCCAGCGAAACGGCAGCACCTCCTGCCCCCACTGAGACGGCGACGCCCGTGCCGCCCTACAACAAAGCGATCCAGCCCGTGACCGTCGCCAACGGAAGTGGCATCAACGGCCGTGCCCAGGAGCTTGTCCAGGCGCTGGTCGCAGGCGGCTTCGCCCAGACCGGCCAGTTCCTCGCGCAGCCGGTGGCCAAGACCGCGGTGTATTACGGCAATGGCTTTGCCGACGTTGCTGCCGATGTGGCGGCGCTGCTGGGAATTCCGGCCACCCTCATGATCCCTGCTCCGGGCGTGGCAGGCGTGCAGGTGTACGTCGGCAGCGACTTCACCACCGGCACTGCCTTTGGGGCAGGAGGCGGAGCCGCCGCGGCTTTGCCCCAGGACATTGTGAACCAGACGGCAGGGGACAAGGTGTGCCAGCAGGCGAATCCTGACCTGATCGTGCGGCAGTAACAGCCGGTCTTCCCTGCACGGACAAATCTGTTCCGCAACAAAATGGGCCCCGCCAATGGCGGGGCCCATTTTTGCTGTTCAGCTACCAGATGCTCACGCGCTCAGCGGGGGGCATCCACATTCCGTCGTCCTCGGTAACATCGAATGCCTCGTGGAACGGGTCGAGGTTTTTCGCGATGGCGTTGGTCCGGAATTCGTTGGGGGAGTGGGGATCGGTGGCAAGCCGCCGGATGGCCTCCTCCTGCCGGATGACCTGCCGCCACCCAGCTGCCCAGGACGCGAAAAAGCGCTGTTCCCCGGTCAGGCCGTCAAGAACCTCCGGCTCCTTGCCGTCCAGGCTGATCCGGTATGCCTTGTAGGCGATGGTCAGCCCTGCCAGGTCGCCGATGTTCTCGCCGAGCGTGAGCCGGCCGTTGACGTGGTGCCCGGGCGCGGCCGTGGGGGAGAGCGCATCGAACTGTGCCACCAGGCGGGCCGTCAGCGCCTCGAAGGCCTGGCGGTCCTGCTCCGTCCACCAGTTGCGAAGGGCCCCGCCGCCGTCGAACTGTGAACCCTGGTCATCAAAGCCGTGTCCGATCTCGTGGCCGATCACGGCCCCAATCCCACCGTAGTTCACGGCGTCGTCGGCGTCGGCGGTGAAGAACGGCGGCTGCAGGATGGCCGCGGGGAACACAATTTCATTCATCATGGGGTGGTAATAGGCGTTGACCGTCTGCGGCGTCATCAGCCACTTGTTCCGGTCCACCGGCTTGCCCACCTCCTCAAGGTGACGGTCGACGTCGGCATTGTGCGCGCGCTCCACATTGCCCAGCAGGTCGTCGGGGTCGATCTCCACGGCCGAGTAATCGATCCACTCGTCCGGGTAGCCGATCTTCGCGCGGAACGCCTCCAGCTTGCGCAGGGCCTCGGCTTTGGTGTCCTGGCCCATCCAGCTGACGTCATTGATGCTGCGGCGGTACGCCTCGATGAGGTTCGCCACCAGGGTCTGCATCCGTGCCTTGTGGGACTCGGGGAAGTGCCGGGCCACGTAGATCTGGCCGACGGCCTCCCCGAGTCCGGCCTCGACGACAGCCACTCCGCGCTTCCACCGGTCCTTGTTGCGGGGCGTGCCGCTGATGGTGGTGCCGTAGAACGCGAAGTTGGCATCCACGAACCCGGAGGACAGGTACGGCGCCGCCGCGCTGACGACGCGCATGGCCAGCCACTCCTGCCAGGTGGCCACCGGTACTTCGTCCAGGAGCCCGGCGGCGCCGGCAAAGAAGTCGGGGGTGCTGACGACGATTTCCGTGCGCTTGCCAGCGTCGATTCCCGCGGCCTCGAACCAGGTGGCGAAGAGGGGGAAGAGTGCGGTGGCTTCGTCTGCCGTCTTCAGGTTGTAGGTCTTCTGCGGATCCCGGAGGGTGACGTTGTCCCAGTGGTGGGATGCGAGCCTTGTCTCCAGCCCGACCACGCGCTCCGCGGCGCCCTTCGGATCCGCCAGGCCGGCCAGTTCAAACATCTTCTCCACGTGCGCCGTGTAGGCGGCGACGATCGGGGCGAACTTCTCTTCCCGGTAGTAGGACTCGTCGGGCAGGCCCAGGCCGCCCTGCCCGGTGTACAGCAGGACCCGGTCGGGGTTGCCCGCATCAGGGGCGGGATAGATATAGAACAACCCGCCCACGTCCGCGCGGAACAACCGGCCCGCCAGGGCAATGAGTTCCGGGACCGAGGCCGTGGCAAAAACCTCCGCGAGCCGCCCGCGGATGGGCTCCATGCCCTTGCCCTCAACGGTGGCTTCGTCCATGAAGCTGTTGTACAGCCCGCCGATCTTCCGCTCGATCCCCGTGGCGTCGTCGCCTTTGGCCGACGCTTCATAGATGATGTCCCGGACGGCGATCTCGGACCCGTCACGCAGGGCGGTGAAGGTGCCCTCCAAGGGCCGGTCATCCGGAATCTCGGTGGCCTTCAGCCACGCGCCGTTGACGTGCTGGTAGAGGTCATCCTGCGGCCGGACTGTGTGATCAATGGTGGAAAGATCGATCCCCGAAATGGGCACTGCAACTCCTTTGCTGGGACGCTGCTGCCGGGCGGAACACCGGAAGGCGTCTGCATGCTGGACTTTACGGACGGTAGTGCCCTTTCATCTTACGCACCCGTGTTACCCTCAAAGTGTGCGTGCAGAGCTCCTTCTCCTTAGCTGCCGCGGCGAGGCCACAGACGCTATCTAGCGCACGGCCCACCCTCGCTGCGGAGTTTGTGTTGCCCGGCCACCCTTTCACTGAAGATCGATAGAAAAGGCCACGAACATCATGCGAAACGCACAGAAGCCCTCAGGAATGCCCGCCCACCGGTACACGCCGTTCCAGGACCAGATCAAAGTCGAGCTGCCGGACCGCACCTGGCCGGACAAGGTGATTACCAAGGCCCCGCGCTGGTGTGCCGTTGACCTGCGCGACGGCAACCAGGCACTGATCGACCCCATGAGCCCCGCCCGCAAGATGAAGATGTTCGACCTGCTGGTCCGCATGGGCTACAAGGAGATCGAGGTCGGGTTCCCGTCGGCATCGCAGACGGACTTCGACTTTGTCCGCCAGCTCATCGAGGGCAACCACATCCCGGATGACGTCACGATCCAGGTCCTGACCCAGGCCCGGGAACACCTGATCGAGCGGACCTACGAGTCCCTCGTCGGCGCCAAGCAGGCCATCGTCCACCTCTACAACTCCACGTCCGTGTTGCAGCGGCGCGTCGTGTTCAACCAGGACGAAGACGGCATCCTGGACATCGCCCTGCAGGGTGCCCGCCTGTGCAAGAAGTATGAGGAAACGCTCGCGGACACCCACGTGACCTACGAGTACTCGCCGGAGTCCTTTACCGGTACCGAACTCGAGTACGCCGTCCGGGTCTGCAACGCGGTGGCCGATGTGTTCGAAGCCTCCGCCGACCGCCAGGTGATCATCAACCTGCCGGCCACAGTGGAAATGGCCACCCCCAACGTCTACGCCGATTCCATCGAGTGGATGAGCCGGCACCTGCACCCGCGCGAAGGCATCATCCTCTCGCTGCACCCGCACAACGACCGCGGAACCGGGGTGGCTGCCGCCGAGCTGGGCTACATGGCCGGCGCCGACCGCATTGAAGGCTGCCTGTTCGGAAACGGTGAACGGACCGGAAACGTGGACCTGGTCACCCTGGGCCTGAACATGTTCGTCCAGGGCATCGATCCCATGATCGACTTCTCCAACATCGACGACGTCCGCCGGACCGTTGAGTACTGCAACCAGCTGCCGGTACCGGAGCGTTCGCCGTACGGTGGCGACCTGGTATTCACCGCATTCTCGGGTTCCCACCAGGATGCGATCAAGAAGGGCTTCGAAGCCCTGGAGCGCGACGCCGCCGCTGCAGGCAAGGCCGTGGACGACTTCACTTGGCAGGTTCCGTACCTGCCGGTTGACCCCAAGGACCTGGGCCGCAGCTATGAGGCCGTCATCCGCGTGAACTCGCAGTCCGGCAAGGGCGGTGTGGCCTACCTGCTCAAGAACGAGCACAGCCTGGACCTGCCGCGCCGCGCACAAATCGAGTTCTCCGGCGTTATCCAGCGCCGCACCGACACCGTGGGCGGCGAGGTCAGCGGAGCACAGCTGTGGCAGATCTTCCAGGACGAATACCTGCCGTCCGGCCAGTCCGAAGGGCAGTGGGGACGCTACTCCCTGGGCGGGGTCAAGACGGAAACGGACGCCGACGGCGGCATGACGCTTCACGCCGCACTCACCATCGACGGTGCCCAGGTCAGCCGTACCGGCACGGGCAACGGTCCCATCGCCGCACTGCTGAACATCCTCCACGAGGACGGCGTGGACGTGCGGGTGCTGGACTACAGCGAGCACGCGCTGTCTGAAGGCGGCAACGCCGCGGCGGCTGCTTATGTCGAATGCGCCGTGGGGGAGCGGGTCCTGTGGGGTGTCGGCATCGACGCGAACACCAGCATGTCGTCCCTCAAGGCCGTCATCTCGGCGGTCAACCGTGCCATCCGGGATGCCCGGGCCTGATACCTGCAGGTGGTGCCGCCGGGACCAACCGGCGGCACCCCCGTGGCGTGGCAGCGCGCCGCCGGGCAGGATGGGAAGATAGAACGTGGTCCAACAGTCTTTTGCCTCCCGGGCCTACCGGGACGACGCCGTGGTGCTCCGTACCCACAAGCTGGGCGAGGCGGACAGGATCATCACCCTCCTGACGAAGCACCATGGACAGGTCCGCGCCGTCGCCAAGGGTGTGCGCCGCACCAGCAGCCGCTTCGGTGCCCGGCTTGAACCCTTCATGGTGGCAGACCTGCAACTGGTCTCCGGCCGCACGCTGGACATCGTCACGCAGGCCGTCGCCAAAGGCGCCTACGGCGGAAGCATCGCCGCGGATTACGGCAGGTACACGGTTGCCGCCGCCATGACGGAGACCGCCGAGAAACTGACGGACGTGGACGGCGAGGCCGGCACCGCGCAGTACAACCTGCTGGTGGGAGCCCTCGCTGCGCTGAGCCGTGACGAGCATGCGGCGGGCCTCATTCTGGACTCCTACCTGCTGCGCGCCCTGGCCACCGGCGGCTGGGCCCCCAGCTTCACCGACTGCTCCCGCTGCGGCATGCCGGGCCCGCACACGGCGTTCTCCGCGCCTCTGGGCGGCATGGTCTGTGCACAGTGCCGGCCGCCCGGGTCACCGGCCCCCGCAGCCGAAACCGTGGTCCTGCTGGCGGCCCTGCTGACCGGGGACTGGAGCACCGCGGACGCGTCCTTGCCGCAGCACCGCAAGGAGGCCGCCGGCCTGGTGGCCGCTTACCTGCAGTGGCATCTGGAACGAGTATTGAAGTCCCTCAAACATGTGGAGCGTAGCTGACAGTGGCCCTGGGAAAAAAGAACAACGCCCCCCGGAAGCGTACCCACCCCGTGGTGGCCCCTTACCCGCATCCTTCCGGTGCGGTGGCACCGTCCATCCCGGCTGAGTTCATCCCCCGGCATGTGGCAATCGTCATGGACGGCAACGGCCGCTGGGCCAACCAGCGCGGGCTGCCGCGGATCGAGGGGCACAAGGCGGGGGAGCCCGCGCTGCTCGATGTCATGGCAGGAGCCATCGAACTGGGCATCGAATATGTCAGCGTCTATGCGTTCTCCACGGAAAACTGGCGGCGTTCACCGGAGGAGGTGCGCTTCCTGATGGGATTTAACAAGGACGTGCTTCGAAGGCAGCGGAACCAGCTGGACGACTGGGGTGTCCGGGTACGCTGGGCCGGTCGCCGGCCGCGCCTCTGGGGTTCAGTCATCCGGGAGCTGGAGGAGGCCGAGCAGTTCACGGTGGCAAATACCACCTGTAATTTGACCATGTGTGTTAATTACGGCGGCCGGGCCGAGATCACCGACGCCGTGTCCGCGATTGCCGAAGACGTGGCGGCCGGCAGGCTGAAGCCGGGCGCCATCACCGAGCGGACCATCCAGAAGTACCTGGATGAGCCCGATCTTCCCGACGTCGACCTTTTCCTGCGCAGTTCGGGGGAGCAGAGGCTGTCCAACTTCCTGCTCTGGCAGTCCGCGTATGCGGAGTTCGTCTTCATGGACACGCTGTGGCCGGATGTTGACCGGCGGACCCTCTGGGCCGCCGTCGAAGAATATGCCAGGCGGGACCGCCGGTATGGCGGTGCCGTTGATGCAGCCGCTGCACCGGCGGATCCCCAGGCGGGTTAGCCCTGCCCATAGGCCCGCAGCCACCGGGCCAGCCGCGAATAGGCATCGGTGCGGATCGGCTCCGGCGAGAGGAAGACGTCGTGCAGGGCACCGTCAATCCGCTCGATGGTCACCGTGCGGCCCAGCGTGAGTGCGCGGGTACCGATGATATTCACATCCAGGACGGCATCGGTGCGGCGCATTTCCTCGGACCAGAGCAGGCCGTTCGCGCTTCCCTTGGAGAGCAGGACCAGAATCGGCGCCTCGATTTCCAGGCCGCGGGCCACCCGGGCATGCCCGGCGAGTACCGCCCGCAGCCAGCCTGCGCGCACCGGGAATGCCATGCGGGGCCGGTACCGCTCATCAACCGGCCACTCGCCGTCGGCCGCGCTGCTGATGGTGCGCCAGTAGTGGCCTCGCTCCGGGAGCCGGAGAACCGCCTGCGGGCGGAAGCGGGCCACGGGACGGACCATGCTGGACGCGGCGCGCCGCACCAGCGAACTCCCGTGCATCTCCAGCCAGGGGCTGTTCAGGATCAGCAGTGAAACGGCTTCCGGATGCCCGCTGCTCCACAGGGCCGCCACCAGCCCGCCGGTGGAATGGCCCATCAGCGCCAAAGGTCCGGGCGCGCCCTCCAGGCGGATGATGCGGGCTGCTTCTTCGATTTCGGCGTCGTAGGCGGCGAGGTCCGCCACATAACCGCCCGGAGCCTCCGGGCGCAGGCTCCGTCCGTGGTTGTGCATGTCCAGTGCGTAGAAGTCGTAACCGGCCGAGGCCCAAAACCGCGCCAGGTCCACGTTGAAGAAATAATCGCTCCAGCCGTGCAGGAAAAGCACGGCACGGCGGTGGCCGTCGGCGACGCGGCTGTCCGGATCCGGCCGGAGCCGGACCAGGGTTGCCGTCCGTGCCACCCCGTCGGGGCCGGCGGCCGCGAAGGTGTGGGACTCGAAATCCGCGCCCAGGATGTCCTGCTGCCACTGCATGACCTCATGCTAGACCGGCGCGCCGGGGCACGCCGCCCGTGGGGCAGCTTCTCCGTTTTGGTGTGGCGCCCCCGGAGACGGGAAACTGGAGGCATGCGCGTTTATCCCACTTTCTTCAGGCTGGCCTTTTCATGGATGGACGCCGAGCGCGCCCACAAGATCGGATTCAAGGGCATCCGTCTCGCGCATGCGTCGGGCGCCGGACGGGTCCTGCAGAAGCTGACCGCCCCTGCTCCGTCCCTGCAGACCACCGCTTTTGGCGTCACTTTCCCGTCGCCGTTCGGGTTGGCTGCCGGCTTTGACAAGGAAGGGCACGGTATCGAGGCGCTCACCGATCTTGGATTCGGGCACATTGAAGTGGGCACCATCACCGGGCAGGCACAGCCGGGCAATGAAAAGCCGCGGCTGTTCCGCCTGGTCCAGGACCGGGCCGTCATCAACCGGATGGGCTTCAATAACGACGGCGCGTCGGCCGTTGCGCCCAGGCTTAAGGCCGCGCGGGCCGCGCTTCAGCGCCGCTACCCGGCGGTGCGTCCGGTCATCGGCGTCAACATCGGCAAAACCAAGGTGGTGGAACTTGCCGACGCCGTGGACGACTACCTGGTGAGCGCCCGCAGCCTGGCGCCTGCCGCCGACTACCTGGTGGTCAACGTCAGTTCTCCCAACACCCCGGGACTGCGGTTGCTCCAGGACGTGGAAACGCTCCGTCCGCTGCTGACCGCCGTTGGACAGGAAGCTGACCGCGCCGCCGGACGCCACGTACCGCTGCTGGTAAAGATCGCACCCGACCTCAGCGACGAGGACATCGACGACGTGGCGCGCCTTGCCCTGGACCTGAAACTGGACGGCATCATTGCCACCAACACCACGATCGCCCGCGCAGGACTGTCCTCGCCGGCCGAAGAGGTGGAGAAATGCGGCGCAGGCGGCTTGTCCGGCGCTCCCCTGAAGGAGCGTTCCCTCGAGGTGCTGAAGCGGCTCAAGCACGCCACCGGCGACGCCCTGGCCCTCGTGTCGGTGGGCGGCGTGGAGTCGGCCCGGGATGTCCAGGACAGGCTCGACGCCGGCGCGACCCTGGTGCAGGGTTACACCGCTTTCCTCTACGAGGGCCCGTTCTGGGCAGCCCGGATCAACAAGCAGCTTGCGCGGACGTGGCGGTCCTGACGCGCCCTGCCGGATGCCTCCCGTGACGGGGAAGGCGCTTTAAACCAGACACCCCGGCGGTATTTCCGCCGGGGTGTCTGTTGTTTAATTTTGTGGGGTCAGGCCGGGTACTGTCCGCGCTGGACCTGGGGCTTGGGCAGCCGCAGCTTCCGGAACTGCAGGGACCGCATGGAACCGTACCAGACGGTGCCGCCCTCCACCTGCCCGAACTTTTCCGCCAGGCGCTTGCGGAGCTTGCGGGACAGAATGAAGACGTCCACGAAGACCGCCAGGAACATGACCCAGAAAGCGCCAAGGACGTAGATCATCATGTCGCTGGAAGCCGGGACCACCAGGGACACCAGCACGAACACCAACGCACCGAACATCAGGTATTCCCCGAGATTGAAACGCGCGTCCACGAAGTCGCGGGCGAAGCGTTTCTGGGGCCCCTTGTCGCGCAGCGGCAGGAACTTCTCGTCACCGGTGTCCAGGGCCCGGCGCATCTTAAGGCGCTGGTCCTGCACGGCCTGGCGTTCGGCGGCCTTGGAGGCCTTGCGGTCCTCGGGCACCAGCGGCCGCTTGCGGGCGGCCTCCTGGGCCTTCCGCGTGGGGGTCGGGGCGCCCTTGCCCGCCACACTGTTCTGCCGCGCCGCTGCCTCCGCTGCCTGCTGGTCTATGGTTTCCTGCGCCGAGGGCGCTTCTTTTCTACGTCCGAACACCTGACCAGAATACCTTGCAGCGGCGTGCCCGCTGCTTGCTTCCGCGCCTGCCCCGGCCGGCACCCGAATGTGACGGGGGTAATGTTTTGGCCATGACTCCATCACCCGCGGCAACCCCGCACAGCACCACCACCACCACGGCAGGACCAGGCCCTGAAGCTACCGGAAGGACGGAAGATCTTCGTTCAGCGGTAGACCGTTCCTTCGACCAGACACTTGCACGGCTCAAGGAGCTCGTTGCCATCCCCGGGATTGCCTGGCCCAGCTTTGAGCGCACCCCCCTGGAGCGAAGCGCCGAGGCCGTCGCGGAACTCCTTCGGGGTGCCGGGATCGGAGAGGTCCAGGTGCTGACCGTGGACAAAGCCGACGGTACGCCCGGTGGGCCGGCCGTCGTCGCCCGCCGTCCTGCCGCCGAAGGAAAACCCACCGTCCTGCTGTACGCCCATCATGACGTCCAGCCGGTGGGCGACGAATCCCTGTGGGAAACGGAGCCCTTCACCGCCGTCGAAAAAGACGGACGCCTTTACGGCCGGGGCGCCGCGGACGACAAGGCCGGGATCATGGCCCACGTCGCCGCATACGCCGCCGTTGCCGAGGTCGTCGCCGGCTCGTTGGGGCTGGGCGTGACGTTCTTCATCGAAGGCGAGGAAGAAGCGGGGTCACCCACATTCCGGACGTTCCTGGAGGCGAACCGTGAACTGCTGCGGGCCGACGTCATTGTGGTGGCTGACTCCAGCAACTGGAAAGTCGGGATACCGGCCCTGACCACCAGCCTTCGCGGCCTGGTGGACGGCACCATCGAGGTGCAGGTACTTGACCATGCGGTGCACTCCGGCATGTACGGAGGGCCGGTCCTGGATGCGCCCACCCTGCTGTCCCGCCTGATTGCCACACTTCACGACGCCGACGGAAACGTTGCCATCGAAGGGCTGGTGGCCACCGACACGGCTGCCGTCGAGATGCCGGAGGCGGACTACCGGGCCGACGCGTCCGTACTCGACGGCGTCCGCCTTGCCGGAACGGGAAGTATCGCCTCGCGGCTGTGGACCAAGCCGGCGCTGTCAATCATCGGCTTCGATGCCCCCGCCGTGGACGTGGCATCCAACACACTGCTTCCACGTGCGCGGGCAAAGTTCAGCCTGCGGCTGGCGCCGGGCCAGGTTCCCGCCGAGGCCATGGAAGCGGTGCGCAGGCACGTCGAGGCCAACGCGCCCTTCGGTGCAAAGGTGGTCTTCACGCCGGGGGAGGCGGGCAACCCCTTCCAGACCGATACGTCATCCGCCGCGGCAACGGTGGCCATGTGGGCACTGGGGGAGGCCTGGGGGGTTCCGGCCGTGGAAACCGGCATTGGCGGGTCCATCCCCTTCATTGCCGACCTCACCGACCTGTATCCCAACGCGCAGATCCTGGTTACAGGCGTGGAGGACCCGGACTCGCGGGCCCACAGTGCCAATGAGTCGCTGCACATCGGTGACTTCCGCAATGCCATTCTGGCGGAGGCGCTCATGCTGGCCCGGTTGAACAGCGAGGGCCTCACCGCAGGGGAGTGAGCAGCTTTCGGCGTGCGGGCGGCCGCCCTGCTTCCAGGGAACAACCGGCGTGCTTTGACGGTTACGCCAGGAGTTAGAGCTACAGGACTGCCGCGCGTAGCATGTAGCTATAGCCCATACCGTATTTGTAGGGGCAGGCGCCGTTACGGCGACGCCGCCAGACCGTCCTAAGAAGGTAGGCCAATGAGCACCTCAACCAACGAAAACAGCACCGCCACCACCGTGGCCAGCGACGAACTGCCCGTTCACGAGGTCAACCTGACCGACGTCGCCGCCGGCAAGGTCCGCAGCCTCCTCGAGCAGGAAGGCCGCACGGACCTGCGCCTGCGCGTGGCCGTGCAGCCCGGCGGATGCTCAGGGTTGATCTACCAGCTCTACTTCGACGAGCGGCTCCTTGACGGAGACGCCGTCCGCGACTTTGACGGAGTCGAGGTCGTCATCGACAAAATGAGCGTGCCGTACCTGAGCGGCGCAAGCATCGACTTCGAGGACACCATCTCGAAGCAGGGCTTCACCATCGACAATCCGAACGCCGGCGGCTCGTGCGCCTGCGGCGATTCATTCCACTAGGCCGGTTATTTCGCCTGATGTCGGCGCCGGGCTTCCTGCCGCATAAAACGGCACGGGGGCTCGGCGCCGACATGTGGGCGAAACGCCCGGGGGAGCGGTAAGCTCTACACCGAGTAGTAAAACTTTTTTGTGCCCGGAGCGCCGATGGCTGCCCGGACAACAGCAACAAGTAGGAAGGGCCGTCTGTGAGTTCGCAGAACCGAACCGGCAGCCGACGCAAAACGATCACCACGATCTCAAGCTTGGCTATAGCCGGCGCGTTGGTTTTGACCGGATGTTCGCCAGAGGTAGAGAAAGGGTGGATGCCCACTGAACGTGGCACCACCAGCAACACCGACCGCATCATGGACCTCTGGGTCAACTCATGGATTGCTGCGCTCGTGGTCGGCGCCATCACGTGGGGCCTGATCATCTGGTGCGTGGTCGCTTACCGGCGTCGCAAGGGAACCGTGGGCTTCCCGCGGCAGACCAGCTTCAACCTTCCGCTGGAAGTCTTCTACCTCACCATCCCGATCTTCATGGTCCTGGTGTTCTTCTACTTCACGGACCGTGACCAGCAGGCCATCGATGACCGCTCACAGCCTGCCGACGTCGTCGTGGACGTCCGCGGCAAGCAGTGGGCCTGGGACTTCAACTACAAGTCCGGCGATGTCATCCAGGAAGACCTCCACGAGGCCGGCGTCCAGGCGCACCTCACCGGCAACACCATCGACAAGGAACAGCTCCCCACGCTGTACCTGCCGGTGAACAAGTCCGTTGACCTCGAGCTCAACGCCCGCGATGTCATCCACTCCTTCTGGGTTCCCGCCTTCCTGCAGAAGCGCGACATGATTCCCGGCAAGACCAACTACATCCGGTTCACCCCCACTAAAGAGGGCACCTACGACGGTAAGTGTGCCGAACTCTGCGGCGAGTACCACTCCGAAATGCTGTTCCGCGTCAAGGTGGTGTCGGAATCTGAATTCCAGGCCCACATGGACCAGCTCAAGGCTGAAGGCAACACCGGCCTGCTCGGCGTGGAGTACGACCGCAACCCGAACCTGAACGAAACCAAGTAAGGGGAGCGACGTGGCTACGTACACCCAATCCGCACCCACGGGGGTCCTGTCGGCTCCCGTGGTACCCAAATCCAAGGGGCGCATCGTCGTCAACTGGATCACCTCCACTGACCACAAGACCATCGGGTACATGTACCTGATCGCGTCCTTCGTGTTCTTCTGCCTCGGCGGCGTCATGGCCCTGCTGATCCGTGCGGAACTCTTCGAGCCCGGCATGCAGATCCTGCAGACCAAGGAACAGTACAACCAGCTGTTCACCATGCACGGCACCGTAATGCTCCTGATGTTCGCCACCCCGCTGTTCGCCGGGTTCGCCAACGTGATCATGCCGCTACAGATCGGCGCGCCCGATGTCGCGTTCCCGCGTCTGAACGCACTGGCGTTCTGGTTCTTCCTGTTCGGCTCCACCATCGCCGTCTCCGGCTTCATTACGCCGCAGGGCGCTGCGTCCTTCGGCTGGTTCGCCTACGCACCGCTGTCCAACACCACGTTCACCCCGGGCATTGGTGGAGACCTGTGGGTCTTCGGCCTGGCCCTGTCGGGCTTCGGCACCATCCTCGGTGCGGTCAACTTCATCACCACCATCATCTGCATGCGTGCTCCGGGCATGACCATGTGGCGTATGCCGATCTTCACCTGGAACACCCTGATCACCGCGATCCTGGTTCTGATGGCCTTCCCGCCGCTGGCCGCCGCCCTGTTCGCCCTCGGCGCGGACCGCAAGTTCGGTGCACACATCTTCGATCCTGAGAACGGCGGTGCCGTCCTCTGGCAGCACCTGTTCTGGTTCTTCGGACACCCCGAGGTGTACATCATCGCGCTGCCGTTCTTCGGCATCGTCTCGGAGATCTTCCCGGTGTTCAGCCGCAAGCCGATCTTCGGCTACAAGGGCCTGGTCTACGCCACCATCGCCATCGCGGCCCTCTCGGTCACGGTGTGGGCCCACCACATGTACGTCACCGGCGCCGTCCTGCTGCCGTTCTTCTCGTTCATGACCATGCTCATCGCAGTGCCCACCGGCGTGAAGTTCTTCAACTGGATCGGCACCATGTGGCGCGGGTCGCTGACCTTCGAGACGCCGATGCTGTGGAGCCTCGGCTTCATGATCACCTTCCTCTTCGGTGGTCTTACCGGCATCATCCTGGCCTCGCCGCCGCTTGACTTCCACGTTTCGGACTCCTACTTCGTGGTGGCGCACTTCCACTACGTGGTGTTCGGCACCGTGGTGTTCGCCATGTTCGCCGGGTTCTACTTCTGGTGGCCCAAGTGGACCGGCAAGATGCTCAACGAGCGCCTGGGCAAGATCCACTTCTGGCTGCTGTTCCTGGGCTTCCACGGCACCTTCCTGATCCAGCACTGGCTGGGCGTCGAGGGCATGCCGCGCCGGTACGCGGACTACCTCGTGGAGGACAACTTCACGTGGATGAACCAGTTCTCCACCGTCGCATCCTTCGTGCTGGGCGCGTCCCTCATCCCGTTCTTCTGGAACGTCTACATCACCTGGCGCAAGGCCGAAAAGGTCCAGGTCGATGATCCGTGGGGCTTCGGTGCTTCGCTCGAGTGGGCCACGTCCTGCCCGCCGCCGCGCCACAACTTCACGTCCCTGCCCCGGATCCGTTCCGAACGTCCCGCCCTGGACCTGCACCACCCGGAACTCCGCCAAGTCCACACCGTTGACTCGCCGGCTCCCGCAGCGGCAGTACTCGGCAACGCCGACCAGAAGGACACCGCACAGTGAAAATCGAATCCTGGATCTTTGGCTCCGGAGTCTTCTTTTTCGTTCCCGTCTCGCTGGTCTACGGATTCCTGACCAACTGGAGCGAATGGGTGGGCATCCTGGGCATCCTGCTCGTGGCCGGCCTGGCCGGCATGATCGGCGCCTACCTGGGCTTCACCGGCAAGCGCGTAGGCCTTCGTCCCGAGGACCGCAGCGATGCGGAAATCCACGAGGGCGCCGGCGAACAGGGGCACTTCAGCCCTTGGAGCTGGTGGCCCCTGGTCCTGGGTATCGCCTGCGCCACTGGCTTCCTGGGCCTGGCAGTTGGCGCCTGGGTCATCTTCATCGCCGGCGGGATCGCCATCGTAGCCCTCGTCGGCTGGGTGTACGAATACAGCCGCGGAGACCACGCACACTAGGCAAGCAATAAGAATAACGACGTCGGGCCCCACCAATATGGTGGGGCCCGACGTCGTTAGGGGGTTTTTACGGCTCTCAGCCGGCCCCCTGGGACTCCAAAAGTACGCGAAGGTCCCGAAGGGCCGCCTCCACGGTTTCACGTCCCAGGTCGTCCTCGAGCGCGGCTTCGCTGACGGACAGCTCCACCTCACACCCCTGTGCAAAGTCGGCGGCCATCACCTGGAGCAGGGACCGGGCGTCCACCTTCGCCGCGCCCGCCTTGCTGATGGTGACCGGAAGCCCTGTATCGGTGACAGCCCGGACAAATACCGCGGCGGAACGTGCATGCAGGCCTACCGGCGCTGCCACCACGGCCTTCTGTGTTGGCAAAGGGACTCCTTATACGAAAGACGGCCCCATCCGTCTGCTGGCAAAATTTCCAGACCAAATATAGCGGCCGCCATGCCTGCCGCGCGAAAGAGCGTCCGCGTCCCGGGACTGGTCTAGACCGTCCTAAAATTGAGGGGAAACCAACGGCAGGAGAAGATCATGGCAGCTGGCGCCACGGCAATCACGGGTGAAATAGACCGCACCAGCGGAACGGCCATCTACGTGCAACTTCGGGAGATCCTGCGGAGCTACATCGCACAGTCGTGCCCGCCCGGATCGGCGCTGCCATCAGAACGTGACCTTGCCGAACGGTTTGGACTGGCAAGGATGACGGTCCGGCAGGCCATCGACGCCCTGGTAGGGGAGGAGGTCATCGAGCGCGTAGTGGGCCTGGGCACCTTTGTCCGGCGCCCGAAACTCGACCTGCAGGTGAAGCTCACGTCCTACAGCGAAGAGATGCAGAGGCGCGGCATGGTGCCCGCTGCCAAGGTGCTGAGCTTTGAGCAGATCGGCGCCAGCGCGTTCCTGGCCCGTGAACTCCAGCTGGACGAGGGCACACCCCTGGTCCGGTTCCGCAGGCTCCTGCTGGCCGACGGGGAACCGATGAGCGTGGACGAGAACTTCATCCCGGCCCACCGCGTCCCGGGCCTGCTCGACGGCGAGCCACCCACGTCGCTCTACAACGTCCTGAGCGAACAGTTTGGCCTGGTGATGGAGTGGGGCGAGGACATGATTGAGGCGACCGCCGCCTCCCCGTCGACGGCACGCCTGCTCAACGTGGAGGTGGGTGCGCCCTTGCTGAAGATCCAGCGGCACGCCTTTGTGGCAAGGGCGATGGTTGACTATTCAGTGTCCTACTACAGGGCCGACCGGTACAAGCTGTGGGTGCCACTGCAGCGGCCGGGAGCGCGCCGCGCCCGCAACCACTGACAGCACGCCGGCAGGCCACAGCCATGGGCCGTTGGCGGCGCACGCAGGAGAACTTTTAAAGCAGGAAGGGCCCGATCCATAGGATCGGGCCCTTCCTGTATCAATCGTCGCTTAGTGCGTCAGGCTCTTGGAACCCTCTGCTGCTTCAACTGCCTCGTGGCCGTGGCCGTGGGCTGCTTCAAGCTCTGCAGGGGTAGCAGGAGCAACGCGGTCCTCGAAGAACCAGCGGGAGAGGAACGCGCGGCGCTTCTCCTTGCGGGTCACGACACCGTGCTCGTTGGGCAGGGCCGGGATGACCTCGGGTGATTCAAAGCCAACCAGCTTGTAGCGCTTGTACTCATCCAGCGGGGCGTGCACCTCGATGAATTCGCCGTGCGGGAGCCTGACGATACGGCCAGTCTCGCGGCCGTGCAGGGCGATTTCCCGGTCCTTGCGCTGCAGTGCAAGGGCAACACGCTTGGCAACGATGAAGCCGATGATCGGTCCGACGAAGAACAGGGCACGGAGCCAGTACGTGACGTCGTTCAGGGACACGTGGAAGTGGGTGGCAATGAGGTCGGAACCTGCAGCTGCCCACATCACGCAGTACCAGATGAATCCGGCAACACCAATGCCCGTACGGGTCGGGGCGTTGCGCGGGCGGTCCAGGACGTGGTGCTCGCGGTCATCCTTGGTGATCCAGCGCTCGATCCACGGGTAGGTGAACATCACAGTGAACAGGATGCCAGCGGGGACCAGGGCCGGGAGGAGCACGTTGAACGTGAACACGTGACCGAAGAAGATCTGTTCCACGTGCCAGTTGCCGAGTGTGCCGGGCATGAGTCGCAGGGCACCGTCGACGAAACCGATGTACCAGTCAGGCTGGGTACCGGCCGACACCGGGGAGGGGTCGTACGGACCGTAGTTCCAGATCGGGTTGATGGTGAAGAATGCCGCCATCAGGGCGATCACGCCGAAGACGATGAAGAAGAATCCACCGGCCTTCGCTGCGTAAACAGGACCCAGGGGGTAACCGACAACATTGTTGTCGTTGCGGCCGGGACCGGGGTACTGCGTGTGCTTGTGCACCACGACCATGAACAGGTGCAGGACGATCATCAGCAGGATCAACGCCGGCACCAGCAGGATGTGCAGCATGTAGAGGCGGCTGATTATGGCCGTGCCGGGGAATTCCCCGCCGAACAGGAAGAACGAGATGTACGTTCCGATGACCGGGATGGACTTGATGACGCCGTCGATGATGCGCAGGCCGTTGCCGGACAGCAGGTCATCGGGAAGCGAGTACCCGGTGAAGCCTGCAGCCATGGCCAGGATCAGCAGGACGCTGCCCACCACCCAGTTCATTTCACGCGGGCGGCGGAATGCGCCGGTGAAGAAGACCCTCAGCATGTGGACTGCGATGGATGCCACGAACAGCAGGGCTGCCCAGTGGTGCACCTGGCGCATGAACAATCCGCCGCGGATGTCGAAGGAGATGTTCAGCGAGGAGCTGTACGCCACCGACATTTCCACTCCCTTAAGGGGAATGTAGCCGCCGTCGTAGTGGGTCTCCGCCATGGACGGATCAAAGAAGAGCGTCAGGAACGTTCCGGACAGCAGCAGGATGACGAAGGAGTACAGCGCCACTTCACCGAACATGAAAGACCAGTGGTCGGGGAAGACCTTGCGGCCGAACTCGCGGAGGATCCCGGAGCCGCCAACTCGTGAGTCGACAAAGTCGGTGATCCGGCCTGCCTTGGTTTTGGCGACGAATGCCGGCTCAGCTGTTGATGCTGCGCTCATGCGAATCACGCTCCCAGTAACTTGGTCCTACGGGTTCATGGAAGTCGCTGGTAGCGACGAGGTAGCCCTCGTCATCAACTGCGATGGGCAGCTGGGGGAGAGGACGGCTGGCGGGGCCGAAGATCACCTTGCACTCTTGCGTGAGGTCGAAGGTGGACTGGTGGCACGGGCACAGCAGGTGGTGCGTCTGCTGCTCGTACAGAGCAACGGGGCAGCCAACGTGGGTGCAGATCTTGGAGTAGGCAACGATTCCGTTGTAACCCCATTCTTCGCGGCCCTTGGAGGGGTTCAGCGACGCGGGATCGAGGCGCATGAGGAGCACAACGGACTTTGCCTTCTCGTTGAGCTTGCCCTCCTGCAGTTCGTTCAGGCCCTCGGGAATGACGTGGAAGGCCGAACCGATGGTGACGTCCGAGGCCTTGATGGGGGTTCCATCGGGGTCGCGGGTAAGGCGCTTGCGCTTTCCGTCCTGGGGAGCCCACATGGTGTGCGCGAGCTTGTCGTCGGGACGGGGTCCGAGGTCACCGAAGATGGCGACGGCGGGAAGCGGGGCAAGTGCGACCGCACCCAGGAGGGTGTTGCGGATCAGCGGGCGGCGCTTGATGCCGGTCTCTTCCACGATGTCGTCAACGATGCGCACCGCAGCCTGGCGGTCCTCTTCGTAACGGATGGCGTGGCGTTCCTCGGAGACTTCGTGGTCGGGCATCAGGGCCTTGGCCCAGTGCACGATACCGGTACCGATACCCAGCATTGCGAAGGCAGTGCCAACGCCGAGCAGGGCGTTCTGGAGCCGGATGGTGGCGATGCTGGAGTCATCACCCAGATCAATGGCGAAGTACGCCACCAGGAAGATCAGGGTTCCAACAACAGAAATGCCAAATAGTAAGGCGACCTGCCGTTCTGCCCGCTTTGCGGCCTTCGGGTCCGTGTCAGCCAGGCGCAAACGATGCGGGGGAATTCCAGGATCCTGGAACTTCTCCACCTCATTCTGACCAGCCGTAGCTACGGTGCCCGAGTGGTTCGGACTGCCGTCACTATGGTTGCCCATAATTCGCCTCATCCTTCTCTCGTCCCGGCATTTGCCGGGTTAGTTTCTAATTTCAAGCTGCTGACAGGGCAGCAGAAGTTGTGTGTTCCTGCGGAACGTCAGGACGTCCTGGAGGTGAGCCAGATGGTGAAGGCGATGATGACGCCAAGACCGGCAACCCAAACGAACAGGCCTTCAGCAACCGGACCCAGCGAGCCGAGGTCGGCACCGCCCGGTGAACCGGTGGTCTCGATCTGCTTCAGGAAGGTGATGATGTCCTTCTTGCCTTCAGGAGTGATGTTCGCGTCGTTGAAGACCGGCATGTTCTGCGGGCCCGTGACCATGGCCTCGTAGATGTGCTTGCCGGATACATCGGCAAGGGCGGGTGCGAACTTGCCGCGGGTCAGCGCGCCACCGGCAGCGGCGGCGTTGTGGCACATGGCGCAGTTGGTCCGGAAGAGCTCACCGCCGGCAGCTGCATCGCCGCCGCCGTTTGTCAGGTCTTCTGCAGGAACTGCCGGGCCGGCTCCCAGGGAGGCGACGTAGGCTGCAAGCTGGTGGGTCTGCTCGTCATTGAACTGGACGGGCTTCTTCATGGCCTGGGGGCCGTTCATCTGCATCGGCATGCGGCCGGTGCCCACCTGGAAATCAACAGCGGCTGCACCAACACCCACCAGCGAGGGGCCGTCCTTGGAACCACTGGCGCCCATGCCGTGGCAGGTGGCGCAGTTGGCGGCGAAGAGCTTGCCGCCCTCCTCTGTGTCGCTTGCGCTGAACGTGGTGGTCGAAGCCTTGGCCTGGTTGACGGTGGTTGCCACGGCGTACAGCCCACCCGTGATGAGGAGCCCCATCAGAAGCAGCGCTATTGCTGCAAGTGGGTGACGCCGCTTTTGTGAGAGTGCCTTCACGTGGTGGTTCCTTTATTCGATCCTGCGCCGGCTCCGGGAGCCGCTACCTGAAATTCTGCCTCTTGTAGAAAAAGAATCAAAGCTGGCTACTTGAGTACGTAGATGACCAGGAAGAGGCCAATCCACACGACGTCAACGAAGTGCCAGTAGTAAGAGGTGACGATCGCGGACGTTGCTTCGAAATGCCCGAACTTCTTCGCGGCGAAGGACCGGCCCATGATGAGCAGGAAGGCAATCAGGCCGCCGATGACGTGGAGGCCGTGGAAGCCGGTGGTCATGTAGAAGGCCGAGCCATAAGCGTTGGAGGAGAGCGAGACGTGCTCGGAAACCAGCATTGCGTACTCGGTGGTCTGGCCGGCAACGAAGAACGCGCCCATGAGGAACGTCAGGGTGAACCATTCGTTCATTCCCCAGCGGGCGAACTGCAGTGCACCTCCGGTGCGCCGCGGCTGCAGCCGCTCTGCGGCGAAGACGCCCATCTGGCAAGTAAAGGAACTGGCCACGAGGACGATCGTGTTTACGAGCGCAAAGGGGAAGTTGAGCTTGGCTGTCTCTTCCGCCCACATCTGCCCACTGGTGGAGCGCAGAGTGAAGTACATGGCGAAGAGACCGGCGAAGAACATCAACTCGCTGGACAGCCACACAACGGTTCCAACAGAAACCATATTGGGGCGGTTCAGCGTGGGGTGCGCCGGGGTACTGGGGGCATGGGTCGCAGATGTCACATAGACATTATGTCTGTAAAAGTCCGTGCTGCCCAACGCAAACCGCCTTTTCGGGGGACTTTTTCTACAAAGACGCGAAATCGCCGGGAAAAGTTCCCGCAACCGTTCACATTGGTCAGTGGCCGCCGTCGGTCGATAGCATCAGCAAGTGACTTCTCAGGCAACTACAGCGTCCGGCAACACCTGGCCCCGGTTGATCTCGGCCCTGATCAAGGGCAATGACCTCACTGCGGAGAACACCTCCTGGGCCATGGACACCATCATGTCCGGTGAAGCCACGCCTGCACAGATTGCCGGATTCCTTGTGGCCCTCAGTGCCAAAGGCGAGACGGTGGACGAGCTTTCCGGCCTGGTTGAGGCAATGCTCGCCCACGCCAACCCCGTGGCAATCACCGGGGAGAAACTGGACATCGTCGGCACGGGTGGTGACCAACTTAACACCATCAACATCTCCACCATGGCCGCCCTGGTCGCTGCCGGGGCCGGCGCGAAGGTGGTTAAGCACGGCAACCGGGCGTCGTCGTCGTCGTCCGGGTCTGCTGACGTTCTTGAAGCGCTCGGTGTCCGGCTTGACCTGCCGATCGCCCGGGTGGCCCGGAACGCTGAAGAGGCGGGAATCACGTTCTGCTTCGCGCAGGTGTTCCACCCGTCATTCCGCCACACCGCCGTGCCCCGGCGGGAGCTGGCAGTGCCCACTGCGTTCAATTTCCTGGGACCGCTGACCAATCCCGCCAATGTCCAGGCTTCGGCGGTGGGCGTTGCGAACGCGCGGATGGCGCCGCTGGTGGCGGGCGTCCTGGCCCGCCGGGGGAGCAGGGGACTGGTCTTCCGTGGCAACGACGGCCTGGACGAGCTGACCACCACTGGCCCATCAACCGTGTGGGAAATCCGGCACGGAGCCGTCAATGAACTGCACTTCTCGCCGCAGGACCTCGGCATCAGCCTGGCTACTGTTGAACAGCTTCGCGGCGGCAATGCGGCGGCCAACGCGGGAGTCGTCCGCGACGTCCTTGCCGGCAGCCAGGGTCCGGCGCGGGATGCGGTCCTGCTGAACGCCGCGGCCGGCCTTGTTGCGTTCGACCTCGAAGCACAGGGCCCGTTCCTGACACGGATGCAGGAGGCTTTCGCGCGTGCAGCGCATTCGATCGACTCCGGTGCTGCCGCTGCCGTCCTGGACCGTTGGGTGTCCCTCTCCCGCGCCTAACGGCCGGGTTGCCGGATTACTGTTCGAAACCCAGCGAAAAGGCGGCGTCGAGGTCGTGCTGTGAGTACGCCCGGAAGGCGATGTGGGTGGTGGTGTGGACCACGGCGGGAACTTTCGAGAGCCTGTCCGCAATGACGTCCGCGAGGTCTTCATGCCTGCGGACCCTGGCTACCGCAATGAGGTCCCATTCGCCGGTGACGGAATACACTTCGCTGATGCCTTCGATGGCCGAAATTTCTTCCGCCGTCTCCGGAATGCGGGCGGCGTCGGTCTTGATCAGAACAAATGCGGTAACCACGTTTGTACCCCTTCAATCGGTGCCGCCGCACTGGGGAACGGCAGGCTTTTCTCTCCAGCCAGCCTATTACACGGGTGCCGTTTCCCCTGCCGCCACCCTGCCGCCCAACTTCTGGTGCCCGCTACCTGCCCGGCCTGCGGCGGAGGCGTGAGGCGCCTGCCAGCAGGAGGCGGCAGCCCACAAGGAACACCGCCAGGGCAATCGTGGCAACGATGATGAAGGGCAGGACAACTGTCTGGCCGGTCAATGCCCGCAGGAGCATGCCGCCCACCAGGCTTCCGAGCCAGACTGGAACCCCTGCCCGGGTGATGGAGAAGGGGCTCCGCCATACGCGGGCGATCATCCATCCGGCGGCCGCGCCGGCGAGGAACGGCCAGGCAGTCAACAGCACACCGAGGATGGGCTCCTCACGGTGGTGTGCATCGCGGCCAATCGCGGCGAAAACGAGGATCAGCACCATATCCACCGCTGCCGCCACCACTGCTGCCCGTGCCGGTGATGTCTGTGGAGGCTTGGTTTTCAACGAACTCATGGTTCGAGCTTAGCCGCCGACGGGAGGCTGCCATGTTGGGACGTCCCGGTGCCCGGGGTGGGGGAGCGGGCGGTCAGACCGCTTCCTGGAGGTGGCGGTCTTTGTGTGCTGCCTGTACCCGGTGGACAAGCCAGCTTGCCTCCCACCGCAGGTGGTAATCCATGTCCGCGTCCCACTCAATGAGGACATCGGTCACGGTGTAGGCCAAGGCGTTTGCCGGCATGGAACGCACCGTGACGGGTGCGGGGCGCAGCAGAATAATGGGTTTGCCGGGAGCCTGCCGCAGGGCTTCGTCGCGCATCTCGGAACGGCAAGCCGGGCAGGTAGCCGTGGAATGCGGGCAGGTGTGGGGGCGGGGGAGTTCGCGCATGGGGGCGTCCTGGGGAGTAAAAGGAGTACCGGGCGCCGCCGCCGTCTGCATGACTAAAGGAGGATCCAGGGACCGCCCCATCGCGCGCCCGCGGTGGGCCGGGTGGGCCTGCCGCCATGTCCAAAAGGTTAGGACGCCCAAGGCCGGTGGCGCATGGGTGGGAGCTACCCAATTTCGATGCGGATCTCCCCGTTTTTAGGCATGTACCGGATAGGGATGAAGTAAGGTCGCTGCAGTAGTTGAGCCCACCCGCCCATAACGGAGAGATCGTGAACAAAGCCTTATGGATTTGCAGCCTGGTGGGCGCAGCCTTGGGAATCAGCCTGGGGCTGGCGATTTTCCACACACCATTCTGGGGCTTTGCGTTGGGGCTCGGAGTCGGAGCTGTGGTCGGGGCCTCGATGCAAAGGCGTCATTGACCACCACTGCGGGGGACCACGCCGGAATGGCTTCTACCAGGGGACGTTCGAAACACTACTTGACATAATGTAGATTATCGGCGCAACGTATAGAGTCCTGGAGCGGGGCAGGATGCGAAGCAATCCAGGCCCTGCAATCCGGGACAATTACGCCTGCATCCCGCGACAACTACGTGGCGAAACCGCTGTTCCTACCGCCAAGACCATTGTCTTTATCAAAGCGCACGTCAAGAATGACGTGATGACGGTCTACGTGCGTTCACTTGAAACTGCAGTTCCGACGACAAAACTGATCCAGTCCGAAGCCCGTGATGTATTCGCCGCGCAGCCGGGTCTTTCCCGGCTTGGTTCACGCCTGGTCACCACCTGCTTTGACGGCGCAGCCATAGACACGAGATTCACGGCAGTCAGCGAACTCACCAACACCTCACGCTCGGACAATCCTCAGTTCTATGACCCGGACACCGGGCTCCTGCTGAATCCCAGCACCAAGGTCCGCAACGACATCTTCGCCCGGGAAGCCACCAAGCTGTTCGTTGAGGCTGCCCGCGCTGCCCTGCAGGCGGCTCCCGAACTGGATTTACTTGACATAACTCACCTCGTGACGGTGTCGTGCACGGGCTTTTTCAATCCGGGCCCGGACTACAAGGTGGTGCGCGAGCTCGGGCTTAGTCCTTCCGTCCAGCGGTATCACCTGGGCTTCATGGGCTGCTACGCGGCGTTTCCGGCGCTCCGCGCTGCGAAGTTGTTCTGTGAATCCGACCCGGACGCGGTGGTCCTGGTGGTCTGCGCCGAACTCTGCTCCCTGCACGTACGCACGTCCAATGATCCGGACACCATCATGGGTTCGGCCCTTTTCGCCGATGGCGCCGCCGCCGCCGTCGTGACCGCACGCCCCGGCGCGGAAGAAGCCGCGCTGCTGAAGCTGGACCACTTCGAAACAGTCCTGACCCCGGTCGGTGAGGACTCCATGGCATGGAACATCGGCGACCATGGGTTCGAGATGGTCCTGGGCACCTATGTGCCCCACATCATCGATGACCACATCGTGGGTGCCCTGCAGCCACTGCTGGCAAAGGACCCGGAATTGGCGGCACTCCCCTACACCGCGATCCCCCACTGGGCCATCCACCCTGGTGGCCGCAGCATCCTGGACAAGGTCCAGTCCCGGCTTGGCCTCAGCGACGCGCAACTGGTTCCGGCGCGGGACATCCTCCGGAACTACGGCAACATGAGCAGTGCCACGGTGCTCTTTGTCCTCAAATACATCCTGGAACAGCCGCTGCTGCCCGGGGATTCCAACGGTGGCGGGCGTATCTGTTCCATGGCTTTCGGCCCGGGATTGACCGTGGAAACGGGGCTGTTCACCAAGCTCCGGCAGTCCATCGCCGCAAACCAGGACCTCGTCCGGCAGGACCACGCTGCCGGATTCGCCCCGGAGGCGCGCCAGGACCGGACGCCCGCAGAAGCACCCGTGGCCTAACAAGGACACCAGGGCATGGGGATTCTGCTGCGAACGCGCGCCGCCGGGGACATCGAGCAGATGGACCGCACGGACTGCGATGAAAAGCTCCTGGACAATACCTACCGGCAGTTTTGGGTCATCAACCGGGTGTTGTCCGGCTGGCGGGGCCTGTACAACAGGGAGCTGCGCACCATGGTCAAACCGGACCAAAGCCCCGTGACCGTCCTGGACATCGGGTCCGGCGGTGGCGACCTCGCCGTCATGCTGGCCCGCTGGGCAGACCGGGACGGCATGACCATGCACGTGACCGGCATTGATCCGGATCCCCGCGCTGCCGCCTTCGCCGGCCGGCGCGCCCCCATGCCCGGCGTCGAATTCCGCCAGGCGCACAGCGGCGACCTGGTCCGCGAAGGTGCCAGGTTCGACGTCGTGATCTCCAACCACGTGCTGCACCACCTCCAGTCACGGGAGCTCAAGCAACTGCTGGCAGATTCGGAATCCCTCGCCGGACACAAGGCGCTGCACAACGATCTCATCCGCAGCACCATCGCATTCTCCCTCTTCGGTGTGGCCGCCCTCCCGTTCCGGAAATCCTTCATCCGGGAAGACGGGCTGACGTCCATCCGCCGCAGCTACACCCGTGCCGAGCTTGCCGCAGCCGCTCCCCCGGGCTGGTCCGTGGAGCACTCATCGGTCTTCCACCAGGTCCTGGCCTGCCGGAAGGGCTGAAATGGATGCCGATGTCCTGATCGCCGGCGGCGGTCCCGTGGGCCTGTACCTGGCGGCCGCGCTGCTGCAGGAAGGCGTTTCGGTAAGGGTCTTTGAGCAGCGGCAGCAGCGGGACCGGCATACCCGGGCCATCGGCATCCACCCGCCGGCCCTGGAGGCCCTGGCCGCCGTGCACGTGGCCTCTGCCATGGTTCAGGAGGGTGTCCGCATCCGGTCCGGCATGGCGGTCAGCCGCGGGAAGACGGTGGGCACCATGGCGTTCGACGACGTCTCCAGGGACTTTCCGTTCGTGCTGGCACTCCCGCAGTACAGGACGGAGCAGCTCCTGGAAGAGCGCGTCCTCGCCCTGGACCCCGGGGCAATTGTCAGGGGTGCGAAAGTCACCGGTGTCAGGGACGACGCCGGTACGGTCACCGTCGCGGTGGATGCCGGCGCGGGTGCCACGGCTCCCGGCCGCAGTGCGACGGGGGCTTTGCTGGTCCTGGCCGACGGTGCCCGGTCACGGCTGCGGGATGCGCTCGGGGTCCCGATGGTCCGGAAGACGTATCCCGACCACTACCTCATGGGGGATTTCGACGACGGCACGGACTACGGGGACAAAGCTGTCCTGTTCCTTGAACCGGACGGAATCGTTGAGTCCTTCCCGCTGCCCGGTGGCGTCCGGCGCTGGGTGGTGCGGCTGGGCGCCCCGGCCGGACCGGCGGCAGGGGCCGGCCACCTTGCGGAGCTGGTGCACCGGAGGACCGGGATTCGCCCGGATCCGGCCACGAACTCCATGCTCAGTGCCTTCAACGTGCAGTCCGGAATCGCCCAACGGACCGTCGCCGGACGGACGGTGCTGCTCGGCGATGCCGCCCATGAGATCAGCCCCATTGGTGGCCAGGGCATGAACCTCGGTTGGCTGGGCGCCCGGGACCTGGTGCCGGTGGCCTGCGCGGCACTGGCCGGTGAAGATCCGGGCACTCAACTCAGGCACTTCGAGCAGAGCCGGCGGCGGGCTGCCGTCCTGGCCCGCCGGCAGGCCGAAATCAACATGATGCTGGGCAGGCCGCTGCCGGGCCCGCTCCTGCGGATGCGTACCGCCGGTGTTGCCGCGGCCGCCGCAATTCCGGCAGTGAACCAGTGGGCCGCCAGGCGTTTCACCATGAACTAGTGGCCGCACCACCGACCGGTTTGCCGGGTTACCGGAAGTAGCAGTCGTAGCTGTCCTGGCTCACGATCACGCCGTTGCTGACCTCAAAGACGGACGAGGTCCTGGCCCGGATTGTCTCGCCGCGGTCCCAATACCGCAGATCCATCAGCACTGTGGCAGACCAATCCGCCTCCACCACCACCCGGGCGCCTTCACATGTGGTCCGCCGGACAGTGAACTGCTGGTCCTCCACCACGTCGCGGCTCTGGTCAGCACCGGCCAGCACCGCCGCCAGCGTCCGCGTGGAGCCTTCCGGGGCCAACAGGTGCGGTGCTTCCGTCAGCACGAACTCTGCAGAGAGGAACGGCCGGATGTCCGCCGCCCCGCCACCCGATTCGAGGACCCGGATGAATTCAAGGACGTGTTCCAGCGGGGACGCTGCAGGGAGCGGATCTTCAGCCATGGAGTAGACCCTACCCAACGTCCCCGCCCGCCCTCCGCCAGTAGGCTGTCCCCATGACCCAGACTGTTCCCCCAACCACCGCCGGCGCCGGCCAGATCCGTGAGATTGTCGAGCGGATCCTGGCCGCCGGATCCCTCCCGCCCATCGTCCAGGCCGGACACCCGGCGCTCCGCCAGCGTGCCGCGGACTTTGACGGCCAGCTGTCAGCGGACCAGCTGGACCGCCTGATCGGGATCATGCGGCAGGTCATGCACGAAGCGCCCGGCGTGGGCCTTGCCGCGCCGCAGCTGGGCATCCCCCTGCGGCTCGCCGTCCTGGAGGACCAGTTCGACATCGATCCCGTTGCCGCTGCCCTGCGCAACCGGAGTCCGCTGGATTTCCTGGCCATCCTCAACCCCCATTACACGCCGCTTGGGGAGGAGCACGCGTCGTTCTATGAGGGCTGTCTTTCCCTCAATGGGCTGCAGGCGGTGGTGGCGCGTCCGGAGGCCGTGCTGCTGGAGTACATAACACCCGACGGCGCGGCGAAGCGGCGTGAGTTCTCCGGCTGGCAGGCGCGCATCGTGCAGCACGAGACGGACCACCTCGACGGCATCCTGTACATAGACCGCGCCCAGCTTCGCTCTTTGAGCAGCAATGCCGAATACGCAGCGCACTGGGCAGAAGCGGGCATTGACAAGGCACGGGAAGGGCTGGGTTTCGACGACGGGCCTGCGGGGATCTCCCTCGGCTGACGGTCACCGCCTCCCTCCGCATGCAGGGCGGGCAGGGCTGCATACCCGGCCCGCCCTAAACTGGTTCCCATGCCTTCCGCGGACCTTCCCCTCCTGTGCCCCGTCTGCTCACATCCGCTGGAGTACCTGGAAGCGGAGGCCACGCGCCAGCCGCGCCTGGTGTGCCCGTCCGGGCACAGCTTCGACGCCGCGCGCCAGGGCTACTTCAACCTCCTGGTGGGCAAAGGCACACCTTTCGAACCGGACAGCGCCGCGATGGTGGCGTCACGGTACGCCTTCCTGGGGAACGGGCACTACGGGCCGCTGCAGCAGGCCCTGGCCTCCGCAGTCGTACCCGTCCTGCGGCCGGAAGGCGCGGTGGTGCTTGACTCGGGAACGGGGACCGGACACTATCTGCGGGCAATCCTCGATGCTGCAGCTGCCGGGGGGCGGAAGGCGTCCGCCATTGGCCTGGACATCTCGAAATTCGCCCTCAGGCGGGCTGCCCGCCTCAACCCGGAAGCCGTGAACCTGGTGTGGGACATCTGGCGGCCGCTGCCGGTGGCGGACAACTCGGTGGACGCGGTCACCGTGGTCTTCGCACCGCGGAACCCCGCCGAGTTCGCCCGGGTCCTGCGACCGGAGGGGGTGCTGGCGGTGGTGACACCGCGGCCCGGACACCTGGCGGGCATCGCGGCCGTGACCGGAATGCTTGGCATTGAAGAGGGCAAGGATGAGCGGCTGGCAGAGGCGCTGGCCGGGCACTTCGAGCCCGAAAAGGCCCTGGACGTGGACATACCGCTCAAGCTTGGCCGCGCGGCCGCCGCGGACCTGGCGTTCATGGGACCGGCGGGCCACCACCTTGACCGGGACAAGATCGCCGCCCGCCTCGAAGACTCACCGGAACCGGTGGAAGCCGACGCAAAATTCAGGCTGTCCGTGTTTCGGCCTACTGCCCACGGTGCCCCGTAACGACTTGGCCACTATCCCCCGGCACCCGCTGTGAACCGGCCCACAGGCCAGGTCCGCGGACTAGGATGAAAAGACAGTTGCTGGCGGGTCCGCGGACGCGGCTCCCCCGTGACGAAGGGGGAAGCAGGAATGTTCGAATGGCTTGGGGAAAACTGGTGGGCGTTGTGGCTCACGGCTTTCCTGGCGTTTGCAGTGATCGAGATGATCACCCTTGACCTGTTTTTCATCATGCTTGGCGGCGGATCGCTCGCCGCACTGGTAGCCGATTTTGCCGGCGCCGAGCCCTGGCTCCAGGTAGTCATCTTCTGCATCGTGTCGCTGCTCATGGTGGCCTTTGTCCGGCCCGTGGCACTGTCCCACCTGAAGAAGGGCCCCTCCGAGCAGCGAACCAACGTGGACCGTCTGATCGGTGAGCCGGCCGTGGTGATGGAGGCCGTGACGTCCGACGGCGGCCTGGTGAAAATCGGCGGCGATATATGGAGTGCGCGCTCCGCTGCGGGAGTGCTTCCCGCAGGACAGACGGTGGTCGTAGCGGCCATCGACGGCGCAACAGCAGTGGTTTCGGTACCGCCCACGGCGGCCACCGGGCCTGATACAGCCTGACAATTGGGGAACAAGGAGTTGTATGGAAAACGCAGGCGGAACCGCACTGGCCATCGTGCTGGTGGTTCTGATCGTCTTTGTCATCATAGTTTTGGTCCGGTCCGTCCGGATCATTCCGCAGGCCCGCGCCGGTGTTGTTGAACGGCTCGGCAAGTACCAGCGGACACTCAATCCGGGCCTGACCATCCTGATTCCTTTTGTGGACCGGCTCCTGCCGCTCCTGGACCTGCGTGAACAAGTGGTGTCATTTCCGCCGCAGCCGGTCATCACCGAGGACAACCTGGTGGTGTCCATCGACACGGTGGTCTACTTCCAGGTGACGGACCCGCGGGCGGCCACGTATGAAATCGCCAACTACATCCAGGCCGTGGAACAGCTCACCACCACCACCCTGCGCAACGTGGTGGGTGGCCTCAACCTGGAGGAAGCCCTCACGTCGCGGGACCAGATCAACGGACAGTTGCGCGGCGTCCTGGACGAGGCCACCGGCCGCTGGGGCATCCGCGTTTCTCGGGTGGAACTGAAGGCCATCGATCCGCCCCACTCCATCCAGGATTCCATGGAGAAGCAGATGCGTGCCGAACGCGACCGGCGCGCAGCAATCCTCACGGCCGAGGGCACCAAGCAGTCGGCCATCCTCACCGCCGAGGGGCAGCGCCAGGCGTCCATCCTGGCCGCAGAGGGCGAAGCCAAGGCTGCCATCCTGCGGGCGGACGGCGAATCGCAGGCCATCCAGAAGGTGTTCGACGCCATCCACAAGGGAAACCCGGACCAGAAACTGCTGGCTTACCAGTACCTGCAGACGCTGCCCAAGCTCGCAGAAGGCTCCGCCAACAAGCTCTGGATCATCCCGAGCGAAGTCGGGGAAGCCCTGAAGGGCATTGGCAACGCCCTCGGAGGCACCAATGCGGAAGGCACAGCCGGCGGCACGCTCTTCCAGGACGCACCCACCGAACGCGCCCAGCCATAAGCTGAACGGGAAACGGGGAGGGCTTGGCGGTTGACGCCAAACCCTCCCCGTTTTGTTCCAACAGTGATAACCAACGTATAATTGGGTATTTGTCCGGCAGGAGACTACCAGCTGGAACAACCAAGCTTCGCAATGCGTTGAATCCTATGATGCAGCACAGTGCACAAAGTAGTCCGGCGGTGCCACGGCGCCACCGGCTAGCGCGGAGATTTCATCCGCGAACCGACCAGAGGGAGAAATCATGAGCGATCGCAGCCTGCGGGGCATGCGCCTTGGTGCGCAGAGCATGGAGACCGAGTCCGGAGTTGAGCCGGCTCCGCGCCAGCGGGTCGAATACCGTTGCGCGGATGGCGAGCAGGTCTTCGTCACGTTCTCCTCCGAGGCGGAAATTCCTCCGGTGTGGGTCTCCAAGACCGGTAAGGAAGCGCTCCTGGTTGACGGCGAAAAGCCGGACACCAGCAACGACAAGGCAGTCCGCACCCACTGGGACATGCTGCTGGAACGCCGCTCCCTGCCTGAACTCGAACAGATCCTCGAGGACCGCCTGACCATCCTGCGCGAACGCCGCGGAGAGCGCCGCTCGGCATAAGGCCAACCGCCAAAAAAGGGGGCGGCCCCGCACCAAGGTGCGGGGCCGCCCCCTTTTTTGGCACCGCCCGGACATCGTCAGCGGCGGCAGTACCGCGAGGCTATGCCTGCTTGTTCTTCAGCTTTCCGGCCAGCGTGTTCCAACGCGCGGCCAGACCCCATCTGGTGACGTTGATCATGGCTTCGACCACGATGTTGCCGCTCATCTTGGATGCGCCGAGCTCCCGTTCGACGAAAGTGATGGGGCGTTCCTCGATGCGCAGGCCCAGTTTGGCCACGCGCCAGGCCAGGTCCACCTGGAAGCCGTAGCCCACAGAGTCCACCTGGTCCAGGTTGAGCTTTTCCAGGGTGGTCCTGCGGAACGCGCGGTATCCGCCGGTCACGTCCCGGATCGGCAGGCCCAGCATCAACCGGGCGTAGGTGCTGCCCACCCGGGAAATCGCCTGGCGGTACAGCGGCCAGTTGACCACGCTGCCGCCGGGGACCCAGCGCGAGCCCATGGCCAGGTCTGCGCCCTGTTCCACGGCTTCAAGCAGTTGGGGAAGCTGTTCCGGCTGGTGGGAACCGTCTGCATCCATTTCCACCAGGACGTCGTAGCCGGCATCCAGGCCCCACTTGAAACCGGCGATGTAGGCAGCGCCCAGGCCTTCCTTGCCCTTGCGGTGCAGGACGTGGACTTGGGAGTCCTCGGCAGCGAAGCCGTCGGCAAGTTGGCCGGTGCCGTCAGGGCTGTTGTCATCGACCACCAGCACGTCCGACGCCGGAACGGCCTTCCGCAGGCGCTGGAGCGTCTTGGGCAGCGATTCCAGTTCGTTGTAGGTGGGAATGATCGTAAGGACGCGCACAGAGGGCCTTTCCTGGTGGAAGTGGTCGGTGCACCTGGTGCCGGGCATGCCGGCCGCAGGCGCAACTCCCCATTATAGGGCGGAGGATTCCCGGGTCAGGAACGCAGGGCCGGGCTGGCGAACAGTTCGGCACCGTCTTTTACGGTTTGCAGGCATACCGGGTCTGAGCCCGTGTCCAGCGCCGGCAGCAAGGGGGTCCTGGCGCGCGGATCGGTGCTCCAGGACTGAACGCGCCCGTCAGCCACCTGGACCATCAGTTCCTCCACCTCCCATACGGCAAAACTCGCGGGAGCCCCGGGCACCAGTTGCCCGGCCATGGGGTTCGGGTGCCGCGCGGCCCGCCAGCCGGCCCGGGTGTGGCCCAGGAAGGCTGCCCGCGCAGAAATACGCTGGTCCGGGTTGTGGTGTTCCACGCAGGCGCGCACGCTGGACCAGGGACGCAGGGGCGTGACGGGGCTGTCGCTGCCGAAACAGACGGGAACTCCGGCCGAGTAGAACGCGGCGAACGGATTCATCGACCGGCTTCGGTCCCCCAGCCGCTGCTCGTAGAGGCCACCGGGGCCGCCCCAGGCAGCGTCGAAGGAGGGCTGTGCGCTGACGGTCACGGAGTAGTGCGCCAGTCTGGCCACGGCTTCGGCATCGGCCATCTCCACGTGCTCAAACCGGTGGCCTGCGGCGCGCACCCGCTGCTCCCCCACTTCCCTGGCGGCAAGGTCCAGCGCTTCGAGCGCAGCATCCAGTCCGGCGTCACCAATCACGTGGAACCCGCCCTGGATCCCGGCAAGGGAGCAGGCGGCAAGGTGGGCTGCTGCCTGGTCCACGCTCAGGTACAAGGTGCCGCGCTCCTGTCCGGCATCGCTGTAACCGGCGCGCAGGGCGGCGGTGCGCGAGCCCAGGGAACCATCGATGTTCAGGTCTCCTGCAAGGCCCCGGACTCCCGCCCCCAGCTCTGCCACCAGCGCGCGGGCCTGTTCCTCGGAGGAGACCAGCCCGCCCCAGTACGGCATGACTTCGGGAAAAAGGGGCTCCCCGGTTCCGGCGGCGTTCCATGCTGCCGCGAGCCGCAGGTCTTGGGCGCCGCCGATGTGCGGTGCACCCATTTCGGCCAGGGCGACGTAGCCGTTGGCGGCCGCTTCCGCCAGGGCCCGGGCCTGGAGCCGCTTCAGCTCATCCTGCGGCAGTTGCCGGGTCGCCAGCCGTGCTGCCTCGTGGGCGGCCCGCGTCACCCGGGCGCCGCCGTCGTACCCGTCCCGGTTCTGAAGGTCCGCGGACTGTGCCAGCGACGTTGACACCAGCGCCGAGTGCACGTCCACACGGGAGAGATAGACCGGCCTGCCTCCAGCGGCCCGGTCGAGTTCTTCTGCACTGGGCAGGGCCGGGTCCGCCCAGGTGGCCTCGTCCCAGCCGTGGCCGAGCACCGGTCCATTCCCGGCGGCCCCGGCGACTGCGTCCAGCACTTCCCGGGCCGACTTGAGCGTTCCCAGCTGGAGTGACTCCAGGGCCATTCCGGTTTCGGTCAGGTGCATGTGTGAGTCAACGAAGCCCGGCGCAACCAGGGCGCCGCGGAGGTCGATGACTTCCATGGAGCTGTCGGCAATGGACGAGGCCGCCTGCTCCGATCCGACCCAGGCAACAGTGTCCCCATCCACAAGCATTGCCGTGGCGAACGGGTCAGCCGCGGTGTACACGGATCCGTTGCGGTACAGCACCGGGGCGGGACGGTCGGCGTTGCGGGGTGCGGGATCAGGGCGGGGCATAAAGGCAGGACTCCTGGGATAGTGCAGGCCAGTTGCAGCCGGCAAGAGGTGAGGTGTGACTAGAGGACGGACGAGTAGGCCACGACGCCGCGGCGGATGAGGTTGATCGCTTCGGCGCAGAGCCGTGCCAGGCGCGGATCGAGGCCGGGGATCTTGGCGAGCTGGTCCAGCAGGTCCACCACCTGCTTGACCCAGCGGACAAAGTCACCGGCGGCAAGGTCAGTGCCGCTCAGGACGTCCTGGAGGTGGCGTCCGCGGGCCCACTTGTACAGGGGCCAGACAAGTCCGAGTTCAGGTTCGCCGGTCAGCGGAAGCTTGTTCTCCTCCTCCACGTCTTCAAGGACGGACCATTCCTTGACCACGATGTCCACGGAGGTCTCCAGGGAGACGCTGGGCATGCGCGGCCGCAGGCCCCGGTCTTCGCGTTTGGCCTGGTAGACCAGCACGCTGGCCAGGGCAGCAACTTCGGCGGCGTCCAGGTCATCGAACGCGCCCAGCCGCAGCGACTGTGAGATCAGCAGGTCCTTCTCGCCGTAGATCCGGCGCAGCCGCTGGCCGTCCGGGCTGATGTTCAGGCGGCCGTCGCCGGTGTCCTCCAGGTATCCGTAGGCGGACAGGACATCGCACACGCGGTCGAAGGTTTTGGCGATCGTGTTGGTGCGGCCCTGGATCTGGCGGACCAGGCCATCCGTTTCACGCCGCAGCTTCCACCACCGCTCCGACCACCGGGCATGGTCTTCGCGTTCGCTGCATCCGTGGCAGGGGTGTGCCTTGAGGGCCCGGCGCAGTTCGGCGATGCGCCGCTCCTGGTTTGGAAAGGCGGCTCCGCGGCCGAAATCGTGGTTGCGGTTCTGCCCGGGAGCAGGCGGCCGGTTCTCGCGCAGGGCGTTCCGTGCGCTGGAGGCAAGGTCCCGCCGGGACTTGGGCACCTTGGCATTGAAGGATTTGGGAATGCGGATTCGGGTAACCGGCGCGATGGGTCCTTCCAGGTCGTCGGTTCCTATCCGGCGCAGCTGGTTGTCCAGGGTGAGCACGGCAGGCCGGGGTTCGCGGCTGCTGTGGTCAGAGCTGAGGACGACGGCGGGCCCCGGGGCGCGCCCGCCGGGAACGTTGACCACGTCCCCGGGCAGGAGGCGCGCCAGGGAGTCGTCACTGAGTGACTTCTGGACCCGTGACTTGGTCCGGGAGGTGGCACTTTCGGCATCGGAAAGTTCCCGGCGCAGCCGGGCATATTCCGTGAAGTCGCCCAGGTGGCAGGTCATGGACTTGGCGTAGCCCGCAAGGGACTCCTCCCGGCTCCGCACTTGCCTGGCAAGCCCAACCACCGAGCGGTCGGCCTGGAACTGGGCGAAGGACGATTCGAGGATTTCCCGGGCCCTGGCACGCCCAAACTGTGCCAGGAGGTTGATGCTCATGTTGTAGGTGGGCCGGAAACTGGAGTTCAGCGGATAGGTTCGCCGCGACGCCAGGCCTGCCACCCCCGTCGGGTCCGTCCCCGGCTGCCACAGCACCACGGCGTGGCCCTCGACGTCGATGCCGCGCCGCCCGGCCCGGCCGGTGAGCTGGGTGTACTCGCCCGCGGTGATGTCCACGTGGGCTTCCCCGTTGAACTTGTCCAGCTTTTCCAGGACCACCGAGCGGGCGGGCATGTTGACGCCCAGGGCGAGGGTCTCAGTGGCGAAAACAGCCTTGACCAGGCCGTCGGCGAAAAGCTTTTCCACCACCTCCTTGAAGGTGGGCAGCATGCCGGCATGGTGGGCTGCGAAACCCCGGAGCAGGCCGTCCCGCCATGTCCAAAAACCCAGGACGTCGAGGTCGTCCGGCGGGATGTCCTGCCCGGCCTCGTCCACCCGCTGGGCGATGATCCGCTGCTCCTTCTCTGTGGTGAGCCACAGGCCCGAACCGACGCACTGCGCCACGGCCGCTTCACAGCCGGCACGGGAGAAGATGAAGGTGATGGCAGGCAACAGGTCCATCCGGTCCAGGCTGGCGATCACCTGCGGACGGCTGGCGGGGCGGACCCCGGTTTGTTCGCTCCTGCCCGGGCGGTCATAACCGTTGCGGCCGCGCTGGCCGCGGCGGCCGGCGCCGGGACGGCTGCGGAAGCTTTGCTGGCTTTCGCTGCGCGCAACGGTGAGGAGGTCCGGGTTGACGTCAAAGCCGCGGCCCTTGGCGGTGTCGACGGATTTGCCGGCCGTGGCAGGCTGCCGGTCCTCTTCCTCGACGGGCGGGGCGATCTCGTCGAAGGTGGTCTCCCCGGCGAACAGGTCCATGATCTGCCGGCCCACCATGACGTGCTGCCACAGCGGCACCGGCCGGTGCTCGGAGACGATGATGTCGGTGTCCCCGCGGACGGTGTCCAGCCAGGCGCCGAACTCCTCGGCGTTGGAGACGGTTGCACTGAGCGAGGCGACCTGGACCTCGCTGGGCAGGTGGATGATGACTTCCTCCCACACTGCCCCGCGGAACCTGTCGGCGAGGTAGTGGACCTCGTCCATGACTACGTAGCCGAGGTCCTCCAGGGTGGCAGAATCCGCGTACAGCATGTTCCGGAGGACTTCGGTGGTCATCACCACCACCTGCGCGTCGCCGTTGATGCTGGTGTCGCCGGTCAGGAGGCCCACATTTTCTGCACCGTACTTTTCGCTGAGTTCAGTGAATTTCTGGTTGCTGAGGGCTTTGATGGGGGTGGTGTAGAAGGCCTTCAGGCCCCGCTGCAGGGCGAGGTAGATGGCGAACTCCCCCACGATGGTCTTCCCGGCTCCGGTCGGGGCCGCCACCAGGACTCCCCTGCCTTCCTGAAGCGAACGGCACGCCTGCCGTTGAAAGTCGTCGAGTTCGAACTCCAGGGTCCGGATAAAGGACCCAAGGTACGTGGCCGCCTCTGCCCGGCGCTCGGCGCTGGCACGGTATCTCTCGGCTGGAGAAAGTTCTTCAGGATCGACGGGGCCGGTGGAGAAGGGTCCGGTGGTGGAGGACATACCCCAAGCCTAGCGGCACGCTACAGCTTCTTGAGTTCACTGCCGGGGGTGGCGATATCGGCTGTGGCCTCGGTCTCTTCGACCTGCCGGGCCTGCCGGCGTTCGCGGCGTTTGTCGTTCATGATGCAGATGCCGATCGCTGCAAAAAAGAGCGCCAACAGCGGTCCGGCCAGCATGAACATCGAAATGGCATCAGCACCCGGCGCTGCGATTGCTGCCAGGACAAACACCAGGAAGACCGTGATGCGCCAGGCCTTCAAGATGGTGCGGCCCGAAACGATACCCGCCATGTTGATGCCAACCAGCACCACGGGGACCAGGAAGGCCAGTCCCAGCATCAGCACCATGCGGGTGACGAATTCGATGTAGGTCCTGGCGTCGATGACGCTGGAGGACCCCTCCGGAGTGAACTGGGTCAAGGCGTGGACCACCTGGGGAACCACCAGCCACCCCACCCAGATTCCGGCAAGGAACAGGGGGATGGCAGCAGCCATGTAGCCCAGGGTGTAGCGGCGTTCCTTGGACGTCAGCCCGGGCGTGATGAACGCCCAGAGCTGGTAGATCCAGATGGGGCTGGAGATGACCGCCCCGATGAGGAGCGACATCTGCAGCTTGAAGTCGAAGGGCGACGCGATGGTGCCGAAGTTGATGGCCGCCAGGCCCCCGGTCTCACTCGAAATCCGGTTTACCGGTTCGGCCAGCGCCTTCAACAGCGGATCGTAAAGTATCCAGCCCCCAATACCGCCGATGACGACGCCGATGGCCGACTTGATCAGCCGGTTCTTCAGCTCCTTGAGGTGCTCCCAGAGGGACATCCGCCCCTCGGGATTGGCTTTACGGGCCCGCGACAGTGCCACGGGAGGTCAGGCGCGGTTTGACGGCGGAACGTCAGTGCCGTCTGTCGGCTCACCGGGCTTCGCCTTGGGGTGGTTCACGATGGTGCCTTCCATCGGGCCGGTGGCCTCGGTGGAGTCGGCTTTGCCGTCGTTCTTCATTTCCTTGACCTCGGACTTGATGATCCGCATTGACTGTCCCAGGCTGCGGGCCATGGCCGGAAGCTTGGGGGCGGCGAAGAGAAGCAAAGCAACGACGATAATGATTACGATCGGCCAGGGGCCATCAAAGAGTCTTCCCACGGGAAATCCTTTCCTCTAAATACATCCTACTTCTATGTGAAGTCGAGATCTCCGAGCGCCTGCGGCTGGCCCCGGTCCTTTTTGCGCTGCACTCGCCGGCGGCGGCGGTCTTCGCGCCGGGCCAATTTGGATGCCTCGTAATCATGTCGCATCACGGCGGGTGAGGCAAAAACGGCGGAACCCGGGAGCGGCCGTTCCGGGTCCGGGGATTCCTGCGCTTCGACCGGATTCAGGTGCCCCAGCTTCTCACCGGCAGCGCTGAGGTCCTTAACGGTCGCCATGAACTGGCGGAAGAGACGGATGCCCAGCAGGACATAGAACAGCAGGGACACTGCGACGAGCGCAACCCATATGAGAATCCAGGACCACCAAGGCATGCTGAGAAGTCTATCCGGCGTACCTGTCCAGTGATGCCGCCAGCCAGTCCCGCGCGGCGTCAGCCAGCCCGGCAGGAGCCAGTATCCGGGCCGAACCGCCGTGCTGGGCCACGAACATCGGCAGCCACGCGGTGCTGCCGAACCTGATCTGGGCCACCAGCCCGCCGTCGGGCAACTCTGCGGTGCGCTCGGCGTAGTAGTCGTCCGCCAGCCCCCTCCCCTGCCGGGTGAGCTGGACGGTGACTGTTGTGTCGTCGTCGTTCGCTGTGAAGAGTTTGGCCGGAACGCCGCCATCGGGCGGCCCGTGCACGGTGGCGGGCCGGCCATTGGGGCGC
Organism: Arthrobacter sp. NQ4; assembly: GCF_029077345.1. NCBI lineage: Bacteria > Bacillati > Actinomycetota > Actinomycetes > Micrococcales > Micrococcaceae > Arthrobacter > Arthrobacter sp. NQ4. Next base: position 255,135 of record NZ_JARETC010000002.1, on the reverse strand, counting down.
ACGTCCTGGACCCGGTCCAGCCGGAAATTCCGGAGCCCGTCCACCAGGTGGCACCAGGCTTCGAAGTACCAGGTGTTGTCCAGGGAGTACAGCCGCAACGGGTCGACGTCGCGCTCGGTAACCTCGTCACGCTGGGGTGAGAGGTAGCTCAGGTGGAGCTGCGCGCCGGTCCCGATTGCCTGGCGGACCGTGGCATGGGTCGCGGCGTCCGCGGGAGCCACCTGCGGCCCCGCGATGGAGGCGGCGCGGAGTCCTTCCTCCCCGGCCGCGGCCAGCAGCTTCAACGTGACCGATTCGAGGGCGCCGCCGCCGGGCAGGTCCGGCAGCCCATTGAGCGTCTCAAGGCCGGTCAGCAGGGCGCACGCCTCCGCCACCGTGAACCGGACCGGCTTCTTCAGGTCAAGGTCCTGGGTGATGAAGACGTGGTCGTCCTCCCACTGGATATCGAGCAGATCATCCGGGTACCCCTCGGGCAATCCGGAGCAAATGAGGATCCGGAGGTCTGCCTCCAGCTCTTCCCGGGTGACGCCGAAGTGCTTCGCCACGTCCTGGATGTGCAGGCCCTGGTTGTGGACCAGGAACGGGACCAGCTGCAGCATGCGCTTGAGCTGGTCCTCCGAGGTCCCCTTCCGGGCTGCCCGGGGACGGGTATCGGAGAAGGCGTAGGCGGGGACGGGCGCGGCGGTGAAGTCCGCTGCAGCCTGCAGGCGGCGCCGCACTGCCCCTGCCAGCTCTGCGGGCTCCACTGCCAGGGCGTCGGGTCCGTAGCTGGCCAGCTCTTCGGCGAGGACTTCCGGATCGCGGTATTCCACGACCAGCCGGTCGTCGCCGTCGGCGGGCCGGCCGGGAACCTGGTGCCGGCCGCCTTCAACGGCCCGGCTGCGCAGCGCCAGCAGGCGCCCCTGCCTGACGTCCACGACGGCGGTGCGCAGCGGCAGTTCAGGCAACCGGTCCAGTTCGGCGCGGATGCTGAAGTTGGCGGGCGGAACGTACTGCTCCCTGTCGAGGGTTGTCACGGCGCTCGTGAAGCGGGACAGGCGGAAATGCCTGGGCGCGTTTCGGCCGCGGTCGTAGCCCATGAGGTACCACTGGCCGAACCGGCTGCCCAATCCCCAGGGCTCTACAGACCGTTGCTCCTCCTTGCCGGTGCTTCCGGCGAGGTACGTGAAGGTGACTGGATGGCGGGCGTGCATGGCCGCGACGATGTCATCGAAGGCCTGTCCGGCCGGTTTGATCCGTGGCTGGACGCCGGCCGGGAGTTCCACCTCGGCCAGCCTTCCTGAGGCCTGGAGCTTGCGGAGGGCGCTTTGGGCAGCGGTCCCCAATGCGGCGCGCTCCCAAAGTTGGGAAGCGAGCAGGAGGACCGTCCATTCGTCCGGGCCCAGCTGGACGTCCGGGAGGCGGCTGGACTCCTTGCCGATGCGGTACCTGGTGGTGGCCGGGTCATCCTCGCTCCAGCCCAGGTCCGTCAGGGTTTCCACCTCGAAGCCCATGGCCCTCAGGTCGTTTTTGTCCCGCTCGAACATCCGCCCGAAGGCGACGTCATTGCTGGAGGTGTCGTGGTAGACCTTCTCGCGCAGTTCGCTGCGGCGCAACCCGTAGCGGGTGTTGAGCAGCGCAATAAGCAGGTTGAGGAGTCGTTCAGTGCGGGATACGGACACCTTGGTTACGTTACTAAACTCCCCCGGTGAAAGCAGAAAGCGCGGCAGCGCGGGAGGTTGTCCTCCCTGCTGCCGCGCTTCACGGTGCGATCAGTTTCCGCGTGTGCCGTCGACTTAGCGGACGGCGACGAGGTCCACGACGAAGATCAGTGCCTCGTTGGGGGCGATGGCTCCGCCGGCACCGCGCGAGCCGTAGGCCAGCTCGGAGGGGATCTCCAGGCGGCGGCGGCCGCCGACCTTCATGCCCAGGAGGCCCTGGTCCCAGCCCTGGATGACCTGGCCGACGCCGACCCGGAAGTCCAGCGGTGCGCCGCGGCCCCAGGAGGCGTCGAATTCTTCGCCTGTGGACCAGGCAACGCCGACATAGTGGGTGGAGACGGTGTCCCCTGCCTTGGCTTCCTTGCCGTCACCCTCGATGAGGTCCGTGATGACGAGTTCCGTGGGGACGTCGCCTTCCGGGAAGTCGATCTCGGGCTTCTGGCGGTCGAATTCCCGCTGTCCAAACGACATGCTTGCTCCTATTGAGTGAGTGGTGATGTGTGCCGCGAAGGACGCGGCGTCCCTGTAAGTCTTGCTACTTGACCCCGAGGATGTCCACTACGAAGACCAGGTCGCCCTTCGCCTGGCCCTGGCCGGCGTCTCCGTAGGCCAGGTCCTTGGGGATGACCAGCAGGACGCGGGAGCCCACGGTTTTACCCGCGAGGCCCTGGGTCCAGCCCTTGATGACGCCCGAGAGCGGGAAGGTGGCGGGCTGGCCGCGGTCGAAGCTGGAATCGAACTTGGTGCCGTCGGAGAGATTGACGCCAACGTAGTTCACAGTCAGCGTGTCGGATTCCTTGACGGTGGCGCCCGTGCCCTTGATCAGGTCCTGCGACACGAGTGCCGTGGGGGCGGGTGCACCTGCAACGTTGATCTCAGGTACGCCGTCTTTTTCCGTCACAGTCGGCAGGCCGGCCGGCGGCGTCACGGCGTCGCCCTGCGGCTTGTCCAGGACCGGAGTGGGGTCCGAAGCGGAGAGTACCTTGATGATCAGCAGCTGGGTGGGTGCAGCTGCGGCACTGGGGCTGGGGCTGGCGCCGTCGGAGGGGCTGGGGCTTGCCGAAGGAGCACTCTGCTGGCCGGGGACGGCCAGGGCAAGGCTTGAACCTACTTTGGCACCTACGAAAGCGTTGTAGATGACGGCGCTGCCGGTTTTGAGCTCATCGTTCAGCTCAAGGCTTTCAGGCTCGTTGGGGAAAGTGTCCTCCAGCTGGGAACCGTCCGTACCGTTCAAGGCAAGGATGGAGATCTTGGCCACCTGGTTTGCCTTGACGGTGTCGCCGCTGCCTTCAGAGACCACTTTGATGGTCGGCTGGGAAACGGCCAGGGGCTTGTCGAAATCCACACCCGGGGCCTTCTTGTCCCCGTTGTCGGTCAGCTTGAGGGAGTCGAACTTTGCAGTCTCCCCGGCGGACTGGCTGCTCGGCTGGGGCTGCGGGGCTGTACCGCCGCAGGCGGTCAGGAGCAGCAGGCCGGGAAGGAGGATTGCTAGTAGTCGGCGCACGTAGTAAAACTTTCGTCGGGGCAGGGTGGAGACGGCTTTCCGCCAGGCGGCGGACAATGCCGTGGGAGGCCCCCTTAAAAGGGACCTTATCAAGAATAGACCCTGAAGCTGGACGTCAGCCCGGAGCCGATCAACCCATGGAGTCCAGCAGCGCATCCACCCGCTCGTCGACGCTGCGGAAGGGGTCCTTGCACAGGATTGTCTGGTGGGCACGGTCGTTGAGTTTCAGGTGCACCCAGTCCACGGTGTAGTCCCGCCCCAGTTCCTGGGCACGCCGGACAAAGTCCCCGCGCAGTTTGGCGCGGGTGGTCTGTGGCGGCGCATCGACGGCACCCTTGATGACGGTGTCGTCGACAATGCGGCGCACCGCACCCCGGGACTGCAGGAGATAGAAAAGCCCCCGGCTGCGCGAAATGTCGTGGTACGTCAGATCAAGCTGGGCGATCCGCGGCGCCTCCAGGCCCAGGCCGTGGCGTTCGCGGTAGTTGTCCATCAGCTTCTTCTTGATGGCCCAGTCGATTTCGGTGTCGATCCCCCGGGTATCGCCGGACTCGATCGCATGGAGCGTCCGCTCCCACAAGTCCAGGATCACGGGAACGTGCGGGTTGTGGGCGCCATGCTCCTTGACGAAGGCGGTCACCTTGGTAAAGTACTCCTGCTGGATTTCCAGGGCGGTGAGCTGACGTCCGTTGGCCAGGCGGACCAACGCGCGGCCGCTGAGGTCGTGGGAGATTTCCCGGATGCTGCGGATGGGGTTTTCCATCCGCATGTCCCGCATGATCACGCCAGCCTCGATCATCCGGAGGACCAGGTCCACGGTGCCGACCTTCATCAGCGCGGTGGCCTCGGACATGTTCGAGTCCCCCACGATGACGTGGAGCCGCCGGTAGAACTCGGCGTCGGCATGCGGCTCATCCCGGGTGTTGATGATGGGCCGGGAACGGGTGGTGGCGGAAGAGACGCCTTCCCAGATGTGGTCGGCCCGCTGGGAGAAGGCATAGGTGGCACCGTGGGGCGTCTTCAGGATCTTCCCTGCGCCGGCGATGAGCTGCCGGGTGACCAGGAAGGGAATCAGGATTTCAGCCAGGCGGGAAAATTCCCCGCGCCGCGGAATCAAGTAATTTTCATGGCTGCCGTACGAGTTCCCTGCGGAATCGGTGTTGTTCTTGAACAGGTACACGGTGCCGTTGAAGCCTTCAGCAGCAAGGCGCGCCTGGGCCTCATCCACCAGGTCGTCAAGGATGAGTTCGCCGGCACGGTCGTGGGCGATCAGCTGCGCAAGGTCATCGCACTCCGCCGTCGCGTACTCGGGGTGGGATCCGACGTCGAGGTACAGCCGGGAACCGTTGGTGAGGAACACATTGGAGGAACGCCCCCAGCTGACCACCTTCCGGAACAGGTACCGCGCCACCTCCTCCGGGGCAAGAGGCCTCGAGTCGGGGCTCGAGTAGGAGATCCCAAACTCGGTTTCGATGCCGAAGATTCTCTTGTCCATGTGGTCCTCCTAGGCCAGCAGTGCTGTGATGTCCGCGTCGTTCAGCCTGCGGAAGGCACGCCGGGTGCCGCGGGAGCTTTCGGACAGCCGGTCCAGGACGGCCACTTCCAATGCACTGGGCGGCAACGGCGCCGCGGGCTGCTCACCCTCCTGGACGGGCGTAAGTCCCTTGATGGCCAGCCGGACGGCGTCGGCGAAGCCCAGCGAAGCCTGCCATCCTGCATCGATGGCCGATGACACTTTCTCAGCTTGTCCACCCATGACGACAAAGCTGTGCTCGTCGGCGATCGAGCCGTCGAACGTCAGCCGGTAGAGGTGGTCCTCGGCCTGCGAGGACCCTACTTCGGCAACGGCGAGTTCCACCTCGAAGGGCTTTTGCTCGGCGGTGAAGACAGCGCCCAGGCTTTGGGCGTACACACTGGCCAGGCCGCGGGCGGTGACGTCCTCGCGGTCGTACGAGTATCCGCGGACGTCGGCGTAGCGGACGCCGGCCTGGCGGAGGCTTTCGAATTCGTTGTACTTGCCGACGGCGGCGAACGCGATTTTGTCGTAGATCTCGCCGATCTTGTGCAGGGATGGCGAAGGGTTCTCGGCTACGAGGGCGATCCCGTCGGCGCAGCTGATGACAACCACTGAGCGGCCGCGGGCGATGCCTTTCCGCGCGAAATCCGCGCGGTCCTTCATCAGTTGTTCTGGTGAGACATAGAACTGCTGGGTCATCTCAGGCCTCCCGTCCGGCGATGGTGCGCGCTTCGATCACGCTGCGCGACGCAGCCGCGAGTTCCGGCTCGGGCACCCGCCGGGCGCCTGTCCTGTCCACCGTATAGACCACCGGCCACAACTGCCGGACCGTGTCCGGGCCGCCCGTTGCGGAATCGTCGTCGGCAGCGTCATACAGCGATTCGACCGCAACGGAAAGGGCCTGCTCGGCCGTGAGATTGGGCCGCCAAAGCTTCTTCAGCGCACCGCGCGCGAAGACGGAGCCGGAGCCGACGGTGTGGTGTTCGTGTTCCTCGTACCTGCCGCCGGTGACGTCATAGGAAAACAGCCGGCCGACGCCTGCGCTGGTGTCGAAACCGGCGAACAGGGGCACCACTGCAAGGCCCTGCAGGGCCAAGGGAAGGTTGCCCCTGATCATGGCACCCAGCCGGTTTGCCTTGCCTTCAAGGCTGAGCTGGGTTCCTTCTATCTTTTCGTAGTGCTCAAGTTCAACCTGGAAAAGCCGGGTCAGGTCAATTGCTATGCCGGCTGTTCCGGCAATGCCGAGGACGGAGAAGTGGTCAGCCGGGAAGACCTTCTCGATGTGCCTGCTCGCAATGACGTTCCCCATGGTTGCCCGCCGGTCGCCCGCCATCAGGACGCCGCCGCCGTAGCTCATGGCAACGATGGTGGTGGCATGGGGAACCTGAACCGGGGCAGCCACCGACGCACCACCCTGGAGGGACCGGCTGAAAGGCAGTAGCTCAGGCCGGTCCCGCTGCAGGTGCTCGGTAAAGGACGAGGTGGCGTTGGCGGCTACCTGGTTGGCGGTTGATTCCTGCACTCATCACTCCTTGAACGTGGTACTTCAACGTCGGTACAGATCCCGGCCGTCCGCGGCTTCCGCCACCCAGCCGTCCGGGTTATTGGCCGCCCTTTTGGACGAATGCCCGGACGAACTCCTCGGCGTTGGATTCCAGGACGCCGTCGATCTCGTCGAGAAGGTCGTCCACGCCTTCGGTCGATGCCGATGCCTGTGCCTCGGGCGGTGCCGGGGGTGCCTCGGGGATGTCTTCGTCGACCTGGCTGTCCCGTGACTGCGGCTGCTGCTGCTCCTGGCCTGCCATTGGTTTCCCTCCTTCTTCCGTCGGTGGATCCGGCGGATCCTCCGATATGCCCATCCTGCCACGGGACGGGCGTTCCGGCGCGGTTTACGCCGCAGGCGGAGTGCTGTTGTGTCCCAGCAGTTCGCCGAGGAACGGTCCCGCTTCCCGGTAGCGTTCGAACAACGCTCCGGTCAGTGCTTTGGTTCCCCTCAGTGGCTCCCTGGTGGGCACGCGCTGGAGCCTCCCGTAGCCGGGCACGTCGAAGATCACCGAGTCCCAGCTGGCGCCTACAACGTCCTTGCCAAAGCTGCTGATGCACTTTCCCCGGAAGAACGCCCGGGTATCGGCCGGAGGCTCCGCGACGGCAGCGGCAATGGCGGAATCATCAACGACGCGCTGCATCCGGTTCCGGGACAGGAGCCGGTAGTAGAGGCCCTTCTCGGGCCTGATGTCGGCCCACTGGAGGTCAACCAGGCCCAGCCGGGCGTCGCTCCACTCCAGTCCGTCGCGCTGGCGGTAGCCGTCCAACAGGGAAAGTTTGGCCAGCCACTCCACGGAGGTGGCGGCCGCAGCCCTGTCACTGTCGAGCTGGGTCAGAACCGACGCCCACCGTTCCAGGACCTCATGGGTATGGCCGTCGCCGTCCACGGCGTCACCCACTCCGGTGTCCTGGGCGAGCTTTGCTGCGGCCTCGTGGTACATCCACTGAAGGTCCAGGGCCGTCACGCGCCTGCCGTCCAGCAGGCGAAGCCTGGCGGTCAATGAGGTGTCGTGGCTTACCGTCTTGAGTGCTGCGACGGGCTCGTAGACCTCGATCTTGGGAGCGAGCCCGGCCTCGATGAGGCTGAGGACAAGGGCGGTAGTGCCGAATTTGAGGTAATTGGACACCTGGCTGAGGTTGGCGTCCCCGATGATCACGTGCAGGCGCCGGTATTTGTCCGCTGTGGCGTGGGGCTCGTCCCTGGTGTTAATGATGGGCCTGCGGATGGTGGTCTCCAAGCCCACCTCGGCCTCAAAGAAGTCGGCCCGCTGGCTGATCTGGAAGCCCGGGGTGGAGCTGTCCTGGCCTATTCCCAACCGGCCGGCCCCGCACACCACCTGGCGGCTGACGAAGAACGGTGTCAGCCCCCGCACGATGTCTCCGAACGGTACTGACCTGGGCATCAGGTAGTTCTCGTGCGAACCGTACGACACGGATTTGTTGTCCGTGTTGTTTTTGTAAAGGTTGACCGGCGGCAGCGCCGGATCCGCGGCCAGCCGGCGAACGGCGGCGAGACCCACCAGATCGCCGGCAGCGTCCCAGGTCACCGCGTCACGGGGATTGGTGACCTCCGGGCTGGAGTACTCGGGATGGGCGTGGTCGACATACAGCCGGGCCCCATTGCCGAGGACCATGTTCATCAGGAGGGTCCCCGATTCATCCTGCCCGTCGAGCTCCAACTCCTCGCGGCCGTATGCAAGGGCCACCGCCTCCGCGTCGAGCACCGGAGGCTGGTCGGTCAGCTGGCTGGGATGGGCGGCACCGCGGTCCACGGTCCAGCCCCGGGCATCGTGCAGCGGCTCTTCATCCGTGTAGTCCCACCGGGTCTCCGCTCCGCCGGCCGCCCGCTGGCGGGTGACCTGGGCGTAGGCCTGGACCACCCGGGCGCTCATCATAGTGGCGTTGGCGGAAGGGGCGGACGGAGCGTGGATGCCGTACTCGGTTTCGGCTCCCATGACCCGCATGGCCCCGCCCGCGGGGAGGGCTTCCCCGCCGGCGGATCCGTGTGAACCCGTCACAGATACTGTCCTGTGGTGGGCATGGTTTCGATGGACTTGCCGGGCTCCTGGCCGGCTTTGCCCTGCACAATGGTCCGGATATAGGTGATCCGTTCACCCTTCTTACCGGAGATGCGTGCCCAGTCGTCAGGGTTGGTGGTGTTGGGCATGTCTTCATGCTCACGGAACTCGTCCACCACCGCCCGCAGCAGGTGCTCGATCCGGAGCCCCTTCTGGTGTGAGGTCAGCAGGTCCTTGATGGCGTACTTCTTGGCCCGGTCCACCACGTTCTGCACCACGGCGCCGGAGTTGAAGTCCTTGAAGTACAGCATCTCGGTGTCACCGTTGGCGTAGGTGACCTCCAGGAACTCATTGGACTTGTCCGTGGAGTACATGGCTTCCACGGTGCGCTGGACCATGGCGTCAACGGTGGCCTGGACGTCACCGTTGTGTTCGGCGAGGTCCGATTCGTGGAACGGCAGGTCCGGCGTGATGTATTTGTTGAAAATATCGGCCGCTGCCTCCGCGTCAGGCCGCTGGATCTTGACCTTCACGTCCAGCCGTCCCGGACGGAGGATTGCGGGGTCGATCATGTCCTCGCGGTTGGACGCGCCGATGACGATCACGTTGTCCAGGCGTTCCACACCGTCAATCTCACTGAGGAGCTGGGGCACGATGGTGGTTTCGACGTCGGACGAGATGCCGGTGCCGCGGGTGCGGAACAGCGAGTCCATTTCATCGAAGAACACCACCACGGGGCTGCCGTCGGAGGCTTTTTCCCGGGCGCGGGAGAAGATCAGGCGGATGTGCCGCTCCGTTTCACCGACATACTTGTCCAGGAGTTCGGGCCCCTTGATGTTCAGGAAGTAGCTCTTGAGGTCCACGTTCCCGGAGCGCTCGGCGGCGCGGGCAGCGAGGGAGTTGGCAACGGCCTTGGCAATGAGCGTCTTGCCGCAGCCCGGAGGGCCGTACAGGAGGATGCCCTTGGGGGCTTTGAGGCCATGCTCCCGGTAAAGGTCCGGGTGCAGGAAGGGCAGTTCCACGGCGTCGCGGATCTGCTCGATCTGGGGGCCGAGGCCACCGATGTCCTCGTAGGTGATGTCCGGAACTTCCTCGAGGACCAGGTTCTCCACCTCTGAGCGGGGCACCTTCTCCAGCGCGTATCCGGTCCGTGAATCCACGGACAGGGCATCGCCAACCCGGAGCTTCTCGGACAGGAGGGCACCGGAAAGCCGCACCACGCGTTCTTCGTCCGCGCGGCCCACCACCAGGGCGCGGTCACGCCCCAGCATTTCCTTCAGGGTGGCCAGTTCACCGGCGCGTTCGTAGCCCAGGCCCGCGACGATCAGGAGGGCTTCGTTCAGCAGCACTTCCTGGCCCACGGAAAGCTGGTTGATGTTCACCAGCGGGCTGATGCCCACGCGCATCTTTCGGCCCGCGTTGAAGATGTCCACCGACTCCTCCGTGGCGGCCTGGCCGCTGTTGCCCGGAGCCGGCTGCCGTTTCGGGTTGATCTGGAGGATGGTGCCGAAGCTGTAGGGCGGCTGCCCTTCCTGGTCCAGGGCATTTTTCAGCCGGAGGATCTCCGCCTTTGCGGTTTCGAGCATGCTGACCAGCTTGGAGTTGTTCTGCGTTGCCGCTGCCAACTGGCGGTCGATGTGCCTGAGCTTGTCCCGAAGTATGTTGACCTGGCGGTCAGCAACCGAGAGGTCGTTGGCGGCAGACTGCTCTGCCGGTGTACGTCCGGAGTCCTGGTTTGGTGTCTCCATGATGTATCAGCCCCTTCCTGCGCTTCTCTTAAGACATTAGTCCCAAGAGGGCGGGTAGGGATGGAGACTCCCGAAATGTGGACTAGTTCGTAACCTCGGGGTTGTCCACCACGTTGGTCCCGGCGATGGCGTCCCGGGCGGCGCGCCGGAGTTTCTTGTCCGAGACAGCCCGCTCCCCTACCGCGCCGGGAGTCCAGGCGTTGACGTCCTCTTCGTTGAACTCTGTCTTTGACGGGCGGCGCTTGACCGAGATGCCGGTGACGCCGTCTGCGAGCCGCCGAGTGACCAGGAGGAATCCCGTGTGGGCCACCATGCGGTGGTCCGGGCGCACGGCGAGCCCTTCGAGGTGCCAGCCGCGGACCATCGACTCCCAGGCGTCGGGCTCGGTGAAACGGCCGTCGGCCCGGATGGCTTCCGCGGTACGGGAGAGCTGGGTGACCGTGGCGACGTAGTTGATCCAGACGCCGCCGGGGGCAAGCACCGTGGCGACGGCGTCGAGGCACTCCCAGGGTGCCAGCATGTCCAGGACGACGCGGTCCACGGAGCCCGGTTCCTCGGCCTTGACCACTTCGTCCTGGAAGTCGCCGAGGGAAATCTGCCAGGCGGGGTGCGGGCCGCCAAAGATGGTTTCAACGTTGCCGCGGGCGATGTCAGCGAACTCTTCACGCCGCTCAAAGGAGTGCAGGTAGCCGTTGTCCCCCACCGCGCGGAGCAGGGAAATGGACAGGGCACCGGAGCCCACGCCGGCTTCCACTACGCGTGCGCCGGGGAAGATGTCCGCCATGGTGACAATCTGGCCGGCGTCCTTGGGATAGACGACGGCGGCACCGCGCGGCATGGAGAGCACGAAATCAGACAGCAGGGGCCGGAGGGTCTGGTACTGCTGGCCCACGTTGTTCACCACGACCGAGCCGTCAACCTTGCCGATGATTTCGTCGTGGTTCAGGAAACCGCGGTGGGTGTGGAAGGCACCCCCGCGTTCCAGCGTGATGGTGTTCATGCGGCCGCGTTCGTCCGTCAGCTGGACGCGTTCGCCCTCCCGGAAAGGGCCCCGGCGACGGGCAGCGCCCACCGGCTGCGAGCCGCTGGCGGCAGCACCGGCTTGCGCTGCTCCCTTGGCGTCGTTGACGGCAGTTTCGCTGCTCATGATTCTTCCTCGCTCCTGTAAACCTGTTGTGCCGCGGCCCTGATGGTCCCTGGGGACGCTGGGCTTCCGCGGCAATGCACGACCGGCAGGTAACTCTACCGGGTCTGGCCCTGCGGGTGCCTATCGTTGCGGGGGCGCTTTCCGGTGATGGCTGCGAGGACAGCCTCCTGCGTCAGCAGCCCGGTGACCGTTCCGTTGTGGTCCACAACAGCGTAATGGCGTCCCTCAAGCTGGGAAAGGAACTGGATCAGCTCCTGCCCTTTGGACCATTCCGGAATGTAGGCTCCGGCAGCCAGGGGGAACGAAATGGCGGTGACGGGCGTGGTATCCGCCGCAGCGCCGGGTACGGATGCGAGGGCTCCCGGGTCCACCACGCCCTGCGGCCGTCCGTCCGGTCCGCAGACCACCACGGACTTTGTTCCCGCTGCGCCCAGGCGGAGGGCGTCCCGGACCGTGCCGGTGGAAGGAACGCCGGCAGCCGGCGTCGCCAGGGCTGCGGCGCTGACCAGCGGCAGCCGGCCGCGCAGCGTGCCCTGCTGGATGGACGCCGACGCGCCCATCCACAGGAACCCGCCCACCAGGATGGTGATCATGAGGAGGCTGAAGTCCGGCTGGTCACCGGCGAGGAACGGACGCAGGAGGAACCAGTAGGCAATGGCGAGGACGATAATCCGGCCGCCCCAGCCGGCCGCGACGGTTCCCTTTGCCTGGCTGCCGGTGGCCTTCCAGACGATGGATTCGACCAGCCGGCCGCCATCCAGCGGCAGGCCGGGCAGAACGTTGAAGACACCGATGAGGAAGTTGGCCCACATGAAGATGTTCGTGAGGATTTCGGCGACGCTTCCCAGGCTGTTCGTGCCGAGCAGCAGCCAGGCTCCGCCGGCCAGGACGAAGTTGGCGGCCGGCCCGGCCAGCGCAACCAGCACAGACCGTCCCGGTGAAGAGGTGAAGCTTTCGAACTGGGTGTGGCCGCCCCAAAGGTTCAGGACGATCTTTTGGGTCGGCCAGCCGTAGATTTTCGCCGTCAGGGCGTGGGCGAGCTCGTGGACGAGGACAGAGATGAGGAGCAGGACGGCGTAGGCAAAGGCCACGAGGTAGGCGCTCACGCCCAGCATGGGGTTGTTCCGCGCCAGAACCGGCCCATAGACGATCACCGTGAAGGCCGCGATCACGAACCACGAGTACGCGAGGACAATAGGCACGCCGGCGATGCGGCCCAGCGGAATGCCTTCACGCCGCGCCGGGCTGTCGGGTTTGGCGCTTTGCCGGGCATCCGGTTCAGCCACGGGCGTCACCGGTGGAAGCCGCGGGAGCGCCCGCGGCGCCGGGCTGCGGAAGCAAGGCCTCCAGTTCGGTGAGGCTGCGGCCCGAAAGGGTGTCCCAGAGCTCGTAGCTGTGGTGCTCAGGCAGCGGGACAATATGAGGCACGGCAACCGTGGCGACGCCGGAGGCTACGGCCGCAGCCACGCCGGGTACGGAGTCTTCGAGGGCTACGCAGTGGTGGATTCCGAGGTCGGGATCGTTCTCCTGCAGGAGCTCGACGGCGGTCAGGTACGCCTCCGGGTGCGGCTTGCCCTGGCTCACGGTGTCACCGGTGACTACGACGTCGAAGTACGGCCGGGGAAGGTTCGCCACCACCTCGCGGGCCAGCGGGCCCTCGGACATGGTGACCAGGGCGCAGCGCACGCCGGCGACGTGCAGTTCCTCAAGGAGTTCGCGGGCGCCAGGACGCCACGGCACTTCCTGCTGGACGCTGCTGATGACCTGCGCAGTCAGGGTGTCGATGATTTCGCGGATTTCCAGTTCGACGCCGGCCCGCTGGAGCAGGCCCGCGGAGAATGTCAGTGACTGGCCAACCAGCTGCATTGCCTGGTCATGGCTCCATGTTCCCCCGTGCGCCTCCACCAGCGCGTGCTCCGCGGCAATCCAGTATGGCTCGGTGTCCACGATGGTCCCGTCCATGTCCCACAGGACGGCTTTGAGCGGGGAACTGGCGGCAGGAAATGGCATAACGCCAGTCTACGGTGCGTGGCTGGGCGGAGGCTGTGGGCTACGCCCTTGGCGAATATGCCATGGACCGGGCCTGCTGTGGACGGGTTTCAGGGGATTTGCGGCGCTTCATTCCATGCGCGGGCAAGCACCTTGGACGTAGGGTGAAGAAATGAATAGCTTCGAGGGAGACACCGCCGAACAGGGTGCCGGACCCGAGCGGGAACGGTTCCTGCAGCCAGTGGCTGACGGACAGCGCGTAACTGTGATGCTTGCCGCCTTTGAGGGGTGGAACGATGCCGGAGAAGCAGCCAGCGATTCGCTGCGCTACCTGAACAAACTGTGGGGCGGCAAGAAGGTCGCTTCCATTGATGCAGACGAGTACTACGACTTTCAGTTCACGCGGCCCACGGTGCGCAGGAATGCTGCCGGTGAGCGCAAGATCAAATGGCCTTCCACCCGGATCTACAAGGCCAGTGCACCCAACTCCAATGTGGACGTCATCTTTGTGCAGGGGACGGAGCCGTCCTATAAGTGGCGGGCCTATACGGCGGAACTGCTGGTCCATGCCGAGGCGCTGAATGTCGACTATGTGGTGCTGGTGGGCGCGCTGCTGGCGGATGTTCCGCACAGCCGCCCGATTCCGGTGAGCACGTCCTCGGATGACGCTCCGCTCCGGGAGCGCATGAACCTGGAAGCGTCGCAGTATGAGGGCCCGGTGGGGATTGTGGGTGTCCTGTCCGAGGTGGCACTCCTGGCGGGACTCCCTACTGTGTCGTTGTGGGCCGCCGTACCGCACTATGTGGCCCAGGCGCCCTCCCCCAAGGCGCAGCTTGCCCTCCTGCACCGCATCGAGGAGCTGCTGCAGGTGCCGCTGGACACCCACGAGCTGGCCGAGGAAGCGGATGCCTGGGAGCGCGGCGTGGACGAACTCGCTACCGAAGACCCGGAGATTGCTGCCTACGTGCGGCAGTTGGAGGAAGCAAAGGACACTGCCGACCTCCCTGAAGCCAGTGGCGAGTCCATTGCCCGTGAATTTGAGCGGTACCTGAAGCGGCGGGGCCAGGACCGCCCCTGACGTTAACGCACTAACATGCCTTAACAGGAAGGGCCCGGCTGGGAGCAATCCCGGCCGGGCCCTTCCCGTCTGCCGAAATGCGGACGCGTTAGAGCCGGATGCCCAGGAGGGCGTCCACCGCGTCCTTTACCAGGGCCGCGTCAGCGGGGCTGGCGGCATCACCGGCGTCGTTCGCGTTCCGTGCCCAACGCGAGACCGCGGCCACCGCTGCCGGCGCATTCAGGTCGGCTGCCAGCGCCTCCCGCATCTCGGCCAGCAGCTGCTGGCCCGAGCCCTCGGGAGCGTGGTCAATGGCTTTCCGCCACGCCGCAAGGTCGGCCTTGGCGGCATGGAAGCCTTCGTCGGTCCAGGACCAATCGGAGCGGTAGTGGTGGGCCAGGATCGCCAGCCGTATTGCTGCCGGGTCCTCGCCGGCTGCGCGGAGCCTGGAGACCAGCACCAGGTTGCCCTTGGACTTGCTCATCTTTTCGCCGTCGAGGCCCACCATCCCCGCGTGCGCGTAGTGCTTGGCCAGCGGGACCCCGGCCAGGGAGTAAGCGTGGCCGGCGCCCATTTCGTGGTGCGGGAAGATCAGGTCCGATCCGCCGCCCTGCACGGTGAAGGGTGCGGGCAGGTACTTCTGCGCGATCACGGTGCACTCAATGTGCCAGCCGGGCCGTCCCGGTCCCAGGCTTCCACCGGGCCAGCTCGGCTCACCCTCGCGTTCCACCCGCCACAGCAACGGGTCAAGAGCCTGCCGCTTTCCGGCGCGGCCCGGATCCCCGCCGCGCTCGGCGAAGAGCTCCAGCATGGCGCTTTCGCCAAGGTGGGAAATGGATCCCAGGGCCCAGGCGTCAGGTGCCGTTGACTGCTTGCCGGCGGCTTCGACGTCGTAATAGACATCCCCGTCAGGTTCGCCGTTGGTGCCGGCCACCCTATATGCCAGCCCCATGCTGACCAGGCGTTCCACTTCGGGGACGATCAGGCCAATGGATTCGACGGCGCCGACGTAGTTGTCCGGCGCCAGGACGTTCAGCGCCTCCATATCGGTCTGGAAGAGTTCCACCTGTTCCGCGGCGAGGTCGCGCCAGTCGACGCCGGTGGCGGTGGCACGTTCCAGCAGGGGGTCATCCACGTCAGTGACGTTCTGTACGTAGGAGACCTCGCTGCCGGCATCGCGCCAGGCGCGGTTCAGGAGGTCAAAGGCGACATAGCTGGCCGCGTGCCCCATGTGGGTTGCGTCATAAGGAGTGATGCCGCAGACATACATGGAAGGCCTGGCCTCCCGTTCCAGGGCCACCTCTCGGCCCGCCGCAGTATCGAACAACCGGATGGCGGGGATGTTTCCGGGCAGGGCAGGCACAGGGCGGGAAGTCCAGGATTTCACATGCCAAGCCTAGTCCTAGGCGCTGATGACGCCGAAACCGAGCAGCAGGTACAGCGCGAGTCCAAGGAAGATCCGGTACCAGACAAAGAGCCGGTAGCTGCGGGTGGACACGAACTTCAGGAACCAGCCGATGATGACGTAGCCCACCACCAGGGCGATCACGGTGGCAAGCGCGGTCTCCGGCAGGCCGAAGGGCCCGGAGATCCCTTCCTTGGTGACCACCTTGTACAGCTGGTACAGCCCGCTGCCGAAGACCGCGGGGATGGCCAGCAGGAAGGAGTACCGTGCCGCGGCCTCACGGGTGTAACCCATCAGCAGGCCCGCGGTGATGGTGCCGCCGGATCGGGAGACGCCGGGAATAAGGGCCAGGGCCTGCGCCAGGCCGTACAGCATGCCGTGCTTGTAGGTCAGGTGGGCAAGGTCCCGCTTTTGGGCGCCGATTGCGTCTGCCACGGCAAGGATGAGGCCGAAGACGATGAGCATGGTGGCCACGATCCACATGCTGCGGAGCACGGACTCGATCTGGTCCTGGAAGAGGAGCCCCAGGACGATGATGGGCAGGCTGCCCAGAATCACCAGCCAGCCCATCCGGGCGTCAGGGTCCTGCCGGGGCACGCGGCCGGTAAGCGAGCCGGCCCAGGCCTTGACGATGCGGACGATGTCACGCCAGAAGAAGATCAGTACCGCGGTCTCCGTGCCGAGCTGGGTGATGGCCGTGAAGGCTGCCCCCGGGTCCTCTGCGTTGGGGAGGAATTCGCCCACGATCCGCAGGTGTGCGCTTGATGAAATCGGTAGAAATTCGGTCAGTCCCTGCACTAGGCCCAGCAGGGCCGCTTCAAACCAGTTCACGCTAAGACCCTACGGCATGGCAGCGCCGCTCCTGGCCGTAAGCTTGCTGCTATGCAGCAGCGTTACGTCGGCAACAGTGGATTGCGAGTTTCAGCCCTCTCCCTTGGCACCCGGTCCTGGGGTGGCGACACTGACGAACAGGACGCCTCGGAACTGCTGCGCACTTTCCTTGATGCCGGCGGCCGGCACGTGGACACGTCGGCGTCCTACGCGGGCGGCGGCTCGGAAGCGATCCTTGGCTCACTCCTGGGCGATGTGGTGTCCCGCACGGAGATTTCCATCTCCACGAAAGCGGGTATGACGACGCCGGATGGCCGGCGTGCGGTGGACGCCTCACGCAATGCGATGCTCACCGGGCTGGATGCAAGCCTGGCCAGGCTGGGCACCGACTATGTGGACCTGTGGTTCGCCGAAGCGTGGGATGGCAACGTTCCCCTCGATGAAACCCTGGCGGCACTGGAATTCGCCGTCCGCACCGGCCGGGCCAGGTACGCGGGCATCTCAAACTACAGGGGCTGGCAGGCCGCCAAGGCCGCCGCCACGAGCAGTGTGCCACTGGTGGCCATCCAGGCCGAATACTCGTTCCTTAACCGAAGGGCGGAAGCGGAACTGATCCCCGCCGTTGAGGATGCCGGACTGGGGCTGATGGCGTGGGCTCCGCTGGGCCGGGGGGTGCTCACGGGGAAGTACCGTGGCAGCATCCCCGCCGGTTCCCGGGGCGCCTCGGTCAGCGAAGCCGCCTACGTGGAGCCGTATCTGGAGGAGAAGCCGTCGCGGATCGTGGATGCGGTGTGCATGGCTGCCAACGGGCTGGGCCGGACTCCGCAGGATGTTTCGCTCGCCTGGCTGCTGTCACAGCACGGAGTTGCCACGGCGATCGTTGGCGCCCGGACACCGGTGCAGTTGAAGGAGATCCTCGATTCCCAGCTGGCGCCCCTGCCGCCGCAGATTGCACGCGCGCTGGAGGATGTTTCCGCAGTGTCCTAGCTTCCGCGCTGGAACTTCCCTGTACCTGGGGCGGTTCGGGCGGCCCTGCTATTCGTCGACGATTTCCAGGTCTTCGTCCTCGTCCACGTCGGTTTCTTCGTCCTCTTCATCCTCGTCGTCAAAGACCTGCAGGGGCGTTACTTCGTTGTAGGCCTCGTAGAGAGCGTCCTCGTAAACTTCGAAAGCATCGGCAACTGCGAAAAACGCTGCCTCAACGGAGGGATCACCGTCCCCGCGGCGGTTCGATGCTGCTATAAGGTGTTCTTCCAAAGCGGTGGTCAGGGACGAAAGCGCGACACGCGGATCGATGCTCATGACTTCACGTTAGCCGGAAAAGGACGAAAATGGAGAGCAAATGAAGGAACAATTTCTCACCAGCTCGGTCCAGCGGGAGCGGGATTATTTGCGGCAGTACGAGTACCTCGTACTGACCGTCAGCCCTGATGATTCCTTGCCGGAGGCTCGGCGCCGGCTCGTTGAACACTCCGAATACGGCAAGTGGGAGCTGGAGCGCAGCAAGCTGTACGTGGGTGGCGGCAGGCGCTTTTGGCTGCGGCGCCGGGTGATGCAGGTCCAGCGGACCGTTTAGAAATGCGCGGTCCAGCGGACCGTTTAGAAATGTGCGGTCCAGCGGACCGTCTAGTCTTCCAACGGTCCCAGCCACGCGTTGGCTACGGTGTTGTGGGCTGATTCGTCGTCGGAGGGGTGGAACATCCCGGCCAGCACGTCCCGGTAGAGCCGTTCCAGTTCCGAGCCCCGGAAGTAGCTTGATCCCCCGCTGACCCGGATGGCCAGGTCCACCACGCGGCGGGCTGTTTCGGTGGCGTTCACTTTCAGTCCCACCAGTTTGGGAAACCACTGGCTTCCGTGGTCAGCCAGGGCGTCGACGTCGGCGGTGACGGTCCTGAGCTGCGGGTATAGGACGTCCATGGCCATGGCGGCGTCTGCCACCTTCCAGCGGATGTCGGGGTCCTGGGCGTAGCTTCGCCCGCCGTTCTTGAAGGATGTGCGCCGCTTCACGTTCTCCACGCCCACGGCCAGGGCGCGTTCGCCGAGACCTGTGTAGACGGCGGCCAGGAGGCTCTCGAAGCAGGCGAAGATCGCGAAGATCAGGGGGTCGGCGTTGGGGCCGACGGGCAGCTTGCGGAAGATGCGGTCGGCTGGCGCTTTGACGGCTTCCAGGACCGTGGTGGCGGACTGGCTGGCCCGCATGCCCAGGGTGTCCCAGTCGTCCAGGATCCGGTAGCCGGAAGTTTCCCGCGTGATGAATCCGTGGACCAGTTCCCCGGCACCGTCCCGGGCTGCAGCATCTTTCCCGAAGATGCCCAGACGGGTCCAGGCCGGCGACAGGCTGGTGAAAATCTTGGTACCGGTGAAGGAATAGCCGCCATCCTGTTCCGGTGTGGCGGTGGTCCGTGAATCGAAGAGGACAGAGTCGTTCCCGGCTTCCGAGTTGCCGAAGGCGAAGACCTCGCCCTGGGCAGCTTCCTTGAGGACGAAATCGAGCGAGTTGTCGCCCCGCGCCGCCAGGACGTGCGCGACGCCGGTCCAGACCAGGTGCATGTTGACGGCCAAAGCGGTGGCCGGGGCAGCCGTCGCCAGCCTGCGCTGGCACTGCGCCGCCGCTTCGAGCCCAAGCCCTGCGCCGCCGTCGGACGCTGGTACGAAAAGCTTCAAGTAGCCTGCCGCTGCCAACTCCTCCAGGTCCTCGTGGAAGAAGGCGTTGTCACGGTCATATCCGGCGGCGCGGCTGCGGATGCGCTCCAGGAGCTCATCCGGCAGCAGTTCCTCTGGACTCACGGCGGACTCCTCTTAGTAGTTGGTGAGCAGGGTGTCCAGGACCCGGGCACCGAACTTCAGGGAATCCGCCGGGACGCGCTCGTCCACCCCGTGGAACATGCCGGTGAAGTCCAGCTCATCCGGCAGCATGAGGGGCGCAAACCCGTAGCCGGTGATGCCCAGGCGGCTGAGCGACTTGTTGTCCGTACCGCCGGAGAGCGTGTAGGGCAGCACCTTGGCGCCGGGGTCCTCCTTGTGGAGAGCGTCGATCATCGAGTCCACCAGGTTGCCGGCGAACGGGACCTCCAGCGAGACGTCGTTGTGGACGTAGCTGACGTCCACGCCGTTGCCGGCGAGTTCGCGCACGATTTCGAGGACCTGCTGTTCCTGGCCCGGGAGGGTCCGGCAGTCAACCAGTGCTTCGGCGGACTCGGGAATGACGTTGTGCTTGTAGCCGCCCTTGAGGAGGGTGGGATTCGTGGTGTTCTGCAGGGTCGCGCCGACGAACCGTGCCACCGTACCCAACTGGTTGAGCAGCAGGTCGGGGTTGTCGGCGTCGAACTCAACTCCGGTGAGTTCAGTCACCCCGTCAAGGAATTGCCGGGTGGTGGGAGTGAGCTCGATGGGCCACTTGTATTCGCCAATCCTGGTCACGGCAGCGGCCAGGCGGGTCACGGCATTGTCGGTGTTGATCTGCGAACCGTGGCCGGCACGTCCGTGCGCAACGAGGCGGAGCCAGGAGATGCCCTTTTCCGCGGTCTGCAGCAGGTAGGTCCGCTGGCCGCCGATAGTGGCCGAGAAGCCGCCCACCTCGGAGATGGCTTCGGTGGCGCCTTCGAAAAGTTCGGGCCGGTTGTCGACGGCGTAGCGGGCGCCATACACGCCACCGGCCTCCTCATCCGCGAAGAAAGCGAAGATGATGTCCCGCTTGGGCTTCCGGCCCTCCCTGGCAAAACTCCTCAGCACCGAAAGGATCATGGCGTCCATGTCCTTCATGTCGACGGCGCCGCGTCCCCAAATGAGGCCATCTTTCAGTTCTGCCCCGAACGGGTCAACGGACCACTGGTCCCGGAGCGCTGGAACGACGTCCAGGTGGCCGTGGACCACCAGCGCACTGGCCGAGGGGTCCTCCCCCGTCATCCTGGTGACAACGTTCGCACGGCCGGGAGCCGACTCGAAGATCTCGGCGTCCAGCCCCACTTCCTCGATTAGCCCGGCGGCATATTCTGCCGCAGCCCGCTCCCCCGGCCCCGATCCGTCGCCGTAGTTGGAAGTGTCGATCCGGATGAGTTCCTGGCAGATCCGGACAACTTCATCCTCGGGCAGGACGTCAGGCATTGGTGGCTCCTTGGTAGGGAATGACTGGTTGGCACGAGCTGAATCGCTGCCCTCAGCCTACCTACTTGGCCCGATTCGTTGTTCCCGGAAAGTTCGTGTTAGAGTTTTTCTCGCTGCTTCGGAGAGGCGCGAAACGCTGAAAGGCGGAGACGCTTCCCGAAATACCACCTGCGCGGGTGGCGGAATGGCAGACGCGCTAGCTTGAGGTGCTAGTCCTCGAAAGGGGGTGGGGGTTCAAGTCCCCCTCCGCGCACAATGGGAAGCCCCGGAACATCAATGATGTTCCGGGGCTTTTTTGTGTCTCCAACCACGTCGCAACCGGAATCCAACCGTGGCCCCGTTCCTGATTCTCTACACGAGCGGAGCATCGAACCGGAGGTCTCCAGGAACATAGTTTCGCCTTGGTTTTCGTTAGGGTGGGAGCTACGCGTGCGGCAGCAAAATGCTTTCTCACCGGAAGCCAGGGGTGACGGCCCCTGTGGGCCGCACGCGTCAGAGTTCGCAGCCCGCACTTAACGCGGGCCCTCGGGACGGAAGCAGGGGGAATGATGGCCGGCACCCGGAACACCAGGGACGGTCAGCTCCCCAAGTACTTCTACGCAACAGGTGGGTGGGGCAGGGAAACGGTCATCTACGCCTATACCCAGGAAGAGTGGGGGCTTGGCGGCTCCCTGCCCAGCGGAGGCAACTACCAGGCAAGGACATTCACCGGCCTGGCCATCGTCGCCCTGATTGCAACCATCCCAGCAATCCTCGCTCCACTCTTCATCCTGGTCAGCATCTACGCGATCATCACCTCCACCCCTGACCTGGGCGACATGGGCATGGGACTGATCTGGTTCGTCATGTCCGTTGTCTGCACGGTCCTGTTCACCGGCGGCTGGCTGCTGAGTCTCCACGCCCTCCGGCGAGAGCTCAAGGCCCGAAAGCTCCGCAAGGGCAGGGGCCTGCCCAAGCCAACGCACGGTGTCACCGACGACCAGGCCCGGCGCTGGTTCGAGGAGCACCCAGGAACCCTGGAGATCAGCCGGGAAAACTTCCCGCTCAGCACCCGCCCGTTCCCGGATGAACCCGAGTACCTGCCCAGCCAAGAGAAACGAGCCTGACGATGGTTTACGACCGGGAACGGTTTGCACGCGAGGACGCCGTCTACGCCGAACACAAGCAGGCGGTCGCCGCCGGCGAGAAGCGCGTCCTGCGCAAGACCAGCACGGGCGAGCTGCACAGCTACCCGGCCGACGAGATCGGGTTCACGCCCGGCCGCGGGCACGCCCAGGTCAGCACCTGGTGGGGCATGGGAATCCTGATGGTCGTCATGGTTCTTATCCTGGCCACCGGCGTGTGGCTGTTCCAGCGTCCGCTGTGGGATGGCGACTTGCCGGAGTGGGGCGCTCTGTGGCTGATCGGTTTCGCCGGGTTCCTGACGCTCTATACGTTTTACCTCGCCCGTGACGAGTACCGGGCCACCCAGCTGCGCAAGCTCCGTGGGTCCCCGAAGCCGAGCTCCAGCGGCAGCGTCGACATCAACCTCCTGGAACTCGGCCAGAACCGCGGCGACCAGCCCGGCGCGTCCCGATAGGATTCGACCCGTGTTCAACCAGGACAAGCAGTTCCGCCGCCCTGACGGCACGCTCTACGACCCGAGCAGCTTCAACGTGCGCCAGTACGAGGAACAGTACGGTCCCGGCGGTGTCCCCGAGGGATGGTCAATGGCTGCCACCACACCCGTCCAGAGCCCGGCCCTCATCGTGGGCATTGCTGTCTTCACCACGCTCCTGAGCGGTGGAATGCTGGCGGCGGGGATTCTCGTCATCGGGCATGGCGGCGAACTGCGCACCGCCCTTCCAGGCCTTGGCGTGGGGGCCGGCGGTCTGGTGATGTCTGCCTTTGCGTTCAGAACCGCCGTGAAGCGCCGGCGCTGGCTGCGCGAACGGCAAACCGCCAACGGGCAGGAGAACTGATGGAGTACCTCTACGGCTTCCTTGCCGTCATTCTTGCCGTGGTGGTGCTGCGGCTGCTGACGCCCACTGGCAACGCAAGCATTGGCGTACCCGGCCGCCCAGGCACCGGGGCAATGCGCAGTCCCAACGAGGCCGGGTGTACAAGGACCCGCCGCCCACGAACTACAACGCCGATCCCTACAGCGGTTGGCCCTAGGCACCGGTAGCGACAGGCTCGTCGCCATCCGTAGTCCACACCCGGGGCCAATTCGGCGAGCGCCGCAAGCGCCAGGCAGATGGCCTAAAGCGAGCCTGATGTCCTGCCTCATCAGCACAACGGTGGACAGCGCGGGCCGACTCGCTCGTGCGCTTGTCCACACTTGGTGCCGTGGGTTGCGCAATTAGCCCGGTAGCCTAGGGGCAGCCGCGCCAGATCCGGCATCGTCCCACGTCAACTCGGGTTTTATGTCCTGGCATGGACTATTTGTCACCAAGGCGCCATGCTGCGCCTTCCAGGAAGAAGGACCCGTGAAGAGGACCAGGCCACTATCACTCGCCTTGGCGGTGATCGCAGTCGCGGGCAGTGCCTTCCTTGGCACCGGCAGTGCCCAGGCTGGACCCCAGGAGAACAACCCCTGCCAGCGGCTGTCTGCGGGACAGGTGAAGTACAACAGCTTCGGTGCTAACCGGGTAACGTTCGCTACCGCCACCGGCCGTGAATCCAACGTCGTCACCATCACCGGGTGCGTTCGTTCCGGCAATGGCTATGTCCAGGAATGGCAGGACTGGGGCTACGCGGGGCTAAAAGGCTTCGCTCCGCCGGGACTGACCTGGGAGGACACATTCAAGTCACCCACCGGTTCGTACAGCGTCACCGAGGCATTGGGCCGCTCCAACCCGGGCACGGCCCTTGCCTACCATACGGTCAACGCAAACTCCCGCTGGGGCGGTGAGTACGGACCTACCTACAACCAGTACTTCGAAGGCAGCGGCGGTCCCTCTGACGAGAACCTCTACACCTACATGAATCAGGGGTATTACGAACAGGCGGCGGTCATCAACTACAACCGCCAGCCGGACATGAATACCGTGCAGGGGGCCTCCTACGCAATCTTCCTGCACGCCGGCCGCACCACGTCCGCCGGCTGCCTGTCCACCAGCCTTGAGACGGTCAACAGATTCCTGCGCAGCAGCCGCCCCGGCGATCGAATCATCATGGGCGCAGTCGATGACATCTTCACCCCGTATTCAGCGGATCCCTTTGGCGCCATCACGCAGAAATACAGCCAGGGCGGAGGGCCGGCCGGCCAGCTTGGCAGCCCGGTCTCCAACGAGGTGGGTGGACTGAGGGACGGTGGCGCCTTCCAGAACTACCAGGGAGGAGCCATCATCTGGTCTCCCCTCTCCGGAGCCCATTTCTCGTGGGGAGCCACCCGCGGCAAGTGGGCCTCCCTCGGTTATGAAAACGGCCCCCTCGGCTACCCGGTCACGGACGAAGTTGGAGGCCTGCGTGGCGGTGGCGTCTACCAGGTGTACCAGGGCGGCGTCATCATGTTTTCCCCCGCCAGCGGCGCTTACCTTTCGTCTTTCGGGCCAATCCGGGACAAGTGGGCAGAAACCGGATTCGAATACGGCGCCTTGGGATACCCCGTCAGTGACGTCATCACCGGCCTGAAGGACGGCGGCTCCTATCAGGCGTACCAGAATGGCGCGATCTTCTCCTCACCCGCTGCGGGAACGCACGCCGTCACAGCCGGCATCTACGGCAAGTGGCGCTCCCAGGGGGCCGAAGGTGGCCCCCTGGGATACCCAACAACCGATGAGTTCCGCGGGCTCCGCAATGGCGGCTCCTGGCAGGGGTTCCAGGGCGGGGCGATCATGTTTTCCCCAGCGTCCGGAGCCGCAGTCAGCGCCGGCCCGATCCGTGACAAATGGGCCTCCACGGGTTTTGAGTGGGGCAGCCTGGGCTACCCGGTCACCGATGTGATCACCGGCCTAAAAGAAGGAGGTGCCTTCCAGAACTACCAGGGAGGCTCCATCCTGTGGACCCCGGCAAACGGCGCCATCATCTCCGTGGGAGCCATCCGCAACGTCTGGGCCGGACAGAACTTCGAGCACGGTGTCCTCGGCTACCCCACCACGGATGAGTACGGCACGCCAGGAGGCGCTGTTGCCCAGAACTACCAGGGCGGCGTCATCTACTTCGTGCCCAACGTCGGAACTTACGCGGTATCCGGGGCCATCTTCACAAAGCATGAGGCAATGGGCCGCTCACTCGGCGCTGCCGTCAGTCCCCAGGTGGCCATCAAGAACGGCGGGCTGTACCAGAACTTCCAGAACGGCTCCATCCTCTGGTCCCCTGCCACCGGCGCCCACGTGTCCATTGGTGCCACCCGCGGAGCCTGGGCCCAGGCCGGCTACGAGAACGGGTTCCTCGGCTACCCCACGAGTGACGAAATACCGGTCAGCGGTGGCGTCAAACAGACCTACCAGGGCGGATCCATCTACTGGACCGCAGCCCTCGGAGCCTTCTCCATGCCGTCAGAGTTCAGCGCCGCATTCGATGCTGTGAACGGTCCAGCCACCCTGGGGTTTCCCGGAACCAACCGGGTGACCGGGCTGAAGGACGGTGGCTCCTTCATCAACTTCCAGAAGGGCGCCCTGATCTCCAGCCCGGCCACCGGAGTTCGCCTCTCCGTCGGCAAGACCCGCGACGCCTGGGCAGGGACCGGTTTCGAGTGGGGCAGGCTTGGTTACCCGACCACGGATAACTACGTGACGGCAGACGGCAGCACCGTCCAGGATTTCCAGGGCGGACGGATCACCGTTCCCAAGGACGGCACGGCCAGGATCGATTACGGCACCTCCTGAACCCCCGTCACGGGGATGCGATCCCTGCGCGGACTGGGCGGCTAGGGGGTAATTGTCAGCGGCCTCGTCCTTGCAGCGCACGAGGCCCGGCTGAAACCTTCCGCATGGCGAACACGGTTGTTCGTCCCGGTATCGTCACACCAATCCACGCCGAAAGGGTAGGCCTCAACACTGGCCTCCCCCGGCGCTGCCGCCAGCGGCACGTCGAACTGGTAAGAAAACCCGCCGGCATCGTTCATCGCGGCAGTCGTGCTGAAGACGGTGTGGCCGGCGGCGTCGGTGACCGAGACGTAAATCCGGGCGTCCTGGCCGTACCGGGGATTGCAGTCAGCGTCGGCCGCGTGGACTGTGACGGCGTCACCGGGTTTCGCGACGGCCGGGGTTACGGCATAGCTTGGGGGCAAACAGGGCGGCTCCCCTTGCCACGACCCGCCGCAGGCAGACGACAGACACGACACAATCACACCGGCAGTGGCCATCACTGCCAAGCTTTTCCGCGACTGATCGGCTCGGTGAGCCCGGAACCCCATGGCCTCATTATGCGCAGGTCGGCATTATGCGCAGGTCGGCGGGAAATCCGTCAGGCCCGCACTGCATTGTCGCCCTGTCGTCAGGCCAGGCGTTCCTTGACGATCTCGCTGACGGCTTTGCCGTCGAAGCGTCCGCCGATTTTGGGGGTTACGGACTTCATGACCGTACCCATGGAACGCATGGTCAGGGCGGTGCCCCCGGCTCCCAATTCAGCGATGACCCCGTCGATGATGGCTTCAGCTTCCTCGCGGGTCAAGGCCTTGGGCAGGTAGGCCTCGATGACCTCAGCCTCGGCGATCTCGGCCTGTGCCCGGTCGTCGTGCCCGGCGGCGGTATAGGTGGCGGCCGTGTCACGGCGCTTGGCGGCCTCTTTCTGCAGCAACGCCGTGACCTGGAGGTCATCGAGCTCAACCGGGGTCTTTCCTGATTTCTCCCGCGTTTCGATCTCACCAAGGACGTTGCGCACCGTGGTGAGGGCGACCTTGTTGCCGGCTTTCATGTGGGCGACGACGTCGCCCTTCAGCTTTTCCTTCAATGACATGTTCTGCCTCATTCTTCAGGGGTGTGGAAGCGGCTTTGGACAAGCCTATTCCCACTTGGCCGGACTACTGCCGCATCGTGGCTTCTTCGGCCCCCCGGGGAACAGACAGTTTGCGCGCGGCCATAGGCTAGTTTGGAATCCGCAGCGGCCTGGTCCCCCGGGCCCCGAAAGGAGCACCGAGTGGACAGCACTGTTGGCAAGTGGTTCCTGAACCGGGCCGAGCGCGGAAACCCGGCCTCCTTGATCCATGCCGGCGGTGCAGAATCTCCACCCTGGTCGGAAGGCAACCTGGTCAGGCCCTTGGTGCATGGAGCTGCCTATTTCTCCAGGCTGCACGCGGAACTGTCCGGCCTGAAGGCCGGAGACCGGGTATGGTTCACCGACTGGCGCGGCGACGGTGACGAGCAGTTGGAACCGGGTGGCACGACGATTGGCGGGTTGCTCGCGGAACTGGCCCGGTCCGGCGTCGAGGTACGCGGCCTTGTCTGGAGGTCACACGGCGAACGCGTGTCAGCCCCCATCAGTGGACGCTCAAACGAGCTCCTCAGCCGCCAAATCAACGACGCCGGCGGGGAGGCGCTGTTGGATCAGCGCGTCCGGATCTTCGGTTCCCACCATCAGAAACTGGTGGTCATCCGCCGTCGTGACGACCCCTCCCGCGACGTAGCCTTCGTCGGGGGAATCGACCTCTCACACAGCCGCCGCGATGATGCCGGCCATGCCGGAGACCCGCAGGCAGTTAAGATGGATTCCCGCTACGGGCAGCGGCCTCCGTGGCACGATGCCGCCCTTGAACTGCGCGGCCCCATCGTTGCCGACGTGCTCGACGTGTTCGCAGAACGGTGGAACGACCCCCACCCGCTGGACCGCAAAACCCCTTACCGGATGCTGTTGCAGCGCCTGGCACGCATGCCGAGGCACCCCAAGCCGTTGCCGGAGGCTGCTCCGCCCCCGCCGCCGGCCGGCCCTCACGCCGTCCAACTGCTGCGCACCTACGGTGTAAAGCACCCGCCTTTCCCGTTCGCCCCCAATGGAGAACGAAGCATAGCCAGGGCGTACGCGAAGGCCTTCGCCCAGGCCCGCTCGCTCATCTACATCGAGGACCAGTACCTGTGGTCAACGGAAGTCGCCGCCGGCATTGCAGACGCCCTAAAGCGCAACCACAGCCTCAAGGTCATCATCGTGGTGCCCCGGTACCCGGACTCTGACGGTTTCCTTGGCGGACCGCCCAGGCGCCTGGGGCAACTGCGTGCCATCAGCATGCTCCGCCGGGCCGCACCGGACCGGGTGGGGGTGTTCGACCTGGAGAACAGCGACGGGACGCCGATCTACGTCCACGCCAAGATCTGCATCATCGACGACACCTGGTTCACCTGCGGATCGGACAACTTCAACCGCCGGTCCTGGACAACCGACAGCGAGCTCACCTGTGCAGTGATCGACACATCGGCCGGCGGAACGCCCGGCGATACCAAGGGCGGACCGGGGACCCACCCGCTCGCGGGGAAGCTGCGGCTCCAGCTCTGGGCCGAGCATTTGGGCCTTGACCAGGACGACCCCCGTCTCCTGGCGGACGGGGGCGAACTGGAGCTGTGGAACAGCGCGGCCGATGCCCTGGACCAGTGGCACCGCACCGGCCGTTCCACACCCCGCCCGGCCGGGCAGGTGCGTCACCACACACCCCAGCCCGTCCCGCCGTTCCACCGCCTGTGGGCCGAGCCCATCTACCGGTTCATTGTGGACCCGGATGGCCGGCCGCGCCCGCTGCGTGGCACGACCCGGTTCTAGGAAGACGGGAATAAATCATTGGGGGAAAAATGAAGGCGATACAGTCCGCGGCGCTCTCGGTGGTGCTGGCGGCCGGCCTGGCCGGCTGCACTGATTCCGGGCCGGCGCCCGGGCCGCAGCAGCAAGGCCCCACGGTGGAACCTGCTCCCGGTGTTCCCTCCTCTGCGGGGCCCGTGACTCTGAGGGGACAGTTCCAGTCCCAGGGAGCAGTCACGACGGGAACGGTGACGATCCACGTCACCCAAGCCGGTGCTGTCCTGCAGCTGGAGAACCTTGCAACCGGCGCCGACGACGATCTCCGCCTGATGTTGAGCCCGGGCACACTGGTCCCAGGGACGGGCGGCGGCGCTGGACTGTCCTCCACCAAGCTGATCGAACTGGGGCCGCTCACGGGCGCGGGCCAGCGGGTGGAAATGGACGCCGGCAGGTGGGCCGCCCTGCGGGAACCCATTCGCAGCGTAGTCATCTATGACTACGCCGGGAAGACCGCCCTGGGCACCGCCAACCTGCAGGAAGACTGAACGCCCATGGACTGGGGCGCTGCTCCCGTGCTGCGCTTTCGGTAGGTTGGAGCGGTAGGGCATCCGCAACCGGACAGGGGAGACAACATGAAGGCAATCGTGTACGAGGCAACAGGGCCCGCATCCGTGCTGAAGCTCCGGGACAGGCCATTAGCGGAGCCAGGAGCGGGAGAAGTCCGCGTCCGGGTGGTGGTGTCCGGAGTGAACCCCACCGACTGGAAGTCGCGGTCCGGAAGCGGAAGCAGGAAGCTGGATGCCCCGAAGGTTCCAAACCAGGACGGAGCCGGAGTCATCGACCAGCTGGGTGCCGGAGTGGCCGGCTTCACCGTGGGCGATCGCGTCTGGCTGTGGGACGTCGCCTGGGGCGGCAACGAAGGTACCGCCCAGGAATACGTGGTGGTGCCGAGCCACAAAGCAGTGGCCCTTCCCGACGCCGAGTCCTTCGATACCGGCGCCTCGTTGGGGATCCCGGCCCTGACGGCGCACCGGGCCCTGACCTCGAACGAGGACGGGCCGGCCCGGCTCTCCCCCGGTGCCCTGGCGGGGCGCACCGTCCTGGTCACGGGAGGCGCCGGAGCCGTAGGCCATGCGGCCATCCAGCTTGCCCGATGGGCCGGTGCCGCCGTCATCACGACCGTCAGCGGGGACCGCAAGGCTGAGCTTGCCCGCCGTGCCGGAGCCGGAACGGTCATCAACTACCGGACGGACGACGTTGTCGACGCCGTCCACCAGGTGGCCGCGGACGGCGTCGACATCATTGTGGACGTCAACGCGCCCGCCAACATCGAAACGGACCTGCAGATCCTCAAACCGGGCGGAACCATCTCCATCTACGCCGCGAACCCCGGAGAATCACTCACGGTCCCCATCCGCGAAAGCATGACCAAGAACGTCCGCTACCAGTTCATCCTCACGTACACAGTCACCGACGAACAGAAGCAGCACGCCGTGGCCGCCGTCGCCGAAGCGCTCGCCGCCGGTGCGCTCCGGGTGGGTGAAGAACACGGGCTGCCACTGACGCGGTTCCCGCTGGAGCAGACTTCCGCAGCCCATGATGCTGTGGAACAAGAGACCATCGGAAAGGTGCTTATCGACGTCACGCCGGCCACCTGAGGCCTTACCGCGAATCAACGCGAGAGGCGGTCCCTGGCTGCGTGCTCAACCAGGACCGGTATGAACGCCCGGACCCTGCCCGTGTCCAGGAGGCTGTGTTCCTGCTGCACTACATCCTCAATGTGCTCCCTGGACAGGGCGGGAAACTTCGCCGCGAGCCTGTCCACCACATCGCCCAGAGCCCGCAACTCTTCGCTTACTCCCATTGGGGAAGTGTCAGGGATCCGGCCAACCCCGTCAAGACTTGACTAACGGGGGCAGGGACGTCGAGCGCGCCCACCACAGGGCAGAGTACGACGACGGCCGGGCGGCCGCGCGCGGAGGTCCGGGCCCGCGCTCCACGCCGGCCCACCCGCGACAGTCACGTCGTCGGTCAGTGCGGGTGGAGCCTCCGGGACCGCGGGTGCCGGTTCCGTCCCTGGGCATGCGGCCCCGCCGCCACTGGACGGTACTCAATCCGCCGCTTTTCCGTCCGGATGTCGCGCCGTTCCTGCCGCCGCGCCTTCCTTTCGGGCCGGTCGATGGCGGACAGGATGGTCAGCGTCACGGTGACCCACAGGAACGCCGTCCCCAACACCAAAGCGATTTCCAGCTCAGTGCTCATGCATCAATTTTAGGCCCGCGGCGCAGGATCCAACCCCTGCAGACCCACAGCATGGACGCGTAAACCCACAGGGTTCAGAGCAACCCCAGTCCTTTGACAGCAGCCATGACATCGGAGACCTGGACAGCCAGCAGGGCAGGGTCCGGCTGGGCTGCGAAGGTGTCCCCGCGCCGCAGTTCGGCCCGGGTCAGGACAACATGGGGCCCCGGCGGCGGTCCCCAGATCTCAGGCGGGGCCGGACCAAAGAGCACCACGGATGGGGTACCGTACGCAGATGCCAGGTGTGCAGCCCCTGTGTCGGCCGAGACCACCAGGCGCGCGGCGGCAATCGTGGCAGCGAACTCCCCCAGGCCCAGCACCCCTGCCAGTACGGCCGTGCCCGGCAGTCCTGCAAGGCGGCACACTTCCCCGGCGCGCTCCCTCTCGGACGTACCTCCGGTGAAGACCACCTGGTGTCCGGTTTCGGTCAGTGCCGTCGCTACCGCGGCAAAGCGCTCCGCCGGCCACAGCCTGCTGCCGTAGGCGGCTCCCACATGCAGGACTGTTGCGCCGGGGACGGGACTGGGAACGTGCGGTGTGTTCAACTGCACATCCAGCGGATCGGCTTCCACTCCATGCCATTCGAGGAGCCGGACCCAGCGCTCGCGCTCATGCAGCTCCGGCCGCCAGGGCGGCCCGTCCCGGTAGGCGCTTCTGTGGCCCAAGGTCTGGCGGGCCCTCAACGCCTCGATCCTCCCCTGGCTCTCCGGGCCGCTGCCGTGCAGGTTGATGGCCACGTCCACCACGCCGGGATCCATCGCCAGCGGTTCGTCGAGGCCGTGCGTAGGCAGCAGCTCATAGCCACCCACCAGTCCCAGGGCCTCCGACAGCCACCCCTGCGCGGCGTAGCGGAGCCGGTGCCCGGGAAAAGCGCGTTGGATGCCCTTCAGCGCCGGTACGGCCACCAACAGGTCGCCCAGCTTCAAGGCACGCAGGACCAAAAGCTCCGGTTTGCCGTCTGAGGGTATCGGAGCACCGGCCTCCTCCGCCATAACCGCGCCGCTCATGCGTCCTGCTTCGCGAACGTGGTGGCGGTGAGGCTGCGGACGTCCTCATAGACTTCCGTGACGCCTATACCGGCCACCGCCGAGTCGTCGTGGACGCAGCGCGGTGCTGTCCAGCCCACCTGGGTGACGTCGATGCCGCAGGTGGGGCAGGCCGTGACCCATGAGGCGTGGACGCGGTGAAGGCTCCGCCCCAGCGCCCCCGCATTAATCACGTTGCCCGCCCAAAAGATGCCGACCGTCGGCACACCGAGGGCCTGCGCCAGATGCCTCGGTCCGCTGTCATTGGCCACCACAACGCCGGCTTCCGCCAGCAGCGCCACCAGGCCTGCCATCTCCAGTTCGCCTGCCGCGGAATGAACTGCCGCGGAGGCCGCCCGGGAGGCAACTTCCGCTGCCAGCTCCTGTTCACTGGAATCGCCGATAATGACCACCCGCGAACCATCAGCCGCGCAGGCAGCGGCAAGTTCCGCGAACTTGGCTGCGGGCCAACGACGGCGGGGGTCGGTGGCGCCGGGGTGGATCACCACGAGCGGCTGGTCGCCGTCGCCGCCGTCGACTTGGGAGGGTGCTGCCGGCGGGGAGGGTTCAAGCCGCGCCTCAAGGTCCACGGGGAACGCGCCGGCGAACCCGGCCACCTCCAAGGCCCTGAGGGGTTCGTGCTGGTAATAGAGGTACGGGACGGTGCGCTCAAGGCTTGCGGCGTCGGCCGTCCGGGTCCCCACCGTGTGGCGTGCCCCCAGCCGCAGCAGGAAGGGGTTCGAGTACCGTCCCCCGCCGTGGAGCTGGACGGCCACATCAAAGTGGCGCGCGCGCATATCAGCAAAGAAACGGTCCAGTTCGCCGGCGTCCTCTTCCCCGGGCCGTACGCCTTCCGCGAACGGCAGGACAACGACCTCGTCCACCGGGCTTTCCACCGCTCCGAGCAGCGCCTTGTGGATCGGCGTGCCCAACAAGGTGATCCTCGATGCAGGATAGGCCGCCTTCAACGCAGCCATTGCCGGAACCGCGAAGAGCAGGTCCCCCAGGCCGCCTCCGCGCAGGACAACGATCCTGGACACATCATCAAACTTTTCCAGCACGGGACCGACGCCCACACCAATTTGTTCGGCACCGCCAAACTCTGCAGTGAGTTGCTCCACAAACCGCCCCTTCCGTCACCGGGAGGGAACAGCCCGGCCGCCCCTCCACTGCCCATGCAGCCGCACAGCGGTTCTAAACCCGCGGCCGCTCCTTAGAACCTTTACCCAATCGGCAGTGGATCTACGCTCCCTGTTGGGGAATACCGGCTTGATGCTGTACGTTTCATACCCGACAGCCAATCAAAGAAAAGAGAAGCACCCAAAGTGGCAACCGATTACGATGAACTGCGTTCCGACGTCAAGGAATCGCAGGACAACTCACTCGAGCAGCTCCAGTCAGCGAATGCTCCCGACGCCCGCAGTGTTGTGCAGGAGTTGGACGAGGCTGACGGGCTGGACGGCGCCGGGGTCCCTGGCGGCGAATTCGTCGCTGAGGAGCTCGTAGTCCAGGTCATCCCCCAGGCTGAGGATGAATTCACCTGCTACTCCTGCTTCCTGGTCCGCCACCGGTCCCAGATTGCCCGGCAAAAAGACGGCCACAGCTACTGCACCGAGTGCGAAGGCTAGTCCAGAAGCTTTCCGAGGGGCAGGTTCGCCCGGTCCCGCCCGAAAGGCACGCCGCATCAGGCGTGCCTTTCGGTTTTAAACGCTGGCCCGGCCGCAGGTCCCCGGGCCCATTAAGCCTTCACCCAGCTCAGCTGGGTAGCGTTGGGGACAGTACAGACGACGTCGACACCAACCATGCCTACCCGGCAGCCAGGAGGCAACGGTGGCCAGCCCCGCCAGCTTATGGGAGACGTTCGCCACGGCATTCACCCAGGCGAACGTTCCCACTGTCACTTGGGTGGAGATGCTGCTGTCGGTGGCGGCCGCCGTCGGGCTGTCCATCCCCCGGCGCAGTTGGCGCTACTTCGGCCTCCTCGCCACGGTGACGCACGAGCTTGGCCATGCTTTTGCTGCCCTGACCTCCGGACAGCGGCTGTCCGGTATCCGCGTCCGGCTTGACCACTCCGGAACCACCACCACCTACAGCAGAAGCAGGCTGGCCGCCGCCTGGTCCTGCTTCTGGGGGTACCCCGTGCCTGCCCTGGCGGGCGCCGCCTTTGTTTGGTGCGGGCTGAACGGGTGGGGACCCGCCGCCATGGCCGTCAGTGCGCTGGTGCTGGCTGCTTCGCTCCTGTTCCTCCGCAACCTTGCCGGATTCGTCATTACCGGCGCTGCCATCGGCGGAGCAGGCGCGCTCACCTTCCTCGCGCCGCCTCCCGCCGTGGGGCATGTGGCCGTCATTTTCGGCCTTGCGCTGCTCGTCGCCGCGGTGCGGGACCTGCTCAAACTTACCCACGTCCACCTCCGTCGCCGGGACCGTCTCAGCAGTTCGGACGCGTATCTCCTGTACCGTGCCACGTCTGTTCCGTCCGGAATCTGGATTGGCCTGTTCACGCTCCTGGTCGCCGGCGCATGGCTGGTCGCCTGGCAGCCCATCTCGGTAATCCTGCTGCAGGGCGCCTCGGGCGCAGGGGTGGCGCATAGGCTTGTGGCATGAGCCAGGAAACGGAAAGCACCACCGCAGCGACCGACCACACCAACGGGCACAGCACCCGCGGCGCCTATGTGACAGGCGGAGCCGAATTCACCCGGGACACCAACTACATAGAGGACCGCATCACCAGGGATGCTTCTCCCGGCAGCAACGGCGAGCCGGGGTGGCCAGTGGAAGCAGGGCGCTACCGCCTGATTGCCGCCAGGGCCTGCCCGTGGGCGAACCGGACGGTCATTGTCCGCAGGCTGCTGGGGCTCGAAGAAGCCATTTCGCTGGGCCAGCCCGGGCCAACCCACGACGCGCGTTCCTGGACCTTCGACCTGGATCCGGGCGGCGTGGATCCAGTCCTGGGCATAGAGCGCCTGCAGGAGGCCTACTTTAAGCGCTTCCCGGGGTACCCGAGGGGAATCACCGTGCCCGCCATCGTCGACGTGCACAGTGGTGAAGTGGTGACCAACAATTTCCCCCAAATCACCCTCGATTTCTCCACCGAGTGGACAGAGTTCCACCGGCCGGGTGCCCCGCAGCTCTACCCCGTGCATCTCCGCGAAGAAATCGACCAAGTGAACAAGCGGGTGTTCACCGAGGTCAACAACGGCGTCTACCGCTGCGGCTTCGCCGGATCGCAGGAGGCCTACGATTCGGCGTACCAGCGGCTGTGGACCGCTTTGGACTGGCTGGAGGAGCGCCTCTCGCAGCAGCGCTACCTGGTGGGCGACACCATCACGGAAGCAGACGTGCGGCTGTTCACCACGCTGGCACGGTTTGATCCCGTGTACCACGGTCATTTCAAGTGCAACCGCCAGAAGCTGAGCGAGATGCCCAACCTGTGGGGATATGCACGGGACCTGTTCCAGACACCCGGCTTCGGAGACACCATCGACTTCGTGCAGATCAAGCGGCACTACTACGTCGTGCATGAGGACATCAACCCTACGGGGATCGTCCCGGCCGGCCCGGACCTATTCGGATGGTTGACGGACCACGGGCGGGAGTCGCTGGGCGGGCGGCCGTTTGGCGGGGGCACGCCGCCGGGGCCGGTCCGGCCGGGCGAGGATGTCGCTGCGGGACACGGCGCGGCCGCCTGAGCAAAACCCTGAAGGAAACCGCATTCCTCCTACACTGGAAGGCATGCAGACTTCTCTGGGTTTCGTGGCGCCGGGGTACGAGGGCGTCCTGGCACTGTTTGAGTCCTTCCTCGCGGAGGACTCCCGGTACAGCGCGCAGTTGGCCGCCTACCGGAACGGGGTGCCGGTGGTACGCCTGACCGGGGGCCCGGACATGGCACCGGATACGTTGACCGGCGCCTACTCCTGCTCCAAGGGTGTCGCCGCACTGGTCATCGCCCTGCTGGTCCAGGACGGCGTCCTTGACCTGGACCAGACCGTGGCGCATTACTGGCCCGGGTTTGCCGCGCACGGAAAGGACAGGCTCCTGGTCAGGGAGGCGTTGTCGCACCAGGCGGGGCTGCTGGGTGTCGAGGGCGGCTTTGGCCTGGACGAATTCACCACGTCCAGGGCTGCCGCCCGGCTCGCGGATGCCGCTCCCTCCTGGGAGCCCGGCCGCCAGTTCGGCTACCACGCGCTCACCATCGGCATCCTCATGGAGGAACTGTGCCGGCGGACTACGGGTGAGGCCCTGCAGGACATCTATGACCAAAGAATCCGGAAGCCGCAGGACGTGGATTTCTTCCTGGGGCTGCCGGAGGACCAGGACGCCAGATACCGGGATGTCCTCTATGAAGCAGACCCGTCGGAGGCGTGGGTCGACCCGCTCAGCCTCGATGGCATGAACGGCAACGCCCCGGTCAGCACCATCATGGAGCTGCCCAACATCCGCTCGGTGCGCGCCGCGGGCATGTCCGCGGCGGGCGGGGTAGGGTCCGCCGACGGGCTGGCGCGGTTGTATGCGGCAGCGACCACCGGCGTGGAGGGCAGTGAGCCGTTCCTCACAGCGGGGACCGTCGCGGCAATGACCCGGGAGCAGGTGTGGGGCCTGGACCGGTCCTCCGGCCTGGACAATGCCTTCGCGGTCGTCTTCATGAAGCCCCACCCCTCGCGGAACTTCGGCAGCCACCGTGCCTTCGGCCACGAGGGGGCCAACGCGGCCCTTGGTTTTGCGGATCCGTCCTATGGCCTGGGCTTCGGTTACATCCCCCGGCGCGCGGAAGAGGGGCGCACTCCGGGCCGTGCCCACCGTCTGGCCGCTGCGGTACGGCGTTCAGCAGCCGGTTTGTCCTGACGCACCCCCGGCCCTACTGTTGTCCGGATGGGCAATACTCAGGCACGGCCGGATGCACGGTGGGCTCGGGGGACCCAACTTCTTAGACAATCAGTGGCGGGGCTTTCTGCTGCCTTCGCGGCGCAGCGGCTGCAACTGGCGGGGAAAGCGGCCATAGCCGCAGGGCTGGCGTTCGCCATTGCACCCCTTATGCCGGGCGCCGCCTCGCACTACGCGTACTACGCGCCGCTGGGCGCCCTGGTGGCGATGTATCACAATGTCGCCGGGTCCGTGAAGCAGGGGGCGCAGGCCCTGGCGGGGCTGGCGATGGGAATCGGCCTTGCCTTCGTCCTGGTGAGCATCGGTGCGCCCTCGCCCCTGACGGTCGCCGTGTTCATGGGGGTGGGAGTCCTGCTGGGCGGCTTGCCGGGCATCGGTTCAGGCAGTGACTGGATTCCGACGGCGGCCCTGCTGGTTCTGCTGGTCGGCGGCAGTAACGCCGAAGATTTCTCCTACGGATACCTCGTGCAGATGGCAGCCGGAGTGGCGGTGGGCATTGCGGTGAACTTCCTGATTTTCCCACCCCTGCACCTCAACGCGGCGGCGTCGAGCCTGGCCGACCTCAGGGTCGCCCTGGGCAAGCAGTTGCTGGATATGGGCGCCGCCCTGAAGGAAAAGTGGCCCCCAGAGCACGAAGACTGGTCGCGCAGGTCGGACGAACTGGCAGAGGCCGCAAGATCCGTGCGCCACCTGGTCAAGGAAGCCGATGCCAGCCGCAGGGCCAACCCCCGCCGGAAGCTGCACCCGCGTGACATGGACCAGGACTTTCGCGACCTGCAGGACCTGGAGCGGGTCACGTTCCATATCCAGGACATGACGGATGTGCTGTCTGACGTGATCTGGGAAGACGACGTGCCGTATGCCATCCCGTTGCAGGACAACGAGCCCCTGGCCGACGCCATCACCGCAACCGGACAACTGGTGTCCACGGATACCGACGGCAACGAGCAGGGCCGGAGGGACCGCTATGACGCCGCCAAGGCGGCGGTAGAAGCCTGTATGGCTGCCACCGCCCGCAGGCCGGCAGACCAGGGAACGGTCCCTGCGTCAGAATCGGTCCTCCTCAGCCTCCACCGGATCCTCCGGGCGGTCCGTCCCCAGGACCAGGCCGGCCGCCCGCGTCCCGGAGACGAAGCCCAAGCTCCCCGGCCGTGATTACAGGGCCGAAACTGTCCCGCTGAAGTGGCGCCGCCCCGACCGCGGACTCCAGGCGACAAAGCTGGATCGCTTCCATGCTCCGGCCCCGCCCTGTTCCGTCGCGATCTCCAGGGCGACCCGGGAGGGCAGGAAGACCGGGGCCTCGAACTCCACGTCCCACCTGAACGAGTCGCCCCGGGCGGGGCCAGCGTCCGCGAGCGCCCGGGACGCCAGGTACATGCCGTGCGCTATCGACCGCCGCATGCCCAGGGCTTTGGCCGAGAGCACACTCAGGTGGATGGGGTTGAAGTCCCCCGAGACCGCTGCATACGCACGGCCGGTGTCCACGCCCAGGTGCCACAGGGCCGTTGGGTCAGGTGCCGTGAAATCCGCCTTGGGCGCGGTGGCGGTGGGCTTGTCGATCCCCGGCAGGAACACTCCCTTGGCCAGGTACGTGGAAACCCCGCACCAATGCACATCGCTGGAGCCGGCACGCCGCACTTCCGCCACGACGTCCACCTGTGTCCCAGCACGGTGGCCGCGGAGGTTTTCCACCCGGGCGGTTATGTCAAGGACATCGGTGAACACCAGCGGTGATCTTTGCTCAACACTGTTGCGCAGGTGGATCATCCCCAGCAGGGGCAGCGGGAAGTCGTCCCTGTTCATGACGCTCATGGCCAACGGGAACGCGATCGCGTGGATGAAGCCGGCAGGGAGGACGTCACTGGCCGTTTCGCCGATCAGGTGCTGATACGCGGTAAGGTTCTCGACCCCCACCGTGACGCCCCTGACTTCATGGCTCTCCGCCGGAAGGACTGACGAGTCGTGCGTGCCCAGGAGCCTGCGCCGTGCCGCCTGCGCGGCGGCATTGACGTAAAGCTTGGACAATGACGGCATTTCGGCCAGGACCACCGGTTGCTGGACCGTCATGCCCCCACCAGGTTCTGCCCGCACACCCGCAGCACCTCCCCGTTGATCCCACCGGCGGCTTCGCTGGCCAGGAACGCGATGGTCTCCGCGACATCGGACGGCAGGCCCCCCTGCTGCAGGGAGTTCAGCCGCCGTGCCACCTCGCGGACGGCAAAGGGGATGCGCGCCGTCATCTCGGTTTCGATGAATCCGGGAGCCACGGCATTGATGGTGCCTCCGTGGGACGCGAGCAGGGGGGCGGTGGCACGCACCATTCCCATCACTCCTGCCTTGGACGCCGCGTAATTGGTTTGTCCCCGGTTTCCGGCGATGCCGCTGGTGGAAGCAACCGAAACAATACGCGGTGCCGACCGGAAGTGTGCGGAGGCCAGCAGTGCCTCATTGATGCGGAGCTGGGCGGCAATGTTGATGTTGATCACCGCGTTCCACCGTGCCTGGTCCATGTTGGCCAGGAGTTTGTCCCGCGTGACGCCGGCGTTATGCACCACGATGTCCAGCCGCCCGTGCCGCTGCACGGCATGGTCGATGATCCGCTGGCCCGCATCCGCGCCGGTGATGTCGAGCTGCAGCGCGGTGCCGCGCACCGCGTTTGCCACTGCGGCCAGCTGGTCCCCCGCCGCAGGAATGTCCACCAGGATCAAGGTGGCACCGTCGCGGTGCAGCGTCCTGGCGATCTGGGCACCGATGCCGCGGGCCGCGCCGGTGACAACTGCCACTTTGCCTGCCAGCGGCTGCTCCGGGTCTGTGGGAAGACTGCCGTCCTCCGTTGACACGGTGAGGAACTGTCCGTCAACGAACGCTGACCGGCCGGAGAGGAAGAACCTTAAGGCGCCCAGGGCACTGGGGCTGGTGGCGGTGGTACCGCCAGAAAGGACGACGCCGTTGCCTGTTGCACCTGCCCGCAGTTCCTTGGCCAGGGACCGCAGAAAGCCATCCACCCCCTGCCGCGCTGCCGCGGTTTCGGGCGAGGAGGCTTCCGACGCCGGGCGGGACAAGGTGATGACCCGGCCGCCGGCCCGCAGGTCCCGGAGGGACCCTGCCGCCGCCAGGACGGGCTTCTCCAGGTCTGCCGGATGAGCGAGCTCATCAAGGACCAGGATGATGGCACCCAGCTTTTCGGCCGGCACGGCGTGCCGCCGGACGTCGAGGTCCCAGGACAGCAGTTCTGCAGCGAGCTTGTCCGCCCCCGGAGTATCACCGAGGACGACGACGGGTCCGGTCACCAGTGGCTGCCCGGGCTGGTAACGGCGAAGGACCGCAGGTTGCGGGAGGCCGAGCTTCTTTGCCACGTTGCGGCCCAGGCCGCTGTTGACCAGTTGTGTGTACGTGTCCGCCATAGCCGCCTCCTACAGGGATTCCAGGATCGCGACGACGCCCTGGCCGCCGGCCGCGCATACGGACACCAGGCCCCGCGCCGGCCGCCCCGTGGAAGCAGCCTTGGCGTGGAGCATCTTGGCCAGGGTGCCTACGATGCGGCCACCGGTGGCAGCAAAGGGGTGGCCTGCTGCCAGCGAAGACCCGTTGACGTTGAGGCGGGAACGGTCGATGCTGCCCAACGCACCCTCAAGGCCGAGGCGGGTGCGTCCGAACTCGTCGTCCTCCCATGCTGCAAGGGTACTGAGGACGGTGGCGGCAAATGCTTCATGGATCTCGAAGTAATCGAAGTCGGCCAGCGTCAGGTTTTGCCGGGCGAGGAGCCTGGGCACGGCGAACACGGGAGCCATGAGAAGCCCGTCCTTGCCGTGGACAAAATCAACCGCGGCAGCTTCGGCGTCCACCACGGCTGCCAGCTTGGGCAGGTCGCGCGCATCAGCCCATTCGTCGGAGGCCAGCAGCACCGTGGAAGCACCGTCGGTCAGAGGAGTGGAGTTCCCCGCTGTCATGGTGGCGTCTGCGCCAAGGTTGCGGCCGAAGACCGGCTTCAGCGAGGCGAGTTTCTCCAGTGAAGTGTCGGCCCGCAGGTTCCCGTCGCGCGTCAGTCCCCGGTAGGGGGTCATCAGGTCGTCGAAGAACCCGGAGTCGTAGGCGGCAGCAAGGTTGTGGTGGCTGTTCAATGCCAGCTCGTCCTGCGCTTCCCGGGAGATCTTCCACTGTGCAGTGGTCAGGGCCTGGTGCTCGCCCATGGACAGGCCGGTCCGCGGCTCCCCTGTGCCCGGGGCCAAAGGGGCCAGGTCCTTGGGTCGGAGCCGGCTGAGGATCTGGAGTCGCTGGGGAAGGGTTTTGGCCCGGTGAAGGTCCAGGACGACCTCGCGGAGCCCCTCGCTGACCACCACGGGCGCATCGGACGCGGAGTCGACGCCGCCGGCAATGGCGGAATCAATCTGTCCAAGCTTGATCTTGTTGGCCAGGCCAACCACGGTTTCAAGGCCTGTGGCGCACGCCTGCTGGAGGTCGTACACGGGAGTTTCGGCAGAGAGCGCCGATCCCAAAACGGCTTCGCGGGTGAGGTTGAAGTCACGCGAGTGCTTGAGTACCGCGCCCGCCGCCACCTGGCCAATGCGTTCGTCCTGGAGGCCGAAGCGGGCGATCAGGCCATCGAGGGCCGCCGTCAGCATGTCCTGGTTGGAGGATTTGGCGTACGCTCCCCCGGCCCGGGCGAACGGGATCCTGTTGCCGCCGACGATCACCGCCCTGCGGGTTGAAGGCACGGCAGGCGTGGCTGATCCGCCTGCGGGGATGGACTGTCCTTCTGTGGACATGGAGGGCTCCTCTGGTCACAAGTGGTTACCGATACCCAGCGTACCTGATACGCTGGGTATCGTGAACCTTCAGGACACGCACTCCCCCCTGACCATCGAACTGCCCACGCCGGCGAGCTCCGACGGGCGTTCATCCCGCTGGCAGAGCCACCGGGAGGAACGGCGCAGGGAACTTATCAAGCAGGCCCGCCGCGCGGTGCACGTCCTGGGCAGCGACGCTTCCATGGAGGACATCGCCACAGCGGCCGGAACGTCGAAGTCGGTCTTCTACCGTTACTTCGGGGACAAGGCAGGGCTGCAGCAGGCGGTGGGTGAGGTGGTGCTCAGCCAGATGCAGCACCGCATCCAGGAGGCCGCCCAAAGCGCCCTCACGCCCCGGGAGGGCCTGCTCGCCATGGTTTCGGCCTACCTCCAGATGGCCGATACCAGCCCCAACGTCTACACCTTTGTCACCAGCTACGCGCCAGGTGATACCGCCGCCCCCGCGCACCCTGCTGCGCCCGGCGGACCGCTAGGCCCCTTTTTCGACGCCATCGCGGACATGATCGCCACCCCCATGCGGTCACACCTCGGCGATGTCAGGGAAACCGTCATCGGCTATTGGCCAAAGGCGGCAATCGGCCTGGTCCGGAATGCCGGCGAACAATGGCTAAGCACCCCGGACTCCCCTGCCAAACCAGACCAGGAGACCATGGCCCGCCAGATCACCGCATGGCTGTGCGTGGGCATCGTCCCCGAACTCACCCCCGCTTCACCGACCACCAAGTTATCCGCCAAAGAAGGACTGTGACATGACTGACGTAGTGGACCGCCCCGCGCGCAAGGGTCTCCGCCCCGCCGCAACCCCTGCAGCCAAGCCCCTGGACGAAAGCCCCGAGCCCGCCGTCGACGTCGAGGCATTGGGCCGGCAACTCCTGGGCAAGTGGGCCGATGTCCGGCTGCAGGCACGGGATCTGGCCGCCAGGCCCGAACTGCACAAGATCGAAGGCCTGACGCACACCGAACACCGTGCCCGCGTCTTCGGCCAACTCAAGTACCTCGTGGACAATGAAGCCGTGCACCGCGCCTTCCCGTCGGAGCTCGGCGGCTCCGACGACCACGGCGGCAACATCGCCGGCTTCGAGGAGCTGGTGGTGGCAGACCCGTCCCTGCAGATCAAGGCGGGGGTCCAGTGGGGACTTTTCGGATCCGCCGTGATGCACCTGGGGACCGCAGAACACCACACCAAGTGGTTGCCCGGAATCATGAGCCTGGAAATCCCCGGCTGCTTCGCCATGACCGAGACCGGCCACGGCTCCGATGTGGCAAGCATTGCCACCACTGCAACCTACGAGCCCGCCTCCGAAGAGTTCATCATCCACACCCCGTTCCGCGCCGCCTGGAAGGACTACATCGGCAACGCGGCCAATGACGGACTCGGCGCCGTTGTCTTCGCCCAGCTGGTCACCCGCGGTGTCAACCACGGCGTCCACGCCTTCTACGTGGACCTGCGGGATCCGGAGACCAAGGAGTTCCTGCCCGGCATCGGCGGGGAGGACGACGGCGTCAAGGGCGGCCTGAACGGCATCGACAACGGCCGGCTGCACTTCGACAACGTCCGCGTCCCCCGGACCAACCTCCTGAACCGGTACGGCAACGTCGACGCAGACGGAACCTACACATCGCCCATCGCCAGCCCCGGCCGGCGCTTCTTCACGATGCTGGGCACCCTGGTCCAGGGCCGCGTGTCGCTGGACGGCGCAGCCGTGGCCGCCTCCAAGGTGGCACTGAAAGCCGCCATCCAGTACGCCACCGAACGCCGCCAGTTCAACGCGTCCTCGCACACCGAGGAAGAAGTCCTGCTCGACTACCAGCGGCACCAGCGGCGCCTGTTCACCCGCCTGGCCGCCACCTACGCGGCCAGCTTTGCGCACGAGCAGCTGCTGCAGAAGTTCGACGACGTCTTCTCCGGCGCCCACGACACTGACGCAGACCGCCAGGACCTGGAAACCCTGGCCGCAGCGCTGAAGCCCCTCAGTACCTGGCACGCCCTGGACACCCTGCAGGAATGCCGCGAAGCCTGCGGCGGTGCCGGCTTCCTGATCGAAAACAGGTTCGCCTCGTTGCGCGCCGACCTCGACGTGTACGTCACCTTCGAGGGAGACAACACCGTGCTGCTCCAGTTGGTGGCCAAGCGCCT
Organism: Arthrobacter sp. NQ4; assembly: GCF_029077345.1. NCBI lineage: Bacteria > Bacillati > Actinomycetota > Actinomycetes > Micrococcales > Micrococcaceae > Arthrobacter > Arthrobacter sp. NQ4. The sequence continues at coordinate 211,772 of NZ_JARETC010000002.1, read as the reverse complement.
GCTGGCCGACTACGCCAAGGAGTTCCGGAACGTCGACTTCGGAGTGCTGGCCCGTTATGTGGTGAACCAGGCCGCGGGCGCCGCCGTGCACCGCACCGGCCTGCGCCAGGTGGCCCAGTTCATGGCTGACACTGGGTCGGTCCAGAAGGCCGCAATCGCCCTCCGCGACGAGGAAGGCCAGCGCGCCCTGCTCACGGACCGGGTGCAGACCATGGTGGCTGAGGCCGGTGCTGCTTTGAAGGGCAGCAAGCGCCTGTCGCAGGACAAGGGCGCGGCCCTGTTCAACCGACACCAGAATGAACTCATCGACGCCGCCCAGGCGCACGCTGAACTGCTGCAGTGGGAGGCGTTCACGGAAGCCCTTCGGGAGGTGGAAGATTCGGGAACCAGGACGGTCCTTACCTGGCTGCGTGACCTCTTCGGCCTGTCCCTGATCGAGAAGAATCTTTCCTGGTACCTCATGAACGGCCGCCTCTCCATGCAGCGGGCCCGCACGGTGGGCGGCTACATCAACAGGTTGCTGGAGAAGATCCGCCCGCACGCCCTGGACCTGGTGGAGGCCTTCGGGTACGGCGAGGAACACGTCCGGGCGGCCATCGCCACGGGCGCCGAAAAGAGCCGCCAGGACGAGGCGCGTGCGCACTTCCGCAGCCAGCGGGCCAGCGGTCAGGCGCCGGTGGACGAGAAAGTCCTGATCGCCAGGACGGCGGGCCGCAAGGCCTAACCCGGCTGAAACCACCAACCGGGTAAACAACGACGGCGGCGCTCCCCCACCAGGGGGAGCGCCGCCGTCGTTGTTTCTACTGCCGGGACGCTCAGGCTCCGGCAGGCAACACCGATCGGTACACCTCGAGGGTGGTTTCGGTGATCGATTCCCACGAGAAGTGCTTTTCGGCGCGCTCGCGGCCTGCCTGCCCCATAGCCCGGGCGCGTGCGGGATCGGACACCACTTCGGTGAGGGCGGCTGCGAACTCCGCGACGAACTTCTCCGGGTCCAGGGGCGTACCCGTACCATCGGTGACCTGTTCCAGATCCACCAGCAGGCCGGTTTCACCGTGCTGGACCACCTCGGGGATGCCGCCGGTGGCACTGGCCACCACCGCGGCGCCGCAGGCCATGGCTTCGAGGTTGACGATGCCGAGCGGCTCGTAGATGGAGGGGCAGGCGAAGGCGGTGGCGTGGCTGAGGACCTGGATCAGCTCGTGGCGCGGCAGCATCCGTTCAATCAGCACCACGCCCGTGCGCTGCTTCTGCAGTTCCTCAATGAGCGCGGCGGTTTCGGCCGCCAGTTCCGGGGTGTCCGCGGCGCCCAGGCACAGGACCAGCTGGACGTCAGCCGGAAGTTTCGCTGCCGCCCGCAGGAGGTAGGGAACGCCCTTTTGGCGTGTGTTTCTTCCCACAAAGACGACGCTCGGTTTGGCGGGGTCGATGCCCAGGGCGCGGACGGCGTCGTCGTTTTCATCACGCTGCCACAGCTCTACGTCGATGCCGTTGTGGACCACGCGGACCTTGTCCGGGTCAACGTTGGGGTAGCTGCGCAGGATGTCCTGGCGCATGCCCTCGGACACGGCGATGATCGCCGCCGCGGCTTCATATGCCGTCTTCTCCACCCAGGAGGAGAGGGCGTAGCCGCCGCCCAGCTGCTCGGCCTTCCAGGGCCGCAGCGGCTCGAGGCTGTGGGCACTGAGAACGTGCGGAATTCCGTGCAGCAGGGAGGCCAGGTGGCCGGCCATGTTGGCGTACCAGGTATGCGAATGGACCAGGTCGGCGCCCTGGACATCCGGCACAATGCGCAGGTCCACACCCAGGGTCTGCACCGCGGCATTGGCCCCGCCCAGATCCTCGGGAACCTGGTAGGAGGTCACGGTTGCTCCGTGGTAGTCAGCATCGCGGGGAGCACCGAAAGCGCGAACCTGCAGGTCAACGTGCTTACTAAGCACCCTGCTCAATTCGGCTACATGCACCCCGGCGCCACCGTAGATCTCCGGCGGGAACTCTTTAGTCACAATGTCTATTCGCACAAGACCCAAGGTAGTCGTTCACGGATAACTGTTCTAGTGTGAAGGAGTCCGGGCCTACCGGACTGTCTTGGGGAGTTACGAAGGCGTACAGGAGCGACCATTATGCCGTTGACCAAAAAAGTCCTGGCCATTGTCCTCGCAGGTGGCGAGGGAAACAGACTGATGCCACTGACGGCAGACCGGGCCAAGCCCGCCGTGCCCTTCGCCGGCAGTTACCGCCTGATCGATTTTGCGATTTCCAACCTGGTGAATTCGCGTTACCTGCAGATTGTGGTCCTCACCCAATACAAATCCCATAGCCTCGACCGGCATATTTCCGAAGCATGGCGGATGTCCACCCAGCTCGGCAACTACGTCGCCTCCGTCCCCGCACAGCAGCGCGTCGGCAAGAGCTGGTTCCTGGGCAGCGCCAACGCCATCTACCAGTCCCTGAACCTGATCCATGACGCCAACCCCGACATCGTCGTCGTGGTGGGCGCGGACCACGTGTACCGCATGGACTTCGCCCAGATGGTGGACCAGCACGTCCGGAGCGGCGCCAAGGCCACCGTGGCGGCCGTCCGGCAGCCGCTGCACATGGCCGACCAGTTCGGCGTGATCGAAGTGGACCAGAACGACTCCCAGAAGATCGCCGCGTTCGTGGAAAAGCCCTCCAGCACGCCCGGGCTCGCTGCCGACCCCTCCCAGTTCCTGGCCTCCATGGGCAATTATGTCTTCGACGCCGATGCGTTGGTTGCTGCGCTGCATGTGGATGCCGAGCGCCTGGACACCAAGCACGACATGGGCGGGGACATCATCCCCTACTTCGTCAACAGGGGCGAGGCCGGCGTCTACGACTTCACGCTCAACGACATCCCGGGCTCCACCGAGCGCGACCGCACCTATTGGCGCGACGTGGGCACCATCGACTCGTTCTACGACGCCCACATGGACCTCATCTCCCCGCTGCCGGTCTTCAACCTCTACAACTCCGAGTGGCCCATCTACACCCGGCAGAGCATTTCCCCGCCGGCCAAGTTCGTCCGCGGCAAGAACAACACCGTCGGCACGGCGCTGGACTCCATCGTGGCCAACGGCGTGGTGATCTCCGGCGGCGTGGTGGAGGGCTCGGTCCTGTCCAACGACGTCTACGTCGCCACGAGCGGCCGGGTCATCGATTCTGTCCTGATGGACAAGGTGCAGGTGGGTGAAGGGGCAGTCATCAACCGCGCCATCCTGGACAAGAACGTCAAGGTCCCTGCCGGTGCGGCCATCGGCCTGGACCCTGACCTGGACAGGGCGCGCGGGTTCAAGGTCACCGAGTCCGGCATCACCGTCCTGGCCAAGGGCCAGGAAGTCCCGGAACCGGGCGAGGAGGAACGCAAGCTCGCCGCCAGCCACCTGAGCGTCCTGCCGAACGCCATCAAGGCTGCTGCGGAGCAGTACGCCGGCGTCCGCGAGGCTGCGGACAAGGTGGCCGGCACGCATGCCGCCGCCGCGGCTGAGGCCGCACCGGCCGCCCGGCTGCGGTGATCCGCAGGTAGCCATACCCCACACCACCCGCAGGCCGGGGCGCCACCCATGGTGCCCCGGCCTGCGGCGTACGCTGTAAAATTTTCCCAATGAGCTCCCCCGATCTGACCCCTGAGGACATCCAGGCCTGCCTCAAGGTCCTGAACACCATCCATGCCTACGACGAGGAGCACCCGGACTATGTCGCGGTGCGCCGCGCCACGGGGAAGATGTTCAAGGCCGTCAAGCGCCACCGCAGGGTAACGAAGCGTGATTCCATCGCCGAGGCTGACCGCGCAGTGATTGCCCAGACCGCCACCGCCGCCCCTGACCGGATCGATGACGAGACCCGCGGCAACAAGCTGGCACCGTCCGCCACCGGAAAGATCGCCGGACACCTCCTCCGGTCCCGCCCCTGCTACATCTGCAAGCAGCACTACACCCAGGTGGATGCCTTCTATCACCAGCTGTGCCCGGAATGCGCGGCCTTCAGCCACAGCAAGCGTGACGCCCGGACCGACCTCACCGGCCGCCGGGCCCTGCTGACCGGAGGGCGGGCCAAGATCGGGATGTACATCGCACTCCGGCTGCTGCGCGACGGAGCCCACACCACCATCACCACCCGCTTCCCCAAGGACGCTGCCCGGCGCTTCGCGGCGATGGAAGACAGCGGGGACTGGCTGCACCGGCTCCGCATCGTGGGGATCGACCTGCGTGATCCCGCCCAGGTCATGGCCCTGACCGACTCACTCGACCAGGCCGGCCCGCTGGACATCATCATCAACAACGCGGCCCAGACCGTGCGCCGGTCCGGCAACGCCTACAAGCCGCTGGTGGACGCAGAGGACGAGCCGCTTCCGGCGGCCCTGGAGCAGGCCAACGGCGGCCCTGAGCTCCTGACGTTTGGCCATGCCCATGACAAGCACCCCTTGGCCCTTGCCGGCAGCGTCACCGAACACCCGGTCCTGGCCGGCGATGCGATCACCTCTCTGGCGCTGTCCACCGGGTCTGCGTCGCTGGAGCGCATCGCCTCCGGAACCGCGATTGACGCGGGTGGCCTGGTCCCGGACCTTGCCACGATCAACAGCTGGACGCAGGTGCTGGACGAAGTGGATCCCCTGGAGATGCTCGAGGTGCAGCTCTGCAACGTCACCGCCCCCTTCCTGCTGGTCAGCCGGCTCCGGGGCGCCATGAAGCGGTCCACGGCGCGGCGCAAGTACATCGTGAACGTCTCCGCCATGGAGGGACAGTTCTCCCGCGCCTACAAGGGCCCCGGCCACCCGCACACCAACATGGCCAAGGCGGCGCTGAACATGATGACCCGCACCAGCGCCCAGGAGATGCTGGACACGGACGGCATCCTGATGACGGCGGTGGATACCGGCTGGATCACGGACGAGCGCCCGCACTTCACCAAGGTCCGGCTCATGGAGGAAGGCTTCCACGCGCCCCTCGACCTGGTGGACGGTGCGGCGCGGGTCTACGATCCGATCGTCATGGGTGAAAAGGGCGAGGACCAGTACGGCGTCTTCCTGAAGGATTACAAGCCCAGCCCCTGGTGATGCGGGTATGCTCACGGCATGAGCAACGAGTCATCCACCCAAGTGCAGAATCTCGAACACCACGAATGCTGGGCGTTGCTACGGACGGTGTCCGTGGGCAGGCTGGCGGTCCTCGTTGACGGCCGGCCGGACATCTTCCCGGTGAACTTCACCGTGGACGGCGGCACGCTGGTCTTCCGCACCAGCCAGGGAACCAAGCTATCGGCGGCCTCCGGCGACGCCCCCGTGGCGGTGGAGGCGGACGGCGTCGACCCTGGCACGGGCCTGGCGTGGAGCGTGGTCATCAAGGGCACCGCTGCCCTGGTCAAGAGCACTGAGGAAGTGCTGGAGACTTCCCGGCTGTACCTCTTCCCCTGGCAGGCAGGACGGAAGGATGCGTTCGTGCGCATCACCCCGGACAGCGTCACGGGCCGCCGCTTCAAGGTCACGGACCCCATGACCTGGTGGACCCAGATCAGCGGCTCCGCCAAAGCGTCCCAGGAATAGGCCGACGGCGGGTTCCCCGGCCACGGAGGCCGGGGAACCCGGCGCGTCAGGCGAGCTGGGTGATCTCCACGCTGACTTTCAGGGCGGAGCCGCCGCCGCCGGACAGGATGCCCTTCAGCGGGGGCACATCCCGGTAGTCGCGGCCCCTGGCCACCGTGACATGGAAGTCACCGGCGGGTTTGTGGTTGGTGGGGTCCCAGCTGCGCCAGTCCCCGTCCCACCATTCAAGCCACGCGTGCGACTGCCCGGCCACGGTCTCGCCGATTCCGGCGCTGGAGCGCGGGTGCAGGTAGCCGGAGACATAGCGCGCCGGAATGCCGCAGCTGCGCAGTGCACCGATGGCCAGGTGCGCCAGGTCCTGGCACACCCCCTTGCGCTGGCCCCAGGCTTCCTCCGCGTTGGTGGTGACGGCAGTGGACCCGGACATGTAGGTCATCTCCCCGCGCATCCAGGCGAAGACCGCCATGGCAGCCTCATGCGGATTCTTCCCTGCCACGACGCCGGGGATGATGCCCAGTACCTCGTCGCCCGGACCGCTCAGCCGGGACTGCGGCAACCAGTCGCTGAACGCGTCAAGCGTCTCCGGCGATGCCAGTTCATCCCAGCCCACGATGTCTGCCTCCGCGGGGATCTTCTCCGCCCGGTGCACCTCGACGGTGATGTTGGAGACCACCTCAAGGTTTTCGTGCGGCATCTGCATGTCAAAGGCCGTGACCCTTGTCCCCCAGTAGTCGCGGTAGGTGCTCACTGCTGCCTGCGATGGGGAGACCTTCACCACGGACTCCAGGACCACCTGCTGTGAATCCGTCAGCGGGGTCATCCGTGCCTCATTGTAGGACAGCGTTACCCGCTTGTTGTACTTGTAGGCCGTCCTGTGGACGATGCTCAACCGGGTCATGACACTTCTCCCACCCAGGCAAGTTCGTCCGCCTGATTGAAGTACTTACGGGAAATGGCGTCCGAGGCCTGGGACACCGCCTTCTGCACCCGCTCCATGTGCTCCGGCAGTTCGGACATGAGGTCATCCGTGCGGTGGAACTCGAGGAAGGTCCGGGCCTGGCCCACGATGCGGCGGGCATCGTTGATGAAACCCACGCGCTGGGCGGACGGGTCGAGTTTGGCCAGGCACTCATCCGCGTCCCGCAGGGCATAGACGATGGACCGCGGGAACAGCCGGTCCAGGAGCAGGAACTCTGCAGCGTGCTGGTCTCCGAACGCAGCGCGGCGGGTGCGGAGGAAGGATTCATACGCGCCGGCGCACCGGAGCATGTTCACCCAGGACATGCCTGCGGAGAGGACGTCCCTGGTGGAGAGCATCCGGGCCGTCATGTCGGCACGTTCCAGCGAGCGGCCCAGGACCAGGAAGAGCCAGCTCTCGTCATGGCTCACGGTGGTGTCGGCAAGGCCGCTGACCATGGCGGTGCGCTCCAGGGTCCAGTTGCAAAACCGGTAGGTGCCCACCACGTCCTTGCGGTGCTGGCTCAGCCCGTAGTAGGTGGTGTTCAGGCTTTCCCACAGCCCGGAGGACACAGTCTCGCGGGCACGGCGGGCGTTCTCACGGGCGGCACCCAGGGAACCGGCGATGGACGTGGCGCTGGTCTTGTCATAGGCCAGGGCGTGAAGCAGTTCCGGAAGCCCGAAATCCTCGCTCTGCGGCTTGGCGCCCATGACCGCCAGGAGTTCCTGCGCCACGCTCTTCCGCTCCTCCATGGGGAGGTGGTTCAGGCGTTCCAGGTGGACATCCAAAATGCGGGCGGTACCGTCCGCCCGCTCCACATAGCGGCCGATCCAAAAAAGGGACTCGGCAATACGGCTAAGCATTCGCGGCTACCTCCTGCGCGCCCGGAACGTTGTCAAAGAAAGGTGCGACGGCGGCGACGTCTTCACGTGCCGGGCTCACTGCTGCTGCTCCGACTGGCGGTCGCGCCAGTTGCTTTCCACCGGCCACACCGAGACACGTTCCCTGACCGTGACGGACTGGCGCGGAACGGTCTCCACCGGCATCTGGGGTGAGTCGGCAAGGACCCAGGTGTCCTTGGATCCGCCGCCCTGGCTGGAGTTCACAATCAGGGACCCTTCCTTCAGCGCAACGCGGGTCAGGCCGCCTGGAAGCACCCAGACGTCGTCGCCGTCGTTCACGGCGAAGGGCCGCAGGTCCACGTGGCGCGGACCGAACTTGTCACCACCCAGCGTGGGAACCGTGGAGAGCTGCAGCACCGGCTGGGCGATCCAGCCGCGGGCATCGGAGATGATCCGCTGGCGGAGGGCATCCAACTCGTCCCTGGAGGCATCCGGGCCGATGACCAGGCCCTTGCCGCCGGAGCCGTCCACCGGCTTGACCACCAGTTCCGCCAGGTTGTCCAGGGTGTACTCCCGGGCCTCCTTCTCCTCGAGGCGGAAGGTGTCCACGTTGGCGATAATGGGCTCCTCGCTGAGGTAGTAGCGGATCAGGTCAGGCACGTAACTGTAAACCAGTTTGTCGTCTGCCACGCCATTGCCCACCGCGTTGGCGATGGTGACACCGCCGGCTCGGGCGGCGTTGACCAGCCCGGGGCAGCCAAGCATCGAGTCGGACCGGAACTGCAGCGGGTCCAGGAAGTCGTCGTCGATCCGCTTGTAGATGACGTCCACGCGCTGCTCGCCGGCCGTCGTGCGCATGTACACGCGGTTTCCACGGCAGATGAGGTCGCGGCCCTCCACCAGTTCCACGCCCATGAGGCCGGCCAGCAGGGTGTGCTCGAAGTAGGCGCTGTTGAACACGCCGGGGGTCAGGACGACGACGGTGGGATCGTCCACGCCGGCAGGCGCGGTTTTGCGCAGGGCCGAGAGCAGCCGCCGGGGGTACTCTTCCACGGGCCGGATGAGCTGCTGGCCGAATGCCTCAGGCAGGCCCTTCGCCATGGCGCGCCTGTTCTCCAGCACGTAGCTGACGCCGGAGGGGACGCGGACGTTGTCCTCCAGGACCCGGAAGGTGCCGGCGGCGTCGCGGACGACGTCGATGCCGGAGATGTGGACCCGCACCCCGCCGGCGGGTTCAAAGCCGTGGACCTGCCGGTGGAAATGGGCGCTGGTGGTCACGAGCTGGCGGGGAATCACGCCGTCGGAGACCACGGTCATCTTGTCGTAGACGTCGTTCAGGAACGCTTCCAGGGCGCGGACGCGCTGCGCCACGCCGCGTTCCAGGACATCCCACTCAGCTGCCGGGATGACACGGGGCACGATGTCGAGGGGGAAGGGCCGTTCCTCGCCCGCGTAGTCGAACGTCACCCCGCGGTCCAGGAAGGTGCGGGCCATGGAGTCGGCGCGTGCGCTCACATCCGCCAGGGAGAGCTTCCGGAGCGCCTCCGCCACCTGCCCGTACGAGTCCCTGGCCTGTTGCCCGGGGGCAAACATCTCGTCGTAGGCTCCGGTGCGGCCCGCGGCCTCGGAGTAATCCTGGAATAGGTCTGACATGTCCAATAGCCAACCATCTTTTTGTTTCGAGTTCATTACTGCCATCCATTCTGGCGTGTTGTCGCCGGCAGCCCGGTTCGTACTTTACTGGCCTCTTCGGGCACAGTAGGTGAGTGCCAAGCAGCAGAAGCCTCCCCGTGCCGGGCCACGGCAGTTTCCGGGCCCATGTGGCGCGGTTGGTTCCGGGCCTGTTGACGGCGGCGGCCGCCGTGGCAGGGGCCTTCCTGGTGCACGGGCTCCTGCCGGCATTGCCTGCGATGACCATGGCCGTGGTGCTGGGCGTCCTGACTGCCAACCTGCCCGGCGCCGGCAGCTGGACCGGGGGCCGGGCCCGTGCAGGACTCGACTTCGCGGGCAAGCATCTGATGCGCGGCGGGATCGTGCTGCTGGGCCTGAAAGTCAGCGTCATGGATGTCCTCAACCTCGGGTGGCCGGCCCTGGTCCTGATCGTGGGCGTCGTCGCGGCCAGCTTCGGCGGTACCTATGCAATCTCGCGGCTGTTCCGCCTCCCGCCGGTGACCTCGCTCCTGGTGGCCACAGGGTTCTCCATCTGCGGCGCGTCGGCCATCGGCGCCATGGCCGCCGTCCGCCGCATCCGGCACGCCGAAACTGTCCTGCCGGTGGCCTTGGTAACGCTCTGCGGAACGCTCGCCATCGGCGTCCTGCCCCTCCTCGCGCACCCCCTGGGCCTCACGGCCACGGTGTTCGGTGCCTGGACCGGCGCGTCCGTGCACGACGTGGGCCAGGTGGTGGCCACGGCGCAAACCGCCGGGACCGCTGCCCTGGCGATCGCCGTCGTCGTCAAGCTCACCCGGGTGCTGCTGCTGGCGCCCGTTGTTGCCGCAGCCGGCGCGCACCACAGGAACGGAGCGCGCGCCCCGGGCGCCGCCAACGGCACCACGTCCAAAATGCCGCCCGTGGTGCCCCTGTTCGTGCTGGGCTTCGTGGCCATGGTGGCCCTGCGCTCCACCGGCTGGCTGGCCCCGGCCTGGCTGGATACCGGCGCCACGCTGCAGGACATCCTCCTGGGGGCTGCCCTGTTCGGGCTGGGCTCGGCCGTCAGGATCAGAACACTGCTCCATACAGGTGGGCAGGCGCTCCTGGCGGCGCTGGCATCCTGGCTCCTGATTGCCGTGCTGGGCCTGGCGGCCGCCTTCCTGATCGCGGGCTGAGCGGACGCACCGGCCGCGTGATTAGATAGCCGGGTGTCACATGAGAATCTGCAGCGCAGCGAAGCCTCCGAACGTTCAGCCCTGATCAGCACCACCAGCTACGACGTCTCGCTCGATGTGCGGCAGGCAGCAGATCCGGCGGTTCCCGGCTACACCAGCCGCAGTGTCATCACCTTCACCGCAGAACCCGGCTCCAGCACCTTCCTGGACTTCATCGGCGGCAGCGTCCACAGCGTGATCCTCAACGGCAAGAGCCTGCCCGTGGGGGACGTGGTGGACGGCGCGCGGATCAGGCTGGACAACCTCGGGGTCGAAAACCAGGTGGCCGTGACCGGTACGGCGCTGTATAGCCGCTCCGGCGAGGGCATGCACCGGTTCGTGGACCCTGCCGACGGCCAGACCTACCTGTACACCCAGTACGAGCCAGCTGACGCGCGCCGGGTCTTCGCCAACTTCGAACAGCCCGACCTGAAGGCAACCTACACCTTCCACGTGATGGCTCCGGCGGAATGGAAGGTGGCCTCGAACGGCGCAGAGGTGAGCCGTACCCTGCTGACCAGCGATCCTGCCACTGCCTGCTGGGACTTTGCCACCACCCTGCCGATGTCCACCTACATCACCAGCATCCTGGCAGGGCCCTACTTCAGGGCTGAGGACCGGTGGCAGGCAATGCTCGACGACGGCACTCAGCTGGACGTCCCGCTGGCCCTCTACTGCCGCGCCTCGATGGCAGGCTCCTTCGACACGGAAGAGCTCTTTGCCCTCACCAAGAAGGGCCTGGACTTCTTTAACCGCCTCTTCGACTACCCCTACCCGTGGGGCAAGTACGACCAGGCGTTCGTGCCCGAGTACAACCTGGGCGCCATGGAGAACCCGGGGCTGGTGACGTTCACCGAGAGCTACGTGTTCACCTCCCGCGCCACGGACGCGCAGTACCAGGCGCGCGCCAACACCCTGATGCACGAGATGGCGCACATGTGGTTCGGCGACCTGGTGACCATGCAGTGGTGGGACGACCTCTGGCTCAAGGAGTCCTTCGCCGATTACATGGGAACCCTCGGCGTGGACCGGGCAACGGACTGGGATACCGCCTGGGTCAACTTCGCCAACAAACGCAAGGCCTGGGCCTACGTGCAGGACCAGCTCCCCACCACCCATCCCATCGTGGCTGACATCCCCGACCTTGAAGCGGCCAAGCAGAACTTCGACGGCATCACCTACGCCAAGGGCGCCTCGGTCCTCAAGCAGCTGGTGGCCTACGTGGGGTTTGATTCGTTCATCGCAGGATCCCGGGAGTACTTCCGGAAGCACGCCTATGGGAACACGTCGCTGGCCGACCTCCTGGCGGCACTGAATGCGGCCTCGGGCCGTGACCTGTCCGGCTGGGCCCGGCAGTGGCTGCAGACGTCCGGCATCTCGATGCTGTCCCTGGATATTTCTGCCGTGGACGGTTCGTCCAAGGACCCGGCCGTGGCGGGAGCAGCAACGGGCGACGCCAGCGTGCTGGGACAGGTGGCGCTCGTCCAGGAGGCGGTGGACCCGGTCACCGGACGGGAAGAGCTGCGTCCGCACCGCCTCCGCGTCGGTTCCTACGACTTCGACGCCGGCGGGGCCCTGGTGCAGACCGGAACCATCGAAACCGACGTGACCGGTGCCCGGACTGAGCTCCCCCAGCTTGCCGGCCAGCCGCGGCCCGCGCTCCTACTGGTCAACGATGACGATCTGACCTACGCCAAAGTGCGGCTGGATCCGGTGTCCGAGGCTGCCGTACGTGCATCGCTGGACCGCATCACCGATCCTATGGCCCGGGCCCTGTGCTGGACGGCGCTGTGGAACTCGGCGCGGGACGGCGAAAGCCCCGCGTCCATGTACGTGGACGCCGTGATGGCCTTCGCCGCGACTGAGACGGGCATCGGCGTACTCCTGAACGTCCTCGACAACGCCACCACCGCCGTCGAACGGTACACACCCGCCGCCACCCGCGGGAGGGTGCGCGCGTCCTTCCTGGCAGCTGCCGCCGCAGAACTGGACCGGGCCGCCCCGGGTTCGGACCAGCAGCTCGCCTGGGCCCGCACCCTCGGCACACTTAGCAGGCAGGACGGTGCCCTGCTCCCCCGGCTCCGTGGCCTGCTGGACGGAGCGTACGCCGTCGAGGGGCTGGCGGTGGACGCCGAGCTCCGCTGGCACCTCTGGCATGCCTTGGCAGCCAATGGCCAAGCGTCCGCAGCCGAGCTCGACGCCGAGCTTGCCCGGGACACCACCGCCTCCGGCCGGGCGGGGCATGCAACAGCCATGGCGTCCCGTCCCGACCGCGACGTCAAGGTTGCCGCCTGGGATGCGGCCGTCCACGGGACCGGGCTGTCCAACCAGCTTCTGACCGCCACCATCAGCGGCTTCACTACCGCGCCGCCGGCGCTGCTGGAACCCTACGTGGAGCCCTACTTCGACTGCCTGCGCGCTGTGTGGGACGCGCGGAGTATCGAGATCGCCAGCCGGATTGTCCGGGGCTTCTACCCGGCAGCCCAGGACCTCCCGGACGGCGGGGAGCCCAAAGACCACCCCGTCGTCCGGCGGACGGATGCCTGGCTGGACGCCAACCCGGACGCCCCGCACGCACTGCGCCGGATCATCGTGGAGCAGCGCAGCCACCTCCTGCGCGCACTCACGGCGCAGGCCGCCGTCGTTCCCCACCGGCCCCCTAACCTCGCTGCACTCGGCTAGGGTACCCTGCCGGCGTGGGCCCACTCATCGGTTGCTGAGTAACTGCCGTTTTGAGGCACCAAAACGGCAGCTGCTCAGCAGTGGATGGAGCTAGGGGACGCGGTGGAGCCATTCCGGGGTGCCGAACTTGGCCGCCACCTTGTCCTCGGCGGCTGCCAGCTCATGTCCCGCGAGCGTTGATGGTGTGGCCCCGTAACGCTCGCTGAAGACCTCGATCATCGCCTCGATGATGGCCGTGCGGGCCAGGCCGGTCTGGCGGCGCAGCGGATCCACCCGCTTCTTGGCGCTGCGGGTGCCCTTGTCGGACAGTTTCTCCTTGCCGATCCGGAGGACCTCCACCATCTTGTCGGCGTCGATGTCGTAGCTCATGGTGACGTGGTGCAGCATGCCGCCGTTGGCGAGGCGCTTCTGCGCGGCGCCGCCGATCTTTCCCTGGTCCGTGGCGATGTCGTTCAGCGGGATGTAGAAGGCGTTGATGCCGATCTTTTCCAGCGCGGCCATGACCCAGGCGTCAAGGAACGGGTAGGAGTCGGCGAAGCTCAGTCCGTCCACCAGGGTTTGGGGCAGGTAGAGCGAGTAGGTAATGCAGTTGCCGGCCTCCATGAACATCGCTCCCCCGCCGCTGATCCGGCGGACCACATTGATGCCGTGCCTGGCCACGCCCTCGGGATCCACCTCGTTCTGCACCGACTGGAAGCTGCCGATGACGACCGACGGTTCCTGCCAGTCCCAGAACCGCAGGGTGGGCGTCCGCGCCCCCGAGCCCACGGCCTCGGTGAGCACCTCGTCGAGGGCAACGTTGATTTCCGTGGGAAGCACGGTGGGCGCGATGACGTTCCACTCGTGGTCTCCCCAGGAGGTCGCCTTGGCCAGGGCACGCCGGACCGTCACGGCAACGGCATCCGCGGAGAAGCCGAACAGCACGGCTCCGGCCGGCAGGGCGGCTGTGACGGCGGCTGCGAGGTCTGCGGCAGGTGTGATGTCCGGAAGCCCGGTCAGCGCACGGTTGATGTCCTCCAGGGCCTCGTCCGGCTCCAGGAAGAAGTCGCCGCTGACGGAGACGTCCGCCAGTGCGCCGTCCACCACCGCCAGGTCCACCACCACCAGCTTGCCGCCGGGAACCTTGTACTCCCCGTGCAGGCGCTGGTTGCTGTCGGCGTTATTGGCAGGAAATCCGGACTCGCTCATGCTTTCCATCCTGCCCCAGAAAGCAGGTGCGCGGTTAACGCAGAAGGCCCGCACCGTTTCCGGTGCGGGCCTTCTGCAAACAAGCTTGGCGAAGGAATTACTTCTTGCCGCCGAAGCCCTTGAAGCGAGCGTTGAAGCGCTCGACGCGGCCTGCAGAGTCCATGATGCGCTGCTTGCCCGTGTAGAACGGGTGGGACTCGGAAGAGATTTCGACGTCGATGACCGGGTAGGTGTTGCCGTCTTCCCACTCGATGGTCTTGTTGGAAGACACGGTGGAGCGGGTCAGGAACTTTGTGCCGGAGGCCAGGTCGTTGAAGACAACAGCTTCGTACTTCGGGTGGGTATCAGACTTCATAATGGGACCTTTGTTCGCGCAACTGGATTTTGCCAGCTGCCAGGTATGAATGGGATGGCTGCGGTCTGTCGCATCAGCCGAAGCTGAAAAAGCAGGACAACCAGCTATCAATCATAGCCGATCCGCCAGGGGCTGACGAACCGGCGCCCCTGGCGGCAGGTGGTGGCGCCGCAGGTCAGTCCCGTGCGCGCAACTCCCAGAAGGCGACGGCCGAGGCAGCAGCAACGTTCAGTGAATCCACCCCGTTGCGCATGGGGATTTTGACGGCAAGGTCGACGGCGGCGAGCGTCTCCGGGCTCATGCCGGCACCCTCGGTGCCAAGCACCAGGGCGAGCTTGTCCACGTTGCGGGAGGCGACGGCGTCGACATCCTCTGCATCCGGTGTCAGTTCCAGGGCCGCGACGGTGAAGTCGTGGTCCTTGAGCACCCGGAGGTCCCCGGGCCAGTCCTGCAGGCGGGCCCAGGGAACCTGGAACACGGTGCCCATGCTGACGCGCACGCTGCGGCGGTACAGCGGGTCGCCACAGCGTGGCGAGACCAGCACCGCGTCGATGTCCAGCGCCGCTGCGGAGCGGAAAATTGCGCCCACGTTGGTGTGGTCCACGATGTCTTCCAGCACAGCCACGCGGCGCGCCCCGGCGAGGAGGTCGGGCAGCGGCACCGGAGCCGGGCGCTGCATGGCCGCCATGGCCCCGCGGTGCAGGTGGAACCCGGTGATTTCCTCCAGCAGGGCAGCCGAACCGATGAACGCCGGAACGTCCGGGTACGCCTGGAAGACGTCGTCGAGGTCCGCCATCCACTTCTCGGCGAGGAAGAATGACCGGGGCCGGTGCCCGGCTGCAAGGGCCCGGCGCAGGACGCGCGAGGACTCGGCGATGTACATGCCCTCGGCGGGTTCACGGAGCTTGCGCAGGTGCACGTCGGTCAGGGTGGTGTAATCGCTGACGCGCGGGTCATCGGCCGATTCGAGGTAGTGGAAGGTCACCGGGTGATTATTTCAGCAGGTTGGCGATCATCACGCCGAGGGCCACGATGCCCAGGCTGAAGATCACAGCGCGCAGGACGCGGGGCGAGAGCTTCCGGCCTACCTTCGAGCCCAGGAGGCCGCCGATGGTGGAGCTGATGGCGATCAGCAGCACCACCAGCCAGTTGATCCGGTCGAACGCGAACAGGAGGTAGGAGATGGCGGCCACCATGTTCACGCCGAGGACCAGGATGTTCTTCATGGCGTTGGCGTTCTGGATGGTGCCGGTAAGGAACACGCCCAGGATGCCGACCAGCAGGATTCCCTGTGCCGCGACGAAGTAACCCCCGTAGACACCGGCCAGGTAGACCAGGACCACCAGGAGGACGCCGTGGCGTTTGTCCCGGACGGCGTGTTCGGGGTTGGCCTCGCGGTTGCGCACCCAGTCCTGGAGCCGAGGCTGGAACACCACCATCAGCAGTGCCAGGACCAGGAGGACCGGGGCGACGTAGTGGAAGACCTTCTCCGGCAGGTGCAGCAGGAGCCAGGCGCCGGTGACGCCGCCCAGGACCGAGGCGGGAAGGAGGCGGAGCACCTGCCGTCCCCGGCCGGCCAGCTCTCGGCGGTAGCCGAAGGCCCCGGCGCCCGTTCCGAAGACCAGGCCCATGGCATTGCTCATGGAGGCGGTGACGGGTGCAACGCCCAGGGCGATGAGCACCGGAAAGGTCACAAGCGTGCCGGAGCCCACCACCGCGTTGATGGTTCCGGCCCACAGGCCGGCGATGAACACAATGATGCTGCTGAAGAGTTCCAAGGTAGTAGCGCAGGCCCCGTCTAGCGGCGTGCTGTGGCGGTGTAGCGTCCCGCGTTCTCGGAGACATCCAGAGGAAGCCCGAAGGTGGTGCTCAGGTGCTCTTCGGTCAGGACCTCGGTGATGGGGCCGGCGGCCACCACGCCGCCGTCGCGCAGCAGCATGGCATGGGTGAAGCCCGGCGGGACTTCTTCAAGGTGGTGCGTGACCAGGACCATGGCTGGGGCCGATTCGTCCCGGGCCAGCTCGCCCAGCTTGTGGACCAGTTCCTCGCGGCCGCCCAGGTCCAGCCCGGCACCGGGCTCATCCAGGAGCAGCAGTTCGGGGTCCGTCATGAGCGCGCGGGCGATCTGGACCCGTTTGCGCTCCCCCTCGGAGAGGGTGGCGAACGTCCTGTTCAGCAGCGGACCCATGCCCCAGTCGTTCAGGAGCCGGAAGGCGCGCCGTTCGTCGTCGCGCTCGTAGCCCTCCCGCCAACGGCCCGTGACGCCATAGGCGGCCGTGACCACGACGTTGAGGACGTTCTCGTGCTCCGGAATCTGGGTGGCAAGGGCTGCCGAGGAAAGGCCGATGCGGGGCCGGAGTTCGAAGACGTCAACACGGCCCAGGACTTCGTCGAGGATGCCGGCGGTGCCGCTGCTGGGGTGGAGGCGTGCCGCCGCGATCTGGAGAAGGGTGGTCTTGCCGGCCCCGTTGGGTCCCAGGATGACCCAGCGTTCGCCCTCGTTGACCTGCCAGTCAACCTTGTCCAGCAGGGTCTTCTTACCACGGACAACGCTGACGGAGTCCAGTTCCAGAACATCACTCATAGGAGTAGACACTAGGACAAAAAAGAAGATGACTGATAACCGGTGTGAAGGCTCCCTAAAGGGTCTCGCCGCGGCCGCCCGCAACGAATTCAGGACACCCCACCCGCGCTGACTAAGATTGCAGGCATGACTTCGAACGTGACTGCGGTCAGCTATGGCCTGAATATGACCCCCGCCGGGCTGGAGCAGCTGCGTTCCGTCCTTTCGTCACACGGCGCAGAGCTGCTGTCTGAATCCTCCGCCGGTGACAGCCGGTATGGGGTCCAGGTTCTTGACCTGGCCCTTCCCGACGCCACCGCGGCCGGCCTGGCCGCCCTCCGCCGGGCTGTGGCGGATGCCGCAACCGATGGTTTTGACACGGCCCTGGTGCCCTCCGGGCTCCGCTCTGCGGCCCGCAAGCTGCTGATCATGGATGTGGACTCCACCCTGATCCAGCAGGAGGTCATCGAACTCCTGGCCGCGTACGCCGGCAAGCGCGAGGAAGTGGCGGCCGTAACGGAAGCTGCCATGCGCGGCGAACTCGATTTTGCCCAAAGCCTCCACGCCCGGGTGGCGGTGCTCGCGGGGCTGCCCGCCGACGTCGTCCATTCCGTCCGCAAAGAAGTGAAGCTCAGCGAAGGTGCCGATCAGCTCGTGGCCACTTTCAAAGCCGCCGGCCACACGGTGGCTGTGGTGTCCGGCGGCTTCAACCAGATCCTGGAGCCTATTGCCGGGGACCTGGGCCTGGACTACTGGCAGGCCAACGAGCTGGAAATCGTCGACGGCGCGCTGACCGGCAAGGTGCTGGGCGCGGTCGTGGACAGGGCAGCCAAGGAAAAGTACCTGCGGGAGTGGGCTGCCGCCGAGGGCATCGCGCTGGAGCATACCATCGCCGTGGGCGACGGCGCCAACGACCTGGACATGCTGGGCGCCGCCGGGATCGGGGTGGCCTTCAACGCCAAGCCCGCTGTCCGCGCCGTGGCCGACGCCGCCCTGAACATGCCATACCTGGACGCCGTCCGCCACATCGCCGGGGTCTGAGCCCCCGCAACGCCCCATAACAAAGCGGCCCCCGCCGCCGGATTACCCGGCGGCGGGGGCCATCTGCCCGCTGCTGCTTAGCTGGAAGCCTGCCCGGCGCTCTTGCCGAAGTAGTCGGCACCGCCGGCGTACTCCGTGTGGCCGGACTCGACGTCGGCCGTTGCCATTCCGGCAACAACCTGCGCGAACTCCTCCACCGAGTACAGCTTCCCGGCTTCGGCGCGGCGCGCTTCGATGGCGCCCGGGGTGGAGCGGTCCAGGAGCGTGGCGGTGACCGTGCCCTCGATCATGTCGCCGGACACCACCACCAGGGAGATGCCCTTCTCCGCCAGGTTGGGGATCAGGTCCCGGAGTGCGTCCTCGCCGGCGCGCTTGCTGCGGGCCACCGGCTCGTAGGCCGGCATGGTGGGGACGGTGTTGATGAAGTGGGCCTGGTGGCTGGTCACGAAGACCACGCGCGAGCCTTCCTTCATCAGCGGCACCGCCGCGTTGAGCATGTTCACCTGGGCGTCGCGGTTCAGCTTGAGCGCGTAGTCCTCCCCCATCCCGGTCTCCATGCCGCCGGAGGCGTTCAGGACCAGGATGTCCAGGGACCCGAAGTTCTCCATGGCGGCGCTGGCCAGGGCCTGCACACCCTCCTGGGTGGTGAGGTCCGCGCCGACCGCGACGGCCCGGCCGCCGTCGGCCTCGATGCCCTGCACCACTTTGTTGGCGCGGGGTGCCTTCTGGCGGTAGTTGACCACGACGGCGGCACCCTCCGAGGCGAGGATCTTGGCTACGTCGGCGCCAATGCCCCGCGATGATCCGGTGACGATCGCCGTCTTGTTGTCCAGCAGTCCCATACGAGCTTCCTTTGTTCGAAACATCTAAATCGTTGTGGCCTGCAGTCCATCATGCCAGCGGCCATGGTCAATATCCGTTGTCTGACTTCGACAAATAAGGACCGCGGGGCTAGTTTGCTGCAGCGGCGGAGGCCGAAGGGTCAGTGGCCCATGCCCAGGCCGCCGTCCACGGGGATGACGGCACCGGAGATGTACGCGGCTTCGTCGCTGGCGATCCAGCGGACCACGTTGGCCACCTCGGCCGCCTCAGCGAAACGGCCGGCGGGGATGCTGGCCAGGTAATCCTTTTGGGTGGCCTCGGGGAGTTCTGCGGTCATGTCCGTGTTGATGAAGCCGGGTGCGACCACGTTGGCGGTGATGCCGCGTGAGCCCAGTTCGCGCGTGAGGGAGCGGGCGATGCCCACCAGGCCGGCCTTTGAGGCGGAGTAGTTGATCTGTCCCGGCGCCCCGTACAGGCCCGAGACCGAGGAAATGAGGACCACGCGGCCCTTGCGCAGCCGGATCATGCCTTTTGACGCACGCTTGATCACGCGGAAGGCGCCGGTCAGGTTGGTGTCGATCACTGAGGTGAAGTCATCCTCGCTCATGCGCAGCAGCAGGGTGTCCTTGGTGATGCCGGCGTTGGCCACGAGGACTTCCACCGGACCGTGGGCCGCTTCCACTTCCTTGAAGGCGGCATCCACGGAAGCCTCGTCGGTGACGTCCGCCTTGACGCCGAGGATGCCCTCCGGCAGCTGGGTTTCGCTGCGGTAGGTCACAGCCACCTTGTCGCCGTTGGCGAGGAACGCCTGCGCGATGGCCAGCCCGATACCGCGGTTGCCGCCGGTGATGAGGACGCTGCGCGGTGCGGTAACTGCTTCAGTCATGGAGGTGCTCCGGAATTCTGCGGCAGGCTGCGCCGCGGTAGAGGGTGTGGTTTGGCTGGAACCGATCTTAGCGGCAGCCCTGCCGCGGGTTTGGGCAGCACTGCCGATGGTGCGAGAATTAAGGGAAGCCTTTGGAGCGTGATCATTCACCGTGACCCTTGAAAACCATGCGGGACGTCCGGCGCCCGAAGAACCGGGCCGGTTCTCCGGCGACACCGAGGTCCACAACATTACGGATGCCGCCGCCGCGCATTCGGAGGATATGCGCCAGCGGATGATTAAGTACGCCCTGGCTATGGGCATCCGCATGGTCTGCCTGATCCTCATTTTCGTGGTGGACGGCTGGTTCAAGATCATTGCGGTGGCGGGCGCGGTCTTCCTGCCGTGGTTCGCCGTGGTGATTGCCAACGGCAGCGACAAGGCAGAAACGCCCAGTGACCTGCTGCTGGATTCCGCGCCGCTGGCCGAGCTGGAAAGCCCTGCCCCTCCAGTGGCGGATGAGGAACCGGGAAGCGCCGTGCTGCAGGGCGAACTGGTGAAGGACGAGGACCCGGAGCAAGGGGAGGAGCGGCAGGCATCATGAGCATTTTCGATTTCGCAGCGGGAACGGACGTGGCATCGGAGGCTGCCGCCGTCTGCTCCAGGAAGGCGTGCAGGGCCCAGGCGTCCTGGCAGCTTCTCTGGAACAACCCGAAAATCCATGCTCCTGAGCGGCGCAAAACCTGGCTGGCCTGCGCCGACCACCGGGACTGGCTGGAGGACTACCTGCAGACGCGTGGCCTCTGGAAGGAAACGCTCCCGCTGGAAGCCGCCGGGGACGCCCCCCTGGAGCAGGACATCTGAATGTACCGTTTCCTCTTTTCCAGCAAGTGGCTGGGCTATCTCCTGCTGGCCGCCATCTTTGCCACCGCGTGCGTTTTCCTGGGCCGCTGGCAGATGGACCGGCGCGCCGAGACCCTGGCCGAAATCAACCGCGTCGTCAGCAATTACTCGGCGGCTCCCATTCCGTTCGCCCAGGCACGGGACCAGTTCACCCAGCTGGACCCGGCCAAGGAATGGACCCAGGTCGAGCTGAAAGGCTCCTACGATGCCGCCGGGCAGCGGGTTGTGCGCAACCGGCCGCTCAATGGGCAGCCCGGGTACGAGGTGGTGGTCCCGTTCCGCCTCACCACGGGCGAAACCGTTGTCATCGACCGCGGCTGGCTGCCCATCGGCAACAAGAATCCAGGCAGCCCTGACTCCGTGCCCGCCCCGCCCTCCGGTGACGTGACCGCCGTCGTCCGTTTGAAGCATGGTGAGCCGGAGCTGCAGCGCGGGGCGCCCGAGGGGCAGCTGGCATCCATTGACCTTCCCACCTACTCAGCGCAGCTGGGTTATCCCCTGATGACGGGTGCGTACGGCCAGCTGGCCTCGGAAACGCCGGCGCCGGCGGAGATGCCGGTTGCCTTCCCCAAACCGTCCACTGACGAGGGGACGCACTTGTCCTACTCGCTGCAGTGGTTCGCTTTCGGGGTCCTGATGTTCGTGGGCTTCGGCTACGCGGCCCGGCAGCAGGCGCGTAACGCAGCGATCGACGCCGAGGACCAGGACGAGCCGGAACTGGACGGAGCGGTCCACTCCGCCGTCCAGGCCGCCCGGCGCCAGCCCGCACCGCCGCGCAAGCGGAAGAAGGCGACGGCCGAGGAGGAAGAAGACGCCCTCCTGGACGCGCAGGGGTACTAGGACGTGGAGAAGCACGACGGCGGTCCGGTCGCCTTGGTGCGCGCCGCGCTGGTCGAGGCCGGAGTCGGCGACACCGTGCGGACTTTTTCCGCGGGGGTGCCCACGGCAGCCGCCGCGGCCCAGGCGCTGGAATGCGATCTTGCCGCCATCACCAACAGCCTCATTTTCGACGTCGGCGGCGAACCCCTGCTGATCCTCGCCAGCGGTGCGGCCCGTGTTGATACGGCGCTGGTTGCGGCCCGGCTCGGGGCCGGCAAAATCCGCCGGGCCTCCCCCGCATTCGTCCTGGACCACACCGGACAGAAGGTCGGCGGGGTCGCCCCGGTGGGCCACCCGAAGAGAATCAGGACACTTTTGGATGAAACCCTGCAGGCCCACGGGCTGCTGTGGGCCGGGGCAGGTGACCACAACTCGATGTTCAGCATCACCTACCAGGACCTGCTCCGCATCACCGGGGCACTGGAACTGACGGTGCGCTAGGCCAGGGTGATCAGGTCCAGGTAGTCCTCGTTCCAGAGGTCTTCCACGCCGTCCGGAAGCATGACGACCCGTTCGGGGTTCAGGGCCTCGACAGCACCTTCGTCGTGGCTGACCAGCACGACGGCGCCGGTGTAGTTCCGGAGCGCCCCGAGGATTTCCGCGCGGCTGGCGGGGTCGAGGTTGTTGGTGGGCTCGTCGAGGAGGAGGACGTTGGCGCTTGAGGCCACGATGGTGGCCAGGGCCAGGCGTGTCTTCTCACCGCCGGAGAGTACGCCTGCGGGCTTGTCCACGTCGTCGCCGGAGAACAGGAATGAGCCCAGGATGCCGCGGACCTCGGCGTCCTTCATGTCCGGCGCGGACGAGCGCATGTTCTCCAGCACGGTGCGGTTGTGGTCCAGGGTTTCGTGCTCCTGGGCGTAGTAGCCCACCTTCAGGCCGTGGCCCGGGATGACCTCGCCGGTGTCAGGGGTGTCCACACCGGCGAGCATGCGCAGCAGGGTGGTCTTGCCGGCACCGTTGAGGCCAAGGATGACCACCTTGGACCCGCGGTCGATGGCCAGGTCCACGTCGGTGAAGATCTCCAGCGACCCATAGGACTTGCTGAGCCCGTCCGCGGTGAGCGGGGTCTTGCCGCAGGGTGAGGGGTCGGGGAACCGCAGGGCTGCCACGCGGTCCTGCTCACGGACAGCTTCCAGTCCGCTGAGGAGCCGTTCGGCACGCTTGGCCATGTTCTGCGCGGCAACAGCCTTGGTGGCCTTGGCCCGCATCTTGTTGGCCTGGTCCATGAGGACCTGCGCCTTCTTTTCGGCATTGGCCCGTTCACGCTTCCGGGCCCGCTCGTCAGTTTCCCGCTGCAGGAGGTAGCGCTTCCAGTCCATGTTGTAAAAGTCGATCTGGGCGCGGTTCGCGTCCAGCAGGAACACCTTGTTGACGGTGGCTTCAAGCAGGTCGGTGTCGTGGCTGATCACGATCAGGCCGCCCTGGTGGTTCTTCAGGAAGTCCCGCAGCCAGGCGATGGAGTCGGCGTCGAGGTGGTTCGTCGGTTCGTCCAGGAGCATGGTCTCGGCATCCGAGTACAGGATGCGGGCCAGCTCCACGCGGCGCCGCTGGCCGCCGGAGAGCGTCTTGAGCGGCTGGTTCAGCAGCCGGTCCGGGAGGGCAAGGTTGGAACAGATCGAGGCTGCTTCGGCCTCGGCCGCGTAGCCGCCCGCGGCGAGGAACTCGGATTCCAGCCGGTCGTACCGGTTCATGGCCTTGCGCTGGACGTCGGCGTCCTCGCTCGCCATTTCGTCGTGCGCCTTGCGCAGTTTGCCGACGACGATGTCCAGGCCGCGGGCGGAAAGGATCCGGTCACGCGCCAGCTGTTCCATGTCGGGGGTCCGCGGGTCCTGGGGCAGGTACCCGATTTCTCCGCTGCGGGTCACCTTGCCGGCGGCGGGCAGGCCTTCGCCCGCGAGGACACGGGTCAGCGTGGTCTTGCCTGCGCCGTTCCGGCCCACCAGGCCGATCTTGTCCCCTTTGTCGATGCGGAAGCTCACCTGGTCCATGAGGAGCCGGGCACCGGCGCGCAGTTCAAGATCCTGGACAGTAATCACAGCAGGTAAGGCCTTTCACAACAGGGAACGCCACGGTCCGCGCACTGTGTGCGAAGGGACGCTGGGGCAGAGTGGCCGGAGAACGGCACAATCCAGTCTACCGTCCGGCGGGCCACGCCAGTTTCAGCAGCAGAAACTTCCGGCCGTCCGGTGATGGCGCCGTGGGCTTAACTGCCGGCTGCGCCCCGGAGGTTCAAGCAGAATGGGGTCATGGAATTCGATCGGCTGCTCCAGATCCGGCGTATTTACGCACAGCCAGCCGCCCTGGAGCTGCCCCGTGGCCAGCAGATTGTCGCGCGCTGGCCTGACGCCGACGTCGTACTGGTAGACAGCCATTGGAACATCCCGGACCTGCACGGTGACGAAACCAACGTGCCGCGCTGGTCCCGGATCAAAACGGAAGCGCTGGTCCTGGGGATCAAAAAGTCGCTGACCGTCAAACCCAATGGGCGCTCGGCGGACTTCATTGCACCTTCCACTGCGAACGGCTGCGCCATGGCGTGCGCCTACTGCTACGTTCCGCGGCACAAGGGCTACAGCAATCCAATAACGATGTTCGCCAACATCGACCAGATCGCTGCGACGCTGGAGCGGCACGCCACCCGCCAGGGGCTCAAGCTGGAGCCCAACCAGTGCGACCCGGAACTGTGGGTCTATGACATCGGCGAAAACAGCGACTGTTCAGTGGATGCGCTGCTCAGCCCCAACGTCGAGGAACTTGTGGGGCTTTTCCGCGAACTGCCCAACGCCAAGCTGTCCTTCGCCACCAAATTCGTCAACCGGGAAATGCTGGCGTGGGACCATGGCGGCCACACCCGGATCCGCTTCTCCCTGATGCCGGCGGACCTGGCCAAGTCCATTGACGTCCGGACGTCGCCGGTCGCGGAACGGCTGGCCGCGATCAATGACTTTGTCGACGCAGGCTACGAAGTGCATGTGAACTTCTCCCCCGTCGTCATCACCGACACCTGGCTGGCCGACTGGGAAGCGCTGCTCCGCCAACTCGATGCGACGTTGACGGAGGCAGCCAAGGCCCAGCTCGCGGCGGAGGTCATCTTCCTGACCCACAACGAGCAGCTGCACGAGGTCAACCTGGGCTGGCATCCGCAGGCTGAGAACGTCCTGTGGCGCCCAGACCTCCAGGAATCAAAAACCTCGTCCAACGGTTTCAACAACGTCCGCTACCGGTCACGGGCCAAGGCCGGTTACGTGCGGCAGCTGACCGGGCTGATCCAGGACATCGCACCGTACTGCCGCATCCGCTACGCGTTCTGAAACGCGCGGCCGGTGCGGCACCTGTCAGCCTGTTGGCTCGGCGGGCCCGTGGCCGCCATTCCCGGCAGACGCGGCCGCCTCATTGTGGCCGCCCTTGGCCTTGCCGAACGGCAGCACTTTCAGAAGCGGGCCCACCACCGCCAGGACGATGAGGCCCCAGACCAGCCCGACGACCGTTGAGCACAGGGTGTTGACGAGCCAAGCCAAAAGACCGCCGACAACCGCGACCCCTGCCACCGGGTGCTCCAGCGCGTGGACCAGGTCGTAGGGTGCGTGCCAGCCGAGGTCATGCGCGCCCTGCAGCATGATGTGGCCGCCAACCCACAGCATGGCGATCGTTCCGACGAAGGTGATGGTGGCCAGCACGGCGGGCATGCCCGTGACCAGCAACCTCCCGAAGCGCTTGGAGCGGGGAGAGTCCTTGGCAGCCAAGTGCACACCGATGTCGTCCATCTTGACGATGAGCGCGACGGCGCCGTACACGAGCACGGTGATGGCGAACGCCACCAGGACCAGGATGAACGCACGGACCCAGATGGATTCTGTGGCCACCTCGTTCATGGAGATGACCATGATCTCGCAGGACAGGATGAAGTCGGTCGTGATGGCGCCCTTGACGACCTTGGCCTCGGCGTCGTGCCCGCGTTCCACCGCCGGCGCTTCGTCCTCCTCGTGGTGGCCGCCGCGGAGCTTGTGCCAGACCTTCTCGGCGCCCTCGTAGCAGAGGTAAGTGCCGCCGAGCATGAGGATGAACGGGATGATCCAGGGGATGAAGGCGCTGATGAGCAGCAGGGCGGGCAGGATGATCAGGAGCTTGTTCCGGATGGAGCCCCAGAAGATCTTCTTGATCATCGGCAGTTCGCGTGACGGGTCCGCACCTGAGACGTACTGCGGTGTGACCGCGGCGTCGTCGATGACTACCCCGGCGGCCTTGGCCCCTGCCTTGGCTGCACCGGCGGCGACGTCATCCACTGATGCTGCCGCGATGCGGGCCAGGGCTGCGACGTCATCCAGC
Source organism: Arthrobacter sp. NQ4 (assembly GCF_029077345.1). NCBI lineage: Bacteria > Bacillati > Actinomycetota > Actinomycetes > Micrococcales > Micrococcaceae > Arthrobacter > Arthrobacter sp. NQ4. The sequence goes on along the minus strand of NZ_JARETC010000002.1, from coordinate 185,924 downwards.
AGGGCTACGAGGCCGCCGCTCACAGCTGGCCCCCGCGAATCTTGTGGTCAGGGCGTTGAGCATTGGGGGCTGGGTGCGTGATGGGCATATTCGGAGTATATTGCAGCCCGCCTGCAGGCTCAGCCCTTCGTCAGGTCCTCCGCGAACATCACAATGATGCCGCTGGGGCCCCGGACATAGCTGAGCTTGTAGGCGTTTTCGTATGTTGCCACGCCACGCAGGGGATGGCAGCCGTGCCTTGCGGCGATCTCAAGTGCGTTGCCAATGTCGTCAACGGAGAAGGCAACGCGGTGCATGCCGATCTCGTTGGGCAGGGTGGGCTCAGTCTCGATCGCGTCGGGGTGGATGTATTCGAAGAGCTCGAGGCGGCCCTTGCCATCCGGTGTTTGGAGCATGGCTATCCGGGCGTGGTTGCCGTCGAGTCCGACGGCGGTATCGGCCCATTCCCCGCTCACAGTCTGCCGGCCCAGGACAGTGAGCCCCAGGTCGGTAAAGAAAGCGATCGCCTCTTCCAAATCGCGGACCGCGATGCCTACATTCTCGAGTTTGATGGGCATGGGCCACACGGTACCAAGCCCGCATTGTCCGGGTCGAGGCCTGCCCACCACCGGACGCGGGCGCGGTGCGGCACCCTGGCGTTGGACTTTTTGCTTGCCACCCTAAATACTAGGCAGGCTAGTTAAGTGGGACTTCGACGAAGAGGTGGGCATGGAGCGCGGTGAGGAACAACAAGCACTGATATCCGTCATCAACACGCTTGCGGGCAGGTTTCCCGGACGTTCCCGGACGGACGTCGAAGACGCCGTCTGCGAGGAATACTCCGCCTTCAACGCCGGCCCCGTGCGGAGCTTGGTACCCATCCTTGTGGAACGCGCTGCCACCAAGCGTCTGGAAGGCGGACTGCTGTAAAGGTGATTTCGGGACGTCCCAATCCATCCGGGGAACTCAGCGCGTGGCCTGGTACCTGGTCAGGACCACGCCACCGGGAAATGTCCGGGTCTCTACCAAGCCCAGGTTCATCCTTCCTTCCAGGGCCGTGAAGTACGGTGTGCCGCCTCCCAGCAGGACCGGATGCGTGACGGTCACGTACTCGTCGATCAGCCCGGCCCGCATGGCCGCCGCGGCGAGTGTGGCACCGACGATGTCCATGGGACCGCCCTCGCCGGCCTTGAGGCGGATGATTTCGGCGACCGGATCGCCGGTGACCAGGCGTGCATTCCAGTCGACAGTGCTGATCGTCGAGGAGAACACCACCTTTGGCATGTCGCGCCAGCGGTGGGCGAACTCGATCTGCGCCGGTGTGGCGCCAGGCTGCTGGTCGGCGGTCGGCCAGTGCGAGCTCATGGTCTCCCAGAGTTTGCGGCCGTACAGTGCCAGGCCCGTCGCTGCGACCCGGTCGGACCACCATTGGAACAGCTCATCGCTCGGTACGCTCCAGCCAAGGTCGTCGCCGGGCGCTGCGATGTACCCGTCAACGCTCACATTCATGGCGTAGGTCAGTTTCCGCATGGCGCCAGTCTCCCGTGCGCCGGCAGCCTCTGTACAGACCAGCAGAGTTCGTGTTCGGTTGGGCCGTCGCTCCGGGGATCAAGCCCAGCCGGCAGCCCGCCGAACAGCCACTGCCAGCTCTACGGCAGGAATGTCGGACGACGGCACGCTCACCGTCCACGTCAGTCCAGGCTTCCGGGCCGTGCTCCGCTCCATGACAAGGGACGGATAGCGCGGCGCGGCCCGCTTGTGCCCACCCGAAAGCACTCACACGCTCCCTTAGTAGGACCCCTACAAAATGGTCCCTGTTCCGCCCCGGTAGCGTCGGCTGTACATTAGATTCCGCTTGTACAACCCCGACAGGACCATCATGGGCAACACCGAGACCACCACAGAAACCAGCAAACGGACGGAGCGCCGCCGCTGGAACGGCACCGATCTGGGACTGATCGCCGTCTTCGCCGCCCTCGTTGCCGGCGCAGCCCTGGTGCCGGGACTGGCCCTGAACGGCTTCGGCGTCCCCATCACCTTCCAGACCCTTGCCGTGATGCTCACCGGCCTGGTGCTGGGCCCCGCCCGCGGATTCGCCGCCGTCGGACTTTACACCCTCCTGGGCCTGGCCGGCCTGCCCATCTTCAGCCAGGGCCGCAGTGGCCTGGCCATCCTTGCCGGGCCCTCGGCCGGCTACATCATCGCCTTCCCCATCGCCGCCGCCGTGGTGGGTTGGCTGGCCACTGTGGTCATCCGGCGGACCACGAAGGCACGCGCCCTGTGGTTCTTCCTGGCCGCCACGGTCACGAGCGTTGTCTTCGTGCACACGCTGGGCGTCCTGGGAATTGCCCTCAACTCCAAGGCCACCCTGGAGCAGGCCTTCCTCAGCGACCTGGTCTTCTACCCGGGAGACATCATCAAGAATCTCCTCGCCGCCGCCGTCGCCGTCGCCCTGCACCGGGCCTTCCCCGACGTGCTGGTCCGCCGCGTGCGCCGCCGCACCCAGCCCACCCAAAGCGCCTAGGGACAACGCATGCCGGCAGTAACGTTTGAACAGGTGGGTGTCGCCGTCGACAGTGAAGACTCCCCGCAGCCCAAGGTCCTCCTGGACGCAGTCAGCCTTAGGCTGGACGAAGCCCGGGTGGGCGTCATCGGCGCCAACGGATCCGGCAAATCCACGCTGCTGCGCCTCATCAACGGACTCGTCCAGCCCACCAGCGGCACCGTCACGGTCGACGGCGACGACACAGTAGGTGCCGTCCGGAAGGTCAGGCGCAACGTGGGGTTCGTCTTCACCGATCCCATCTCCCAGCTGGTGATGCCCACCGGACGGGAAGACGTGGAACTGTCCCTCCGCCGTTCAACGAAGAACGGTGTGGAGCGGCGGCGGCTGACAGATAAAGCCCTCGAACGCCTCGGCCTGCTGCACCTGGCGGACCAAAGCATCTACGAGCTGTCCGGCGGCGAACGGCAGCTGATGGCGCTCGCCGCCGTGCTTGCCGTTCAACCCCGGGTGCTGGTGCTGGACGAGCCCTCAACCCTCCTTGACCTGCGCAACCGCGAGCTGCTCCGCAGGACCCTGGCGGACCTGGACCAGCAGATCATCATGTCCACCCACGACCTTGACCTGGCGCTGGACATGGACCGGGTCCTGGTCATCGACCAGGGCCGCGTCGCCTTCGACGGCGCCCCGGCGGATGCGGTGGCGGCCTACCGCTCATGGTGCCTGCAGGGACTCGACGCCACAGTGCGGGATTCCACATGAGGGGCCACGGCTTCCTCCTGGCAAACTACGTGCCCGGCACCTCACTGGTACACCGGGCGCCGCTGGCCCTGAAGTTCCTCCTGGTTATCGGTTCTGGCCTGCTTTCCTTCCTCATCGTGGATTGGCGGATCTCCGGGCTGATCCTGGCCGTCCTTTGCGGCCTGTTCCTCGCAACAGGCGCGGGGGTGAAGCGGCTGTGGCACGCCGTCCGCCCGCTGGCCCCCGTGCTCCTGGTCATCGGACTCTTCCAGTGGTGGCAGCTTGGCGGCCCCACGGCGGGCCGAATCGTGCTGAACATCATGGTCTGCGTCGTGGCAGCTTCCCTGCTCACAGCCACCACGCCGATCCAGCGGCTCCTGGACGGTGTGGTCCACCTGGCGCGGCCCTTCAAAAGGTTCGGCGCCGATCCCGAACGCTTCGCGTTGACCATCGGCATCATGCTCCGCAGCATTCCCTTCATCGCCGGCACCTTCGCCGACGTGCGCGACTCAGCCAAAGCCCGGGGACTGGAGCGCAACCCGCGCGCGCTGGTCCTGCCGGTCTTCATCACGTCCGTGGCCTACGCCCGCCAAACAGGGGAGGCACTGGCCGCCCGCGGCCTGGGCGAAGCGGAAGACTGACCGGCTGGGACGCCAGGCGGCGTTACAGCCGCCGGTATTCCAGGAGCGCCGCCGTGCCCATGCCACCGGCCATGCTGATCATCGCCAGACCCAGGGCACCCTCGGTGTCCGCCCGCCGCGCCTGGGCCAGCAGCCGGGTCACCAGCACGGCACCTGACGCCCCGTAGGCGTGCCCCAGCGCCAGCGCCCCGCCGTCGAGGTTTGCCCGGCCGGGAGCGATGCCCAGCTGGTCGAGGCACGCGAGTGTCTGCGAAGCGAACGCCTCGTTGAATTCCACCAGGTCCACCTCGTCCGCTTTCACGCCTGCAGCAGCCAACACACCCCGCGCAGCCGGAACAGCGCCCATCCCGAGCACCTGCGGAGCCACCCCGGCGGTACCCGTGCCGCGCACCAGCAGGCCATCAGGCACCCCCATTTGGCGCGCCCGTGCAAGGGACGTTACGACGACGGCGGAGGCAGCATCGGCGTCAAAGCAGGAGTTTCCGGCGGTGACAGTTCCTCCTGGCACAAAGGCGGCAGGGAACCGTGCCATGACTGCAGGGGTCAGGCCGGCCCGCGGGCCGCCGTCCGACGAGACGGTCCCCGCGGGGGTCTCCAGCGGCACGAGTTCGTCCATGAAGCGTCCGTCCCGGATGGCAGCGAGGGCTTTCCGGTGGCTGGCCAGCGCGAAGTCATCCTGGCGTTCGCGGGCAACACCGTACTCTTCGGCCACCGTTTCCGCGGCCACGCCCATGTCAGGGTCCCCGAAGCTGTCCGGCACGAACTGGGCGCGGCGGTAAAACTCCGGGCCGCCGTCGTCCTTCCTGTGCGCCCGCAGTGGCGCGGTACTGGTGCTCTCCACTCCACCGGCTAAATACAGTGGTCCGCCGCCGGCCGCCACCAGTCGGGCGGCAAGGACGATTGCATCCAGGCCTGAACCGCACTGCCGGTCAACGGTGATCCCAGGCACGCCGGCCGGCAGTCCCGCCTCCAGCAGGGCAAGCCGCGCGACGTTCCCGCCCCCGCCCACGGCGTTGCCGATAACGACGTCGGTGACGGACGTGGGATCCAGCGGCACTTCGGCCACCAGCTTCCGGAGGACCGGAGCCAGGAGTTCGTGGGCGCGCAGGTTCCGCAGGGCGCCGTTGACGGGGCACACGGGGGTCCGGCGCGCGGCGATGATGACCGGCTGGCGTTCGGGCGGCAGGAGGTCAGGCGGCAGCAGGTCAGGCGCCAAGGGCACGCACCCTGGGGTCGCGGGCGTTGATCCACTCCAGCAGGAGGTTCCGGCTGACCTTTCCGCGGTCCGTGGTGGGAAGCTCCTGGAGCAGGTAGTACTGCAAGGGCCGCTTGTGCCGGGACAGGATGTCCTCCAGTCCGGCCCGCAGCTGGGTGGCAGAAATTCCGCCGTGGGACGGCACCACACCAGCCACCACACGCTGGCCGCGCAAGTCATCGGCCATCCCGGCGGCGACAGCTGCCGCAACCCCGGGAACGGCGGCCAGCGCCAGTTCCACCTCGTGCGGGTAGACGTTCCTCCCCGCTGTAAGGATCATGTCGGCACGCCGGCCAAGGATGTGCAGCTCACCGTCCGCCAGGTAGCCCTGGTCCCCCACCGTGTACCAGTCGCCGAAGGACCGCAGCGCTTCGCCGTCGTCACCCCACAGGTAGCCGTTGCTCACCATGCCGCTGCGGACGCAGATGTTGCCGTAGCCGCCGTCGGGGACGGGTGCGCCGTCGTCATCGAGGATCCGGACGTCGACCCCTGGAAACGGCCGGCCGATACCGGTGCCGCCGGCGGTCGCAGCCTGGCCGGGGGCCAGGCCCAGGCCGGAGACGAAACTCAGTTCGGAGGCGCCGTAGTACTCGTAGATGGTGGCATTGGGAGCCCAGCGCCTGGCCGCTTCGAGGGTGCGGGCATCAAGCTTGGAACCGGCGCAGATGATGGTCCGCACGCCGGAGGCATCGACGCATCCGGTCATTCCGCGTTCGCTGAGCATCCGCAGCATGGTGGGCACCAGGACCAGCCGGGTGACCCGGTCGTGGGTGATGGCCGCATGGACGTCGCCGACGTCGAACGTCTCCAGCGTCTGGAACTCCGAACCGGCGTACAGGCACTCAGCCAGGGCGTAGAGGTTCAGGCTGGCCGCCAGCGGACCGGGTGCCAGGGTGACGTCATCCTGCCGAAGCCCGAAGAACTCGATCGAGGCGTCGAAGGATTGCTGCCAGGACTGCCGGGAGCGGGTGAACGCCTTGGGTACGGCCGTGGTCCCGGAGGTGAGGCCGATCAGGAAGCTGGAGTCCGGCGGCCCGTCCGCCAACTGGTCATCCGGGGACACCGGGGCCGGACCGGCGCATGCTTCCACCCGCCGGATGATGTCTTCCTGCAGCGGGGCGGACCACGCCGGATCCAGGACGGCGCATTGCCGGCCGCCCGCCACGGCGGCCGCGAATTTCACGGCAAAGTCCACGGAATTGGCCTCGCACAGCGCCGTGACGGACGTGGTCCCGGCCACCAGTTCAGCGGCGGCGTCCCGCAGCTGCTCCCAGTCCAGGCGGCGTCCGGCGATCACGACGGCGGTGTCGTGCGGCCGCTGCCCGGCCCAGCGCTGGAGCTTGTCGAGGAAAGGCACGGATCAACTTTACCGGCCGGGCGGATTGAGGGCCCGGCCCGCGGGTAATGTGACGTTATGAGTTTCAATGACAACGTTCAGCTGGATCCCTCGCAGGTCCAGGACCGCCGGGGCATGGGCACCGGGGTGAAAGTGGGCGGCGGCATCGGCGGCGGCCTGGTCCTGCTGGTTGCCCTCCTCCTGGGCATCAACCCCAACCTGCTCGGGGGCCTGACCGACGGCGGCAACGCCGGGCAGTCACAGGGTACGGCGCCGGCCTGCAGCACCGGCGCTGACGCCGACGCGAGGCTGGACTGCCGGATCACGGGCACCGTCAACAGCCTTAACGCCTTCTGGCCCGGCTACCTGAAGCAGTACAACGTGCAGTACCCCCGGCCTGAAGCGGTCATCTTCAGCGGCGGCACCAACACCGCATGCGGTTCCGCGACCTCCGAGGTGGGCCCCTTCTACTGCCCCACGGACACCACGGCGTACTTCGACCCCGGGTTCTTCCAGGAACTCGTGGACCGCTTCGGGTCCTCCGGCGGCCCCCTGGCGCAGGAGTATGTGGTGGCGCACGAGTTCGGCCACCACGTCCAGAACCTGCTCGGTGACCTGAAGCGGGCGCAGCAGGATCCGCAGGGACCCGAGTCCGGTTCCGTCCGCACCGAACTGCAGGCTGACTGCTACGCGGGACTGTGGGCCAAGTACGCCTCCACCACGCCGGACCCGGCCACGGGACAGCCGTACCTGGAGCCCCTCACCCCGCAGGATGTGAACGACGCATTGTCCGCCGCCGCGTCCGTGGGTGACGACCGCATCCAGAAGGCCGCCACCGGCCGCGTCTCCCCCGAAGGCTGGACGCACGGCTCCAGCGAGGAACGCCAGCGCTGGTTCTCGCGGGGCTACCAGTCCGGCGACATCAACCAGTGCGACACGTTCAGCGCCGCAACCCTCTAACCCGGCTCACCCCCCATCGATTGCTGGGTAATTGCCGTTTTGAGAGGTCATAACGACATTTACGGAGCAATCGATGAGCCAACGACGACGGCCGGTCACCTTCGTGGAGAAGATGACCGGCCGTCGTCGTACTTCAGGTTTGTCAGATGTTGAAGCCGAGGGCCCGCATCTGGTCCTTGCCGTCATCGGTGATCCGCTCGGGACCCCATGGCGGCATCCATACCCAGTTCAGGCGCCAGTCGTCCACAACGCCGTCCAGGGCCTGGCCCACCTGCTCCTCGAGCACATCGGTGAGCGGGCAGGCGGCGGTGGTGAGCGTCATGTCGATCAGGAGCGCGCCGTCCTCATCGGAGTACTTCAGGCCGTACAGCAGCCCGAGGTCCACCACGTTAACGCCAAGCTCAGGATCGATGACGTCCTTGAGCGCCTCTTCGACGTCCTCCAGGGCCGTACGGCCCGGCTTGATTTCGGTCATGACAAGTCCTAACTAGGCCTGTACTGCGGCCTCGGCCGCGATGGTAGCTGCGCCGGCGCCCTTTGCGTAACGGTCGTAGCCTTCTTCCTCGAGACGGTCGGCCAGCTCGGGGCCGCCCTCCTCGACAACCTGGCCATCAACGAACACGTGGACGAATTCAGGCTTGATGTAGCGCAGGATACGCGTGTAGTGCGTGATGAGCAGCGTGCCCATGTTTCCTTCGGAGTGTGCGCGGTTGACGCCCTCGGAGACGATCTTCAGCGCGTCGACATCCAGGCCGGAGTCGGTCTCGTCCAGGACGGCGAACTTGGGCTTGAAGAGTTCCAGCTGGAGGATCTCCACGCGCTTCTTCTCGCCGCCGGAGAAGCCTTCGTTGACGTTGCGCTGGGCGAAGTCGGCATCGATGCGCAGCTTCTCCATGGCATCCTTGACGTCCTTGGTCCAGGTACGAAGCTTGGGTGCTTCGCCGTCAATTGCGGTCTTGGCGGTGCGCAGGAAGTTGGTCATGGTGACACCCGGAACCTCTACCGGGTACTGCATGGCCAGGAAGACGCCTGCACGGGCGCGCTCGTCAACGCTCATGGCCAGCACGTCCTCGCCATCCAGCGTGATGGTGCCGCTGGTGACGGTGTAGCGGGGGTGGCCGGCGATGGTGGAGGCCAGGGTGGACTTGCCGGAGCCGTTGGGGCCCATGATGGCGTGCGTCTCGCCGGTCCTGATGGTCAGGCTGACGCCCTTCAGGATCTCCTTGGTGCCCTGCTCCGTCTCAATGCTGACGTGCAGGTCCTTGATCTCAAGAGTTGACATGCTCTTCTTTCTTTTCGCTCGTAAGTCTGATGCTGCGGGCGCTCAGTAGTTGTCTACTGCTGCGCCGTTCAAAACGTTGGTGACGTCCACGTAGACGTCGTCTCCGTCGAGTTCGACGGCGAACACCGGAACAGGATCGTAGGCGGGGAGCTGCAGTGGCTGGCCGCTGCGCAGGTCGAACTGGGAGCCGTGGCCCCAGCACTCGATGGCGCAGCCTTCCACGTCGCCCTCGGACAGGGAAATGTCCGCGTGCGAGCAGGTGTCTCCAATGGCGTGGATGTCCCCCATTGAATCCCGCACGACGGCTACGGGGTAGCCGTCGATCAGGATCCGCAGCGCCTGCTTGACCTGGATGTCATTGGCGCTGCAAACCAGCTCGCCCTTGGGTGTGCCGCTCATACGTTCCTGCCTGCCTGTCCCTAGTAGTCGATTGCCGCGAGTTCGCGTTCCACAGCCTCGGTCAGGCACTCTTCGAGGGCCGGGACCTTGATCTGCTGGATGATCTCGTTTAGGAAGCCGCGGACCACCAGGCGGCGGGCAACATCCTCGGGGATGCCGCGGGCCATCAGGTAGAACAGGTGCTCGTCGTCGAACCGGCCGGTGGCACTTGCGTGGCCGGCGCCCTCGATCAGGCCGGTCTCGATCTCGAGGTTGGGCACGGAGTCCGCGCGGCAACCGTCGGTGAGGACCAGGTTCTGGTTCTTCTCGTAGGAGTCGGTTCCCTCAGCCTGCTTCTGGATCAGCACGTCGCCAACCCACACCGTGTGCGCACCCTTGCCCTGCAGCGCGCCCTTGTACAGGACGTTGGACTTGCAGTTGGCCACGTTGTGGTCCACGAAGGAGCGGTGCTCGAGGTGCTGGCCCGCATCGGCGTAGTACAGGCCCAGGAGCTGCGTCTCGGCACCTTCCCCGGCGAAGCGGACGTTGGAGTTCAGGCGCACGATCTTGCCGCCAAGCGTTACGGCAATGTGCTTGTATACGGCGTCCTTGGCAACCTCGGCATCGTGTTGTGCCAGGTGCTTGGCGTCGTCCCCCCACAGCTGCAGGGAAACCACCGTGAGGTGGGCGCCTTCGCCGACCAGGACCTCAACGTTGCCGTTGTGGTCTGCCGTGCCGTCGTGCTCAATGATCACGACGGAGCGGCTGTTGACTCCGGCTTGGATCACCACGTGGGAGTTGGTACGGCGTCCTGCAGCGTTGCCTGTCAGGACCAGTCGCACAGGCTCGTCCAACTCGGCGTTCGCAGGGATGGAGATGAGCTGGGCGTCGCCGGCGTTCGCGGAAGCCACGACGGCGGCCCGATCGGCGGGGACGAGGGTGGAGCCACGGGGGGCCTCACCTTCGCGAAGGGTCCGCTGGACCACGGATGCGGGCGCCTCGACCGAAAGGCTCAGGGCGCCGGCCTCCGACGGGGTATCGGACAGCAGGTTGGCCAGTTCGCGCACCGGGGTGAAGCGCCATTCCTCTTCCCGGCCGTTGGGCAGGGCGAAGTCGGCCACGTCATGGCTGGTGAGCCGCTCGGCGCGGGAGGCCATGACCTGGGTGCCGTGGCTGTGGTGGCGGTCAACCTTGGAGGCGACCAGGTGCTCGCCTTCCTCGGTGAAACCGGCGATCGACGGTGCGCCGATGCGCGCCTTCTCGGTAGTTGCTTCGGCAGTCATTAACCGACGGATCCTTCCATCTGGAGTTCGATGAGGCGGTTCAGCTCAAGGGCGTATTCCATGGGCAGCTCGCGGGCGATCGGCTCAATGAAGCCGCGCACGATCATGGCCATGGCCTCGTCCTCGGGCATGCCGCGGGACATGAGGTAGAAGAGCTGCTCCTCGCTGACGCGGGAAACGGTGGCCTCGTGTCCCAGCTGCACATCGTCCTCGCGGATGTCGATGTACGGGTAGGTGTCCGAGCGGGAAATGGTGTCCACCAGGAGCGCGTCGCAGCGCACGGTGTTGGCGGAGTGCTTGGCTCCTTCCCGGACCTGGACCAGGCCGCGGTAGGCGGCGCGGCCGCCACCACGGGCAACGGACTTGGAGATGATGGAGCTCTTGGTGTTCGGCGCAATGTGCACCATCTTGGAGCCGGTGTCCTGGTGCTGGCCCTCGCCGGCGAACGCGATGGACAGGGTCTCGCCCTTGGCCCCTTCGCCTACGAGGTACACGGCCGGGTACTTCATGGTGACCTTGGAGCCGATGTTGCCGTCCACCCATTCCATGGTGGCGCCGGCTTCGCAGACCGCGCGCTTGGTCACCAGGTTGTACACGTTGTTGGACCAGTTCTGGATGGTGGTGTAGCGGACGCGGGCGCCCTTCTTCACGATGATTTCCACCACGGCGGAGTGCAGCGAGTCCGAGGTGTAGATCGGCGCCGTGCAGCCTTCGATGTAGTGGACGTAGGAGTCCTCGTCGGCGATGATCAGGGTCCGCTCGAACTGGCCCATGTTCTCGGTGTTGATGCGGAAGTACGCCTGCAGCGGGATGTCGACGTGGACGCCCTTGGGTACGTATACGAAGGAACCGCCGGACCACACTGAGGTGTTCAGCGACGCGAACTTGTTGTCGCCCACCGGGATCACGGTGCCGAAGTACTCCTGGAAGATCTCCGGGTGTTCCTTCAAAGCGGTGTCGGTGTCCAGGAAGATGACGCCCTGGGCCTCGAGGTCCTCACGGATCTGGTGGTACACCACCTCGGACTCGTACTGGGCGGCAACGCCGGAAACGAGGCGGCTGCGCTCGGCTTCCGGGATGCCCAGCTTCTCGTACGTGTTGCGGATGTCCTCCGGGAGATCTTCCCAGGTGGCAGCCTGCTTCTCGGTGGAGCGGACAAAGTACTTGATGTTGTCGAAGTCGATGCCGGAGAGGTCTGCACCCCAGGTGGGCATGGGCTTGCGGTCGAAGTACTTCAGGCCCTTGAGGCGGAGGTCGAGCATCCATTCCGGCTCGCTCTTCTTGGCCGAGATGTCCCGGACTACCTCTTCATCGAGACCACGCCGTGCATTGGCGCCGACGTCGTTCTTGTCAGCCCAGCCGTACTCGTAGTTGCCGATGCCGTGGAGCTCGGGATTCTTCTCCAGAATCTCCGAGATCACAGTGTTTTCGGCTACTGCTTTCTCTGATAGTTGGTCCGTCATCACGGCCTTTCTTGCTGATGGTTGGTTACTTCGTCCAGGCGGGCGGGGGCTGCCGCCGGCGCGGTGGCCGGTCTGGCAGACAGCCTGCCTGTGGGAATGTGGGTGGTGCAGACGTGGCCACCACGGGCCAGGGTGGAAAGCCGGCGTACGTCCACTCCCACCAGCCTCGAGAAGACTTCCGTTTCGACGTCGCAGAACACCGGGAAGCGGGCGGCGAGCTGCTGGATGGGGCAGTGGCCCTGGCAGAGCTGCACGCTGGAAAGCGCCGCGGGCAGGGGTGCCTTGGCCTCGATGGAGGCGGCGGATGCCACGAAGTTGTCGCGGCTGAGGGCGGCCGACAGGGCGGTGGCGCGGTCCCTGATGTCCGGACCGGCTTTTTCCATTTCGGGCGCGTAGCGCCGTTCCATGTCCGCGAACCGCTCCTCGGCGAACGCCCGTACGGCGTCGGGGCCGGCCACCTTCTGCAGCTGCTGGAGGGCAAGTGCTGCAATGTCCAGGTAGTCATTGCCCAGGCTGGACTGGCCCTGCGAGCTGAGAACGTAGCGGCGTGCGGGCCGGCCGGCACCTGCTCCCGGCTTGGCAACCCGCTTGACCTCGATAATGCCGGCCCGGGACAGGTGGTCGAGGTGGCGCCGGACAGCGGCCGGGGTGAACCCCAGCATGTCCCCCAACTCGGCCGCACTGACGGGACCGTGTTCCAGGACGGCAGCAAGGACCCGGTCCCGGGTGCGCTCGTCGGCGTCCGCCACAGGACCGGACGCAGCGGGAGCCGGCCCGGCAACAGGCACAGCGGTAGCGTTGGTCATGGAATACACAACACAATCATGTCGTAATTTAGTCCCGTGCTCCAGTAAGGGCAGGCTGACCTTGGCCGGCTGCACGCAAAACTCCAAGGATAGGGGACCTTCCTGACGGACGGCTCCATATACTACATCCCGTAGAATACTGTGGTGCGATCCCCCCAGTCCCCCGTCCTGTCCATCCATGGGCTCATCAAGGACGTAGGCCCCCTTTCCAGCCTGGACGGAAAGATGCTCAGGGTTGTCAGCGGCGTCTCCCTCACCGCGGAGCGCGGGCAGGTCACCGCCCTGCTGGGCGCGAACGGCGCCGGAAAGACGACGACCCTTGAGTGCGCCCAGGGCCTCCAGAAGCGCAGCGGCGGCAGCATCTCGCTGCTGGGCCAGGACCCCGCCACGGCAGGCGCCGACCTGCGCTCCCGCGTCGGTGTGATGCTGCAGGACGGCGGGCTTCCGCCGTCGGCCAGGCCACTGCCACTGTTGCGGCATATCGCCGGGCTGTACGCCCGCCCCTGGCCGTTGCAGGACCTGGTGGGCCGGCTCGGCATCGATACTTTCAGCCGCACCAGCGTCCGCCGGCTGTCCGGCGGCCAGAAGCAGCGCCTGGCACTTGCGGCAGCCCTGATCGGCAGGCCCGAAGTCCTGTTCCTGGACGAGCCCAGCGCCGGCCTGGACCCGCAGTCCCGCCAGCTGGTGTTCGACCTGATTGCCGAACTGCGCGACGGCGGCATGGGAATCATCCTCACCACCCACCTCATGGACGACGCCCAGCGCCTTGCGGACTATGTGTACATCATCGACGGCGGCCGCAACGTCGCCGAAGGAACCGTCCATGAGCTGCTGCAGCGCAGCCCCGTGGCGGACCATGCCGGCGAGCACGTCCGGACCCTGGTGTTCGAAGCACCCGCCGGGCTGGACCTGGCTGCCGTGCTGCCGGACGGCGTCGACGTCTCCGAAACCCGCGCGGGCAGCTACGCCGTCACCGGCGCCCTCACGCCCCGCCACCTCTCTGCGCTTGCCCAGTGGTGGGAAGCAAAGGACATCATGCCGGCGTCGATGAGCCTCCAGGCGCGTAGCCTTGAAGACGTCTTTTTGGATATCTCGGGAAAGGACATCCGATGAGTACCGCAGCGATCCGGGAGACGCAACAGCCCGCGTCCCTGCTGCGCCGCGTCCTCCTGCAGGGCAAATACGAGGCACTGACCATGCTGCGCAACGGCGAACAGCTGATCCTGGCTGTGGTGCTGCCCCTGCTGGCACTGGTCGGCCTGACGGTGACGCCCTTCCTGGACGGAATGGGCTCCAGCCGCATCAACGTGGCCGTTCCGGGCATCCTGGCCCTGTGCGCCATGTCCACGGCTTTCACCGGCCAGGGCATCGCCACCGGCTTCGACCGCCGCTACGGGGTGCTCCGGTTCCTGTCCACGACGCCCCTTGGGCGCGGCGGCCTGATCGCCGGCAAAGTTCTCTCGGTGCTGGCCGTCCTCTGCCTCCAGGTAGTGGTGGTGGGCCTTGTTGCCCTGGCGCTGGGGTGGCAGCCGACGGCGGCCGGCTGGCTCCCCGGGCTTGCGCTGCTGGCACTGGGCGCAGCGGCTTTCACTGCCCTGGGGCTGCTGGTGGCCGGAACCGTCCGGCCGGAAGCGACGCTGGCGATCACTAACCTGCTGTGGATCCTCCTCGGTGCCATGGGCGGGATCGTCATCCCGGCCGAACGGCTGCCCGCCGCGGCGCAGGCCGTCGTCCATTTCCTGCCTTCCGGCGCCCTCGGTGAATCGATGCGCGCCGCTTTCCTGGGCGGGGCCGTGAACGGCGGCGCCGCCCTGATCCTGCTGCTCTGGACAGTCATTGCCGGAGCCGCAGCCATCCGTTGGTTCAAGTGGAATTGAGATAATCGTGACCACGGCTTCACGCCTTCCCCAGCTTGCCGGCCGCCTGGCGTCGCGGCTCCCCCGCACGGTGGACGTCCGCATCCGCCGCCTCGCCGTCGCATCCCTGATCGGCCAGACGCTTCTGGTGGTCACGGGCGGCGCTGTCCGCCTCACGGCCTCAGGCCTTGGCTGCCCCACCTGGCCCCGCTGCACCTCGGACTCGATCGTGAACACTCCCGAGATGGGCATCCACGGCTTCATCGAGTTCGGCAACCGGCTCCTGACCTTCGCGCTGGCCGCCGTGGCCGCGCTCATGCTGGTCTACTTGTGGAACCTGCGGAAGGAACGCAAGGACCTCTTCCTGCTGGCCCTCGGACTGCTCGCCAGCATCCCCGCACAGGCCGTCATCGGCGGCGTTACCGTGCTCACCAACCTCAACCCGTGGGTGGTGGGCCTGCACTTCCTGGTGTCGATGGCCCTGGTGGTGTTCTCCACCCTGCTGGTGAACCGCGCCTTCGGCCGGACCGGCCGCTTCCCCGCAGGCCGCCCCGCGGAACTGCCGGCCGTGCTGCGTCCGGTGACGGCCGCCGTCGCACTCTTCTCCGCCGTGGCCGTGATGCTCGGTGTGGTGGTCACGGGTGCAGGTCCCCACGCAGGTGACGCCGACGCTCCCCGCAACGACCTCGACTGGGACCTGTTCTCCCACATCCACGCAGTGCCGGCATACCTGGTCACCGCCGGCACCGTGGTGGCCTTGGTGCTGGTCATTCGCCGCCGCATTTCGGGCCCGTTCCGGACGGCAGTCCTGATGCTCCTGGGCGTTACCGTGCTGCAGGCCATCATCGGGTTCACGCAGTACTACAACGGCATTCCGGCGTTGCTGGTGGCAGCGCACATGCTCGGCGCGGCGCTGCTCATGGCAGCCTCGACCAATGCCTGGGACATCGCGCGGTCCAGCAAGGTGAAATAGCCTCCAGCGCATCTGGCGCCAGGCGCCCCGGTCCACGTCAGGACCGGGGCGCCTCCTTTTAAGTCCGCTGGCTAGCGGCCGGCTGCGGCGACGCTGCCCTGGCGGCCGGCGTCGAAGGCAGGATCCAGGTTCTCGATGCCGTCGGAGGAAACCTGGAGGACCCGGGCCGTGGCAATGTCATAGAAGAGTCCCGTGGCCTGGACCGTCCCATCGGCCAGTGCGGGGCCGGCCACCGGATGGTCCTGGAGCTTTGCCAGCTGGACGGCCACGTTGACCATCGAGAGCTGGTCAACGGTCCCGTAGCCCGCTGCGGCGGCCTGCCTGCCCACCGGGTGCCCAGCCAGCAGTGCCGCATAGCTGGGCCGGGCATGGTCCAGCCACTGGTTGAACGCCGGGCCCAGGGAACTGTTGTCTCCGCTGTCGGCTTCCGCAAGGAGCGCGTTCATGGCACCGCAGTTGGAGTGCCCGCAAATGACCAGGGACTGCACCCGCAGGCCGTTGACGGCAAAGGACAGGGCCGAATCAATCGAGGCGTCCCGCCCGTGGCTGCACACCACGTTGCCGATGTTCCGCAGCGTGAGCAGATCTCCGGGGCCGCTGCTGGTGATCAGGTTCGGGTTGACGCGGGAATCGACGCAGGCCACGAACAGGCTGTCAGGGTTCTGGCCTTCCGTCAGGTCATGGACCAGCGGACGGACCTGGTGGGCAAACCGGCGGTGGTACTTGTTGACCCCCACCAGCAGGGGTTCCTTCCGCGGCGGGAGCGGCAGTTCGGTGGCTTCCTCGCGCCTGGGTGCCTGGTGACCGGCATCCTGGAAAACGGTGTTGCCGTGTTCCTCAAGGCGCACGGTTCCACCGGTGGCCTGGTGCTGCAGCTGCCAGGCGAGCAGGGCTTCACGGAAAGAGTGGTCGACGTAGTCCGCGTTCAGCTCCACCACCACGTTCCTGCCGGCCGGTACAACCTGGAGAACGGGGTTGAGCTTTGGCAGCGCGAAGAAGCTGCACGAACCGGCGATCGTCACGCGCCAGGGCGACGACGGGGCGGCCGGCGGGTGGGCATGGATCTGGGCCCGCAGGACACGCCAGAGGACGTTGGCGGCGGCAAGCGCAAGGCCGATCATGACGCCCTCAAGCAGGTTCAGGAACACCACGCAGACCAGGGTCACCGCATAGATCGGGAGATCCCCGGTCCGCAGGCTGGTGCGGATGTCCGCCACTTTGATCAGGCGGGCACCGATCACCACCAGCAGGCCGGCCAGGACAGCCAACGGAATCAGCTGGATCAGACCGGAGAAGAGGGCCGAGAACGCAAGGATCCACACCCCATGCAGCACCGCGGACGTGCGCGTGGCCGCGCCCGCTTCCACATTGGTGGCGCTGCGCACGATCACACCCGTCACCGGCAGGCCGCCCAGCGACCCGGAGAGGATGTTTGCCGTGCCCTGCCCAATAAGCTCCCGGTTGAGGTTTGTCCGCGGACCGGTTTGCATCTTGTCCACGGCCACAGCGGACAGAAGGGACTCGATACTGGCGATCAGCGCCATGGTCATGACGGCGAATGCGAAGGCGCGCCAGTTTCCGTCTGGGAGCTGCGGCAGGGCGATGGCGTCGAAGATGGACCCGTCCAGGGATATGCGTTCAACGCCGGGCGCAAAAGCCACGGCCAGTGCGGTTCCTGCCGCGACGGCGGCCAAGGGCCCGGGAATCCGCCGGACAGCGGCGGGCAGGAACTTCCAGCAGAGCAGGATCGCCACGACGGCCAGCCCCAGCAGGGCCGCGTGCAGCTCGAGGTTGGTAATGGCCGCCGGGAGTCCGGCGAGGTTCTCCAGGGCGGATCCGGCGGGCCGGGACCCGAGAATCACGTGCAGTTGTTGCAGGATGATGGTGACGCCGATGCCGGCGAGCATGGCCTTGACCACTACCGGCGACACCGCCAGGGCGGCCCTTCCCACCCGGCTGAAACCCAGCAAAAGCTGGACGACGCCGGCGGCCGCGGTGATGGCGCAGGTCACCTGCCAGCCGAATTCCTGGACGAGGCCGGCCACGACGACGGTCAGTCCGGCCGCCGGTCCACTCACCTGGAGGGGTGAGCCGCCGAGGCTTCCGGCCACGATCCCCCCGATGGTGGCGGCGATAAGTCCCGCCATGATGGGCGCCCCGGAGGCCGCTGCAATCCCCAGCGAGAGCGGGAGTGCCACCAGGAACACCACCAGCGATGCCGGCACGTCGGCTCCAAGGTGGGCGAAGAACGGAGGGCGGGACAGGAACCGGCGGGGGCCTCCGCCGCCTCCTCCGGGCGGGCTGTGGCTGGGGGCGGTGACGGCAGGGGGACGGGCTTCCATGGGGATTTCCTTTGGTCGCGGGAAGGGTCCGCTCCACCGTAAGCGTCCGGTCACCGGCAATGACAGTTAATGTGATAGATATGACAAACTTGTCACATGTGTCCTGTCGACGGTTAAAGCACAACGGCGGCTCCTGCCTGAAGCAGGAACCGCCGTTGTGCCAGGCCGCAGTGGCTAGCCGGGCATGACAGCACTTCCAACGAAGGGGTCCACCGCGAGGGCGATAAACAGCAGCGTCAGGTAGCTGATGGAACCGTGGAACACCTTCATGGCGCGCTTGTCGGAAATATCCTCGCGGTGGGCGCGGGAGTACAGCGCATGGGACTCATAGAGGAACCAGGCGCCCGCGACGACGGCCGTCACCGTGTACACCCAGCCCGCCCCGCCGGCCGGGATCATCAGCAAGGAGGAGGCCACCATGGCCCAGGCGTACAGCACCACCTGGACAGAGACGACCTTGGCCCCGGCGATGGCTCCAAGCATGGGGACGTTGGCGTTCCGGTAGTCCTCGCCATAGCGCATGGACAGGGGCCAGTAGTGCGGCGGCGTCCAAAGGAAGATCACCATGAAGAGGATGACGGCGGGCCACTCCACCGAGTTGGTCACGGCAGCCCACGCGATCAGCACCGGGAAGCAGCCTGCGGCACCGCCCCATACGATGTTCTGCGCCGTGCGGCGCTTGAGGATCATGGTGTAGATGACCACGTAGAAGAAGATGGCACCCAGGCCCAGCCAGGCAGAGAGCGGATTGGCGCCGAACCACAGGATCACGATGGCGGCTGCGCCCAGCAGCCAGGAAAAGACCAGGGCTTCCCGCGGGGTGACTTCGCCGGTAACCAGCGGCCTGTTCTCCGTCCGGTGCATCAGCTTGTCGATGTCCCGGTCGATGTAGCAGTTGAAGGCTCCGGCGCTGCCGGCAGCAAAGGCGCCGCCCACCAGTGTGGCAAGGATCAGCCCGATGGACGGGAAGCCCCGCTCGGCGTAAATCATGGTGGGCAGGGTGCTCACCAGGAGCAGCTCGATCACGCGCGGCTTGGTGAGGGCGAGATACGCCTTGGCCTTACGGGCAAACCCGATGCCGGAGGCCCGGGATGCGTTCAGCGGCGTATCTGTTGTGCTCACGGTGGCAGTCACCCGTTCTGTGTGGCAGTTGAGGCTGGCAGGCAGCTCCGGTCGTGCGGCCCGGACCCGGGCACGGCACTTAAGGAAGGAAACGCTTCACGTGCGTGCAACAGCCGGGACACCCCGGGCGGCGATAGGGATGCGCGCCCGGCGTTGGCCTCCGATTATCATACCGCGCCAACGGCCCTGCCCCCGCCCCGCACTATGCGCAATTGATCGCTCGCAGGCCCATTCGAGCAGATTAACTCAACCCTCCGTGAAGGTCATTCACAAAAGGGGAAATTGCGTCCAAAACGTGAGATTTGCGCCGCCCGCAGTATGGATAAGAGCTAAGCTGTCACCAGATCAGCACGCAGCAAGAAAGCGGTGGAAAACGCATTCCCGCTTGCTGTCCGTGACTGAATGCAAGGATCAACGTTTCGATGGTGAACGGCTGGTACACACCGCAGCGGGCGCCAAACAGCGCGCCCTTGGACGGATCCGGTGTACCGCCGCCATCAGCACAGAGAGGGGCCCGGTTTTCGTGCCACATTTGGAAGAGCAAGAACTGTCATGGACCAGCTTGGACCAGCGCGCCGTGGACACCATCCGTGTCCTCGCCGCGGACGCGGTGGAGAAGGTGGGCAACGGCCACCCCGGCACTGCCATGAGCCTGGCCCCCGCCGCATACCTTCTCTTCCAGAAGCTGATGCGCCATGACCCGCGCGATCCGCAGTGGCTTGGCCGTGACCGGTTCATCCTGTCCCCCGGCCACACGTCCCTGACGCTCTACATCCAGCTTTTCCTTTCCGGCTATGGCCTGGAACTCAAGGACCTTGAGGCCCTGCGCACCTGGGGCTCGCTGACTCCCGGCCACCCCGAGTACAAGCACACCGCCGGCGTGGAGATCACCACGGGCCCGCTGGGCCAGGGCCTGGCGTCCTCGGTGGGATTCGCCTACTCCCAGCGCCGGCAGCGTGGCCTGTTCGACGCCGATGCTCCCGCCGGCGAGTCGCCGTTTGACCACACCATCTGGGTCATCGCCTCCGACGGCGACCTCCAGGAAGGTGTCACGTCCGAGGCGTCCTCACTGGCAGGACACCAGGAACTGGGCAACCTCGTGGTGATCTACGACGAGAACCACATCTCCATCGAAGACGACACCGACATCGCGTTCACCGAGGATGTCCTGAAGCGTTACGAGGCCTACGGCTGGCACACCCAGCGCGTGGACTGGACCCGGACCGGCGAATACAAGGAAGACGTCCAGGAGCTCTACAGCGCCCTGCTCGCCGCCAAGGCCGAAACCTCCAAGCCGTCCATCATCTCGCTGCGCACCATCATCGGCTACCCGGCCCCCAAGAAGCAGAACACCGGCAAGATCCACGGTTCCGCCCTTGGCGCCGAAGAGGTGGCCGCACTGAAGGAGGTGCTGGGCTTCGACCCCGCCAAGTCCTTCGAGGTGGACCAGGAAGTCCTGGACCACGCCCGCGCAGTGGTGGAACGCGGCGCCGCAGAACACAAGGCCTGGGAAGAATCCTTCAACGCCTGGCGCGAAGCCAACCCGGAGGGCGCCGCCCTCCTCCAGCGCATCGAGGCGCAGGAACTCCCTGCCGACGTCGACGCCGCGCTTCCGGTCTTCCCGGCCGGCAAGGATGTCTCCACCCGCGCAGCCTCCGGCAAGGTCCTGAACGCCCTCGGCCCGGTCCTGCCCGAGCTGTGGGGCGGCTCCGCCGACCTCGCTGAGTCCAACAACACCACCATCGAGGGTTCCCCGTCCTTCGTGCCTGCCTCCAAGCAGACCGGTGCTTGGTCCGGCAACCCGTATGGCCGGGTGCTGCACTTTGGTATCCGCGAGCACGCCGCAGCGTCGATCGTGAACGGAATCAGCCTGGCGGGCAACACCCGTGCATTCTCCGGAACCTTCCTGATCTTCAGCGACTACCAGCGCCCCGCCATCCGCCTCGGCGCCCTGATGGGTGTCCCGTCCCTGTACGTCTGGACGCACGACTCCATCGGCCTGGGTGAGGACGGCCCCACCCACCAGCCCGTGGAACAGCTCGCATCGCTGCGCGCCATCGTGGGCCTGGACGTGGTCCGCCCCGGTGACGCGAACGAAGTGGCAGCAGCCTGGAAGACCATGCTGGAGAACCACTCCAACCCGGCAGGCATCGTGCTGACCCGCCAGAACATTCCCACGTGGGAACGCGGTACGGGCGACGCCGACGGCGACACTTTCGCATCCACGGCAGGCGTGGCCAAGGGCGGCTACGTGCTGGCCGAGGCATCGAAAGACGGCGCCACCGTTCCGGCTGATGTGATCCTGATTGCCACCGGCTCCGAGGTCCAGCTGGCCGTCCAGGCCCGCGAAGCCCTCCAGGCCGACGGCATCGCCGCCCGCGTGGTGTCCATGCCCTGCGTTGAGTGGTTCAAGAAGCAGGACGCCGCCTACCGCGAATCCGTGCTGCCGGCCGCCGTCAGGGCACGCGTCTCGGTCGAGGCCGGACTGGCCCTGGGCTGGCGCGAATTCGTCGGCGACGCCGGACGCTCCGTCAGCCTCGAACACTACGGCGCTTCCGCTGACTACAAGCGCCTCTTCCAGGAGTTCGGCATCACGGCAGAAGCTGTCGCCGCCGCCGCCAAGGACTCCCTCTCCAGCCTCCAGCCCTGAAACCTAAACTTTTAGGAGATATAACAATGACTACTCCCACCCAGCAGCTTTCCGACGCCGGTGTCTCCATCTGGCTCGACGACCTTTCCCGCGGACGCCTGGAAACCGGCACCCTCCGCAAGCTCATCGAAGAAAAGAACGTGGTTGGTGTGACCACCAACCCGTCCATCTTCCACGCCGCCATCACCTCCGGCACCGACTACGACCACATCATCGCCGGCAAGGCAGCAGAAGGCGCCAGCGTGGAGGACACGATCTTCGAGATCACCACCACCGACGTCGCCGATGCCTGCGACCTGTTCGCCCCGGTCGCTGCGGCAACGAAGGGCGTCGACGGCCGGGTCTCCATCGAGGTCGACCCGCGCCTTGCCTGGGACACCGCAGGAACCATCGCCGAGGCCAAGCACCTCTACCAGCGCGTCAACAAGGACAACGTCCACATCAAGATCCCTGCCACCCTCGAAGGCCTCGAAGCCATCACGGCAACCCTGGCCGAGGGCATCAGCGTCAACGTGACCCTGATCTTCTCCCTGGAGCGCTACCGCGCCGTCATCAACGCCTTCCAGTCCGGCCTGGAGCGGGCCAAGGAAAACGGCCACGACCTGTCGAAGATCCATTCCGTTGCGTCCTTCTTCGTTTCCCGCGTGGACACCGAGATCGACAAGCGCCTCGACAAGATCGGCACCGACGAGGCCAAGGCCCTCAAGGGCAAGGCCGGTGTGGCCAACGCCCGCCTGGCCTACCAGGTCTACGAGGAACTGTTCGCCACCGAACGCTGGGCCCTGCTGGCCGACGCCGGCGCACTCCCCCAGCGCCCCCTGTGGGCCTCCACCGGCGTGAAGGACCCGGCGTACCCGGACACCCTGTACGTCACCGAACTCGTGGCCCCCGGCGTCGTGAACACCATGCCGGAAAAGACCCTGGACGCCACCTTCGACCACGGCGTGGTCACCGGTGACACCGTCACCGGCACCTATGATGAGGCGAACGCAACCCTCGACGCCCTGGAAAAGCTCGGCGTCTCCTACAACGAGGTCGTCGCGCTCCTTGAAACCGAAGGCCTGGACAAGTTCGTGGCCAGCTGGAAGGAACTGCTGGCCGACGTCGAAGGCGCCCTCGCCTCTGCACGAAAGGCTTCCTAACACCTATGAGCACTCTCAGCTACGACGCCACCGGCGCTGCCCAGCAGGCGCTTGAACAGCACCTTCCCGCCCTCGTCGAGGACCGGATCGCCACCCGGATCTTCGCCAAGGACCACACGTTGTGGGGTCCGGACGCCGAATCCGAGTCCGCAGTCCGCCTGGGCTGGGTGGAAGCCGCCACCGTTTCACAGCCGCTGGTCAAGGACATCCTGGAACTCCGTGACGCCCTGCGCGCCGAAGGCGTCAGCCGGATCGTGCTTTGCGGCATGGGCGGATCATCGCTGGCTCCCGAGGTCATCGCCGGCACGGCCGGCGTCGAGCTGACAGTGCTGGACAGCACGGACCCGGACCAGGTCCGTGCTGCCCTCGCAGACCGGCTGGCCGCCACCGCCATCGTGGTCTCATCCAAGTCCGGTTCCACCCTGGAAACGGATTCCCAGCGGCGGATCTTCGAGCAGGCCTTCACCGAGGCCGGCGTGGACGCCAAGAGCCGGATCATCATCGTGACCGACCCCGGCTCACCGCTGGACAAGGCCTCACGCGAAGCCGGCTACCGGGCTGTCTTCAATGCCGATCCCAACGTCGGCGGCCGCTACTCGGCGCTGACCGCGTTCGGCCTTGTACCCTCCGGCCTGGCCGGGGTGGACATCCAGGCGTTCCTGGACGAGGCAGAAGAAGCTGCCGAAATCCTCAACGATGATGCACCTGAAAACATCGGGCTCGCCCTGGGTACGGCACTGGGCGGGACCAACCCGCTGCGGAACAAGATTGTCATCGCCGAGGACGGCTCCGGCATTGTTGGATTTGCTGACTGGGCTGAGCAGCTCATCGCCGAATCCACCGGCAAGCTGGGCACGGGCATCCTGCCGGTCGTCGCAGGCCCGCAGTCCCCGGAGGTCACTTCCGGCGCGGCTGACGTGCTGGTGGTGCGGCTTGTGGCCGCGGATGCCGACATCGAACTCGGCGACAACCAGGTGGCCATCGCCGGCGGCCTTGCCACCCAAATGATGGTGTGGGAGTTCGCCACCGCCGTGGCCGGCCGCCTGCTGGGGATCAACCCCTTCGACCAGCCCGACGTCGAGGCCGCCAAGGTAGCGGCACGCGGACTGCTGGACGCCCAGCCGGAGCCTACGCCGGCGGCATTCGTTGACGGCGCCATCGAGGTGCGCGGCGGCGACTGGCTTGGCGAGGCCGCTACCGCAGAGGGTGCCGTCAAGGCCCTGCTGGGCACCTTGTCCGCCGACAGCTACCTGAGCGTCCAGGCGTACTTCGACCGGTTGGCCTTCGCCGGGCTCGAAGGCATCCGTGACGAACTGGCTGCTGCCACCGGCCGTCCCGTGACGTTCGGCTGGGGCCCGCGCTTCCTGCACTCCACCGGCCAGTTCCACAAGGGCGGCCCTGCCATCGGCGTGTTCCTCCAGGTCACTGCCGCCCCTGCGGAGGACCTGGGCATCCCGGACCGGCCGTTCACCTTTGGTGAGCTCATCGCTGCCCAGGCTGCAGGCGACGCCCAGGTCCTGGGTGAGCATGGCCGTCCCGTGCTGCGCCTCCACCTCACCGACCGTGCCGCCGGCGTGGCCCAGCTGCAGGACGTCGTCGCTGCACTGTCCACCCGCGCATCCGCAACCGAAAGCTAAGGCGCAAAAGTAACCATGCCAGAAACTGAATACGGCAGGAAGGGCGCGGGCCGCGGGCGTAATCCGTTGCGCGATCCGCGTGACCGCCGTTTGAACCGGATCGCCGGTCCGTCGTCGTTGGTCCTTTTCGGGGTCACGGGGGATCTTGCCCGGAAGAAGCTGATGCCGGCGGTGTATGACCTGGCCAACCGTGGGTTGTTGCCGCCGAGTTTTGCGTTGGTGGGTTTCGCCCGCCGGGAGTGGGACAAGGAGGATTTCGCCGCCGAGGTGAAGGCCTCGGTGCAGGCCCATGCCCGCACCCCGTTTGATGAGGCGGTGTGGAACCAGCTCTCTGAGGGCATCAGGTTTGTCCAGGGCGAGTTCGACGACGACGCGGCCTTTGAGCGGCTCGGCGAAACGATCAAGGAACTTGATGATGTCCGGGGCACCCGGGGCAACCACGCGTTCTACCTGTCGATCCCGCCGAAGGCGTTCGAGCAGGTCTGCCGTCAGCTCTCCAAGCATGGCCTGGCGCAGGCGGACGGGGATAAGTGGCGGCGGGTGGTGATCGAGAAGCCGTTCGGCCATGACCTGGAATCGGCCCGGCAGCTCAATGACATTGTGGAGTCGGTGTTCCCGCCGGACGCGGTGTTCCGGATTGACCACTACCTGGGCAAGGAAACGGTGCAGAACATCCTGGCGCTGCGTTTCGCGAACCAGCTGTTCGAGCCACTGTGGAACGCGAACTACGTGGACCACGTCCAGATCACCATGGCCGAGGACATCGGGACCGGTGGCCGGGCGGGGTATTACGACGGTGTCGGTGCCGCCCGCGACGTGATCCAGAACCACCTGCTGCAGCTGCTCGCGCTCACCGCGATGGAGGAACCCATCTCGTTCAACGCCGATGACCTGCGGGCGGAGAAGGAAAAGGTCCTGGCAGCGGTGAAGCTCCCGGAGGATTTGTCGACGCATTCGGCGCGGGGGCAGTTCACCGGCGGCTGGCAGGGCGGCGAGCAGGTCCTGGGCTACCTGGAGGAAGAAGGCATCCCCGTCGATTCCACCACGGAAACCTACGCTGCGGTGCGCGTGGACATCCACACCCGCCGCTGGTCCGGGGTGCCGTTCTACCTGCGCGCGGGCAAGCGACTGGGCCGGCGGGTGACGGAGATCGCGGTGGTGTTCAAGCGCGCCCCGAACCTGCTCTTCCGGGACCACGGCGAGGACGACTTCGGCCAGAACGCCGTGGTGATCCGTGTCCAGCCCGACGAAGGTGTGACCATCCGGTTCGGGTCCAAGGTCCCCGGCACGCAGATGGAAGTCCGGGATGTGACCATGGACTTCGGCTACGGGCACTCGTTCACCGAGTCCTCCCCGGAAGCCTACGAGCGTTTGATCCTGGACGTGCTGCTGGGTGAGCCGCCGCTGTTCCCCCGTCATGAGGAAGTGGAGCTCTCCTGGAAGATCCTTGACCCGTTCGAGGAATACTGGGCATCACTGTCCGAACAGCCCGAACCCTACGCCCCCGGCTCCTGGGGCCCGGCCTCTGCTGACGAGCTGCTGGCCCGCGACGGACGAACCTGGAGAAGGCCATGATCGTTAACCTGCCGGACACCACCACCTCGAAGGTGTCCAAGAAACTCATGGCCCTGCGCGAGCAGGGCGGCGTGATCGCCCTGGGCCGGGTCCTGACCCTCGTGGTCGTGACGAAGTCCGGGCTCGAGGAAGAAGCGATTGAGGCCGCCAACGACGCCTCCCGGGAACACCCCTGCCGGATCATCGTGCTGGCCGACGCCGGGAAGGACAACGAGGACCGGCTCGACGCCCAGATCCGGGTCGGCGGGGACGCCGGCGCCTCCGAGGTCATCGTGCTGCGCGGCTACGGCCAGCTCGCCCGCGAAAGTGAGTCCCTGGTCGCCGCGCTGCTGCTCCCGGACGCGCCGATCGTGGCCTGGTGGCCGCACGGCGCCCCCGAGAACGCCTGCGAAACGTCCATCGGTGCGATCGCCCACCGCAGGATCACCGACTCCGCGAACGAACCCGACCCCCAGGCCGCCCTGGAACGCATCCACCGGACCTACAAAGCCGGCGACACCGACCTCGCCTGGACGCGCCTGACCAACTGGCGCATCCAGCTCGCGGCCGCCCTGGACGAGGTGGACTCCTCGCCCGTGACGGCGGTAGCGGTCGAAGGTGCCTCGGACTCCCCCTCCACCATCCTGCTCGCAGCCTGGCTGACCCTGACCCTGGACGCCCCGGTGACCATCGTCGCGGACCCCGCCGGGACCGGCATCCGCCGCGTGCGGCTGACCCGCCCAGGCGGGGACGTCCAACTCTTCCGGCCGGGACTGTCCATCGCCGAGCTCACCCAGCCGGGCCAGCCCGCCCAGCGGATCTCCCTCCCGCGCCGCAGCCTCCGCGACTGCCTCGCCGAAGAACTGCGCCGCCTGGACCCCGACGAAGTATTTGGCGAAGTGATTACTATTGGACTGCCACGTACCAATCTAAGGAGCGTCCGACCCAGTGAGCGTTGACCCACGAGTAAGCATCCATCCTGATTCGTCCGTCCTCATGGCCGCCATAGCGGCACGCCTGATCACCAAGCTCGTTGATGTCCAGGACAAGTACGGCGAAGCCACGGTGGTGCTCACCGGGGGAACCGTGGGGATCGGCACGCTGAAGGCTGTTGCGGACTCCCCGGCGGCGCCCGCCGTCGACTGGTCCAAGGTCAACTTCTGGTGGGGTGACGAACGCTTCGTCGGTGCCGCGGATCCGGACCGGAATACCAAGCAGGCGTTTGACGCGCTGCTGTCCCACATTCCGGTGGACCCGGAACGGATCCACTCTCCGGGTTCTGCCGATGAGTTCGGCACACCCGAAGAAGCGGCTGAGGACTATGCACGCCAGTTGCGGGATGCCGCGGCAGCCGAGCACGCGGCGGACATGTCCGACGACAGGCCTGAGGAACCGTCCGCACTCCCCCGCCTGGACGTGGTGCTGCTGGGGGTTGGTCCGGACGCCCACATTGCATCGCTGTTCCCGGAGCAGGCCGGAGTCCGCGAGAAGGCGCTAACAGTGGTTGGGGTGCGGAACTCCCCCAAGCCGCCACCGCTGCGGATTTCCCTGACCCTGCCTGCCATCAATACGGCGGCGGAGGTCTGGATGGTTGTGGCAGGCGAGGACAAGGCCGGAGCCGTCGGACTCGCCCTGGCCGGGGCCAACCCGGTGCAGGTGCCTGCGTCGGGCCCACGGGGAACGTCCCGGACCCTGTGGCTTATCGACGAGAACGCAGCCTCACGTGTCCCCGAGCAGCTGGTCCGGAAGGACGCCGCGGGAGCGTAGCTTTTCCAGCGCTCCGGCCAGGACGTCCTCGGCGTCCTGGCCGGAGCGCCGTTCTTTAACGTATTCCAGGTGGCTCTTGTAGCCGTCGTCGAATGGGTCATCCGGCGCCGCCGCCTGGCCGTCCCGGGAAGCGGTCGCGCCGCACCGCCGGCAGTCCCACGTCTGCGGAATCTGGTCGTCAGGCATTTTCAGGAACACCGGCTGGGTCTCATGGCCCTTCGCGCACCAGTAGGACACCCGGATGCGCGGGAGGGGCCGGGAGGACGAGTCATTGTTCTGCAGGCTCGATCCGGAGCCTGCGACCACCCCGGCACGGGTGCCTCGGAAGCCTGATGCTGGATGGACCATGGAAACTCCTGCCTCGAAGCGGACGCCGGAGCCCTGCAGCTTAAACAAAAACTGTGGCTGCCGGGTAAACCGACAGCCACAGTTTAGATGCCAGGGCGGGGCGGCGGGAGTGCCGCAGGACCCTATCCAGCGGACCCTTTAGGAGTCGCCGGCGCCGCTGAAGCGCATGATCAGGCCAAGCCCTATGATCACCACACCCCAGGTGACGCCCAGGATGATGGTGAAGCGGTTGAGGTTGCGTTCTGCCACGCCCGAGGAGCTGAGGCCTGAGCTCATGCCGCCGCCGAACATATCTGACAGTCCGCCGCCGCGTCCCTTGTGCAGGAGGATCAGCAGCGTCAGCAGGAGGCTGGTGATACCCAGGAGGATCTGCAGAATGACATGAAGAACGTCCACGACGGCCTTTCGGAAGTTGGAATTGCGGGAGTATGCGCTGGCTACGGACTAGTCCGTGACCAGGTGGCTCTCGAACCTGACAATATTAGCAAACTCAGCCGGGTCAAGGCTGGCGCCACCCACCAGGAGGCCGTCCACATCGCGCTCCTGCAGGATGGCGGCAGCGTTGTTGGCCTTGACTGAGCCGCCGTACAGCAGCCGGGTCTTGGCTGCCACGTCGGCACCGAAAAGGCTCTCGAGTTCTGCACGGATGGCGGCACACATTTCCTGTGCGTCCTCCGGTCCGGCCACTTCACCGGTGCCGATGGCCCAGACGGGCTCATACGCAACCACCAGTTCGGCTGCCTGCTCGTTGGTCAGGCCCGCCACTCCGGCACGGAGCTGCTGGAGCGTGTGCTCGACGTGGGTCCCGGCCTGGCGGATTTCCAGTCCTTCCCCCACGCAAAGGACGGGGGTGACGCCGTGCTTGAACGCTGCCTTGACCTTGGCGTTGAGGACGTCGTCGGACTCGTTGTGGATGGTCCGGCGTTCGCTGTGGCCCACCAGCACGTACTTGCAGCCGAGCTTGTTCAGGAACTGCCCGGAGATGTCGCCGGTGTAGGCGCCTGAGTCGAACTGCGACAGGTCCTGGCCACCATACGCGACCTGCAGGTCGTCGCCCTGCACCAGGGTCTGGACCCCGCGGAGGTCGGTGAACGGCGGGAAGACGGCAACCTCGACGCGGCTGTAGTCATGCTTTGCGTCGGACAGCGTCCAGGCGAGTTTCTGCAGGAGGGTGATGCCCTGCACGTGGTCCATGTTCATTTTCCAGTTGCCCGCGATGAAGGGCTTGCGGTCGAAAGCGCCGTTCGTTGACGTAGTCACGTAATCTCCAAAAAGTTCTTGATATGTAATCGGCCGGCAGGCTGCCATGGGCAACCTGCCGGCCGGAGGACTGCGAGGTCCGTTACTGGCGGACAGCAGCGGTGATTCTGCCGTCCCGCTTTACCGGTCCGGTTCTAGCGGTCCAGGACGCTGAGGCCGGGGAGTTCCTTGCCTTCGAGGTACTCCAGGCTGGCGCCGCCGCCGGTGGAAATGTGGCCGAACTGGTCATCGCTGAATCCCAGGGTGCGTACTGCCGCGGCCGAATCTCCGCCGCCCACCACCGTGAACCCATCGGTGCCGGTCAGGGCCTGCGCGATGGCGCGGGTGCCTGCAGAGAAGGCTTCGAATTCGAAGACGCCCATGGGGCCGTTCCAGAAGACCGTACGGGCTCCCTTGATCCGCTCAGCGAAGGCGGCAGCGGTATCAGGACCAATGTCCAGGCCGATGCCCTGGGCACCAAAGCTGCTGTCCTCAATCGCGTCGGCTGCAACCGTTTCGTGCGCAGCGTCGGCGGCGAACTTCTCTGCCACCACCACGTCCGTGGGAACCACGAACTCAGTGCCGGCGTCCGCGGCGCGCTTCAGGTAGTCCTGGACCACCGGGATCTGGTCCTCTTCAAGGAGGCTTGAGGCAACCTTGTGGCCCTGTGCCGCCAGGAAGGTGAAGAGCATGCCGCCGCCCACCAGGATGGTGTCAGCCTTGCCGATCAGGTTGTTGATCACCGCGAGCTTGTCCGAGACCTTGGAACCGCCCAGAACCACCACGTAGGGGCGCTGGGTGTCGGCGGTCAGCTTCCGCAGGACCTCAACCTCGGTGTGCACCAGGTCGCCCTGGTACGACGGCAGCCGGGTGGCGACGTCGTAGACGCTGGCGTGCTTGCGGTGGACGGCACCGAAGGCATCGTCCACGTAGGCGCCGTTGCTGCCGGTGAGTGCCACCAGCTCGTCGGCGAAGGCGCCGCGTTCGGCGTCGTCCTTGCTGGTCTCCCGGGCGTCGAAGCGGACGTTCTCCAGAACGAGTGCTTCACCGTCCTGCAGGGATGCGGCGGCAGCCTTGGCGGCGTCGCCGACAGTATCGGCCGCCAGGGTTACCTTGAAGCCCGCCAGCTCGGCGAGGCGGTCCACTGCGGGGCGAAGGGAGTATTTGTCCTCCGGGGCGCCCTTGGGGCGTCCGAGGTGGGCTGTTACCAGCACGCGGGCACCGGCGTCCGTGAGCTTTGCCAGCACTGGGAGTGAGGCCTTGATGCGGCCGTCGTCAGTGACTGTAGAGCCGTCGAGCGGCACATTCAGGTCACTTCGAACCAGAATGTACCGCCCGCGGACACCTTCAGCGATCAGTTCGTTGAGGGTGTGTGATGTCATGTGTCTAACCCTAGCCCAGCTTGGCTGCTACAAGCTCCGTGAGGTCGACGAGGCGGTTGGAGTAGCCCCATTCGTTGTCATACCAGGAAACAACCTTGACCTGGTTGCCAATGACCTTCGTCAGGCCGGCGTCGAAGATCGACGACGCGGGGTCACCAACGATGTCGGAGGACACGATCGGCTCTTCCGTGTAGGTCAGGAAGCCCTGCAGCTCGTCGGACTCGGAAGCACGCTTGAGGGCTGCGTTGACTTCCTCGACGGTGGTTTCGCGGGAGACGGTGACGGTGAGGTCGGTGGCGGAGCCGGTGGGCACGGGAACGCGGATGGCGTAGCCGTCCAGCTTGCCCTTGAGCTCAGGCAGGACCAGGCCAATGGCCTTGGCGGCACCGGTGGAGGTGGGAACCATGTTGATGGCTGCGGCACGTGCACGGCGCAGGTCCTTGTGCGGGCCGTCCTGGAGGTTCTGGTCGGCGGTGTAGGCGTGCACGGTGGTCATGAGCCCGCGCTCGATGCCGAACTCGTCGTTGACGACCTTTGCCAGCGGGCCGAGGCAGTTGGTGGTGCAGGACGCGTTGGAAATGATGTTGTGCTTGGCGTTGTCGTAGAGGTTGTGGTTAACACCCATGACGATGGTGATGTCCTCGTCCGAAGCCGGAGCGGAGATCAGGACCTTCTTGGCGCCGGCATCGATGTGCTTCTTGGCGTCGGCAGCCTTGGTGAAGAACCCGGTGGATTCGATCACGATGTCAACGCCCAGCTCACCCCAGGGGAGGTTGGCGGGATCGCGCTCGGCCAGGACCTTGACCACGTTGCCGTTGACGACGATGTTGCCGTCCTTGACCTCGATGGTTTCCTTCAGCCGGCCGCCGACAGAGTCGTACTTGAACAGGTGGGCCAGGGCTTCGGGGCTGGTGAGGTCGTTGACGGCAACGATCTCGAGGTCTGCGCCTTGGGCAAGCGCTGCGCGGAAGTAGTTGCGGCCAATGCGGCCAAAGCCGTTGATACCAATACGGGTCGTCACTTTTACAGTCTCCTTGGTGCTTTGAAAAGCACTACTAGTTGAGCGGGCGTTGAAGCCAACTAACAGATCCCGCACGCCATTGGGCAGAGATGATTTACACGGAGGGCGACCAGCCTCATTGCTGAAGGCTAACCGCCTTCCGTGACCTATCTTACGTTTAACTGGGTCCGCCCCCGCAAGTGCGGGGGCGGACGGTCCACATCCCGGCCGGTTTAAGTCAGAATGTGAAGTTTGTTACAGCGATGTATATCGCACGTCACTACGGAAGAGTGATGAGTCCCGTGGCGTTGGTGCGTGCTGCCTCGAAGCGCTGGGCGACGTCGGCCCAGTTGACGATGTTCCAGAACGCCTTAACGTAGTCGGCCTTGACGTTGACGTAGTCCAGGTAGAAGGCGTGCTCCCACATGTCCAGCATCAGCAGCGGGGTGGTGCCCAGCGCAACGTTGCCCTGCTGGTCGTAGAGCTGCTCGATGACCAGGTTCCCGCCGATGGGCTCGTAGGCCAGGAAGCCCCAGCCCGAACCCTGCAGGCCCAGGGCCGCGGCGGAGAACTGGGCGCGGAACGCGTCGAAGGAGCCGAAGGCGTCATCGATCGCTGCAGCCAGTTCGCCCTCGGGCTTGTCGCCGCCGTCCGGGGACAGGTTCTTCCAGAACACGGAGTGGTTGATGTGGCCGCCGGTGTGGAACGCGAGGTCCTTGGAGAGCCGGTTGATGTTGGCGAAGTCGCCCTTTTCGCGGGCCTCGGCCAGCTGGGCCAGGGCGTTGTTGGCGCCTGCCACGTAGGTGGCGTGGTGCTTGCTGTGGTGCAGCTCCATGATCCGCGCAGAGATGTGCGGTTCGAGGGCGGCGTAATCGTAGCTGAGTTCCGGCAATACGTACTCGGTCACAAAATCCTCCAATATCGTGGACCAGGAAGGCCCGGTTGGTAACTCTTGGATTGTGCATCCGGGCAGCTGGTGCCCGGAATTATTTCTGATTCTATGGGGCGCCTACTCGTCCAGCATTTCAGGCGTCACATTGGCGTCCGTTCCGGGAATGCCCAGGTCAAGCGCACGCTTGTCCGCCATGGCCAGCAGGCGGCGGATCCGGCCGGCGATCGCGTCCTTGGTCATCACGGGGTCGGCGAGCCGGCCCAGCTCGTCAAGGCTGGCCTGTTTGTGCGCCACCCGCAGCTCGCCGGCGTACTTCAGGTGGTCCGGGACGTCGTCGCCCAGGATTTCCAGGGCCCGGTCCACGCGTGCGCCGGCAGCCACGGCTGCCTGGGCGGAGCGGCGCAGGTTGGCGTCATCGAAGTTCGCGAGCCGGTTGGCTGTGGCCCTGACTTCCTTGCGCATCCGGCGTTCCTCCCACACCATCAGTGCGTCGTGGGCGCCCATGCGCGTCAGGAGCGCGGCGATGGTGTCGCCGTCGCGGATGACCACGCGGTCCACTCCCCTGACCTCACGGGCCTTGGCCTGGATGTCCAGGCGGCGGGCGGCGCCCACCAGGGCCAGGGCCGATTCCGGACCCGGGCAGGTGACTTCCAGCGATGACGACCGGCCGGGTTCGGTGAGCGAACCATGCGCCAGGAACGCCCCGCGCCAC
This sequence comes from Arthrobacter sp. NQ4, assembly GCF_029077345.1. Classification (NCBI taxonomy): domain Bacteria; kingdom Bacillati; phylum Actinomycetota; class Actinomycetes; order Micrococcales; family Micrococcaceae; genus Arthrobacter; species Arthrobacter sp. NQ4. The sequence goes on along the minus strand of NZ_JARETC010000002.1, from coordinate 152,681 downwards.
ACGGCTTCGGCGTCTGCGGCCGAGCCGTTGACGACGGCGGACGGCAGGCCGCGCACGGGGCGGCCGCGGCCATCCAGCAGGCCGGTCTGGCGGGCCAGCGCCTCGCCGTCGCGGACCACGCGGACCACGTAGCGGCTGGCGCGGCGGAGTCCGCCGGCGGAGACCACGATGATTTCGCTCTGGTGTCCGTAGACCTCGGCGATGGCGGCGCGGAGCCGGCGTGCAGTGGACGCGAGGTCAACTTCCGCCTCGATGACGATCCTGCCCGAAATGATGTGCAGTCCCCCGGCGAACCGGAGCATTGCGGAGACTTCAGCCTTGCGCACTGATGACTTCTTGATGTCCAGACGGGACAGTTCTTCCTTGACCGATGCTGTCAGTGCCATGGCACCTTCCTAACTGTTCCCAAAAATGTCCTGGTACGCCGTGGCCAGCCGGAGCGGCTCATGGACGGGGCGGCGTCCCGACGCCCCTACTTTACCCAAGACCACCTCCGCGCCGATCATGCCCGCGGCCTTCTCGAACTCCTGCCGGTCCGGTACCGACGCGGGATCGGCCAGGACCACGTCCACACTGAACTCGGGGGCGTAGCGCCGGAGGACGTGGAGGTGGTCGGCCGCCGACATGCCGCTGGTTTCCTTGGTGTCCGTGGCGAGGTTCATGGTGAGGCAGCGTTTGGCAGGGGTGCTGCACAGTGCCTGCCGCATCTCCGGCAGGAGCAGGTGCGGAAGGACTGACGTGTACCAGGAGCCGGGGCCCAGGACCACCCAGTCCGCCAGTTCGATGGCCGTCAGCGCGTCGGTGCAGGCAGGCGCGGCCTCGGGCAGGAGCCGGACCTCCTCCAGCGAGCCGGCCACGGCACAGCGTGCCTGGCCGTGGATGGTGTGGAGGGCGGTTCCGCCGTCGGGTGCGGTGACGCGGACGTCGCCTTCGATGGTGAGCGGGACCGTGGACATGGGCAGCACCTGGCCGCGGGCGCCCAGCAGCGCACCCGCCCACTTGAGTCCCGCGACGGCGTCGCCCAGCAGCTCCCACAGGGTGACGATCAGGAGGTTGCCCATCGCGTGCTCGTCCAGGGATCCCCCGGGGCTTTTCCCGGCGCGGAACCGGTGCTGCATGACGTCCCGCCAGGTGCGTCCCCAGTCGGTGTCGTCGCACAGCGCGGACAGTGCCATGCGGAGGTCTCCCGGCGGGAGGACGCCGTACTCTTCGCGCAGGCGCCCGGACGAGCCGCCGTCGTCCGCCACCGTCACCACTGCGGTGAGCTCGGAGGTGAGCAGGCGCAAAGCCGACAGCGAGGCCGCCAGGCCGTGCCCGCCACCCAGGGCCACGACGTTGGGGCCCTTGTCCTGCTGGCCCGAGCCCTTACCAGCGGCCGGCGGCACCAGGGGCAGGGCTCCGGTGAACAGCGCCATTACTCGCGGCCCAGATCCCGGTGCGCGGTGGTCACCGTGACCCGCGGATACTGCGCGAGTTTCTTCGAGAGTTCAACCGCGACGGCGACGGAGCGGTGCTTGCCGCCCGTGCAGCCGACGGCGATGGTGGCGTAGTGCTTGTTCTCCCTGCGGTATCCCTCCAGGACCGGTTCCAGGGCCAGGACGTAGCGGTCCACGAAGTTCTTCACGCCCTCGGCCTCCAGGACGTAGTCGCTGACGTCCTTGTCCAGGCCGGTCTGCGGGCGCAGCTGGGGCACCCAGTGGGGGTTGGGGATGAACCTGACGTCGGCCACATAGTTGGCATCGACCGGGAGGCCGTACTTGAAGCCGAAGCTCATGACGTTGAGCCGCAGGGCCACCGGGCCGGTTTCACTGAACAGTTCGGTGATGGCCGTGGCCAGCCCGTGGACGTTGTAGTTGGAGGTGTCGAGGACGACGTCGGAGCTGTCGCGCAGTTCCTGCAGCAGCTCACGTTCGGCGGCGATGCCGTCAAGGATGCGTCCGCCTCCCTGCAGCGGGTGCGGGCGCCGGCCCTGTTCGAACCTCCGGACCAGGACGTTGTCGCTGGCGTCGAGGAACAGGACGCGGAAGGTCACACCGCTGGCCGCCAAGGCCCCCAGGGCTGCACGGATATCCGCGAAGAGTCCCTTGCTGCGGACATCGATCACCACGGCCAGCCGTGGAATCGACTGCGGGGCGTGGGAGACCAGCTCCGCGAGCGTGCCCAGCATCTGCGGCGGCAGGTTCTCCACGACGTACCAGCCGTGGTCCTCCAGCGCGTCCGCGGCGGTGCTCCGTCCGGCGCCGGACATCCCGGTGACCACCAGCAGTTCCGCTTCGAGCGGCTTGACGGGCTCCAGCCCGTCGTGGCCCGCTCCGGATCCCGCGGTCGTGTCTGCCATGAAGCCTGCCCCGTTTCCTCGTTGTTCCCGGGGCCGCCGCTGTGGCACTGCCCCGTCCTTTACCCTAGCTAAGTTTCAATGATTTCGCCGGTGGTCATGTTGATCGCGGGCACGGTCACGGCCTCGGTCCCCTCCGCCGCGAAGTGGTTGACGATGGCCCCGGCCAGGGCAGGGCCAATGCCCTTCGCCTCTGCGAGCTCCTCCACCGTGGCGGCCTTCACGCCCTTGACCGATCCAAAGTGCGCCAGCAGGGCTTTCCGCTTGGAGGCGCCCAGGCCCGGGACGGCGTCCAGTGCCGACACCGTCATTGCCTTGCCGCGCTTCTGCCGGTGGAAGGTGATGGCAAAGCGGTGGGCCTCGTCGCGGATCCGCTGGAGCAGGTAGAGACCCTGCGAGGTCCGGGGAAGGATCACCGGGAAGTCGCTGTCCGGAAGCCAGACTTCCTCCAGGCGTTTGGCGAGCCCCACGACGTAGACGTCGTCGATCCCGAGGTCCTTGAGTGCACGGGCGGCCGCGTTCACCTGCGGTTGGCCGCCGTCCACCACCACCAGGTTGGGCGGGTAGGCGAACTTGGCCTTTGGCGCCGGCGTGGTGCTGTCCAGCACCTCCGCGCCCGGTGCCGCCTCCGGGCCGTCAGCTTCCAGCACGGATTCGTCCACCTGCGCCGACTTGTCCTGGAGGTAGTGGCGGAACCTGCGCGTCAGGACGTCGTGCATGGCGGCGGTGTCATCAGCGGCCGCGGGGCCGGTGATGGAGAACTTGCGGTAGTCGGACTTCTTGGGCAGCCCGTCCTCCACCACCACCATGGAAGCCACGACGTTGGTGCCCTGGACGTGGGAGACGTCGAAGCATTCGATCCGGAGCAGGGGATCCGGAAGGTCCAGGGCTTCCTGCAGCTCCTGGAGGGCCTGCGACCTGACAGTGATGTCACCTGCCCGCCGTGTCTTGTGAAGCTTCAGAGCGTGTTCGGCATTCTCGCGCACAGTGGACATCAGTGCCGCCTTGTCACCGCGTTGCGGCACCCGGATGTCCACTTTGGCGCCGCGGATCCCGCCCAGCCAATTGGCCAGGTCTTCCTGGTTGCTGGGGGCCACCGGCACCAGGACTTCGCGGGGCAGCCGGCCGTGCGTGTCGCCGTCCTCCCCGTAGACCTGCTGCAGCAGGTGCTCCACCAGGTCCGGGGTGGTGAAGTCCTCCACTTTTTCCACCACCCAGCCGCGCTGGCCTCGGATCCTGCCGCCGCGGACGTGGAACACCTGGACGGCGGCTTCGAGCTCGTCTTCGTGCAGGGCGAAGACGTCGGCATCGGTGTCCTCGGAGAGCACCACGGCGTTGCGTTCGAATACCTTCCGCAGCGCGGTGATGTCGTCACGCAGGCGGGCTGCGTGCTCGTAGTCGAGCTTCGCCACGGCGTCGCCCATCTGCTTTTCCAGCTTGTTGATGAAGCGTTTGGCTTCGCCGCCCATGAAGGCACAGAAATCGTCGGCCAGTGCCCGGTGGTCCTCCGGCGAAATCCGCCCGACGCACGGCGCGGAGCACTTGTCGATGTAGCCCAGCAGGCAGGGCCGGCCGCTTGCCTCGGCCCGCTTGAAGACGCCGGCGCTGCAGCTCCGGACGGGGAAGACCCGGAGCAGGGTGTCCATGGTCTCCCGGATGGCGCCGGCGGTGTAGGGGCCGAAATAGCGGGTCCCTTTGCGCTTGTCGCCCCGCATGACCTGCACCCGCGGGTACTTTTCGCCCATGGTCACGGCCAGGTAGGGATACGTCTTGTCATCCCGGAACACCACGTTGAAGCGCGGCTTGAATTCCTTGATCCAGGTGTATTCCAGCTGCAGCGATTCGAGTTCGCTGCCCACCACGGTCCACTCGACGCTGCTGGCCGCGTGGACCATCGCATAGGTCTTGGGCAGCAGCCCCGCCGGGTTGGCGAAGTAGGAGTTCAGCCGGGACCGGAGGCTTTTGGCTTTGCCCACGTAGATGACCCGGCCGTGCGGATCACGGAACCGGTAGACGCCCGGGTTGGTGGGGATTTCACCGGTTTTGGGCCGGTAACTTGCTGGATTTGCCACCTATCAAGTCTACTGAGTCGCGCCGGCTCTCCATGCCAACCGGAGCATCCGGTCCCAGCCCGGGCGTGCCTGCGGCGGTTTCCGGTTACTCGGCGGACTTGCTCTGGTTGTAACTGGCGGAGCGCTCCTGGCCGCTGAGTCCGGCGATTGCGTCCATGATCCGGTCCGTGACCTCGCGGCGGGCCGGCAGTGAGTGGTCCGGTCCTGTCTTGTCGAAGTACAGCGGCTCCCCCACCTTCATGGTGAAGTGCTGCGGCTTGACCCCTTTTTCGCCGGCACGCTGAAGCTTTTCGGTCCCGATCAGCCCGACGGGGATCACGGGCGCCCCGGTGGTGAGGGCCAGCCAGCCGACGCCGGTGCGTCCCCGGTAGAGGATGCCGTCACGGGAGCGCGTGCCCTCAGGGTAGATGCCGATGCCGCGGCCGGACTCCAGGATGTCCAGCAGGGTTTTCAGTGCCTGGACGCTGGCTGCCTGCTCACCCCGCTCCACCGGGATGGAGCCGACGGATTCGAAAAAGGCTTTCATGACCTTGCCCTTGACGCCGCCCGTGGTGAAGTACTCGGCCTTGGCAAAGAAGGCAACCGGCCGCGGCATCAGGGCCTGGACGATCACGCTGTCGAAGAAGGACAGGTGGTTGGGTGCCACGATAAAGGGGCCATCGGAAGGGACGTTTTCGAGTCCGACGACGGTGGGCCGGCAGGTGCCGGCGATCAGGTTGCGCGTGGTCCAGCGGACGGCATCAAACATTTCCATCGTTGACCACCCCGCTCATGGCCGCGGTGTGGACCGCCTGCAGCCGCTCGATGACCGCTACCAGTTCCTCGCCCGTGCTGACGACCGCCACGGATCCGGCTTCCTCCAGCTCCCCGTCGGGCGCGAATCCCCAGACAACTCCAATGCAGTCCAGCCCGTTGGCGATGGCACCGGACACGTCCTGGGCGCGGTCGCCCACCATAATGGCGTGCTGGGTGTCCAGGTCCCTCAGGGCGGCGGCGATGATCTGGGTCTTGCCCAGGGGGACGCCTTCCACCAGCGTTTCGTCGTCGGCAGAGCCGTGGATGCCGTGGAAGAGGCCGTCGATGCCGTGGTGTGCCAGGACTTTATGCGCCAGCCGCTGGGGTTTTTGCGTTGCCACAGCAACGGGGCGTCCCGCCGCCGCGAAGGATTCCAGGATTTCCCGGATACCGGGGTAGAGCCGGCTCTGGGCAATTCCCCTGGCGACGTAGTGTTCGCGGTACCGGTGGACCACCTCTTCCAGGCGTTCCGCGGGCACATTTGCCACGTTGAGCAGGGAATCGCTCAGCTTGGGGCCAATCATCGAATCGAGCAGGTCCTGGCCGGGAACCGGGAGCCCCAGCCCGCGGAGGGCTGAGGCAATCCCTTCAGTTATTCCACCGGCCGGATCGACAAGAGTGCCGTCCAGGTCAAAGATCACGGGCACTGTTGTTGAAGTCACCGGGTTAGTTTCTCACGACAGCAGGAATGCCTGAAACTCGCATTCCCGTCCAGGAATACTTCCGTGCGGTTTCCGTCGGTCAGCCGAGTATTTCGGCCAGGAACTTTCCGGTGTGGCTGGTGGAGGACTTGGCCACCTGCTCCGGCGTTCCCGCCGCGACGATCTGGCCGCCGCCGGAGCCGCCGTCCGGCCCGAGGTCCACCAGCCAGTCGGCGCTCTTGATGACGTCCAGGTTGTGTTCGATGGTAATCACCGTGTTGCCCTTGTCCACCAGCCCCTGCAGGACCATGAGCAGCTTCCGGATGTCCTCGAAGTGCAGGCCTGTGGTTGGCTCGTCCAGGACGTAGATGCTGCGGCCGTTGGACCGCTTCTGCAGTTCTGCCGCAAGCTTGACCCGTTGCGCCTCACCGCCGGAGAGGGTGGTGGCAGGCTGGCCCAGGCGGACGTAGCCCAGTCCCACGTCCACCAGGGTGTTCAGGTGGCGTGCGATGGGTGAGAACGCCGCAAAGAACTCCGCGCCCTCCTCGATGGGCATGTTGAGGACGTCGGCGATGGTCTTGCCCTTGTAATGCACCTCCAAAGTTTCCCGGTTGTAGCGGGCACCGTGGCACACCTCGCACGGCACGTAGACGTCCGGCAGGAAGTTCATCTCGATCTTCAGGGTGCCGTCACCGGAGCATGCCTCGCAGCGGCCGCCCTTGACGTTGAAGGAGAACCGCCCGGGAAGGTAGCCGCGCACCTTGGCCTCGGTGGTCTCGGCGAAGAGCTTGCGAATGTTGTCGAATACGCCCGTGTACGTGGCCGGGTTGGACCGCGGGGTACGGCCGATGGGGCTTTGGTCCACGTGGACCACCTTGTCCAGGTGCTCCAGGCCCTGGACGGTCTTGTGCCGGCCCGCCACCTGCTTGGCCCCGTTGAGTTTGTTCGCCAGCACCTTGTAGAGGATCTCGTTGACGAGCGTGGACTTGCCCGAACCACTGACGCCGGTGACCGCGGTGAAGAGTCCCAGCGGGAAGGCGGCGTCGACGTTCACGAGGTTGTTCTCGCGGGCACCGACAACCTTGATCTCACGCTTTTTGTCGTATTTACGGCGCTTCTTCGGTACCTCGATGGCCTTGCGGCCGGACAGGTAGTCGCCGGTCAGCGATTTCTTGTTGTCCAGCAGCTCCTTGTAGGTCCCGGAGTGGACAACCTGGCCGCCGTGCTCGCCGGCGCCCGGTCCGATGTCCACGATCCAGTCGGCAACGTGGATGGTGTCTTCGTCATGCTCCACGACGATGAGGGTGTTCCCCATGTCGCGGAGCCGGGTGAGGGTTTCGATCAGCCGGCGGTTGTCCCGCTGGTGCAGGCCGATGGAGGGTTCGTCCAGGACGTAGAGGACACCCACCAGGCCGGAGCCGATCTGGGTGGCGAGCCTGATGCGCTGCGCTTCGCCGCCGGAGAGGGTGGCGGACGGACGCTCGAGGTTGAGGTACTCCAGGCCAACGTCCAGGAGGAATGTCAGCCGGGCCTGGATCTCCTTGAGGACCTGGTGGGCGATCTGGGCTTCGCGCCCGGTCAACACCAGGTTGTTCAGGAACTCCGCGCAGTCCCGCATGGGCAAAGCGGCTACCTCGGCGATGGACTTGCCGTTGATCAGCACCGACAAGGATGCGGGGTTGAGGCGTGCGCCGTTGCAGGCGGGGCAGGGAACCTGCCGCATGTATTCCTCGTAGCGGTCGCGGGCCCAGTCCGAATCGGTCTCGCCATGCTTGCGGTGGACGTACTGGATGGCGCCTTCGAACCCGGTGCTGTACTTGCGTTCGCGGCCAAAGCGGTTGCGGTACTGCACCACCACCTTGTGGTCCTTGCCGTGCAGGATGGTCTGGCGTACATCCTTGCCCAGCTTCTCCCACGGCGTGGCCATGGAGAAGCCCACTTCCTTGGCCAGGCCTTCCAGGAGCCGGTTCCAGTACTCGGTGGTGGCGGTGCCCAGCGACCATGGTGCGATGGCGCCCTCCGACAGGGACAGCTCCGGGTTGGGCACGATGAGTTCCTCATCAACCTCAAGCCGGGTGCCGATTCCGCTGCAGGCGGCGCAGGCGCCGAACGGGTTGTTGAACGAGAAGGAGCGGGGCTCGATCTCATCGATGGCAAGCGGGTGCTCGTTGGGGCATGCAAGGTTTTCGGAGAACGCCCGGATCCGTCCGGGCGCATCGGCTTCGAGGTCCACGAATTCAGCCAGGACCCGGCCCTCGGACAGCCCAAGGGCCGTTTCGATGGAGTCCGTGAGCCGCTGGCTGATGCCTTCCTTGACCACCAGGCGGTCCACCACTACTTCGATGGTGTGCTTGAACTGTTTGCCCAGCTTGGGAGGATCGCTCAGCTGGACCAGGTTGCCGTCCACCCGTGCCCGCGAGTATCCCTTGGCCGTCAGTTCCTTGAAGAGGTCCACGAACTCGCCCTTGCGTCCGCGCACCACCGGTGCCAGGACCTGGAAGCGCGTGCCCTCGTCGAGTTCAAGGAGCTGGTCCACGATCTGCTGCGGGGTCTGCTTGGACACCGGCTCGCCGCACACCGGGCAGTGCGGCCTGCCGACACGGGCCCACAACAGGCGCATGTAGTCGTAGATTTCGGTGATGGTGCCCACCGTTGACCGCGGGTTCTTGCTGGTGGATTTCTGGTCGATGGAGACCGCCGGAGAGAGGCCTTCGATGAAATCGACGTCGGGCTTATCCACCTGGCCCAGGAACTGGCGTGCGTAAGCGGAGAGGGATTCAACGTAGCGCCGCTGGCCTTCGGCGAAGATGGTATCGAATGCCAGCGAGGACTTCCCGGAGCCCGAGAGGCCGGTGAAGACGATCATGGCATCACGCGGCAGGTCGAGGTCCACGTTGCGCAGGTTGTGCTCCCGCGCGCCCTTCACCACGAGGCGGGAGAGGTCCGGACGCTGCGGGGAAGCAGCAGGGGGGACTGCGAGGGAAGTGGCGGGGGCAGGGGTTTCTTCAGCTAAGGCTTTAGGCACCCCATAATGCTAATCGAAAACTTTTTCGAACACCGACGGTTCCGCCCTCAGGGAACATCGTAGGCGGCAGCGAGGATCTTCACGGCCTCGGCGAAGCTGGCGCCCTGGGATTTGGCGACCGCGGCATAGGCGGCAGCGGCCTCGGACAGGCCTCCCAGCCTTTCGTCGCGTGCCGAGACCACGGTCCCGTTGCGTCCCCGGGTGGCAACGATGCCCGCCGCCTCCAGTTCCTTGTACGCCCTTGCCACGGTGTGCGGGGCGACGTCGAGTTTCTCTGCAAGGGCCCGCACCGCAGGGAGCCGGGTGCCTGGCGCCAGTGCGCCGTTGTCCGCCAGATGGATGACCTGGAGCCGCAGCTGTTCGAACAGCGCCACGCTGCTGGCCGGATTGGGCCGCCAGGAACCGGGAAACTCTCCTGCGGCGCTCACAGGCCGCCCTCCAGGACCTCTGCCCTGCCGTCCCGTTCGGCGAACTGGGCGTTGTACAGCTTGGCGTAGTAACTGTTGGCGGCGAGCAGGCTTGCGTGCGTACCCTGCTCGACGATGCGTCCGTGGTCCATGACGAGAATTAGATCAGCGTTGCGGATAGTGGACAAACGGTGGGCGATCATGAAGCTCGTCCGTCCGTGGCGGAGCCTCTGCATCGCCTGGCGGATGAGCAGTTCTGTCCTGGAGTCCACGGAACTGGTTGCTTCATCCAGGACCAGGACGGCCCGCCCGGCAAGCTGCGCCCTGGCTATGGTGAGCAGTTGCCGCTGGCCCTGGCTGAGCGGTTCCCCGCCGTTTTCCAGCACCGTGCCGTATCCGTGCGGCAGCGACCTGATGAAGCGGTCCGCGTGGGTGGCCTCCGCGGCGGCGACGATGGCAGCATCCGGCGCGCCCGGCAGGCCGTAGGAGATGTTTTCGCGGATGCTGCCGTCGAAGAGCCAGGAATCCTGGAGGACCACACCGAACTGCGCCCGCAACTGGTCCCGGGGAATTGCCGCAATGTCCTGCCCGCCCATGGTGATCACGCCGGATGAGGGTTCCAGGAACCGCATGAGGAGATTCACCACGGTGCTCTTGCCTGCGCCCGTGTGTCCCACGATGGCGACAGCCTGCCCCGGCTCCACGGTGAAGGTGAGGTTGCGGACGGCGGGCACAGATCCGGGGTAGCCGAAGGTGACGTCATGGAAGGTGATGCGGCCGCCTGCCAGCGTGGCGGCGCCCTGCCCGCCCGGCTCCGGTGGGTGTTCGCCGGCGTCCAGGAGCACAAATACCCTGGCGGCCGACGCCGCGCAGGACTGCATGACGTTCAACAGCCCGCCTATCTGGCCCACCGGCTGGGTGAACAGCCGGCTGAACTGGATGAAGGCCTGGACTCCCCCGATGGTCATGACGCCCGCGATGACCTGCAAGGCCCCCACCACGGCAACCGCGATGTAGTTGAGGTTGGACATCAGCACCATCAGTGGCTGGACCACCCCGGCTGAGTACTGGGCCTTGGCTGCCGCCCGCGCCAGGCGTCCGTTGCTGCGGGTGAAGACGTCCGCCGCCTGTTCCTGCCGGCCGAAAGCCTTGATGACTTCGTGGCCACTGATGAATTCCTCCACGTGGCTGTTCAGTTCCCCGGTCTCCTTCCACTGCCGGGCGAAATGCTCCTGGGACCGCCTGGCCACCAGGACGGTGATCAATGTGGAGACGGGAACGGTGGCAATGGCGATGGCCGCGAGCAGCGGTGAGATCCACAGCATCATGGCCAGCGAGCCGCACAGCATCAGGACCGACACGATGAGCTGGGTCAGGACCTGGTTCAGGGCCTGGGCGATGTTGTCGATGTCGTTGGTGGCACGGCTCAGCACGTCACCGCGGGAGCGTTCGCGGAAGTAGGTGGAGGGCAGCCGGTGCAGCTTGTCCTCCACGGATGCGCGCAGGCCGTACATGAGTCCCTGCACGGCCTGGGCGGTCAATGCGCCCTGGACCCAGTTGAACAGGGAAGCGAAGACGTACATCATGGCCACCGCTGCCAGGAGGACTCCGAGGCGTTGGTCCAGGCTGCCCTGGAGGACGCCCTCCACCACCTCGTCGGTGGCATCACCGAGGTACTTGGGTGCCGCGACGTTGAGGACGGCAAAGGCACAGGTGGATCCCACGGCTCCGAGCATCTGGAGCCGGAAGGGGCGCAGGAGGCCCAGGAGCCTGCCGGCCGTCGGCCAGAACCTGTACGCCGTTTCCCCGGCTTCTTTCCCTGCGGTCACAGCGTGCCGTCCAGCGCCAGCTGGGATTCGGCAATCTCGCGGTAGGTGGCGGACGTTTCCAGCAACTCCCGGTGCGTTCCCTGCGCAACGAGGCGGCCGTCGTCGAGCACCAGGATCAGGTCCGCGTCCTCCACGGCTGAAATGCGCTCGGCCACGATGACCACCGTCGCGGCGGCGAGCGCCTGCCCCAGGGCCTGCCGCAGCCTGGTGTCCGTGTCGTAGTCGAGGGCGGAGAAGCTGTCGTCAAAAAGGTAGAGGGGTGCCTTGCGCAACAGCGCCCTGGCGATGCACAGCCTTTGCCGCTGCCCGCCTGACAGGCTGGCGCCTCCCTGGCCTACGGGGGTGGCAAGCCCCAGCGGGAGGTCACCCATGAACCGCATGGTCTGCGCCGTTTCCAGGGCCGCCCAAAGTTCCCCGTCCGTGGCCCCGGGCGCGGCCATCCGCAGGTTGTCGGCGATGGTGCCGGTGAACAGGTGGGAATGCTGGGGCACGATGGCCATCGCTGCACGCAGCTGGTCCAGGGGCACGTCCCTGATGTCATGGCCGGCCAGGGAGATGCGGCCTTTTGTGGGGTCGAGGAACCGTGGAATCAGGTTCAGCAGCGTGGTCTTGCCGCTCCCGGTCGCGCCCACGATTGCGGTGGTGGTACCGGGAGCGGCGGTAAAGCTGATGTCCGCAAGCACGGGAGCCTCTGCTCCCGGGTAGGAGAAGCCAACGCCGTGGAAGGCCAGGGTTGCCGGCTGCGAAAGGTCCGGCTGGAACTGCTGCGGGCCGGCCGGGCTGCTGACGGAGGGCTCGGTGTCCAGCACGGCCTGGATACGTTCGGCGCAGACGGCGGCCCGCGGCGCCGTCATCAGCACATACATGGACATCATGATTGCCAGCAGGATCTGCATGATGTAGGCGATGAAAGCCGTGAGCGCTCCAAGGTTCATGAGTCCCGACTGGATGCGGTGGCCGCCGAACCACACCACGGCAACCGAACTGGTGTTGACCACCAGCATGATCATTGGCAGCATCCCGGCGACCAGGAGCGCCGACCGGAGATTGTTGGCGGTCAGCCGGGCGTTGACCGCCGCGAAACGCCGCCCTTCATGGCCCTGGCGGACAAAGGCACGGATCACATCCACACCGATGATCTGTTCGCGCAGGATTCCCCCGGACCGGTCCAGCAGTTCCTGGCCCTCCCGGTAGAGCGGAATGAGCCGGCGGACGATCAGGTACATGATCAGCAGCAGCAGGGGCACGATGACGATGACGACGACGGACAGCACCACGTCCTGCTGGACAGCCAGCACTATCCCGCCGATGCCCATGGCCGGGCCTGCGAAGAGCATGGTGAAAACCAGCAGGGCGAACGCCTGGATCTGCTGGACATCGTTCGTGGCGCGGGTGGTCAGGCTTTGGGTTCCGAACAGGGCCACGTCCTGGGAGGACAGCGTCTGGATCCGGCTGAACACCTCCGCCCGCAGGCGGTGCCCGATACTCATGGCAACGACGGCGCCGAGGTAGCCCGCCGCGATGGCGGACGCTGCCTGGACCACGGCAATGGCGGCCATGAGCATGCCGAGCCGTGAGATCACGCCGGGCTCGCCCGCCACGATCCCGTCATCGATGATGGCCGCGTTCACGGTGGGCAGCAACAGGTTCGCCCCCGCCTGGACCAGCTGGAGCACAACGATCGCCCACAACTGCGCGTGTTTGCCGGCAAGCTGCCGCTTTAAGAGTCCGACCAGCAAAATACCCCCTGCAGATGCCTACGGCCGAAGAGGGGGCCAGCGGCTTGACCCCTGAAGCACAGTGGCCATTGTAAGCCAGATCACTTTCGGGCGCTGTCACGCCGTGTGACGTGCTGGAAAACATGGCGTCCGGGCCCCTATTCCTCCTTGCGGCCGACGGCAAAGATCCGCCGGAATGGATAGACCGTGCCGTGCGCGCCCTGGGGGTAGGCCGCCCGCAGGGCGGCTGCGTACTCCTCCTCGAAATGCCTGGCGTCGTCGTCGCCGAGGACCGCCATAACCGGACGCAGTGCCGTGCCGCGGACCCACTCCAGGACGGGGTCCGGCCCCTGCAGGACCTGCTGGTAGCTCGTTTCCCAGGCATCCGCCGCGCAGCCGGCGTCGAGCAGGATGCCCAGGTAGTCCGCGGGCTCCCCCACCGACTCCCCGCCGCGGAGCACGCCGCCCAGCCTGGCCGCCCAACGGCCGGACGCCGCGAGTTCCCGCATCAGGGAATGCGAGGGGGCGTTGAAGTTGCCCGGCACCTGCATGGCGAACCAGGATCCCGGGCGGAGGGCCTTCAGCCACCTGCGCATCAGGTCCTGGTGGCCGGGGACCCACTGCAGGGCTGCGTTGCTCACCACGACGTCCGTCTCCCCAGTGGGCATCCATTCGGCTATGTCGGCATGTTCGAACCTCAGGGCGGGGACAGCCTGCGCCAGCGGCGCGGCCTTTGCCAACATCTCCGCGGAGGAATCCAGGCCAACCACCTGGGCGCCGGGCCAGCGTTCGGCCAGGGCAGCTGTCAGGTTCCCCGGCCCGCAGCCAAGGTCGACCACCCGCGCGGGGCGGTCAGCATGGATCCGGCCAGTCAGGTCGAAGAACGGCCTGTTCCGGTGGTCATCGAATTTGACGTACTTTGCGGGGTCCCATTTCATGATCTTCTCCAGGTTCTGGCATGCACGGCGGCCAGGCGTAGCCTAACCCGGCCCGACCGCCTGATCCGCCCGCAACGTGGCACTAAGGTTTAAGTCAATGAAACTCGTTGACCAGCTGAACGATCTGTCCGTCCCCAACGCCGCCGCCGTCGACCCCGACGCCCTTTACACCCGGTTCGTGGAGTGGACGGAAACCCGTGGCCTGTCGCTGTACCCGGCCCAGGACGAGGCCATCATGGAGCTGGCGACGGGCGCGAACGTCATCCTGGCCACGCCAACGGGGTCCGGAAAGTCGCTGGTGGCCATCGCCGCGCACTTCCAGGCCATGGCCCAGGGACGGCGGAGCTACTACACCGCCCCGATCAAGGCGCTGGTGTCCGAAAAGTTCTTTGCGCTCTGCGACATCTTCGGCGCCGAGAACGTGGGCATGATCACCGGTGACTCCGGGGTCAACCAGGATGCACCCATCATCTGCTGCACCGCGGAGATCCTGGCCAACATCGCATTGCGGGAGGGCGCTGCAGCCGAACTCGGCGCAGTGATCATGGACGAGTTCCATTTCTACTCCGACCCGCAGCGCGGCTGGGCATGGCAGGTCCCGCTCCTGGAGCTTCCGCAGGCACAGTTCCTGCTGATGTCCGCCACCCTGGGCGACGTCACCCGGTTCGAGGAGGGGCTGACGGCGCTGACGGGCCGGCCCACCACCACGGTCAGTTCTGCCGAGCGGCCCATTCCGCTGCACTACTACTACCACCAGACCCCGGTCCACGAGACGCTGGAGGAACTGCTCTCCACCAGGCAGGTGCCGGTCTACGTAGTGCACTTCAGCCAGCTCGAGGCGATCGACCGAGCCCAGAACCTGATGAGCATCAACGTGTGCACCCGGGAGGAAAAGGACAGGATCGCAGAGCTCATTGCCAATTTCCGGTTCGCCGCCGGGTTCGGCAAGACGCTGAACCGGCTGGTGCGCCACGGCATCGGCGTACACCACGCCGGCATGCTGCCCAAGTACCGCCGGCTGGTGGAGCAGCTGGCCCAGGCGGGACTTTTGAAGGTGATCTGCGGGACGGACACGCTGGGCGTGGGTATCAACGTCCCCATCCGCACCGTGCTGCTCACCGCCCTGAGCAAGTACGACGGCGTCCGCACCCGCCCGCTTAACCCACGTGAGTTCCACCAGATTGCGGGCCGGGCCGGCAGGGCGGGCTATGACACCGCCGGGACGGTGGTGGTGCAGGCACCCGAGCACGTGGTCGAGAACGTCAAGGCCATGGCGAAGGCCACGGCCAAGTTCGGTGACGACCAGAAGAAACTCCGCCAGGTGGTCAAGAAAAAGCCGCCCGAGGGTTTTGTTTCCTGGGGTGAGCCCACGTTCAAGCGGCTGGTGGAATCTGTCCCCGACCCCCTGACGTCAAGCTTCACGGTGACGCACGCCATGCTGATGAACCTGATGGAACGGCCCGGCGACCCTTTCGCCGCGGCCAGGCGGCTGCTCACCGAAAACCACGAGCCACGCTCCTCCCAGCTGCGGCTCATGAAGAAGGCGCTGGGCATCTACCGCGAACTCCTCGCCGCCGAAGTCATCGAGCGGATCCCGCCGGAGGAGCAGGGGCCGGACGGCCGCACGGTCCGCCTGACCGTGCACCTGCAGGCCAACTTCGCGCTGAACCAGCCGCTCTCCCCCTTCGCACTTGCCGCGCTGGACCTCCTTGACCCGGAGTCGCCGTCGTACGCCCTGGACGTGGTGTCCGTCATCGAGGCGACCCTGGAGAAACCGCGGCAGATCCTGTCGGCGCAGCAAAAGAAGGCCCGCGGCGAGGCAGTGGCGGCCATGAAGGCCGACGGCATCGAGTATGACCAGCGGATGGCCATGCTGGACGAGGTCACCTACCCCCAGCCGCTCGCAGACATCCTGGGCGAAGCGTTCGAGGTGTACCGCAAGGCCGCACCGTGGGTGGGCGACTTTGAGCTCGCCCCAAAGTCCGTGGTCCGCGACATGTACGAGCGCGCCATGAACTTTGGCGAATTCGTCCAGTTCTACGGCCTGGCCAGGTCCGAAGGCATCGTGCTGCGGTACCTCGCGGATGCCTTCAAAGCGCTGCGCCAAACCGTTCCCCAGGACATGCTCCGTGAGGACCTCGAAGACCTTGTTGCATGGCTGGGTGAGCTGGTCCGGCAGGTGGACTCCAGCCTGCTGGACGAGTGGGAGGAGCTGACGTCCGGTGCGGCGCCGACCCCCCACGACGCGCCGCCGCCCCCGCCGCCGTCGCTCACCTCGAACATCCGCGCGTTCCGGGTGATGGTGCGCAACGAGATGTTCCGCCGCGTGGAACTTTTCGCCGACGAGGACGCCACCGCGCTGGGAGAGCTCGACGCCGGCTCCGGCTGGGGTGCCGAGCGCTGGGAAGATGCACTGGACGACTACTTCGACGAACACGACGACATCGGGACGGGACCGGATGCGCGGGGTCCGGGCCTGCTCATCATCACCGAAGAACCGGGGACCTGGAAGGTCCGCCAGATCTTCGACGACCCGGCGGGCAACCACGACTGGGGCATCTCGGCGGAGGTGGACCTGGCGGACTCCGACGCGACAGGAACGGCCGTGGTGAGGGTGACGGATGTGAACCGGCTCTAGCCCCGGACCGGCCCTTCGCTTGCCCTGCGGCGGTACCGCCGGACCCGGCGGTAAGCTCGAACAATGAGTGTAATCCGCCCCGCAACCCGGCACGACGTTCCCGCCGTCCTCCGCATGATCCACGAGCTGGCGCATTACGAGAAGGAACCCGACGCCGTCCGGAACACACCGGAATTGCTGGAGCAGGCCCTCTTCGGCGACAACCCGCGGATCTTCGCTGCCATGGCTGAGGACGCGGCGGGCAGCGTGCAGGGCTTTGCGCTGTGGTTCCTGAACTACTCCACTTGGGAAGGCGTCCACGGGATCTACCTGGAAGACCTTTACGTCAGCCCGGAAGCGCGGGGCGAGGGGCATGGCAAGGCCCTGCTGCAGCACCTTGCCGCCATCGCCGTGGAGAACGGCTACGCGCGCGTGGAATGGAGCGTGCTGGACTGGAACGAGCCCTCCATCAATTTCTACCGCCGCCTTGGTGCCCGCCCCATGGACGGGTGGTCCACCTTCCGGCTCACCGGCGAGGCGCTGGACCAGTTTGGAAGTGCAGCCTCCCGCGGCTCCCTTTCCGCCCATGCCCAGGGCTGACGCGCGCCGGGCAGCAGTCCCCGCTGCCGGCCATGAGGTCAGGGCGACGCACGAATTCCGTGGCATGCGCACCGTGGAGCACTACTTCACGGTCCCCCTGGACCATTCCGCACCGTCCGACGGCTCCGCAGAGACCATCACGGTATTCGCCCGCGAGTATGTCTCGGCGGCGCACAGCGCGGAAGCGGCCGCACAGCTGCCCTGGCTCCTCTTCCTGCAGGGCGGCCCGGGCGGCCGCGGCAACAGGTGGGGCTCCCTGGGCGGCTGGAGCAAAGCCGCCGCCCAGGACTTCCGCATCCTGATGCTGGACCAGCGCGGCACGGGGCTCTCAACGCCCATCGACCGCAGGACCTTGCCCGCCCGCGGGTCCGCTGCCGAACAGGCGGCCTACCTGGAGCATTTCAGGGCCGATTCGATCGTGGCGGACGCGGAGCTGATCCGCCGTGCCCTGGAATCACCTGCCTGGACCATCTACGGCCAAAGCTATGGCGGCTTCTGCGCCCTGACGTACCTGTCCTTCGCCCCCGAAGGACTGCGCGAAGCCCTCATCACCGGCGGCCTGGCACCTCTCACGGGCAGCGCGGACGACGTCTACCGGGCCACCTTCCAGCGCGTAGCGGCACGGAACGACGAATACTTCGGCTGGTATCCGGAGGACCGGGACGCGGTGGAGCGGATAGCGCGCCACCTGCGCTGCACACCGGAACTCCTGCCCGACGGCAGTCCCCTCACCGTGGAGCGGTTCCAGATGGCCGGCGCATTCCTGGGCGGCAACACCCGGGTGGACAGCCTGCATTACCTGCTGGAGGACGCGTTCGTGGAAACCCCCGGTGGTCCCAGGCTGTCCGACACTTTCCTGGAGCAGCTCACCAGTGTGGTGTCCCGCCGCTCCAACCCGCTGTACGCCCTGATGCATGAATCCATCTACGGCCAGGAGCAGGCCACCAACTGGTCAGCTTGGCGGATGCTCGGCGAGAATCCCTGGTTCAGGCCCGACGCCGAACCACTGCTGCTGACCGGCGAAATGGTGTACCCGTGGTACTTCGGGCAGGACCCCGCCCTCCAGCCGCTGCGGGAGGTGGCTGACCTGTTGGCCGCAAAGCAGGATTGGAAGCCGCTGTACGACCCGGAGGTCCTGGCCGCCAACACCGTTCCCGTGGCAGCGGCGGTCTACTCGGACGACATCTACGTTGACCGGGACCTTTCCCTGCGCACGGCAGCTGCGGTGCGCGGGCTGCAGGTCTGGGAGACGGCCGACTTCCACCATGACGGGATCGCCGACGACGGCGAGAGGATCTTCGCCCGCCTCCTGGGCATGGCCCGCTCAGACGGCCGCTGACCGCCGGTGTGACGTGCGGGTGACGACAGCGGCGGCCAGGACGGCCGCCCCGATGGTACCGCCCAGCAGGTTGAGGCCGAGGTAGCCGGCAAAGCCCAGGACCAGTCCGGACACGGCGCCTCCCAGGGCACCTGCGGCGCCCATCAGCATGTCGGAGACGCCTTGGACAGCCACCCGGGCGTCCTGGCCAACGCTCTCGGCGAGCAGGGTGGAGCCGGAAATCGTGGCCGCGGACCAGCCCATGCCCAGCAGGACCAGTCCTGCGGCCACTGCGCCGGTCGAGGCCTGGCCGAACCCGGCAACGGCGACGGCGGCGATCAGCAGCGCGAAGCCGATCATGATGGTCTCTATCCGGCCCGCCCTGTCAGTCAGCCAACCCATGACCGGGGAGAGCGCGAACATGCCTGCGATGTGCAGCGAGATGGTGAAGCCGATGATGACCAGCACGTCCCCCTCGGCGATGTGGCCGGCATGCGGGCCCGGTCCTTCCACCAGGTGCTGCAGGTGCAGCGGGGTCATGGACATGACACCCACCATGACTGCGTGCGCTGCCACAACGCCGGCGACGGCCAGCAGTGCCATCCGGGAGCTGCGGATAGCCCGCAGTCCACGGTCCAGCGAGCCCCGCGCGGCCGCTGCGGCGGGCTGGGTCCTTGCCGGTGGGGAGCCTTCCGGTTGGGCGCCTTCCATTTCGGCACCTTCCGGGGCCGTGCCGGCGGCAGGGGTGGTGGAAGGCGCGCCGCTTCCCCGTTCCGCCGTGGGGGCGTTGTTGGCCGCGGCGAGGCGGCGTGCCAGCAGCAGCGGGTCCGGGCGAAGACCGGCGAACAGCAGCACGGCGGCGATGAGGAGCCCGGCCCCGGAGATCACGAACGGTCCCGCGATTGGCGGCAGCCCCAGCGCAGTTCCCACCGCCGTTCCGGGCTGGATCAGGTTGGGGCCTGCCACGGCACCGACTGTTACCGCCCAGACCACGGTGGACAAGGCCCGCCCGCGGTGCTCGGGGGCAGCGAGATCCACCGCGGCAAACCGAGCCTGCAGGGTCGCTGCCGTGCCGATGCCGATGCCTGCCGAGCCCACGACCAGCAGGACGAAGAGCCCGGTGACAACGGCCAGGACCATGAGGACCGCCCCTGCCAGCGCCGCCGAAAGGCCGGCCACCTGGCCCGCCCGGCGCCCACGCCGTTCCGCCAGCGATGCCAACGGCAGGGCTGCGGCCGCCGCCCCGAGGGTCATCACCGTGGCCACGGAGCCCGCCCAGGCACTGGAGCCGGACAGCTCGACGGCCAGGATGGAACCAATGGACACGGTCGATCCCGTCCCGAGTCCACCGAACACCTGGGCCACGCTCAAGAGCAAAACGGTACGTCGCTGCACCTGGCGCGCGCCCTGATCCATCACAAGCGTGCGGGCCATGATCTGAGCATAGTCCTGCGCCGGCTAGACCCACAGGGGTGCGGAACCCGTCCGTCCTGCGGAGGCTTAAAGGGGTAATCCCGGCCGCTCAGGCGGCCGGGATTACCGGAGGGGAATGCGCCGGGGCGCGCCTACTCGGCGTCGCTGTGGCTCTTCCGGGCGTCCTCTTCAAGCCGCGGATCCACCGTGGCAGCCTGGGCTTTGGAGCTGAGCAGGCTGGCGACGACGGCGACGATGATGGTGCCCACAATCACGGCGAGGGAGACGAAGGTGGGGATCTCAGGTGCCCACTCGATGTGCTGTCCGCCGTTGATGAAGGGAAGCTCGTTGACGTGCATGGCGTGCAGGACAAGCTTGACGCCGATGAACGCAAGGATGAAGGACAGGGCGTGCTTGAGGTAGATGAGCCGGTTCATCAGGCCACCCAGCAGGAAGTACAGCTGCCGCAGGCCCATCAGCGCGAACAGGTTGGCGGTGAAGACAATGAAGGGGCTTTGGGTCAGGCCGAAGATCGCGGGGATGGAGTCAACTGCGAACAGCAGGTCCGTGAGGCCGATGGTGACGAAGACGATCACCATGGGGGTGAAGACCTTCTTGCCGTTGACCACGGTACGCAGCTTGCCGCCATCGAACTTCTCCGACATCGGGATGACCTTGCGGATCTTCGCTATCAGCGGGTTCTCCCGGTCCTCTTCCTCTTCACCCTCGTCCTGGGCCTGCTTCCAGGCCGTCCACAGCAGGAATGCGCCGAAGATGTAGAACACCCAGCTGAACTGTTCGATGACGATGGCGCCCAGCAGGATGAAGATGCCGCGCAGGATGAGCGCGATGATGATGCCCACCATCAACACTTCCTGCTGGTACTTCCGGGGCACGGAGAACCTGGCCATGATGATGATGAAGACGAACAGGTTGTCGATGCTGAGGCTGTACTCGGTCACCCAGCCGGCGACGAACTGGCTGCCGAATTCGGGCCCGGTAAAAGCGAACATGGCACCGGCGAAGGCCAGGGCAAGGGTGACGTAGAAGGCCACCCACAGACCGGCCTCCTTCATGGACGGCTCATGCGGGCGCCGCACCACCAGAAGGAGATCGATCAGGAGAATCAGGCCGAGGACGGCAAATGAGCCAACCTCGAACCATACGGGCAAGTCGAGCACAGGGCAGCCTTTCGCAGGGTACACAAAATGGTGTAAGTCTCTCCGGCCTGCCTGTGCACTTGGTGCTGATGTGGCGGCCCGCTACGCCCGGCGGGGCAGCTGTGCCCTGCGTGTTGACGATCGTAGCGCTTGGGATACTCCCCTACGTGCTTTAACTGTACCCCAGCCGGATGCCCGGCCGCGGACGTCAGGCGTGGCCTGCCGCCTGCATCTGCCTCAGCTCCTTCTTCAGCTCGCTGACCTCGTCCCGGATCCGCGCCGCCACCTCGAACTGGAGGTCTGCCGCCGCGCCATGCATCTGTTCCGTGAGCTGTGCGATCAGGCCCACCAGGTCCTCGGCCGGAGCCGCCGCCAGGCCGTCCGCACGGACCTGGGCCGCGCCCTTCTTGGCGCCGGCCTTATTGGATCCGGTGATGCCGCGCTTGCCCTTGCCGTAATCGAAGCTGCCCAGCAGCGCATCGGTATCGGCATCTTCCTTGGCCAACTGGTCCGTGATGTCGGCGATCTTCTTCCGCAGCGGCTGCGGATCGACGCCGTGTTCCTTGTTGTACGCCACCTGGATGGCGCGGCGACGGTTGGTTTCGTCAATGGCGTTGGCCATGGAGTCGGTGATCCGGTCCGCGTACATGTGCACCTGGCCGGAGACGTTGCGGGCGGCACGTCCGATGGTCTGGATCAGCGAGGTGGACGAGCGCAGGAACCCCTCCTTGTCCGCGTCCAGGATGCTGACCAGGGACACCTCGGGGAGGTCCAGGCCCTCACGGAGAAGGTTGATGCCCACCAGGACGTCAAAGGATCCCAACCGCAGTTCACGCAGGAGCTCCACCCGGCGCAGCGTGTCCACGTCCGAGTGCAGGTATTCCACCTTGACGCCGTGGCCCAGCAGGTAGTCGGTGAGGTCCTCTGCCATCCGCTTGGTCAGCGTGGTCACCAGGACGCGCTCGTTCTTTTCCACCCGGGTCTTGATCTCGCCGAGGAGGTCGTCGATCTGTCCCTTGGTGGGCTTGACCACCACCTCGGGATCCACCAGGCCGGTGGGACGGATGATCTGCTGGACGTAGCCGTCTGCCTTGCCCAGCTCATACTTGCCGGGGGTAGCCGAGAGGTAGACGGTCTGGCCCACGCGTTCGAGGAACTCGTCCCACTTCAGCGGCCGGTTGTCCATGGCGGACGGCAACCGGAAGCCGAAGTCCACCAGGTTCCGTTTGCGGGACATGTCACCTTCGTACATGGCCCCGATCTGGGGAATGGTCACGTGGGACTCGTCCACCACCAGCAGGAAGTCGTCCGGGAAGTAGTCCAGGAGGCAGTGGGGTGCAGTACCCGGCTCCCGCCCGTCAATGTGCGCCGAGTAGTTCTCGATGCCGTTGCAGAAACCCATCTGCTGCATCATCTCGAGGTCGTAGGTGGTGCGCATCCGCAGCCGTTGGGCTTCGACGAGCTTGTTCTGGCCCTCCAGCACCTTCAGCCGGTCCGCCAGCTCATCCTCGATCCGCTTGATGGCCCGCGCCATCCGTTCCGGCCCGGCCACGTAGTGCGAGGCCGGGAAGACGTACATCTCTTCCTCGTCGCGGATGACTTCGCCGGTAAGCGGGTGGAGGGTTTGGATGCTCTCAATCTCATCACCGAAGAACTCGATCCTGATGGCCAGTTCCTCGTACATGGGAATGATTTCCACGGTGTCGCCGCGCACCCGGAAGGTGCCGCGGTGAAAGTCCATGTCGTTGCGGGCGTACTGCATGAAGACGAACTTGCGGAGGAGGTCGTCCCGGTTCATCTCGGCGCCGCGGCGGAGGGTCACCATGCCGGAAATGTATTCCTCAGGGGTTCCCAGGCCGTAGATGCAGGACACCGTGGCCACCACGATCACATCGCGGCGGGTCAGCAGCGCGTTGGTGGCGGAGTGGCGGAGCCGTTCCACTTCCTCGTTGATGGAGGAATCCTTCTCGATGAAGGTGTCCGTCTGGGCCACGTACGCTTCGGGCTGGTAGTAGTCGTAGTAGGAAACGAAGTATTCCACCGCGTTGTTGGGCAGCAGTTCGCGGAACTCGTTGGCCAGCTGGGCGGCAAGGGTCTTGTTCTGCACCATCACCAGGGTGGGGCGCTGCACCTGTTCAATAAGCCAGGCGGTGGTGGCACTTTTACCGGTACCGGTGGCGCCAAGCAGCACCACATCCTTCTCGCCGTTGTTGATGCGCTCCGTCAGCTCAGCGATGGCGGCCGGCTGGTCTCCGGCAGGTTTGAACTCGCTGATGACTTCGAAGGGCGCTACAACACGGTTGATTTCCTGCGCAAGGCTCATGAATCTAATTTACAGCCGGGCACCGACACTGGACGGCCCCGTCCGTTACCGGCGAACATCCACCACGGCGCGGGCCGGTGTCAGGACGCGTACGACGGCGGTTCCCACCCGGTTGCCTCGGCCCACGCGGCCATGAGGGGCCACGCGACGTCCGTGAACCACGGTTCCTTCGCCTCCGCGTAGGAGCCGGTGGTGCCCGAATCGGCGTGCCGGGCGGCGAGGTCAGCCTTGTGCGCCGCGTACAGCCGGAGCGCGGAGGGATCGTTCTGCAGCCAGTCGCGGAACATCAACGCGAAGCGCCATCCGGCCGAACCGGCCGCCCGGACATGGACGTTGACGGCACGGCACGGGTCCGCGTTGGCGTGGAACCGCTTCAACCATGCTGCCGGGTTCGGAGCATTGGGCTTTGGAGTGTCGGATTCGACGTCCCGTACCGCCGGAAAGCCTGCTGCGGCCAGGAGAGGTGCGATGGTGGCCGCAACCGCGAGGTCAGGCACCGTCACCTGCAGGTCGATAACGTCCTTCGCGGGCAGGCCGGGAACAGCGGTGGAGCCAATGTGGTCCACGGCCAGGATGAGGTCGGGTGCTGCCGCCACCAGCCGGGCCGCTATCCTGGCCGCCTCCTGCGCCCACTCCGTCCGGTGCGGTTCCAGGACCGGACCGCCGTTCCGCGGTGCGCGTTTCCCCGCCACCAGGTTGCGGGCGAAGGGAACCAGGCGCTCATCCCACAGCCGGTCCACCTGGCCCAGCAGGTGCTGCACGGTACCGGAGTTGTCCAGGACCGCGTCGGCCGCGGCCAGCCGGTCCTGTCGCGGGGCCTGGGCGTCCATCCGGGCACGCGCCGCTTCCGCGGTCATTCCCCGGTGCTCGAGCATGCGCTGCAGCCGCACGTCGTCCGGCGCATCCACCACCACCACCAAGTGGAAAGCGGACCCCTGGCCGGTCTCCACCAGGAGGGGAATGTCCTGGACCACCACGGCGTCAGCCGGGGCTGCTGCCGTGATGGCGGCGGCGCGGGCGCGCACCAGGGGATGGACGATGGCGTTCAAGGCGGCGAGGCGCTCAGGATTGCCGAACACCGCCGCCCCGAGACGCGCGCGGTCAAGCCGTCCGCCGTCGTCGAGCATTCCTTCGCCAAACTCCCCCACGATGCGTTCCAGGCCTTCGGTGCCGGGCTCCACCACCTCCCTGGCCAGCGCATCCGCATCCACCAGCACGGCGCCGCGTTCCTGCAGCCGCGCGGCCACCACCGACTTCCCTGAGGCGATCCCGCCCGTCAACCCGATCTTCAGCACACCCCCACCCTACTGAACCGGGCCGGCCAGCTGAACCAGCCGGGCCACGCCCCCCATGGCGGCACTAGACTGGGCCGGATGCAAGAGCAAGAAAGCCGGGCCACCTCCTACACCACGCTGGCAGCGGGCGGGGACTTCCGGCATGAACTTGAGATCAAGCGCTCCAGGTTCATCACGGTTCTCCGGAGGGCAGGCACGGAAGACGCAGCCCGCGACCTGGTGGCCGGCCTTCGCCGTGAATTCCACGACGCCCGCCACCACTGCTCCGCGTTCGTCATCGGGCCGGACCGGACCGTCCAGCGCTCCAGCGACGACGGCGAACCCGCCGGGACCGCCGGCATCCCCATGCTCGAAGCCCTGCTGAAAAGGGAAACCGCGCCGGGGGTGACCGACCTCAGCGACGTCAGCGCCGTCGTCGTCCGCTATTTCGGCGGCGTCCTGCTCGGCGCGGGTGGCCTGGTCCGTGCGTATTCCGAATCAGTCTCGGCCGCCCTTGACCTGGCACCCCTTGCCCGGCGCAGCAGGCGGCGGATCTGTTCCACGGCGGTGCCGCACGCGGCAGCGGGGCGGCTGGAGAACGATCTGCGCGCCGCAGGCATGGTCATGGCGGACACCAGCTACCAGGACCGGCACACGGTGCTGCGGATTGCGGTGGCTGACAATGCTGCCGCCATCGCCGCTGCGTCCGATCGCGTGCTGCAGCTGACGGCAGGGTCCGCCGAGCTCAATCCCGACGGAACGGAATGGATTGATGAGCGGCTCGACTGATGTGACCCTGGCGGACGTGGACGAGGCCGTGGCGGACCGGCTGCTCCAATTGGCCAAGCGCGACGCCTCCCCCGATGAAGTGGCGCCCCCGCTGGGTGGACCGGGCTGGAACCTCGAGCGCACCGCCTGGTTCTACGGCTACCACCGCGCTGCGGCCGCAGGGCTGGACGGACCTGCGGCGGAAAAGTCCTGGGCTGTCTTCAAGGGCACCCACATTGCCGGCTCCGTCCGGCTCAAGCGCGACCCCGCGGCTGGAATCCCCTCTGCGGAAACCGGCATCTGGCTTGGCCGTAGCTTCCGTTCCCGGGGAATCGGCGGTGCCGCCCTGGACCTCGTCCTGGCAGAGGCCCGCCGGGCGGGCCTGAAACGCGTCACCGCGCGTACCCTGTCCGGGAACCTCAGCGCCCAGCGGCTGCTCACGGCGGCAGGCGCGGCACTGACGCACGACGACGACGGGACGGTCCTCGCCGTCGTCGACCTTTAGCCCCTTCAGCAGGGAAATCCGGCCACCAGGCGGGTCTCTTACGGCCTGACGCCTGCCGCTTAAAGCACAGTGGGCCCCCGCTTTCGCGGGGGCCCACTGTGTCAGCCCGGAAGTCCGGGCCGGCGGCAATTAGTTGCCGGTCAGCTTCTCGCGCAGGGCAGCAAGTGCCTCGTCCGAAGCCAGGGTGCCGGCACCGGAATCGGTGGCAGCAGGCTCGGAGGAGTAGCTGGTGGTGCCGGAGTCGCTGTCGCCGGACGTTGCAGCTGCAGCGTCGTCGGCAGCGTGCTGGGCAACCTGCTTCTTGTGGGCTTCCCAACGGGTCTGGGCGTCAGCGTACTGCTGCTCCCAGGCTGCGCGCTGGTTCTCGTAGCCCTCGAGCCATTCGTTGGACTCGGGGTCGAAGCCCTCGGGGTACTTGTAGTTGCCCTCTTCGTCGTACTCTGCGGCCATGCCGTACAGAGCGGGATCGAATTCGGTGCTGTCGGCGTCGACGCCCTCGTTGGCCTGCTTGAGGGACAGCGAGATGCGGCGGCGTTCCAGGTCGATGTCGATGACCTTGACGAACAGTTCGTCGCCAACGGAGACAACCTGCTCGGCCAGCTCCACGTGGCGGACAGCCAGCTCGGAGATGTGGACCAGGCCTTCGATGCCGTCTTCGACGCGGACGAACGCACCGAACGGAACCAGCTTGGTGACCTTACCCGGAACAACCTGGCCCAGGGCGTGGGTGCGGGCGAAGGTCTGCCACGGATCTTCCTGCGTAGCCTTGAGCGACAGGGAAACGCGCTCGCGGTCCAGGTCGACCTCGAGAACCTCGACGGTGACTTCCTGGCCAACTTCGACAACCTCGGACGGGTGGTCGATGTGCTTCCAGGAGAGCTCGGAAACGTGGACGAGGCCGTCTACGCCGCCCAGGTCCACGAATGCACCGAAGTTGACGATGGAGGAAACGACGCCGGGACGGACCTGGCCCTTTTCCAGCTTGTTGAGGAACGTGGAGCGGACCTCGGACTGGGTCTGCTCGAGCCATGCACGGCGGGACAGCACAACGTTGTTGCGGTTCTTGTCCAGCTCGATGATCTTGGCTTCGATCTGCTGGCCGATGTACGGAGCAAGGTCGCGCACACGGCGCATCTCGACGAGGGATGCGGGCAGGAAGCCGCGCAGGCCGATGTCGAGGATAAGACCACCCTTGACAACCTCGATGACGGTACCGGTGACGACACCGTCTTCTTCCTTGACCTTCTCGATGTCGCCCCAGGCACGCTCGTACTGAGCACGCTTCTTGGAGAGGATCAGACGGCCTTCTTTGTCTTCCTTGGTGAGCACCAGGGCTTCGACCTGATCGCCAACGGAGACAACGTCCCCGGGATCAACGTCGTGCTTGATGGACAGCTCGCGGGAGGGGATGACACCTTCGGTCTTGTAACCGATGTCGAGCAGGACTTCATCGCGGTCGACCTTGACGACGGTACCTTCGACGAGATCTCCGTCGTTGAAGTACTTGATGGTGGCGTCGACAGCTGCGAGGAAGTCCTCAGCGGTACCGATGTCGTTAATCGCGACTACGGGGGTACCGGGCTTCTCGGTGGAGGTGATGGTCATGTAGTAGGGGCTCCGTTGTGGATAGTTAGTCGGTCAGGCAAACCGGCGCGCCCGCGTTATGGAACGCAGGCGCGATTCTCGGTGAATCCGATGGATTCCCCGGGTCATCCTGATTTGTGGATTGCTTTTCAATGCAGTCCTCAGAGGACCGCAAGCGCGTGCACGTGGTACACGCCCGTTTATTCTAGTCGCTGCCGGCAATTGGGGTCAAAGCGGCAGCGGAGAGGGAACGTGCAGCCGGCACGCGGTATCAGAAGTGGGTCAGGCAGTGCGTGGCCCGTTCCACAGCGAACATCTGCCGTGCCCTGAAGGCGGCGCCTTTGGCGTGTTCGGAAATTTTCCCCGCAGCCGCCAGCGTCACCGGGCAGACGCCGCCGAGGTAGATCGAGGACAGCGCGGAGACATCCATGGCCAGGTCCGGCTGCTCCCCTGCGTCGACACGTTCGACGGCGGCCTGGCCGCCGTCGACTTCGAGCGCGAACGTTCCTGCCGTGAAGCCCAACGGGTCCCCCACCTCCAGGACGAGCCTTCCATCCGAGGGGTAGTGCCGGGCCGCCAGGGCCCCGCGGACGTCCAGGATCCGCAGCCAGAGCATGTCCCGGGGCTCGGACGCTTCAACGCAGCGGGAGTCCTCGAGCGCCCATGGCAGCGGATCATCGACCATCGCTTCTTCCCACGTGACGTTCTCGACCAGGTCGATGGCGCCAAGGTACTGCCAGAGCTCCAGGTAGGCGTGGTCGGTTGCTGCCACCAGGTCCACCACTTCCATGGTGTACGGCCGGGCGTCCCACCCGGCGAACTTGTAGGAGACGTAGCCGTCGACCGCGCCGTCGGGTCCGTAGTGCAGCGCAACTTTGACCT
This sequence comes from Arthrobacter sp. NQ4, assembly GCF_029077345.1. Lineage (NCBI taxonomy): Bacteria > Bacillati > Actinomycetota > Actinomycetes > Micrococcales > Micrococcaceae > Arthrobacter > Arthrobacter sp. NQ4. Next base: position 124,477 of record NZ_JARETC010000002.1, on the reverse strand, counting down.
TGGGGTCCTCGTCCTCGGCCCGGCTGATGGATCCGGACGCGAGCTGGCGGTAGAACTCGTGCCGCCCGATCGAACCGGGAGTGAGGCCGTGCAGCTGCTCGAAGACCTTCGGCGCCAGGTGGAGGAGGACCTTGGGATCGGCCACCTCCACCCGGCCCGTGGCATGGTGGTTGAGGACAAAGCGGCGGCTGGTGTCGACCTTGATGGACTGTTCCCGGGTGGCCACCCCGAACCCGAACCTGCTGTAAATCGAGGCCTCCGACGCGGTTAATGCCGCCATCGCCAGCCCCTCCCGGCCGGCCAGATCCAGCTCCTCTGCCATCATCCGGCGCAGCAGTCCCCTCCGCCGGTGTGACGTCCGGACCGTCACGGCGGTGACCAGGCGGGTGTCGAGCATCCGGCCGAAGCCGATGTTCAGTGTCTTGGTGAAGGTACCGAAGGTTGCCACCGGGACGTTGGCTCCCAGGGCGTGGTCGGCCACCGGCCCTGCCTGGTAGGCGCCGGTCATCACCCGCCCGTCGGCGCGCTGCATCCCGATGCCCCGGTCCACCCGTTCGTCGCTGCGGCGTGCGTCATGGAACCCGAAGGCAACGGCCCGCATCCAGTCGACGGTCTGCGGGTAGGCAGGATCTTCCTTGGCAGCCGGCTTGAAGCGCCGGATTTCATAGTTTCCGCTCAGATCACCCATTTACCCGAGCCTAGTTATGAATCCGGCGCCTGACCAGCACAAACATTCCTGCTGGTGGCGTGCCCCGGACGCCTAGTGTCCGGCGTCGTACCAGCTGGGCCCGACGCCGATCTGGACTTCCAGCGGCACGCTGAGGTCCGCGGCGGCACCCATCTGCTCGGTGACCAGCTTCTCAACGGCGGCGCGTTCGCCCGCGGCGACTTCGAGGACCAGTTCGTCATGGACCTGGAGCAGCATCCGGGATTTCAGGCCCTGGGCCTGGAGTTCAGCGTGGACTCCCAGCATGGCGCGCTTGATGATGTCCGCTGCGGAGCCCTGGATGGGGCTGTTGAGTGCGATGCGCTCGGCATTCTCGCGCAGCTGGCGGTCCGTGCTGGTGAGGTCCGGCAGGTAGCGGCGGCGGCCCTCGATGGTGGCCGTGTAGCCATCCACCCGGGCCTGGTCCACCACGCCCCGGAGGTAGTCGCGGACAGCGCCGAAGCGGTCGAAGTAGTCCTTCATGAGGGTGCGGGCTTCATCGACGGAAATCTCGAGCTGCTTGGACAGGCCGAAGGACGTCAGGCCGTAGGCAAGGCCGTAGGACATGGCCTTGACCTTGGAGCGCATGGCGCTGGTGACCTGGTCCGTGGGGACGTGGAAGATGTTGGAGCCGACGAACCGGTGCAGGTCCTCGCCGTCCCTGTACGCCTGGATCAGGCCTTCGTCGCCGGAGAGGTGCGCCATGATGCGCATCTCGATTTGCGAGTAGTCCGCGGAGAGCAAGCACTCGTAACCGTCGCTGACCACGAAGATGCCGCGCACGCGCCGGCCCTCCTCGCTGCGGATGGGGATGTTCTGCAGGTTGGGGTTGTTGGACGAGATCCGGCCGGTGGCCGCGACGTTCTGGGCGTAGGTGGTGTGGATACGGCCGTCTTCCGCCACGGACTTCTTCAGCGACTCGATCATCTGCCGCAGCTTGGCGGCCTCCCGGTGCGCCATGAGCTGCACCAGGAACTCGTGCCCGGTCTTCTCCAGCAGGTTCTTCAGGGACGCGGCGTCGGTGGTGTAGCCGGACTTGATCTTCTTGGTCTTGGGGAGCTGCAGTTCCTCGAACAGGACGGTTTGCAGCTGCTTGGGCGAGCCAAGGTTGACCTCGTGGCCGATCGCGGCGAACGCCTGTTCCTGGGCCTGGTCGATGACCCGCGCAAGATCGGCAAGCTGGTCGTCCATCTTGTCCATGTCAATCGCAATGCCGGCGAGTTCCATGTCCGCCAGCACGCGGCTGACAGGCAGCTCAAGGGTGGACAGCAGTTCCTCTGCCCGGCGGTCCTTGAGTTCGTCCTCGAAGTAGCGGCTCAGGGCCAGCACCACGGCGCCGGCCTGGACCAGGGCGTCGGCGGCGGCGGTGTCATCGCCGTCGAAGGACAACTCAAGCTGCCCCGCTTTGGCCGTGGCTGCGGGTATGCCCACGTTGAGGTGGTGCTGGGCGAGTTCGGCGAGTTCGTAGGTGCGGCGGTCAGGCTGGATGAGGTAGCCGGAGATGGAGGTGTCATCCACCACGCCCTCCAGTTCCAGGCCGCGGGCCGTGAGCGCCTTGAGCGCGGCCTTGAAGCCGTGCATCACCTTGGGTGCTTCAGGATCGCGCAGCCACGCGGCCAGCACGTTCTCGGTTTCCGCGTCCTGGCCGGAGAGCTCCACGTAGACTGCGGCGTCGCCGCGAACGATGGCCAGTGCGTCGGCGTCCTCACCGATCCGGCCGGGGACGAGGTCCACGGCGAGGGCGGACCGCTGCCCGGCACCGGCAGCCAGGAAGGCGGCCAGCCCGGCGGCGTTGGCGGGGGTGTTGTATTCCGGCGTTTCGATGCTTTCCCGTTCAGCGGCCGGGGTGTCGGCGTCGCCATACAGGGCGAACAGCCGGCCGCGAATGGCCTTGAACTCAAGCTGGTCGAAGAGGTCCTCGATGGCGGCCTGGTCCGGGCGCGGCTGGTAGAGGTCATCCAGGGTGACGGGGAGCTCGAGGTCGGTGTGGAGCTGGTTCAGCCGGCGGTTGCGCTTGACGGCGTCGACGTTCTCCCGCAGGGCGTCGCCCACCTTGCCGCCGATGGAATCGAGGTGCTCCAGGACGCCCTCGAGGCCGCCGTAGAGGTTGATCCATTTGGCCGCCGTCTTGGGTCCGACGCCGGGTACGCCGGGAAGGTTGTCCGCCGTCTCCCCCACGAGTGCGGCGAGATCGGAGTAGCGGGACGGGCTGACGAAGTACTTTGCCTCGATGGCGGCGGCATCCATCCGTGGGATGTCACTGACACCCTTGCGCGGGTACAGCACGAAGACGTTGTCCGTGATCAGCTGGAAGGCGTCCCGGTCTCCGGAGACAAGCAAAACCTCGAAGCCTGCCTTCTCGCCCATCGCGGCGAGGGTGGCAAGGATGTCATCGGCCTCGTAGCCGGGCATCTTGATGGTCTTGATCCCCCAGGCCTCCATGACCTGGCCGATGAGGTCGATCTGGCCGCTCATTTCGCGGGGTGTTTCGTTCCGGCCGCCCTTGTACTCGCTGTACTCGGTCTTGCGGTGGGTGGATTCGTCAGAGACGTCGAACGCCACTGCGATGTGGGTGGGCTGCTGTTCCTTGATGAGGTTGATCAGCATGGAGGTGAAGCCGTGGATGGCGTTGGTGTGCTGGCCGTTGGAGGTGGAGAACTTGTCCGCCGGCAGGGCGAAGAAGGCCCGGAATGCCATCGAGTGGCCGTCGAGGACCAGCAGCCGGGGCTGGTCGGTGATGGGAATGACCGGCGCTTCGGTAGCTGAAACAGACCCACCGGCGGCGGGGGCGGCGGCCTTTGCGGCAGGCCTGCGGGCGGGGGACGAAGGCTGCGCGGCAGCACCGTCGTCGATGGCCTGGGACGGGAAGGGGGCCGGTTTGGTTGTTTCACTCACAGGTGCCAGCCTAGTTGCCATGACAGACAATTTCACGCCGGGCGCTTTCGCCGAAGAGCTGGCAGCCGCCGGGATTCCCGACCATATGCATGACTGGCTGGGCGCGTTCGGTGTCGGCGCACTGGTGGTCAAGATGGGAATCCATTTCCTGGAAATGAGCCCGGAACGCACCGTCGCCACCATGCCGGTTGAGGGCAATACGCAGGTGGCGGGGATCCTGCATGGCGGCGCGCACGTGGTGCTGGCGGAAACCCTTGGCTCGTTCGCCGCAGGCATGCATGCAGGACCGGGACGCCACGCCGTCGGCATTGAGGTCAACGCCACACATCACCGGTCCATCGCCGAGGGCCTGGTGACGGGGACCTGCACGGCGATCCACCTGGGCAGGACCCTGGCCACCCATGAGATCGTCATGACGGATGCCCGGGGGCGGCGCCTTTCGACCGCCCGGATCACCAACATGCTCCGCGACAACGCCGGCTGAGGCGGGCGCGTCAGGACTGCGGATCCGCCCCGGGTCGCAGCAGGTAGCGCAGTTCGACGATGCCCCGGCCCAGCGTGCGGGAAGCAGCCAGTTCCAGCGGCGGGGTGGGGCCCTTCATCGGCAGCAGCCGTTTCCCCTCACCCAGCACCACGGGGATGACGGAGAGGATGATCTCGTCCAAAAGGCCTGCATCGGCGAACTGTGCCGCAAGGTTGCCGCCGCCCACCACCCAGATGTTCAGGCCTCCCGCGGCCTGCCGGAAGTCTGCGATGAACTCCCGCACGTCGCCGCGGATAAACGTGATGTCAGCGCCGTCCGGCGCCCGGTGTTCGTGGTGTGTGAAGACGCAGCACGGCGTGCCGGAATACGGCCACCTGCCGGGCTCGTGCTCCATCAGCCAGGCGTAGGTTTCCCCGCCCATAACGATGCAGCCCACCGCTGCCATGAAGTCGTTGTAGCTGTCAGCTCCGCCCTCGAAGCCGTCGAACTGCAGCAGCCAGCCGAGGTCGTCCGTGGGCGTGGCGATGAAGCCGTCAAGGGATGCGGCCACAAAGTACTGGATGCGCTGCATGGCCCCAGCCTAACCGGTGGGCGCGGCTACTTGGAGAAGTACGGAATGATCAGGTACAGCCCAAAAAGCACAGCGAGGCCGCACAGCCCGAAGCACAGGTAGGCGATGGAGCGCTTGACCCCGGGGGACGACTGCTGGGCATCACCAGCGATGGCCGTGAACCGGACTCCAAGCGAGTAGAGGGTCACCACAATTGCCGCTGACACGAGCGTGGTGCCTGCAACGGTCAGGAGTTCCAACCACTTCATCGCTGATTCTCCTTGGGATTGTTGGCCTTGGCGTCGGCCTGCGCTTTGGCTTTTGCTTCGGCCCGGGCACGCGCCAGGGCCTTTTTCTTGGCGAACCGGACAGCCTGGCCGGCCTCCTCGACCTCCACGGCGTTCTGGTGGCTCACGGAGGACTTGCGTGAGTAGAAGAACATGAACAGTACCGCCCCGGTGCCGGCGATGGCGGCGATAAGGACACCCACGACGCCGGTCTGCACCACCAGGGCGGTCAGGGCGCCGACGATGCCGGCGGCCGGAAGGGTGAAGAGCCATCCCAGCGCGATCTTTCCCACCATGTTCCAGCGGACGGTGGTGCCGCGGCGTCCCATTCCGGAGCCAATGACGGAGCCGGAAGCCACCTGCGTGGTGGAGAGGGCGAAGCCAAGGTGGGAGGAGGCGAGGATGGCGGACGCGGTGCTGGTCTCCGCGGCGAAGCCCTGGGCCGGCTTAACCTCGGTCAGGCCCGAACCCATGGTGCGGATGATGCGCCAGCCGCCGGCGTAGGTTCCGATGGCGATGGCCAGGGCGCAGGCGGTAATCACCCAAAGCTGGGGACCGGAGCCGGGCGCCTGGCTGCCGGCAGCGATGAGGACCAGGGTGATGATGCCCATGGTCTTTTGGGCGTCGTTGGTGCCGTGGGCCAGGGCCACCAGGCTGGAGGTGAAGATCTGGCCGGTGCGGAAGCCACCGCGCTTCTGGGTGAGCTTGGTGCCTGTCTCGGGATCGTGGCGTGCCGTGAGGGCATAGGCCAGGCGGGTGCAGACATAGGCGGCGAGGCCTGCAATCACGGGGGCGAAGACCGCCGGAAGGATGACCTTCTGCAGCAGGCTCTCGAAATTGACCGAGCTGAATCCTGCCCCGACAACCGCCGCGCCGATCAGGCCGCCGAAGAGGGCGTGCGATGAGCTGGACGGCAGGCCCTTCAACCAGGTGATCATGTTCCACAGAACAGCGCCCATCAAGCCGGCAAAGATGATCTCCGGCGTGATCTGCACTCCCCCGGAGCCCTCGCGGATAATGCCGCCGGACACTGTCTTGGCCACTTCGGTGGACAGGAAGGCACCCACCAGGTTCAAGACGGCGGCCAGGGCCACCGCTGTGCGGGGCTTGATGGCACCCGTTGCGATGGGCGTTGCCATGGCGTTCGCGGTGTCGTGGAAGCCGTTCGTGAAGTCGAAAAATAGTGCCAGTCCGATGACCAGCGCCACCATGAAGGTGATAGCCACCTGTTGCCCAATCTGCAGAGTCGACGTTCAGCAGTTTCTCGTACCAGGCTGCCTTGGACAGCATAGTTCACCAGCTGTTTGCGTGGAATGACTTGCGGTGTTGGCACAACCGGCGGGAAACCTTATCGATCGTACGCGTCCCCGGCATGAGGTCAAAACACGGGCTGCGCCAAGAAAGAACGGATCCGGTCCAGTTCGGCGGGCGTGATTCCGCGCCGGGGATGGGGCGAGACGGTAAGGATCCGCCGGCCCAGGAACCGTGCCCAGCGCTGCGCTTCCGCCTCGAACGCCAACTGGTCATCCACCCAGGCGACGGCTTCGGGCCCGGTGCTTTCGACGTCGTCCTGGATGGCGCGGAGTTTCCACCAGCCGGTCCCTCCGGCTGCCCCGTCCGCGGTCAGGTACGGCCAGCGGCTGCCCTTCAGTCCGACGGCGGGACACAGGTATTGGGGCGCCAGTTCCTCCCAGCTGGTGAGCCAGACACAGCGCAGCCCGGGCGTCCGGGCCAGGGTGTTCAGCCCCGCCATGAGTTCGGCGGCGAACGTGACGGGCAACAGCCCGGCGTCGGCCTGCTGCCAGGGGGAACCCCAACCGGTGGTTCCCTGGGGGCCGAACGGGCAGACCACGCCGTCGACGTCCAGGTAAAGCGTGCAGCCCACGCCGCAACCCCGCGGCAGCTTCAGCCCTGGTGGAACTGTGCCGGGCGGGGGCCCGCATCCAGTTCCGGGGCGTCCAGCTCACGCCGGGCCCGTTTGTAGGCTGTTCGTTCTCCCGCGCGCCGCCAGCCGCCTGCCCACTGGCCGGCGAACGCCATCAGCGGAAACATCCACCATTTGTCGGACAGGAACTCCATGAAGGACCTCACCCGTTAATCCTCGCAGTCGCGGGCCTCTCCCTCAAGGAGTGGGCCCGGCCTTGACGGACGGGGACCGGCGCGGGAAAGCAAGTGACGGCCCGGCGGGCGGTCAGGCGGCCGTCCGGCCAGCCCGCCCGGGGGTCAGGGTGCCGCCGTCGGCTGCGCTGCGTTGACGTTGACCAGCCAGGCGACGCCGAACCGGTCCGTGCACATGCCAAAAACGTCACCCCACGGCGCCTTCTCCATGGGGACGGTCACCGCTCCCCCGTCGCCGCTCAGCTTCTCGTAGTAGCCGCGGAGCTCCACCTCGTTATCGCCGCTGAGCGAGATGGAAATGGAGGACCCCGGGTGGTACTCCATGCTGTTCGGGGTGTCAGCGCCCATGAGCACCAGGCCCTGGGTGGTGGTCAGCATGCCGTGCATGATCTTTTGCGCTTCCGTGGGGTCCTCGCTGGCCTGGAAGTCGGCGAACGTGCTGAGCGTGAGTTCGCCGCCGAAGACGGACTGGTAGAAGTTCATGGCATCGCGGGCGTTGTCACGGAAGCTGATGTAGGGATTGAGGATTGTGGGCATGGCAGGATCTCCTTCACAGGGGCCGGGACTGCTTCGGCCGGGACTCGGCCACTCAACATCCTGCCCCATCCGGAGGCGGGCGGGTAGGGGAAGACTCCCCTGTTCACCCCTCGTTTCAGGGTACGAAACGGTAGCCTGCCCCGGCTTCGGTCAGCAGGTGCCGCGGGTTGCCGGGGTCCTCTTCCAGCTTCCTTCTCAACTGGGCCATGTAGACGCGGAGGTAGTTGACCTCCTTCCGGTAGGACGGCCCCCAGACCTCGGACAGCAACTGCTGCTGCGAGATCAGACGCGACGGGTTCCGGACCAGGATTTCGAGGATGTTCCACTCCGTGGGGGTGAGCCTTACCGGCTGCCCGGCACGCAGGACCTGCCGGGCCACAAGGTCAACGGTGAAACCGGCAGAGCTGACCACGGGGCGGGATTCGGGCTCTGGCACCCTGCGCAGCAGGGCACGCAGCCGTGCCAGCAGTTCATCAAGCCCGAACGGTTTGGTGATGTAGTCGTCGGCGCCGGCGTCCAGCGCGCCCACCTTGTCCGGGGACCCGTGGCGGGCGGACAGGACCAGCACCGGCGCCGCGCTCCAGCGGCGGAGGTTCCGCAGGACTTCGGTCCCGTCCATGTCCGGCAACCCGAGGTCGAGGACCAGCAGATCCGGTGCCTGGCGCGAGGCCGCGGCGAGGGCGGAGGCGCCGTCCACGGCCGTGTCCACGGCGTAGCCGTGCGCTGCGAGCGTGATCCGAAGGGCCTTGAGGAGGTGCGGATCGTCGTCGATGACCAGTACCCGCGCTGCCGGGGGCAGGTTTCCGGTTTTGGTGCCGGCGTGGTTGGCGGTCATGGCTGGCCCGCCGCGGTGGTGGGCTCCCGGCCGCCGGGGTACCCGGCCGCCGGGATACCGGCCGGGATGCCGGTGGAGAGGGGCAGCCGGATCACCATTGTCAGGCCGCCACCTGGGGTTTCGGCAGCTGTAAGCGTGCCCCGCATGGACTGGATGAAGCCCTGTGCCACTGACAGGCCCAGCCCTATCCCGCTGGACTGCGACCGGTCGTCGAGCCGCTGGAAAGGCCGGAACATGTCCACCACCTTGCGGGCAGGGACCCCGGGGCCGTGGTCGATGATCTGCAGTTCGCCGCAGGGATGGCCGTCAAGGACGCTGCCGTCCGGCCCGCCCGCCACCACCACACGGCTTCCGGCCGCGTATTTCAGCGCATTCTCCAGGATGTTGGCGACCACCCGCTCCAGCAGGCCGGGATCGGCGTCCACGGGCGGCATGTTCGCAGGCAGCGCCACCGTCACCGCCCCTGCCGGCAGCCCGCGCAGGGCCGCATCCACCACCTCGGTCCAGCGGACCGGACCCAGCAAGGGTTCCACCGACTGGGCGGTGATGCGTGACATGTCCAGGAGGTTGCCCACCAGCAGGTCCAGCCGGTCGGTGCAGGCGTCAATGGTTTCCAGCAGGTCTTGCTGCTCTGCGCGGGTGTAGGAGACGCCGTTCTGCAGCAGTCCCCCGGCGGCCAGCTTGATGCCGGCCAGGGGTGTCCGAAGGTCGTGGGAGACGGCCCGGAGAATCGCGGTCCGCATGATATTGCCCTCGGCGAGTCGGAGGATCTCATTCCTGGTTGCGGCCAGCTGCCGGCGTTCGAGCTGCGCTTTGACGTGCACGGCGAAGGCCGCCAGGAGCCGCCGCCCGGACGGCGGAACCGTCCGGCCCGCCAGCACCAGGAACGTTTCCCCGTCCACCGGTTCAACCGTGGTTCCTGGCCCACCCGGCATCACCGGCCGGCCGGTCGCATCCCCCGCCGCGGCGATCACCTGCCATGCGCCGCTCCCAGGGCCCGCCCCACCACCGTCGCCCAAACCACCGTCGCCCAACCCGCCGTCAGCCAACCCGCCGTCGTCGACCATCACGCCGTCCACCATCACGCCGTCCGCTTCTGCCCCGGACGGTGCCCGGGTGACGACGGCGGCACCGTCGGCACCGAAGACGCTGACTGCTTCCGCGAGCAGCCCTTTGAGGTTGTCCTCCTCGCGGGATGCGGCCAGGGCCAGGTCGGCCAGCGTGGCTGCCTCGGCCCGCGCCGTTGACGCCTCCTTGGACCGCCGGGCGGAGCGGTCCACCACCCCTGCCACCGCTACGGCCACGCCGGCGAATACAGCCAGGGACAGGACATCCTGCGGGTCACGGATGGCAAGGTCATACAGCGGCGGGGTGGAGAAATAGTTCACCAGCAGGCTGCTCCACAGCGCACCGGCAACCGCCGGCCACAAGCCGCCAACCAGGGCTACGGCCACCGCGCCGGCCAGTTGGAGCAGTGCCGCCGTGGCAACGCTGTGGTCAAAGACTGCGAGCAGCAACTGCAGGCCTGCGGGCAGGACGGCGGCGAGCGCGAAACCGGCAATGACCCTGCGCCGTCCCAGCCCGGTGCGGCGCTTGCGGCTCCTGGCCGCCACGGGCCGGGGCACCACCTGGACGTCGATGTCCCCTGCCCCGCGCACAACCCTGGCTTCCACGCTTCCACCGGACAGGACGGTGAACCTGCGGCGGCTCTGCCCGACAAGGATGTGCGTGGCGCGCGAAGCCCGGGCGTAGTCCAGGAGGGCCGCGGACACGTCGCCGGCGGTCAGCGCGTGGTAGCTCCCGCCCAGCTCCGCCACCTGCCGCCGCTGGGACTCGAGTGCGTGGGGCGATTCGCTCCCGGCACCGGAGGGGGTCCGGACATGGATGGCCAGGATCTCGCCCCCGCCGGCCCGCTCAAGGAGCTTGGCGGCCCGGTGCACCAGGAGGTCTCCGTCGTCGCTGCCGTTGAGGCCGATGACGATGCGTTCCCTAGCCATGACGCATATTCTCCCACCAACGCCCGTCCCCGCACGCCAGGGGGCGCCGGAACATGGTGCGGTGCGGCCCCCGGGAACGTAGGCTCGGGGGATGGCCAGATTCTTTGACGTTCATCCCCACGACCCCCAGCCCCGCGCCATCGCGCAGGCAGTGAAGATTATCCGCGACGGCGGCCTGATCGCGTACCCCACGGACTCCTGCTACGCGCTGGGGGCACAGATGGGAAACCGGGAGGCCCTGGACCGGATCAGGAGCATCCGGCACCTGGATGACAAGCACCACTTCACACTGGTGTGCCGGGATTTCGCGCAGCTGGGACAGTTCGTGAACATCGGCAACGACGTCTTCCGGAGCATCAAGGCCGTCACCCCCGGCAGCTACACGTTCATCCTGCCCGCCACCAAGGAGGTTCCCAAGCGGTTGCTCCACCCCAAGAAGAAGACGGTGGGGGTGCGCATCCCGGACAACCGTGTGGTCCAGGCGCTGCTCGCCGAACTGGGCGAGCCGCTGCTGTCCAGCACCCTGCTGCTGCCGGACGAGGAGGAACCGCTGACCGTGGGCTGGGAGATCAAGGAACGCCTGGACCACCAGGTGGATGCCGTGATTGACGCCGGCGACTGCGGCGCCGAGCCCACCACCGTTGTCGACTTCTCCAGCGGTGTGGCCGAGGTTGTGCGCCGCGGCATGGGCGATCCGTCCCGCTTCGAGTGACCACCGGCCGGCCGCGGCGGTGGGTCAGTCCTGCTTGCGCGCCCTGCTGGGCTGCACCCGCGGCGGTTCGCCCGGCATCTTGGGGTAATCGGGCGGGAAGGGCAGTTCTCCCAGGCCGGCCTTGCAGTCGCGGTCCCACCACTGCAGCAGGGTGTCGATGGTGCCGGGCGCGGCACTGAAGTCCGCCCACGGGTCACCCACCGTCTTCAGCCGCTCCGGCACGGTAAGGATGGTGAAGTTCTTCGGATCCGCCTGCTCCAGTTCGTCCCAGGTAATGGGGCAGGACACCGGGGCGTGCGGAAGCGCACGCGGGCTGTAGGCTCCGGCGATGGTGCGGTCGCGGTTGGCCTGGTTGAAGTCCAGGAAGACGCGCCGGCCCCGTTCTTCCTTCCACCAGGCGGTGGTCACTTTGTCCGGGATGCGCCGCTCCACTTCCCGGGCGGCGGCGATGACCGCGTGCCGGACGTCCAGGAACTCGCGGGTGGGTTCGATCGGGGCGTAAACGTGCAGGCCCCGGTTCCCGGAGGTCTTGATGAAGCAGGTGAGCCCGGCCTCGGCAAGGACCTCCTTCAGCACCTGGGCGGCCGGGACGGCGTCGTCGAAGTCGGTGCCGGGCTGCGGGTCGAGGTCGATCCTCAGCTGGTCGGGGTTGTCAGTGTTTTCCGCCCGCGACGGCCAGGGATGGAACACCACCGTGTTCATCTGGACGGCCCAGACGGCGGCCGCAGGCTCGTCGAACACAAGCTGGGGATGGGACCGGGCACTGGGGTAGACAACTTTGACGGAGCGGATGAAGTCCGGCGTGCCCTTGGGCGGGTTCTTGGAGAAGAACATCTCGCCGTCGATGTTGCCCGAATACCGCTGAAGTGAGACGGGCCGGTCCCCGTTGGCGGCGATGAACGCCTCCCCCACATCGCAGATGTAGTTCACCAGGTCCAGCTTCGTGAGGCCCAGGTCCGGCCAGAGGACCCGGCTGGGGCTGGAAATCCGCATCTCGCGCTCGCCGTTGGGACCTGGGACAGTAATGGTGGTCTGCTCACTCGCCATGGGGACAACGTACACCCCGCCACCGGCAGGGATGGGTACATCCGCCACCCTCCGGCATGATGGACCCATGCCAGCATCCGATGAGCAGCTCACCGTCGCCGTGGGGGACGCCTCGTTTTCCGCCGTTTACGCCCGCCCTGCAGAGGCCACCGCCACCGTGGTGGTGGCACACGGCGCCGGCGCCGGCATGGAGCACCCTTTCCTTCACGGCTTCACCGATGCCCTGAACAGCCTGGGCCTGGCCACCCTGCGCTTCAATTTCCCCTACCGCGAGGCGGGGCGGAAGTTCCCTGACCGTCCTCCCATGGCCATCGCCGCCTGGCGGGCCGCCATGGCCGCCGCGCGGGCGCAGGCAGACGCCCACGGTGACCGCGGCCCCGTGTGGGCGGCGGGCAAGTCGTTCGGGGGGAGGATGGCGTCCATGGCTGCAGCCGAAGGCATGGACGTGGCGGGGCTGGTCTACCTGGGCTATCCCCTGCACGCTCCCGGGAAGCCGGAGAAGCTCCGGGATGGACACCTGTACGGGCTGGGCGCCCCGATGCTGTTCCTGCAGGGAACCCGGGACACGTTTGCCACACCGGGGATCCTTGAAGATGTGGTCTCCCGGATCGGGCCCAACGCCGTGCTCCAGTGGGCGGAGGGCGGGGACCACTCCTTCGCGGTGGCGGGAAAGAAGCGGCCGGCCGGGGAAGTGGGCGCATCCCTGGCAGCCCCTGTGGCCGCGTTCATCGCAGCGCACAGCTGAGGAGGCGGCCCTCCCCGCACATGTCGGTCCGGGTACAGGGGCGCCCGGGGCAAGGCTACCGGCGTTGCTTGGTGCGTGCGGTGGCGGGGGCCGACCAGGGGTCCTCGGGCCAGGGGTGTTTGGGGTAGCGGCCGCGCATTTCGCCCCGGACCTGGGCGTACGGGCCGGACCAGAAAGAGGTCAGGTCATCCGTCACGGCGAGGGGCCGCCGGGCCGGGGAGAGCAGGTGGAACAGGACCGGTACGCGCCCGTCCACCAGCCGCGGGGACTCGGCGAGTCCGAAACACTCCTGCAGTTTCACAGCGACGACGGGCGCCGCACCATCATCGCCCGGTTCCGGATAATCGATCCGGATGCGGGAGCCGCTGGGGACCTCAAGGCTTTCGGGGGCCAGCTCACCCAGACGGGCAGCTTCCGGCCAGGGCAGGAGGCGGCGCAGGGGGTCCGCCAGGTCCAGGGAGGTCAACGGTTTCCCGGCCGCAAGGTCCTCCAGTTCGGGCCCCAGCCACTCTTCCAGCCGCTCCAGCAGCGCGGTGTCCGACACATCCGGCCAGGGCCCTCCCAGCTGGCGGTGCAGGAACGCGAGCCTGCGCCGGAAGGAAGCCGCCGCCGTCGACCAGGGCAGGGCCGCCAGCCCCTGGGACTGCAACGCGACCGCCACGGCCCTCCGTCCCTGTTCGGCGCTGGGGCGTACCGGCGTGGCCGAGAGCATGATGGCACCCAGCCGTCGTGTCCTGCGCGCGCTCAGCCGGCCTCCGCTGAAGTCCGCTTCCACCGTGTCTGCCAGCAGGTGCGACGCCGCCGTTTCGGCCATGGCGGCGGCCAGGGGTGCGGCGGCCCGGATCACGGCGCCGGTGCCCCCCGCGTCCCGGCCCGAGGCCCGGGACACTTCGGCCACGGCCAGCCACTCGTGGCCTGACAACGTGCTGCCCGCGGGCAGGCCTGCCCGGGTGCCGGATGTCAGCAGGTACTGTCCTGCCGCCTCGCTGCCCGGCACGCGGCGGGCTATGCGGTCGGGAAACGCGAGGGCGACGACGGCGCCCACCGCTTCGGAGCCTCCCGCGGCGCCGGAGGAATCCGGCAGGGCGACCTCGCCTTTCCGCTGCGCCATGGCAGCCAGCCGCCTGGACTCCTCCGCCCAGCGCTTCCCCGCCGGGCCTTTGTCCGCGCGGAGCTGCGCCAGCAGCCTGGGCAGGTCGCCGCCAGGTGCGCGGTGGTCTCCGGAGACCGCGGCCACCACTTCGGCGGCGAGCCGGCGGCCGGTGGAGGCGCCGCCGTCGAGCAGTGCCCGGGCCAGCCGGGGATCGGCGGGGATGGCAGCGAGGGCCCGGCCCGCGGCCGTCACCTGCCCGTCGTCCGATACCGCGCCCAGTTCGCGGAGTACCTCAACGGCGTCGTCCATGGCCAGGCGGGGCGGCGCGTCCGGGAGCGCGAGGCCCTTCCCGCCGGGCGCTCCCCAGCATGCCAGGGTGAGGGCGGCGCCGGTCAGGTCTGCCACGTTGATTTCCGGGGTGACGTGGGCCGGAGCCGCACCGTAGGCCTGCTGGGTGTAGCAGCGGACCACCTGCCCCGGACCCTGCCGTGCGGCGCGGCCGGCGCGTTGGTCTGCCGACGCCCGGGAGCAGGAGACCGTGACCAGCCCGCTCATGCCGCGGCCTGAGTCGCGCCGCGGTTCCCGGGTCAGGCCGGAGTCGACCACCAGCCGGACGCCGGGCACCGTCAGGGAGGACTCGGCAAGATCGGTGGAGGCTATGATCCGCGGGGGATCTCCGGGGTTCCGCCCGGACACGGCCCGGTCCTGCTCCGATGCCGCCACCTGGCCGTGAAGTTCCAGCACCTCTACGCTGCGGCCCAGCCGGCCGCGGAGCGCCGCGGCCACGTGCGAGACTTCCCTGGCGCCCGGAAGGAACACGAGGGCATCCACGGCGTTGTCCGCGGTGAGTGCACGGGCATGGGCGTCCGCCGCTGCCGCTGCAACGTGGTCCAGGAAGGCAGGCGCCACTCCCCTGGCGTCCAGCCGCGCCGCCGGTGCCGGGAGCCACTGCACTTCCAGTGGATAATTCACTGAAGCGCAGCCGACCACAGGTGCCGGGCCGCCGCCGTCGGAATCGGCCAGCAGCGCCGCGAAGCGGGTTGCGTCCAGCGTTGCGGACATGGCGACGACGGCGAGGTCACCGCGCAGGGCACGGACCTCCGCGACCATGCCGACCAGGAGGTCCGTTTCCAGGCCGCGCTCGTGCACTTCGTCTAGGACGACGGCGGCCGTCCCGTCAAGCGCGGGATCTGCCAGCAGCCGGCGCAACAGGATGCCCGGGGTGACAAACTCAACCCGGGTGGCCGGGCCCGCCTGGCGTTCCCCGCGGACCGTGTAGCCCACGCGGCCGCCAAGGCCACTGCCGTCCAGGGCGGAGAGGCGGCGGGCGGCGGCCCGGGCGGCAACCCTTCGGGGCTGGGTGACGATGACGCGGCCGGACCGGCCATACAGATTGGCGAGCAGCGGCGGAACGAGCGTGGTTTTGCCGGTGCCCGGCGGAGCCTGGACAACGGCGGCGCCGCCTTTCAACGCATGCTGCAGTGCGGGCAGGGAGCCTTGGAAGGCCAGACCGGCACCGATGGCAGCAAGGTCGAAGGCACCGGCAGCGGGGTTGCCGTCAGGAGGGATCACCCGTCCATTCTGCCCTGACGGGGAAGTGCTCCTCCGCCCGGGTCAGGGTTTGCCTTGGCTCCGGCCCTTGCCTTTGGCTTCCTTTGCGGTGTCCGATCGTTGTGAACCGTGCGCGTCCGGGGCGGGGGCAGGGGCGACGGCCTCAACAACCGGGGCCACCGGGCTGGGCCCGGTCCCGGTGGTGTCTGCCAGGGCAGGTGCCGGGGCGCCGGCAGCCGGCTCCGCGGCCGGCGATGCCGTGGCGGCCGCAGCTGCCACCTGCGTGGCGATATCCGCCCGGACGGCCGACAGCGCGTCCTCGATGCCGCGGTAGCGGGCAGCCGAAACACGGCCTGCTGCCGCTGCTTCGCCAAGGTCCTTTTCGAGTGCCTGCAGGGCGGCCAGCGCCCCGTCCATCCTGTTCTCGGAGGCAGCCTGGCTGATGCTCAGCACGCGGATCTGGAAACCTCGCAGTACGTCGTCGTCCGTGCCGCCCGGGCGGACGGCTGCCGCGCCGGCGACGAGGCATGCGACCACGGCGCAGCACAGGATGATCAGGGCGCGGACCCGGCGGCGGGGTGCGGGAGTGGACGCCCCCGCCGGAGCGGGTCCCGCCGATTTCTCCGGCTCAGGCCGCATGCCTGCCCCGCATCGGAAGGGTGGACGCGGAACGCACGGGCAGGACCGTCACAGTGGCGGTATCAACTGTGGGCGCCGGCACCGCAGCCACGCGCACCGGAGAGGCCGGCCGCGCCATGAGGACGCGGGCTGCGGTTCGGAGGGCAGTGGCGATCAACAGGCCAATGCCAATTCCGAGGAGGACGTGGCCGGCCAGGTAGTGCTGGGCCGCTCCGGGGCCACCTGCCGCCGCCACCGCAGCACCGCCCAAGGTCAGCGCCAGTGACAGGGCCGTACCGAATATTGCGCCCATGGCTCCTGCTCCCATCCCATTTAATCAGCAAGCTTACTAGTAATGCTCAGTAAGCTTACTACCACATGGGCCGGAAGCAAGAGTGGGGAGGGCTGCGGAGGCGGGGCGGCAGTCAGCATGCCGCTTCGAGCAGGTGCCCGGCCGGCGCGAGTCCGGCGTACCGGCCCTTGAAGAACAGCAGGGGCTCGGCGTCGCCCCGCGCGTGGAGGTGCCGCACGGCAGCCACCACAATGGTGTGGTCACCGCCGTCGTACTCTGCATGGAGGTCGCAGTCGATCCAGGCGAGCGCGTTCTCCAGGACCGGATTCCCCAGCGGCGAGGGGCTGTGGGCGACTCCCGCGAACCTGTCCGTTCCCGGGCGGGCAAACTGTCCGGCGAGGTGCTGGTGTTCCGCGGGGAGGATGTTGACGGTGAAGGAACCGGCCCTCCGCAGCACCGGCCACGTGCTCGATGTGCGTGCCGGGCTGAAGGTCACGAGCGCCGGTTCCAGCGACAGGGAGGCAAAGGACTGGCAGGTGAAACCCACGGGCCCTCCGGGGGTGGAACCGGTAACCACGGTCAGGCCGCTGGCGAATGTTCCGAAGATATCCCGAAGCCGGCGGGGAGCGAGATCTGAAGTGACTGTCATGGAGTGGCCCTCTCGTCTGGATCGTTACCTCACCAAACCACCAGCCGGCCGGGCCGCTCAAGCCGCCCGAAACACGCGGACGCGTACCGCAACGAAAGGTCACGGCCGTACATCCGGCGTCATCGGTTCCGGGCCGTTATGCCGGCTGCGCCCGCTGGTCCAGCGCGGCGAGCAGCCGGCGGACGGAGCCGCCGAGGTTCCAGTCGATGGCCAGCCGCTCAAGTTCGGCGCGCCGGTCACCCGTCACCGGCTGCAGCAGGGCGCCCGCCTGCTCAAGGGTGGGCAGCTCGAGGTCGCGCACCAGGCGGACGACGGCGGGAGCTGCTTCGAGGTAGGCGGCAGCGGCGGAGAGTTTGGCCCGGACGGGACCGGACACGCCGCCGTCGTCGTCTTCCGCGGCAGCCAGCAGCCGTTCCAGGGTGCCGTACTTGAGCAGCAGGGATGCCGCCGTCTTCTCGCCGATCCCGGCGACGCCGGGCAAGCCGTCGGAGGCGTCGCCGCGCAGCGTGGCGTAATCGGCGTACTGCTGCGGGAGGACCTTGTACTTGGCCACGACGGTTTCTTCGGTGATGACTTCGAGGTTCTTCATGCCGCGGGCTGTGTAGATCACCCGGACCTTCCGGTCGTCGTCGCAGACCTGGAAAAGGTCCCGGTCGCCCGTGACGACGTCCACGGGAAGGCCTGCCTGGCTGGCGTAGGTGCCCACGACGTCGTCGGCCTCATGTTTCGCTCTTCCCACAATGGCGATGCCGGCCAGCTCCAGCACGCGGCGGATCATAGGCAGCTGCGCTTCCAGGCCCTCAGGCACCACTTCCACGTCGGTGCCGCCGGGGACCGCCTGCGCCACCCGGTGGGCTTTGTAGGTGGGGATCAGGTCCACCCGCCACTGCGGCCGCCAGTCATCGTCCCAGCAGGCCACCAGGTGGGTGGCCGCGTAGTCGGTACTGAGCCGGGCAATCATGTCCAGCAGACCGCGGACGGCATTGACCGGAGTGCCGTCCGGGCGGCGGATGGTGTCCGGCAGGCCGTAGAAGGCGCGGAAGTACAAGGAGGCAGTGTCGAGCAGCATGAGGCGCTGGGGCATACCTCGATCCTCACACGGAAATGGCCACCCGGGCAGTAGCCGCGATCTCCGCCGTGGCGCCTGGAAGGACTGGGCAGGGATTCCCAGTCCCGGGAGGCCCCGGCCTGCCTGCTCGAACCGGACATGCTGCGTACGGTTCAGCCGGACGTCGGGGTGCCAAGGGCGCCGGTCACGGTTGCCCGGTGCCGGGCGGGCCGGTGAGTACCGTGGGAACGTACTCCAGCAGCTGGAGCCTGCCGTCAAACGTCCTGCTCTGCACCATGTCCAGCCGGACGTCGGGATATCCGTCGAAGATCCGCTCCCGCCCGGTGGCGCCGGTAATGACGGGGAAGACCACCAGCCGGAACCGGTCCACGAGGCCCGCCACCAGCAACGACCGTGCCAGGCTGATGCTGCCCAAGGTACTCAGGGGTCCCGTTCCCCTGCGCTTCAGCTCGCGGACCGCATCAACCGCGTCCCCGGTTACCAGGGTCGAGTTCGGCCAGTCCAGGGGAGACTGCAGCGAGGAAGAGAACACGATTTTCGGTACTGCGGACAGCCCCGTGAGGCTGGCGCCCTCCTCCTCGGAAAAACCGGACCGGTTCGCCGCGGCCTGCGCAGACATGCCGTACATCAGCCGGTACGTATTCGCGCCCAGGAGGAAGGTGTAGTTGTTCGCCGATTCCTGGTCCAGCCAGGCAAGGTATTCGGGCCCCTCCAGTCCCCACCACCCGGGCCAGCCCTCTGCGGAGGCGTAACCGTCCAGCGAAATGATCAGGTCCACCATCAGGGGTGCCTGGGACGGTTCGGCAGGTGTGGCGCCCATGGCCGGCTCCTTGGACTGATCGGCGTAGATTTGGCGGCAATGCTATGCCCGCCAGGGCGGAGGTACAAGGGTCCGGCCCTTTCATCAGCCCTGCCGCAGGCGTAGCGTCTATTGCGCCGGAACCGTCGTAGCCGTCTAAGGAGCGGACATGGCTGGATGGAATGCAGACACAGCGGCGGGGCCTGTGGGCGCAGGGACCGTGACCCTGGTCGAAGGCTCATGTTTTTGTATCTCCGCAGCCAATGGTGATATCCACCCGGACCTGCCCCACGGCGTCTTCCATGAGGACACCCGCATCCTGTCGGGGTGGAGCATGACGGTGAACGGCCAGCCCCTTGAGCCGTTGGCGGCGGAGACGAAGGAACCCTACCGGGCACTGTTCATCGGCCGCGTTCCCCGGGCAGACGGGTATGCGGACAGCCCCTTGATCGTGGAGCGGCTGCGGGAAGTGGCGGCCGGAGTGGTTGAGGAGATTACGATCCGCAACTATTCCGGCAACCCCGTTGAATGCAGCATCTCCGTCGGTGTCGATTCGGACTTCGCCGATCTGTTCGAGGTGAAGGAGGCGAGGGTCCAGCGGCGGTGGGACGTCACCCGCGGAGCCGACGGCGATTCCCTGATTGTCAGCGCGGCCTGGCAGGACCTGCGGAAAGCTGTCCTGGTCAGGGGACGCGGCGCCGTCGCCTCCGCCGGCGCACTCACATACCGCGCCGTGGTTCCCGGATACGGCCAGTGGAGCACGCGGTTGAGCGTGGCACCGGCAGGGCAGCACAACGTTACGCGCCCCGCCGGGCACGGGGTGTCACCGAGTGACCGGAGGCACCAGGAATGGGTTGCCAAAATCCCCAGGCTGCAGATGGCGAACCGGTCCATTGAACGCACGCTGCGGCGCAGCTATGACGACCTCGGCGCGCTCCGGATCGAGGACCCTGAGCATCCGGAACGGATAGTGGTGGCGGCCGGTGCCCCATGGTTCATGACCCTGTTCGGGCGTGATTCGCTGTGGGCTTCGGAGATGGCCCTGCCCGTGGACCCGTCCCTGGCATTGGGCACCCTGCAGACGCTGGCGGACCGGCAGGGCAAGGTAGTGGACCCGATGAGCGAGGAGGAACCCGGGAAGATCCTGCACGAAGTCCGGTTGGGCGTGTCCTCCGGGCTGGCGCTTGGCGGCAAATCCATCTACTACGCAGCGTGGACGCCACCCCGCAGTTTGTGATGACCCTGGCATCGGTCAGCCGCTGGGGGTTCGGAAAGGACGCCATAGCCGCCCTCCTGCCCAACGCCGACCGGGCCCTGGACTGGGTCCGGACCTACGGCGACAAGGACGGCGACGGGTTCGTTGAGTACCAGCGCCTCAACGACCAGGGCCTTATCAACCAGGGGTGGAAGGACTCCTGGGACGGGATCAATTTCGCGGACGGAACCATTGCCGAGCCGCCCATCGCGCTTTGCGAGGTGCAGGCTCTGGTCTACTCAGCGCTGCTGTCCCGGGCATGGATGGCGTACGACGCCGGGGACGCGCCGTTGGCTGCCCGGCTCACCGCCGAGGCGGCGCAGTTGAAGAAAAGGTTCAATGAGGAATTCTGGCTGCCGGAACGTGGCTACTTCGCCGTTGCCCTGGACGGCCGCAAGCGGCCGGTTGATGCCTGCGCCTCGAATATGGGGCAGTGCATGTGGCACGGGATCGTTGACGATGACAAGGTGCCGCTGGTGGCTGAACGGCTGATGTCGCCGGAGATGTTCAGTGGCTGGGGTGTCCGGACCCTGGCCTCAAATATGGGGGCCTACAACCCGGCCAGCTACCACAACGGTTCAGTCTGGCCGCATGACAATGCCATTATTGCGGCCGGACTGATGCGGTACGGATTCGTCGAGGAGGCGCAGAGAATCGCCAGCGCCCTGCTCGAAGCCGCGGATTTTTCCGGCGGCCGGCTGCCGGAGTTGTTCTGTGGCTTCAGCCGCGAGCAGGTAGCCGAGCCGGTGCCCTACCCCACGGCCTGCTCCCCTCAAGCCTGGGCGGCCACCGCGCCGATCATGCTGATCACCTGCCTGATGCGGTACGACGCCCACGTCTCCCGTGGTGGTTTTTGGATGGATCCGGCGCTGCCCCAGTCCTACGGGAACCTGCACATCACCAACGCTCCCCTGGCCGGAGGCCGGATCACCATCGACATCAAAGACGGCGAACCTGCGGTGCAGGGCTTGCCGGAGGGCCTGACGTTCCACCGCGAACACCGGCCCTGGCTGACCGAGCTCATCTCCCAGGCCGGACTGGACGCCAAAAGCTAAACATCCCAGTCGCCGTCGGCGTAGGCGCTGCGGACGTGGGCGCGCAGGTACTCCCCCACCACGGCAGCTCCAAGGCCGCCCACTTCGGGAGCCACAACCCGGCCGTCCACGCGCTGGGCCAACCGCTGGATGAACCGCTCCAGGCCGGGGTCGTTGCCCAGGCGGAAAAAGGTGGCCTGGACGCCGGCGCGGCCAAGGCGGTCCAGTTCGGCAACCGTGGCGCGGATGGTCTCGGCGTCCGGCGGCCAGTTGAACCAGGAGTCCCCGTCGGGCAGGAGGTGCGCCGTGGGTTCGCCGTCCGTGACCACCAGCAGGACGGGCTGCATGGACGGGTGCCGGCGGAAGAAGCGGCCGGCCAGCAGCAGGCCGTGGTGCAGGTTGGTTCCCTGTTCGCGGAGGGCGGGCAGCGCCGTGAGTTCTCCGATGTCCATGGCCTGCGCGTAGCGGCCGAAGGTGATCAGCTCCAGCCGGTCACCGCGGAAGCGGGTGGACACCAGGTGGTGCAGTGCGAGCGCGGTCCGCTTCATGGGAACCCATCGTCCTTCTGCAGCCATGGAGAAGGACACGTCCACCAAAAGGGCCACGGCGGCCTGCGTGCGGGCCTCCGTTTCCGATACTTCGATGTCGCCGACGGCGAGGCGCAGTCCCCGGGCCGGGTCACCGCCGTCGGCCATGGTGCGCAGGATGGCGTTGGTCATGGTGCGGGTGACGTCCCACGGCTCGGCGTCCCCGAACTCCCACTGCCGGCTCGAGCCCGTCTGTTCTCCTGCGGCCCCGGCCATCCTGGTGTCCCTGCTTCCCTGCCGGCCGGACAACTGCCTGGCAGCATCACGGAGCAGGGACTTCCCAAGCCGCCGCATGGCCTGCGGGGACAGCCTGAGGTCGCCGTCGGCGCCACGCCGCAGGTAGCCGCCGTCCTGCATGGCCCGCTCGATCTCCGCGAGGGTACGCGCACTTACGGCCGCGTTTTCGCCAAGCTGGCGGGTGAGCGCGTCCAGGTCCAGGTCATCAAGGCGGGAGCCGTTGTAGGACTGGGAGAGCTGTTCGGACAGTTCGTCGAGTTCGGCGATGTCCTGCAACACCCCGGTGCCGTCCCCCAGTCCCAGGCCTTCCTGCCCTTCAAACCGTTCCGAGCCTGTCCAGTCCTCCCCCGGGCGGAGGGCCTGGAGGGTGGCGTCGAGTTCGCTGAGCTGGGCCATCAGTTCGGGCGAGCCGAAGGCCTGGGCGGAGAGCCGCATCAGCTCACCGCGCTGCTCCGGGGACATCGACTGCAGGAGCCGCTGGGCGGCGGCGGCGCGCTGGGCGAGGGCGTCCACCAGCTCCTCCACCGACTCCGGGTTCTCCGGAAAGAACTGGCCGTGTTTGGCCATGAAGTCCTGGAAGTCGGCGTCGGTGTCCTCCCCGCGCCGGTGCTTGCCCAGTAGTTCGTTCAGGTCCCGGAGCATGTCATTCACTGCCTGCCGGTCCTCATCGGTGGCGCTCTCCAGCGCCTGCTTCATGCCGGCGAAGCGCTGCTCAAGGACTTCCCGGCCCAGCAGGTCCTTGATGTGTTCGTAGGCCTCACGTGCTGCGCTCGATTGCCAATCGTAGGACGCCAGCTCATTGACCGCCGCAGCCGTGGAGGGTGGGAGGTTCTGCAGCTGCATCTCCCGGAAGGCACGGTCGGTGTTGTCCATCATGGCGTCCCGCGCCAGTTGCTTGCGCTCCTCCAGCACCGCGGTGTCCAGGAGCTTCTTTACTTCGTCCAGGGTGCCGTCCAGCCGGTGCCGGCTGAGCAGGCCGCGGCGCCGATGCTGGACGCGCCGGGCAAGGTCATCCAGGCCGTCCCGGTTCCGGCCGCCGCGCCGCAGGAATTCCTGCAGGGCGTGGCGGGGCGAGTAGCCGGCCATGACGTCTTCGGCGACGGCGTCAAGCGCCTCGGCCAGGTCGACCGGCGGGGCGAGCGGGTCCGGGCCGCCGGTATACCGGCCGTACTTGGCGGACCGCTTGTGGATGGCCATGGTGCCTCCTGAGCCTAGCCGTAGATGGTTTCCTCGTCGTCGGATTCCTTGGAGATCCGGCGGCCCAGGTACAGCCCTTCAAGGGCCAGTTCGACGGCGGCGGCGAGCTGTCCGTCATTCGCCGCGCCCAGGCGCCGCCCGATTTCGTCGTACAGCCCCGAGCCGTTCAGCGACGGGAGGTTGCCCAGGAACTCCTGCGCCGTGACCTGTTCACCCGTGGTGACGGTCCGGTGCCCATCCAGGGCGGCCACGAGCGGACCCATGTCCAGACCCTGGAAGTGCGCGCGGACAGCTTCCGCAGTGGCGGTGCGCAGGAGGTGGTCAAGGACACCCTGCTCCCGCCCTTCCTCGCCGGATTCGAACTCGATCTTGCCCGTCAGCACCTCCACTGCTGGCTCCAGGTCGATGATGCGGGCCACCGCCTGCTCCTCCCCCCGCAGGCTGGCCCGCCGCAGTGCCGCCGCGGCCACCGTCTCCGCCCCGGCGATGGCGAACCGGGCCGAAACGCCGGACGTCTGGTTGATGGCGGGCGACTCCCGCAGCGCCCGGGTATACCTTGCTAGGATCTCCAGGATGAACGGGGGGACGTCCGCAACGAGCCGGCCCTCCTGCCGGATGACCGCTACTTCGTCTTCCAGTTCGATGGGGTAGTGGGTCCGGATCTCCGCACCGAAGCGGTCCTTCAGCGGGGTGATGATGCGCCCGCGGTTGGTGTAGTCCTCCGGGTTTGCTGATGCCACCACCAGCACGTCGAGCGGGAGCCGCAGCACGTAGCCGCGGATCTGGATGTCCCGTTCCTCCATGACGTTGAGCATGGCCACCTGGATGCGTTCAGCCAGGTCCGGGAGCTCGTTGATGGCGATGATGCCGCGGTTGGAGCGTGGGATCAGCCCGTAGTGGATGGTTTCCGGGTCCCCCAGGTGGCGTCCCTCGGCCACCCGCATCGGATCCACGTCACCAATCAGGTCAGCGACCGACGTGTCCGGGGTGGCGAGCTTCTCCACGTAGCGCTCCGAACGGTGCCGCCAGGCCACCCGCAGCCGGTCCCCCTCCGTCAGTGCCCGGGCACGGGACTGTTCGGTGATCGGGTCAAAGGGATGCTCGTTCAGCTCCGAATCCTCGATCACCGGCGACCACTCGTCCAGCAGTCCGGCCAGGGTACGGAGCAGGCGGGTTTTGCCTTGCCCGCGCTCACCCAGCAGGACAACGTCATGGCCGGCGAGCAGGGCCCGCTCGAGCTGCGGAATCACCGTCCGGCTGAAGCCGTACAGGCCCGGCCAGGGGTCACGTCCGGCAGCAAGGGCGGCGAGGAGGTTGTCGCGGATTTCGTGCCTTAGGTCCTTGTGGACGTATCCTGCCGCACGCAGTTCACCAACGGTGTAGATATCGGGGCGATCAGTCACTCCTCTACGGTAAGCCCCGCCTTGCGGCTAATCGATAGATTCCTCCAGATTCCTGTGGGACCCCGGGCCTCGCAGGCTCGGCACGGGGCCCCCTCGCGGCTACGCTTAGACCCAATGACACAGAGCACATTAATCCTCCTGGTGCGGCACGGCGAGACCCCCACCACCGGCACCGTCCTGCCGGGGCGGGCCCCGGGCCTGCATCTTTCCGGGCGCGGCCGCACGCAGGCTGAAGCTGTTGCCGAACGCCTTGCGGGCCTGCCTGTCGACGCGCTCTATTCGTCACCCCTGGAGCGGGCACGGGAGACAGCGGAGCCCACGGCCGCCCGCACCGGCCGGACCGTCATGGAAGAAGCCGGGCTTTTGGAATGCGATTTCGGTGACTGGACCGGTGCCGCGCTCGCCGGGCTTGCGGGCCTGCCGGAGTGGCAGACTGTCCAGCACAACCCGTCGGCGTTCCGCTTCCCCAACGGCGAGGGCTTTTCCGGAATGCAGGCGCGGATGGTTGGGACGCTGGAGGATCTTCGGACCGCCCACCGTGGTGGCGTCGTGGTCTGTTTCTCCCATGCCGATCCCATTAAGGCGGCCGTGGCACACGCGCTGGGCACCCACCTGGACCTTTTCCAGCGGATCGTGATCAGCCCGGCGTCGGTCTCGGTGATCTCCTATGCGGACGGCCAGGCGCCGGCGGTGCTCACGGTGAATTCGATGTCGGAGCCCCTGAGCGGGCTGAGGGCGCCGTGATGCCATCCGGTCCGGCAGGGAACGACTGGCCGCGGGACGCGGCGGCACGGGGCATGCGGTGTCCGGGCGGGAGCTGACCCTCCTCACTGAGGGCCGCGTGGAACTGCTGGGCCGCATCATGAGCGGCAGCAATGCCACGTTCCTCGCGGAGCTTTCCTGCGGTGACGATTCCGCCTGGGCCGTCTACAAGCCGGAGGCTGGAGAGCGGCCGCTGGCGGATTTCGACGCCGGCCTGTACCGCCGGGAGCGCGCCGCGTACCTGCTGAGCGAAGCGCTGGGCTGGGGAATGGTGCCGCCCACGGTGGTCCGCACGGATGCCCCGCTTGGAGTGGGGTCGCTGCAGTGGTTCATCGAGGGCGACCACGAGGAACACTACTTCACCCTGTACGCGGACTCCCCGGAAACCCACGACGAACTGGCCCGGATGGCCCTGTTCGACTACGTGGCCAACAACACGGACCGCAAAAGCGGGCATGTCCTGCGCGGAGCGGACGGCCGCATCTGGGGCATTGACCACGGTCTGTGCTTTTCCGCTGCCTTCAAGCTGCGCACGGTGATCTGGGACTTTGCCGGCGAGCCGATCCCGGACAACCTGCTGGCGGACATCAGTCCCCTGGCGGACACTGTTCCGGCTGACGTGGCAGCGCTGCTCCATCCCGCCGAGGTGGTTGCCCTGCAACGCAGGGTCCAGCGGATGCTGCAGGAGATGGTGCTGCCCGTTGACCACACCGGCCGGCGCTATCCCTGGCCGCTGATCTAGGCGCCCCAGGTCCAGGTGTCTTGGATTCAGTCGCCCCAGGTCCGGGTGTTTTAGGTTCAGGCGGCGGGCCTGCGCGGGTCCTGGCGCCCTTCCAGCGCGGCCGCGGCCGCCGGCGCCGCCTGCTCAAGATACGCGCCGATGTGGTCCAGCAGGTAGTGCTGCCCAAGCACTGTGGGATGGTCGCCGTCCGGGCCAATCAGGTCATCAAAGTCATCGCTGATCCACCCCTCGGCGATCGGGTCCACGTACTCACCGCCCGCCCGCGCAGTGGCAGTCCTGAGTTGGTCGCTGATATCCAGGAGCCCGGGGTCAGGGTCCGTGGTGTACGACGGCGGCCCCACCACAATGATCCTGGCGTCCGGGGCAAGGGCTTCTGCCCTGTCCATGGCGGCGAGGGCCGCGTCGCCGACGTCGGCAGAGGCGTAGCCGAGGTCGTTTTCCGAGCCGAAGAAAACCACGATCCCGGTGTCAGGGGTGACGTAATCATCCACCTGCGTGCCGAAGGTTCCGTTGTAGTCGCCCAGGCTGAGGTAGCCGCTTCCATCCTCGGCTGCGTTGACCACCTCAAGGCCCGCCACCTCCGGGTCCGTCCGCATCAACGCCGGCCACGCCTGCTGCGGCGACGTGCCGTGACCGGTGCTCAGGGAGTCCCCCACCACCACAACGCGGACGGGGGGCGCCGCCGTGGCCGGGGGCTGGGTCCGGGCTGCACTTCCCGACGTCACGGCCAGGAGGAGGGCAGCCACACCGGCAGTCACCAGCCGGCCGGGATGCCCGTGCAGCAGCGCACTGTCCTGCATGGCACCTCCTCCTGCCTGGATTTCCGGGTGGCCGGGGAATTGCCCGCCGGCCGTTTTTTCTTCTTGTCCGTGTCCCATCGTAGGCAATTGTGGGAATACTTTAGGGCCAAGGTGACCAGGATCAACAGGATGCACAGCGACTGCACAGGAACCTTTAGGGCATTAGGTACCCTGGTGGCCGCCGTCCGGGGTCAGGCCGGGCGGCGCCGACCAGGCTGCACTGCAGCCGCGGGCTACGCTGTATCCGTGCAGCGGCAGGCAACCGGGTGGAATCCCGCAACCAAAATTTCCGAGCAGGCGCCCGGCGTCTACTTCGCCGAAGGGCCGGCCTCCAACTGGATCGTGGTGCGGGACCCTTCCGGGTTCATCCTTATCGACAGCGGCTACCCCGGTGACCGCAGCAACGTCCTTGCCTCGATCCGCCATCTGGGCCTGGAACCGGCCAACGCCCTTGCCCTGCTGGTCACGCATGGACATGTGGACCACACGGGCACTGCCGCCTTCTTTTCCGAAACATTCGGAACCCCGGTCCTGTGCGCCCCCGGGGAGCTGGCCCACGTCCAGGTTAAGGAGAAGCACCAGGTCACCTTCGGCCAGGTCATCCGCCGGGCCTGGAAGCCGCGCATCTTCCGCTGGATGGTGCACGTCATCAGGGCGGGTGCCCTGGGTGCCAGGCCAGTGCCGGCGGCCGAAGCGTGGGACGCTGACAGGCTCCGGGCCCTGCCTGGCCGGCCCGTTGCCGTACCAGTGCCCGGCCATACGCCAGGCAATGCAGCCATCCACCTGCCGGGGGCGGGTGCCATCGCCGTGGGCGACTGCTTCGTCAGCGGCCACCCGATCAGCCGGACTTCCGGACCGCAGATGCTGCACCCGATGTACCACGCAGATCCGGCCGCAGCCGAAGCCGCCCTGCAGAACCTGGCCGGGTTGGAATCCCCGGTTGTCCTTCCGGGCCACGGACCTGCCCTGCGCGCCCCGCTGGCGGAAGCGCTGGCGGTTCTCGGGTACCGCGGCTAGAACTTCCCGTACCGCGCCCTCGCCATCGAGTACACGCCGTAGCAGATGAGGCCCGCGGCGATGGCGGCGAGGAGGATCCCGCCGTAGGGCTGTGCGCCCAGGGTCTTCAAGCCGCCGTCGAGGCCGGAGGATTTGGACGGATCGGCGGTTACTGCCGCCACGATGACCAGGACACCCACGACGGCGAGCACCACACCCTTGGCTGCATAACCGATGATGCCAAGCCATTCCACGGCGGTCCGCGCGTTGCCCGGGTCCTGCAGGTCCTCCATGAACTTCCTGGAAACGCCCCGGTAGGCGTAAAGGACGCCGCCTGCAATGACCGCCAGGCCCAGCACCACCAGAAGAACCACCCCGGCGGGCGCTCCCATCAGCTTTGCGGTGAAATCGCTGGCCGACTGGCTGGAGTTCTTGCTGCCCCCGGCGGCAAAGACGCCGAAGGTAAAGGCAAGGAAAGCGAAAATCACAGCTTTCCCCGCAGCACCAGCAGCTTTCTTCAGTTTCTTCTTTGAGTCGGGCTCCGTGCGCGCCCCAAAAGCAGCCTCACTGAGCATCCAGAGGGCAAGCGCCGCACAGGCAACAGCGCCGGCCCAGAGCAGGATCCCGCCCCCCGGCTTGGATGCCAGGCTTCCCAGTGCCCCGGACTGGTCAGCTTCTCCACCCTGGCCCCTGGTCAACTGCAAGGCAATGGCACCGATCAGGATATGAAGCAGGCCGATGAAGACATATCCGGTACGGGCCAGAACGCGTACCGCCGGGCTGCGGCCCGCCGAGGCCGCCCCGGATACTGCCCTGTTAGCTCCCTGCGACGCGTTGCCCATGGCCGGCCCTTCCAGATATGTAGTTGATCTCCTGCTCCGCGGCCGGCTTTCCTTGCCTGCGCCGCGGAATGCTTCAGTGTAAATCCGTCCGCGCCGTCCCGACAGATCCCCGAAAGTTCCGGCCACGCACCGTTGGCTACTACAGTCGAAGCGGTGCATGCCAAACAGAACGCTGATGAACTGACCGAGCTGAACATCCCCGGCCCCACCGCGGATCACGCCGAAAACGGCTTCGTCCGCGTGCGCGGCGCCCGCGAAAACAACCTGCGGAACGTCAGCGTCGATGTGCCGCGGGATGCGATCGTGGCGTTCACCGGGGTTTCCGGTTCCGGCAAGTCGTCCCTGGCCTTCGGCACCATCTACGCGGAGGCGCAGCGCCGGTTCTTCGAATCGGTGGCGCCCTACGCCCGCCGCCTCATCCAGCAGGGCCACAACCCCAAGGTGGACCTGATCACCGGGTTGCCGCCCGCCGTCGCACTCCAACAGCGCCGGGGAACGGCGACGTCCCGGTCCACCGTGGGGACCGTCACCACGCTGTCCAATTCACTGCGCATGCTGTTCTCCCGTGCAGGCAGCTACCCGGAGGGCGCAGCGCCGCTGGACTCGGACGCCTTCTCCCCCAACACCGCAGCAGGCGCCTGCCCGCAGTGCCACGGCCTGGGCACCGCCCACACCGTCAGCGAGGCATCCCTGGTTCCGGACACGTCCCTGAGCATCCGCGACGGCGCCATTGCGGCCTGGCCCGGCGCGTGGCAGGGCAAGAACCTCCGCGACATCCTCACCCACCTGGGCTACGACGTGGACATCCCCTGGCGGCAACTGCCCAAAAAAGACCGCGACTGGATCCTCTTCACCGAGGAACAGCCCGTGGTGGAAGTGACGCCGCAGCGCGACCGGGTGGCCAAACCGTACAAGGGCCGCTTCTGGAGCGCCAGGAGCTACGTCATGCACACCCTGCTCGACTCCAAAAGCCCCGCCATGCGGGAAAAGGTGCTGCGCTTCATGGAAACCGGGCCCTGCCCGCAATGCAGTGGAACCGGGCTCAGGCCCGAGGCCCTCGCAGTGACGTTCGCAGGGCAGACCATCGCCGGGCTCAGCGCCGTGCCCATGACCGAACTCGCGGACATCATCCGCCCCACCACCAGGCTGGCCACCGCGGGAACCGCGTCCCGCAAGCAGTCCTCAGAGTCCAATGAGGTGGCTGTGGCCATCACCCGCGACCTGCTCCAGCGCATCAACGTGCTGCTGGAGCTGGGCCTGGGGTACCTGGCGCTGGGGCGGGCCACGCCCACGCTCTCGCCGGGGGAAATGCAGCGCCTCAGGATCGCCACCCAGCTCAGGTCGGGGCTGTTCGGCGTGATCTACGTGCTGGATGAGCCGTCGGCAGGTCTGCACCCGGCGGATGCCGAACCCCTCCTGGCGGTCCTGGACCAGCTCAAGTCATCGGGAAACTCGGTGTTCGTGGTGGAACACAACATGGACATGGTCCGCCGGGCTGACTGGCTTGTGGATGTTGGGCCCAGGGCCGGGGAGGACGGCGGAGAGGTGCTGTACAGCGGGCCCGTGCAGGGCCTCGATGAGGTGCCGGAGTCGGTGACGCGTCCGTTCCTTTTCCCGGGCGGAACAGGTACGAAAGAACCAGGGGCGGCCGCCGACGGCGCGGACAGGGATGCCCTGCGGGAACCCTCCGGCTGGCTGGAACTGCGGGGCGTCAGCCGCCACAACCTGCGGGACCTGGACGCCGCCTTTCCGCTCGGCGTCCTGACAGCGGTCACGGGCGTCTCGGGCTCCGGGAAATCCACGCTGGTCAGCCGGGTCCTCGCCGACGTTGCCGGCGCAGCACTTCGCGGCACCGGTGAAGCCGGTACCGCGGCACCCGCCGGGGAGCCGGAGGACGACGTCGAGGAACAGGGCGGACCGTTGACCGTGGGGCACGTCTCCGGGCTGGAACGGATCGACCGCCTGGTGAAGGTGGACCAGAAACCGATCGGGCGCACGCCGCGGTCCAACCTGGCCACCTACACGGGGCTGTTCGATGCCGTCCGCAAGGAATTCGCCGCCACCGATGCCGCCAGGAGCCGGGGGTTCGGCCCGGGACGCTTTTCCTTCAATGTGGCCGGTGGACGGTGCGAGACCTGCCAGGGCGAAGGCTTCGTGGCCGTGGAGCTGCTGTTCCTTCCCGGCAGTTACGGCCCGTGCCCGGAATGCGGCGGCACCCGATACAACCCCGAGACCCTCGAGGTCACCTACCAGGGCAGGAACATCGCGGAAGTACTGGGCATGACGGTCAACGCCGCGGCCGGTTTCCTGGCCGGGGTTCCCGCGGCCGCACGGTCCCTGCAGACCCTGCAGGAAGTGGGCCTGGGCTACCTCCGGCTGGGCCAGCCCGCCACCGAACTTTCCGGCGGCGAGGCGCAGCGGATCAAGCTGGCCACCGAACTGCAGCGGGCCCGGCGCGGGCACACCCTGTACCTCCTGGACGAGCCCACCACGGGGCTGCACCCTGCCGACGTCCAGCTCCTGATGGCGCAGTTGAACCGCCTGGTGGATGCCGGGAACACGGTCATCGTGGTGGAACACGCCATGGACGTGGTGGCCGACGCCGACTGGGTCATGGACCTGGGACCCGCTGGTGGCGACGCCGGCGGCACGATCGTCGCCGCCGGTGACCCGGCCGCCGTCGCCCGTTCCAGCAGCAGCCGCACGGCCCCTTACCTCGCGGCGGCACTGCAGGCGGCGTCCGCCGGCTAGGGCCACCAGGGCGGGTGCACCTTGCCCCACGGCCGCCCGAGGGCGTAGGACAGAGGAATGCGTACCCGACGGGCGGTGGCCGCCCACGACGTCCTTCGCGGCCGCGTGGCGGTGGTGACCGGCTCTTCGCGCGGGCTGGGGTTTGAAATGGCCCGGGTCTTGGGCCTGCACGGCGCGGCGGTGGTGCTGGCAGCCAGGTCGGACGACGGCGTTGCTGCCGCCGTCCGCCTCCTGCGCGCTGAGGGGATCGCGGCGTCCGGCAGGCGCTGCGACACCGCCGAGCCGGGAGACGTTGCGGCGCTCCGGGACGAGGCCCTGGCCCGGGGGACATTGGATATCTGGGTCAACAACGCCGGCACCTCGGGGGTTTTCGGACCCACGGCGTCGACGCCCATCGATAACTTCACGCGGGTGGTGCGCACCAACGTCCTTGGCACGTTCCATGGCGCCAGGGTGGCGTTGCCTGTGTTCCTGGGCCAGGGCCATGGCGACCTGGTCAACCTGTACGGCCAGGGCGACCGGGGTCCGGTGGCGCTGCAGAACGCCTACGCGTCAAGCAAGCGGTGGGTCCGCCAGTTCACGGAGACCCTGCGGCTGGAAACCAAAGGCACCGGCGTCCGGGTGCACGGCATGAACCCCGGACTGGTGGAGACCGACCTCCTGGGGCGTGTGACGGCGCAGGCAGGGTACGGGCAGCGCCTCACGGCCCTGCAGGTGGTGGTCGGTCTGTGGGGGCAGGCCCCGCGTGAGGCGGCGCGGCCCATCCTGGACCTCGTGACCTCAGACGCCGCGGAATTCCGGTTCCTGACCCGGCGGCGGATGGTCACGCACGGCCTGCGCAACGTGCTGGGCGGCCGCCTGCGCCGGGCAAACAGGATGCCGTTGGACATCACGGTGGTGGAGCCGGCGGACCCGCCCCGGTCCGGCGGTGGAGAAGGCCCGTGACCCGGTCCGGGAACTCGACGGGATCCACCGCAGGGCCCTTTGGCGCGCGGCGGCCGGCCTCCGTCAGGAGGCGCAGGCCCTCATCCACCGCCGCTTTCGATGCCCTCAAGGAAGCCGACGAGACGCCCTTCCAGGGGTCGAGGACCGCAGCGAGCGCAGCGTCTGCGTTGTCGTCCGGGGCTAAGGTGGTGACCAGCCCCATGTCCCACGCCTGGCGCGCCGTCAGCATGCGGCCCGTGTAGAGAAGGTCCTTGGCCCGGGACGGACCTACCCGTAGTGCCAAGCGGGCGGCGAAGGTGGGCGGAACCAGCAAGCCCAGGCGTGCCACAGGCATCCCCATCCGTGCTGTGGGGGTCAGGAGCTGCAGGTCGCAGGCAAGGGCAAGCTGGCAGCCCCCGCCGGCCGCAACCCCTTCGACCACCGCCAGGGTTGGGACGGGCAAGTCCTCGAGCGCCTGCAGGGCGGCTTCCAGCACGTCAAAGGTCCGGCCAACGTCCGCGCCCGACGTCCCGTCCCATTCGCGGATGTCGGAGCCGGCGCAAAACACTCCACCGCGGCCGCGCACCACGACGGCGCGCAGGGTCGGGTCGGAGGCCAGGCCGTGCACTGCGCACCGCAGATCCTCCCAGTCCCGCTCCCCCAGGGCATTGAGCCTCGCGCCGCTGCCGAAGGAGATCGTGGCAATGGACTCCGCGCCGTCAACACTGACCGTGGCCATCAGGAGCCTGCCTGCCCCGGGGTTTGTATGCCTCCTGTGCCAGGCTCAGTCATGTGCCCCTCCCGCGGGGTGAAAGAACCAGGCCACTGCGACGCGCGGATCCGCGGCAAGTGACGGATGGGGCCAAGCATGCCCCATTCGTCGCCGCCCAGCCGTGACAGCGGATCAAGCCCGGCCACGTCCGGGTGGTCACCGCTGAGCACCTGGGATGAGACGGACGCGTGCACCACCAGGCCGAACACCAGGACGCAGTCACCCATGCGCAGGGTCTGGTGAAGCGAGCATTCCAGAACGGCCGGAGACTCCTTGACCCTGGGCGGCCGGACCGCCGCGCTGGGCTCACGGGCCAGGCCGGCGGCGTCGAATTCGCTCACATCTGCGCTGAAGTTGGTCCCAGTGGCGTTGACCTCCTGGATCAACGCTGCCGGGGCGAGGTTCACCACGAACTCCCCGGTTGCCTCGATGTTCCGCAGGGAATCCTTCTCGCCCACCGAGGTGAATTGAATGATCGGAGGGTCCACTGAGGCAACCGTGAAGAACGAATGGGGCGCCAGGTTGTCCACCCCTGCCGGGGAGGTGCTCGAAACCCAGGCGATGGGCCGCGGAACCACTACTGACGTGAGGAATTTGTAGAAGTCCCGCGGACCCAGTTGTTTCGGATCGAAGTCTGTTCGCATCCGGTCCTACGGGCTTCCTGGCGTGGCGGCAGCCGCGGCATCCTTGGCCAGGGCTCCCTTGGCCCTGGGAAGGAAGATGAGGGCGGCCATGGCGATCACGCAGCAGAGGATGATGTACAGCGAGATCGACGTCGAGTTCCCATAGGTCGCCAGCAGGGCGGCGGCAATGAGGGGCGCGGGACCACCGGCGACGACGCTGGCGAGCTGGTACCCCAGGCCGGCGCCCGTGTAGCGGATGTCGGTGTCAAAACTTTCGGCAATCAAGGCAGCCTGCGGCCCGTACTGGATGTCGTGCAGGATCAGGCTGACCACGACGGCAACACCAACCCACAGGGCGTCCCTGGTGTTGAGCAACCCAAAATAGGGGAAAGCGAACAGCGCTGTCAGCACGATGCCGGTTCCGTACACGCGGCGCCGGCCGAAACGGTCTGACAGGCGCCCGAAGAGGGGAACACTGATCAGCCCGAGTGCGGCCGCGATCAGTGTGTCATCAAGGATGGAATTGCTGTCCAGCTTCAGCTGCTTGGTGGCGTAGGTGATCACGAACGTAATGAACAGGTAGAACGGGGCCTGCTCCGACGTGCGCACCAGGGCGGAGAGGAGGATTTCCCTGGGCTGCCGCCGGATCACCTCGATGATCGGGGCACGCACCACCTTGTTCGACTTCCGGACTGCGTCGAACTCCGGGCTCTCGATGACGCGGAGCCGGACGAACAGGCCCACGCCGATCAGGATGATGCTCAGGATGAACGGGATCCGCCAGCCGTAGGCAGCGAATCCGTCAGTGCCGGTGGCGGCGGTGGTGATCCTGACGACGCCGGTGGACAGGACCAGGCCCAGCGGCACCCCGATCTGCGGCCAGGAAGCGGACAGGCCGCGGCGGTTCTGGTCGCCCCATTCCATGCTCAGCAGGACAGAACCGCCCCATTCACCGCCCACGCCGATGCCCTGGATGATGCGGAGGACTACCAGCAGGACCGGCGCGGCAACGCCGATGCTTTGGTAGGTCGGAAGGCAGCCGATCAGCACCGTTCCGAACGCCATCAGGAACAGCGTGGCCATGAGTGTTGTCTTTCGGCCGATCCGGTCACCGAAATGGCCGAATATGGCGGCGCCGATTGGCCTGGCCACAAAGCCGACGAACTGGGTGCCGAAGGCGGCCAGCACACCGGCAAAGGCCACCTGGCCCGGGAAGAACAGCTGGGGAAACACCAGTGCGGCGGCAGTCCCGTAGAGGAAGAAGTCGTACCACTCGATGGTGGTACCCACCACGCTTGCCACGGTGGCGCGCCTGACGGCCTGCTCCCGGGTCACTCCTTGAATACTCATCATCACTCCATTGGTCAGATGTAGTAGAACGCCCGGCTTGAATGCACAACAAGGAAAGGAATAGTGAAACCAGGCGCTGGACCCGCATTGCGGTTCATCTTCCCATCGTGCGAGCAGTAGTTGCCCATGTCAACGGCTTCCCGGCCACCGGCGGCGGATGCCAGGTGCCGCCGTCGTACGCCTTATTCCGTTGCCGCAGGCAAATATCGTCACGGCTCTGGACTCTTGGGCGGGGCCCAATCAGACTGTCTACAACAGCCAGCCAGGTGCACCGGAATTGACGGCACTTTCATTGGTCGGTCATTGGACGGCTGCATTTATTGGGGTTTTTACCGTGATGCCGTTTTGCGGCGTCGAAAGGACCTGGCCATGCCGGACTTTGCACCGTTCTTTCCACTTATCGCCATTATTCTCGGAGTGCTGTTTGCCGTTGGTTTCATTTGGGTGGCCACGAAGCTGATGTGGAAAGTGGCTGAGCCAAACGAGGCCCTGATCATTTCCGGGCTGACCCGGGGAACCCTGGAAACCCGGGAAGGAATGGATTTCAAAATCGTCACGGGCAAGGGCGCCCTGGTCCTTCCCGGCCTCCAGACCGTGCGGCCCCTGTCGCTGACCCTGAATGAAACTGAACTCAAGGTTTCCTGCGTTACCTCACAGGGCATCCAGGTCATCGTGGAGGGCGTCGTCATTTACAAGATTGGGGACGCGCCGCCCTTTATCGCCAATGCCGCCCGCCGCTTCCTGGGCCAGCAACCAAAGATGGAAAGCCAGGTGTACAACGTCTTCGAAGGCCACCTGCGTTCCATCATCGGCAGCATGACCGTCGAGGAGATCATCCGCGAGCGGGACAAACTCGCCTCGCAGGTCCGCAGCGCCAGCGGCGTGGAAATGGAGAAACTGGGCCTTGTGGTGGACTCGCTGCAGATCAAGGACCTGCAGGACCCCACCGGCTATATCCAGAACATCGCCAAGCCGCATATCGCGCAGGTGAAGATGGAAGCCCGGATCGCCGAGGCCACCCGTAACCGGGAGGCGGCGGAAAAGGAGGCTGAGGCGGCGGCCCTGATCGCGGATGCGCAAAGCGTCTCAGCCATCCGGCAGTCGGTGGCCCAGGCCAACGCCGAGCGTGCCCGGGCGAATGCTGCCCAGGCCGGCCCGCTGGCCGAAGCCACGGCCCGGCAGCAGGTGGTGGTGCAGGAAACGGAAGTTGCCAAGCTTGAGGCGGACCGGGAAGAGCAGAAGCTGCAGACCAGCATCCGGAAACCTGCGGACGCGAAAGCCTACGCCAAACGCACCGACGCAGAGGGCCAGAAGGCGGCGGACATCAGCGCAGCCGAGGCCCTGGCACGCCGCACCGAGCTTGAGGCCCAGGCCAATGCCCGCCGCACCGAACTCCAGGCGCAGGCCAACGCCACCGCGGCGGCCGCCGCGGCTGGAGCAACCAAGGTCACCGGCGAGGCCGAAGCCGCAGCGACCAGGGCGAAAGGCGACGCCGCAGCGTCAGCGATCAAGGCCAAGGCGCTCGCGGAGGCAGACGGCATCAAGGCCCGCGCGGAAGCGCTGGGTACCAACCAGGACGCGGTCATCTCCCAGCAGCTTGCCGAGAACATGCCGGCCATCATTGCCGCAGCGGCCGAGCCGTTCTCGCATGTTGGCCAAATGACCGTCCTGAACGGCGGCGAGGGCGTCAACAAGATGCTGGGCGGAATCCTGGCGCAGGCTGGCGACTACCTCCCGGCCCTCGCATCGGCGCTTCGGAAGGGTGAAGACACCAAGCGCCAGGCCAAGGCGCCGGGCGCGTAGGGATTCCGGGCACGCCATGGTACGCAGGGACATCGACCGGAGCCTGACCGGGAAAATCGGCCGGGTAACCGGGCGCATCGGCCCAGGCACCATCGGCGAAGTCATGCTGCCCTACCTTGGCGGCACCATGGCCTTCCACGCCCACCCGTTCGACAAGAAAAGCGATTATCCGGTGGGCGCTGAAGTGTTGGTGATCTATTTCGACCCGCCGCAAACGGTGTACGTGGAGGAGCTGCCGGACGTGTTGAAGCACGCCCGGTGAAGCCCGGCGGCTTCCTCTCCCGGATGGGCTACCTGCCGCCCTCCATTTTGCGGCTGCGCTGCTCCTGGGCCATGGGGCCGTAGGGATACACCCCTGTCTCGGGCCGGCTGGCCTCGGTGAGCCGGCTGACCTCTTCCGCGCTGAGGCTCAGGTTGCCGGCCGCCAGGTTGTCAGCGAGCTGTTCCGTGGACCGGGCACCCAGGATCACCGACGTTACGGCCGGCCGGTCCGCCAGCCAGGCCAGGGCAACCTGGGAGGGGCTGACGCCATGGGAGGCCGCGATGCCTTCCACGGCTTCGATCACCGTCCATGTGCGCGGATTGTCGTTGCGCGCCTTCCAGGCTTCCATGCCGCGTTCGGGATTCTCCCCCAGGCGGGTTGCCCCGGAGGGACTCTGGTCACGCCTGTACTTGCCCGACAACCATCCGCCGCCCAGGGGCGACCACGGCAGCAGGCCGATCCCGGCGTCAAGCGCGGCCGGCACGATCTCGAACTCGATGTCCCTGACCAGGAGGCTGTATTGCGGCTGCAGGCTGACGGGCGGGTGCCATCCCTCGCTGCGGGCAATATGGACAGCCTTGGTGAGTTGCCAGCCCAGGAAGTTCGAGAAGCCGTAATAGCCGATCTTGCCGCGGGTCACGGCATCTTCCAGGAACCGGAGGGTTTCCTCCACGGGCGTGATGGGATCCCATGCGTGCATCTGGTAGAGGTCGATCTGCTCCACGCCCAGGCGGCGGAGGGAATCGTCCAGTGCGCGCGTCAGGTGCCGCCGGGATGTTCCGACGTCGTTCGGTGCCGTCCCCATGGGAAAACGCCCCTTAGTGGCAACCACCGCTGTGTCCCGCAGGCCGGGACGCCGGGCCAGCCAGCGGCCGATGATTTCTTCGGACACGCCCGAGCTGTAGACGTCGGCGGTATCGATGAAGTTGCCGCCCGCTTCGAAGTAGCTGTCCAGGATGTCATGGGATGTTTCCTCGGTCGCTTCCGCGCCGAAGGTCATGGTGCCCAGCGCGAAGCTGGTGACGACGGCGCCGCTGTGGCCCAGGGTCCGGTGCTGCATGGTGTGTCCTCGCGTTCAGTTGCGGTCGGTGGGATGGTTGCGTGCGGCCGCGTCCGTGGTGGTGGTGCGGATCCGGTACAGGCTGGTGGTTGCGGTCAGGTAGAGGTCCTGCCCGTCGGGTCCGCCAAAGCACAGGTTGGAGACGGTCTCCGGCACGGTGATGGTGCCCAGGAGTTCGAAGGACGGTGAGTAGATCCGCACGGAGGGGCCGGCCGAGGTCCAGATCCGTCCCTCGACGTCCACCCGCAGCCCGTCGGCCGGGTGGCCGTCCTCCAACTCGAGAGTGCCGGTCCTGGGGCTGCAGTGGCCGTCACGCACGGCGTAGGTGGCGATCCGCAGCGGGACCCCGTAGGCGCTGCCGGCGGTGTCCGCGACGTAGAGGACAGATTCGTCCGGCGACAAGGCCAGTCCGTTGGGATGCACGAGGTCGGTCACCACGGGGGTCAGCGTTCCGGAGGCCGGGTCGAAGCGGAACACATGGCAGCCCCCATATTCCTGCTCTCCCTCATGGCCTTCCTTTGTTCCCGGAAGGATCCCGTAGGGCGGGTCCGTGAACCAGATGCCGGCGTCGCGGGCAATCACCACGTCGTTGGGCGAATTCAGCCGGCGGCCCTGGAAGGAGTCAACCAGGCCGGTGACGGTCCCATCCCGGTCGCGTTCCACCCGGCGCCGGCCGTGGCTGCACTGCACCACGCTGCCGTCGGCGTCGAGAGTACGGCCATTGGTGAACTCCACGCCAGTCGCGTATTCCTGTGTCACCCCGGTGTCCGGGTGGAACTCGAGAATGCGGTCGTTGGGGATATCGCTCCACCGCACAGTCTGCGACGACGGCACCCACAATGGCCCCTCCGCCCACACCGTACCGGTGTACAGGCGCTCCAGCACGCCGGCCGTCAGTCCGTCACCCATGAGAAAGCCCCTTCGCCGTCCAGTTTTGCTGCCGTGCCCGCCTACGCCAGGTGCACGGCGTTCCATTCGAGCAGCTTAGGGTCCGCGAGACCTTCCGTCACGAAGGGGTCACCGGCAATGAAACGTTCGGCCTCCCCGGACGACGTGAAGATGCCCATCGAGCTCAGGCCGGGCTCCGGAGACTGGAAGGGGCCAAGGGCGAGCAGTCCTCCCCCGGCGGCCCGGAAAGCCTCGTAGTACGCCTTGTGGCGGGGATAGACGTCCATGACGGTGGATCTGTCCACGCCCTCGCGCAAGCTGTAGATCACGACACATTCCATGGGCCTGAACTTACCCTAGCCC
This sequence comes from Arthrobacter sp. NQ4, assembly GCF_029077345.1. Taxonomy (NCBI): domain Bacteria; kingdom Bacillati; phylum Actinomycetota; class Actinomycetes; order Micrococcales; family Micrococcaceae; genus Arthrobacter; species Arthrobacter sp. NQ4. Next base: position 84,842 of record NZ_JARETC010000002.1, on the reverse strand, counting down.
TGGCCTTGGGTCTGCGGGACGCGCAGGCTGCCGTACCTCTCCATCCGGTGCCAGCGCAGGTGGACGCCGGCAACTGCCGTGACAACGGCCTGGATGACCACCAGGTACATGAGCTGCCGGTAGACGAACTGCTGCAGCGGGAGTGTCCAGAGCGGTCCCAGCCGTTCCCTGTCGAGCCGGAATGCGTAGGCGGCCATGAGCAATTGGACCGCCAGGAAGATCAGCCACAGCGCCCCGATCCGCAGCGGGTCCAGGAAGATCAGGCCGTAAAGGGCGAAGACATCGACGATGGGCGCGAACAGGGGAAGCAGCACCTGCAGTACCAGCAGGTAGCCCAGTCCACGCCGGCCAAGCTTGCCCGCAGCACCTCCCTGCACCACGGCACCCCGGTGCTTCCACATGGCCTGGAGGGTGCCGTAGCACCAGCGGTACCGCTGTCGCCACAGGGCGCCGAGGGTTGCGGGCGCCTCCGTCCAGGCCCGTGCGTCCTCCTGGTACACCACCCGCCAGCCGTCCCGGCACAGTGCCATGGTCAGGTCGGTGTCCTCGGCGAGCGTGTCGTCGCTGACGCCCCCGACGTTTCGGAGGGCCTCGATCCGGAAGGCGCCAATGGCCCCGGGGACGGTGGGCATGCATTCGGCGACGTCGAACAGCCTCCGGTCGAGGTTGAACCCCACGACGTACTCGATGTGCTGCCATGCGCCGAGGATGCCTCCCCGGTTGGCCACCTTGGTGTTGCCGGAAATTGCCCCCACCCGGGGATCCGCAAACGGCTGGATGAGGGCACGCACCGTATCGGGCTCGAAGACCGTGTCACCGTCCACCATGACCACCAGGTCGTGGCTGGCCGCCTGGATCCCTGCGTTCAGTGCGGACGGTTTGCCGCCGTTCTCTTTGCGGATGACGGTGACGCCGGGCAGGTCGAGGGCCTCCACGATGTCCGCCGTCCCGTCGGTGGACCCGTCGTCCACCACGATGACCTCGACCGGGTGCGTGGAGGCAAGGATCGACAGGACTGCGGCTTCGATTCCGGCGGATTCGTTATAGGCCGGGACAATCACGGTCGCCGGTTCAGTCACCACGGGCCCCACCATCACGTCGACGCGGCGCCGGCCACGTCCCGATCCGGGGAGGCGCCGTGCCGCACGGCTATGGCGTGCTGCGAAGAACATGACCAGGACGGCACGGAGGAAGGTCACGACGCCGGCGGCGACGAGCCCGAGGGAGATCGCCCAGACGACGAAATCGCTGAGGCGGATGCCCCAGACCAGGGCAGAGCCGCGCAGCTGTTCAACGCTGGATGCGGGGCGCATGCTGTCAACGCCCACGGCGTCCCCGACCGTGGTGACCTTGTACCCCTGCGCGGAGAAGCGCGACAGGGCGGAGTCCAGCGCGGCGACGGTCTGTTCCCTGTCCCCGCCGCCGTCGTGCATCAGGACCACTTGCCCCTGCGGCCCCGACGGGGTCAGGTTGGCTTCGATCGCTTTGGTGCCCGGGGTCTGCCAGTCCTCGCTGTCCAGGCTGCTGAGCACGGTGAGGTAGCCCTCGTCGGCCATTCCGTGGAGCGCGGACCACATGCCGTTCGTAATGGCGCTGTTGCCGGCGGTGTAAGGCGGGCGCAGCAGGGAAGCCGCGTGGCCCGTCACTCCCACAATCGCATCCTGGCCGCCCTGCACCTCCAGTTCGCGGCGCCAGTCGGGGGCTGTGCCAAGGTCGGTGTGGGTCAGCGTGTGGACGCCCACTTCGTGGCCTTCCGCCACGATGCGGCGCACCAGGTCGGGGTGGTCCACCGCCGCGGAACCAACGACGAAGAAGGTGGCGTGGACGTGGTGTTCCCGAAGTACGTCCAGGATGCGGGGCGTCCACACGGGGTCCGGACCGTCGTCGAAGGTCAGGGCGATGGTCCGGTCCGGCGGACTGACGGTTGTTACGGAGCCGCCGCGCGAATCCACCACGGGGCCGCCGTGCGAGAGCGTTGTGGGGACGGCGCCTGCGGCTTTGTCCGCCGGCAGGGAGTCCCCGGGCGCTCCACCCAGATGGTGGATGTATCCCTGCACGGCCAGGGCGAGCCCCAGGGCCATCAGGGTGGCGAGAAGGACAAACCAATGCGCCCTGACAGTGGCGGGGACGTTGCTTGTGGCGGGTCGGGAACCCTTATTCCGGCGGGTCATGTTACTGGTGCGCGGGGGCGGTGGGCCGTGTGGTCTGGCCCGGCGCCGAGCCGCTCGCGCCGGGGGCGGTCGCGCTGGAGCCCGGCGCTGTTCCGCTGGATCCAGGGGCGGTTGCGCCGGTGCCGGTGGCGGTTCCGGACGTTCCGGGGGCTGCGGGGGCGGCGGTCGGAGCCGGGGCAGGAGCAGCGGCGGGGGCGGCGGGCGCAGCGGGCACGACGGCGGCACCCTCCGCCGGAGGCACGGCAGTAACAGCAGAGACGGGCACCGGGACGGCCGCCGGCGACTGCTCAACAACGGGAACGGCGGGCCCGGTCAGGCCGGCCCGCGGATCGGCAGAGGGCGGGGCTGTTGGCGTTTCGCGGGGTCCGGCGGCGGCCGGCAGGGGAAGGAATGGTGCCGAGGATCCGGACCCACCGATAAAGGCGGCCACTACGAGGATGACGTATGCCGCCACAAGCCCGACGACCCCGAGGCCCATCATCTTGACCCGCCGGAGCCGGCGGCCTGACGCGTCGACAAACACGGGTCCACGCGGGGAGATGGCGGGCGACTGATCGGATGTCTCTTCAGGGGCTTTCATCGAGCAATAACCTTAGGGGACCCCTTGTGGCTAGCACAAAAACCCGGCGGTGGTGTCCGGCAGCTGCAGTCCGGGACGCGGATCCGCCCCGGTGCCGTGCATAAGGCAGGCACTGCGGTTTCCGTTCCGGCGTGGTGACGCAGGGACATGCTTTGGCTAGGATCAAGGTTCTACGGTCAGTCATTTGACGGCCTGGCGCCCTCCGTGGACGGCATGGCGCCAGGTGAGCAGGGAGGCCACCATGGATGTCACCCAGTCCGCGCAATACCCGCTTGATCCCTTTCCGCAGTATGAACGCATGCGGGCAACGGCCCCCGTCTTCCAGGATGACCAGTCAGGGAGCTGGCATGTGTTCCGGTACGACGACGTCCAGCGGGTGTTGTCCGAACACGCCACCTTCTCGTCCCGCATGGGTGGTGATAATCCCTCCGGCACCGGCCAATTGTTCGCGTCCAGCCTGATCACCACCGATCCCCCGAGGCACCGGCAGTTACGCTCGCTGGTTACACAGGCGTTCACGCCCAAGGCTGTTGACGCGCTGGCTCCCCGCATCGCCGGACTCACTGACGAGCTCCTGGCGGAGATCGCCGGAAAGGGAAGCGCAGACCTGATCAGGGACCTGGCCTACCCGTTGCCGGTCATCGTCATCTCCGAGCTGATGGGCATCCCCAGCGAGGACCGTGAGCGCTTCAAGCACTGGTCCGACGTGATCGTCAGCCAGACGCGGACCCTCCCCGCCAGCGAAACGCAGGACTCCACCACGTCGGAGATGGTGGAGTACTTCCTTGCCCTGATCGACCAGCGCAGGAGCCGTCCCGGCACGGACCTCATCAGCAGCCTGCTGGCCGCGGAGATCGACGGCCAAAAACTGACGGTGCCCGAGCTGCTCGGTTTTTGTGCCCTGCTGCTGGTTGCCGGCAATGAGACCACCACTAATCTGATCGGCAACGCCGTTTTGTGCCTGGCGGAGTCGCCCGGCACCCTCGAGCGGCTCTTCAGCGAGCCGGCCTTGGTTCCCCAGGCGCTCGAGGAAGTGCTCCGCTTCCGCTCGCCGGTCCAGTCGATGTACCGGGTGGCGGTGGCGGACACCGTCGTGGGCGACCAACTGATTCCCGCCGGCGCTCCAATCGTCGCCTGGATCGGCTCGGCCAACCGTGACGGGCAGCAGTTCCAGCGGGCCGCCGAGTTCGATGTGGACCGCAACCCCAACCGGCACCTGGCGTTTGGCCATGGCATCCATTTTTGCCTTGGGGCACCGCTCGCCCGGCTCGAAGCAAGGATTGCACTGGAAGCGCTGCTGTCCCGCCTCCCTGGACTTTCCGTGGCTTCCGGAGCGCAACTGGAACGAATGGACAGCAGCATCGTTTACGGGCTGAAGGAACTTCCCGTCACCTGGCAACCTGCCTGACCGGCCCGGACGAATGATCCGGGGGAAAGCCGCGGGATGCATTCACCCGGCGGTGCCCGCTTTCGCAGCGTACGCGGTGGCCTGGGAGCTCACCTGGCGAATGTAGGCGTCGGACTGGTTGTAGGCGTAAATGGCAGCTGTCCACCCCTGCGCTGTGGTGAGATCACGGCCGCGGCCGCAAAGATACGTCGCCGCGCTGAGGGCGGCGTCATCGATGTTGAACGGGTCCGCCGCCCCGTCCCCATTCCCGTCCATGCCTGCGATCCGCCATGTGGAGGGAATGAACTGCATGGGTCCCACCGCATGGTCCCAGCCGGCGTCGCCATCCAAGGCGCCGCCGTCGGTGTCGGCTATGGCGGCGAATCCCGCGCCGTTGAGGCTGGGGCCCACGATCGGGCCGCTGGCCTGGCCGGCGGAGCTCAGGCTGCCGCCGCCGTACGTGCCGTGGGCTGATTCGACGAAGCCGACGGCGGCGAGCGTGTTCCAGCCGATGCCGCACTTCGGAGCTGATTCGTTGGCGGCAACGGCCGCATTGACGTAGGCGCGCAGGGCCCGTGCGGGGATTCCGGTGTGGGCGGCAGCCGTGCCAAGCCACTCGGCGTCGGGGCTTCGTGTGACGTTTACGGCGGTGGCGAGCCCATCGGGCCCTGGCTGAAGCTTGACTCCCGCTCGCGGGGGCAGGAGGGCGGCCGTACGGGCCCCGGCCCCGGGCTGGCCCAGCAGCCAGAACGAGAAAACTGCGCTGGCGCAGACTACGAACAGGCTAAGGGCCACAAAGCGTTTTACACGGAGCACTGACCAATCAAACCACCCCGTCCTCTCCCCCATCGGTACCATCAGGCATGGGCAGGAAGAATTACCTTATCGAGGGCGGCTCGGGCACGGGCAAGACCGCGGTCTGCAACGAATTGCGGCGGCGCGGCTACCACGCCATCAACGGCGACCGTGAACTTGCCTACCAGGGTGACCCGGAAACCGGTGAACCAGCAGGGGACGCCACCGGCGTCGCTGTGCACAGGCACCACATCTGGAGGGTCGCCGACGTCCGGGCCCAGGCAGCAGACCAGCGGGACGCGGTGACGTTCTTCTGCGGCGGGTCGAGGAACCTCGCCAAATTCATCGATCTGTTCGACGGCGTCTTCGTCCTCGAGGTGGACCTGGGCACGCTGAAGCGGCGCCTCGACCAGCGCCCGGCAGACGAATGGGGAGGGCAACCGGCGGAGCGGCAGCTGATCGAGCACCTGCACGAAACACGGGAAGAGATCCCGCCGGGCGGCATCGCGATTGACGCCACCGCGCCGCTGTCCCGGGTCGTGGACAACATCCTGCACCACGTGCAGGCAGCCCACCCTGCCTAGCCGTCCGAAGGCAGGGCACTGCTCTTCCTGGCCGACGGCGGGTCAGCGCACCACCGTGCGGTGTCCGGCATCCAGCCTCTTGGTCCAGCCCCGCGAATCCAGGTGTTCCAGCAGCGGAACCGCGATCCGGCGTGTTGTGCCCAGCGCCTGGCGGGCCTGGCTCGTGGTGAAGGGCTGGTCCAAACCGGCGAGGGTGCGCATGGCAAGCGCCGGGGCGGTGGGCAGCAGCACCACCCCGTCGCGCAGGCGCAGCAGGCGCCCGGTGCGTTCAGCGGCTGCGAGCTCGCGGGCACCCAGGCCGAGGGCCGCCAGCTCATCGGCTTCGGGGGCCCGGAACGCATCCGCACTCAGCCTGCCCTCCAGCGTGGCGATTGCCGGCTCGATGGGACCAAGGTTGCCCTGGCTGCCAGGGAGCCGGACGTGTCCGCCGTCCTGTTCCAGGCCGGCCCCGCGGATGACGTGGGAAAGCAGCTTCTCGTCGGGCATCGTGAGCAGGTCCCGCGCCGCACCCATGGAAAGGCCCGGGGCCAGGGCATCCCGCTCCTGCAGCGCCTGGACCGCGCTGCGCAGCTGATGCTGCCAGGCCTCCAGGACGGGAGCGTGCACCCACCAGTCGTCGATGACCCGTACACCGGCGGGTGCCTCCGCGTCATGCCCGGACACCAGCCCGAGCCGGCGGAGATGTTCCGCCTGCACAGCCCGGCGGGCTGCCACCTCTCCCAGTACGTCTCCGGCGGGGTCCATTCCTGCAAGGCGCTCCGCCCAGTGGGCGCCGTCGCCGCGCCGCCGCAAGGCCGGCGGGTCGGCATCGAGGATACGTGCGCCGCCCAGCACCGAGCGGCTTCCGGGATCGCGCAGCACCAGCCGGTCCCCCAGGACGAGGGGCAGGTGCCTGTCGAGGACCAGCCGGGCATGGTCGGCGCCGAAGGGGCGCAGCCGGGCGGGCACGGACGCCGTGCCAACGTGCACCATGAGTTGTTCCGGGACCTCGGTGTAGGCCACCCCGGTGGTGCGCTGGATTCCCACCACTGCAGTGGTGGGCCATGCGTCCGGGGTAACCAGCGCGTCACCGCGGCGGATATCGGTGGCGGCAACGTCGCGCAGGTTCAACGCCACCCGGCTGACCGGTTCCACCGACGTGTACGAGGTGTCCCGGCTTTGCAGGCCACGGACCACCACCGGCCGGGTATCGACGTGGCCGATCAGTTCCAGCCGGTCACCCTGGGCGAGCGTTCCTGCTGCCAGTGTCCCGGTCACCACCGTCCCGGAACCGGTGATGGTGAACGAACGGTCCACCCACAACCGGACCCGCCCATCCGTGGTGGGATGAGGCACGTTGGCCAGCACGCCGTCGAGCGCTGCACGCAGGTCAGCCAGGCCCGTGCCGTCGATGGCGGACACAGCGACTGCGGGCGCGTCCTGCAGGCCGGTCCCGGCCAGTTCCGTTCGGGTCCGCGCGAGCACCTCCGCAACCCGCTGCCCGGATGCCCGGTCCGCGCGGCTCAGCACCACGACGCCGTGTTCAATGCCCAGTGCAGCGACGGCGTCCCGGTGGTCGCTCGACTGTGCCTGCCAGCCTTCGTCGGCGGCCACCACAAAGCACACCACCGGCGCGGGTCCGATGCCGGCGAGCATGTTGCCCAGGAAGCGTTCGTGGCCCGGTACGTCGACGAACGCCACGTCCTGTCCGGACGGCAGCGTGGTCCAGGCATAGCCCAGGTCAATGGTCAGCCCGCGGCGCCGTTCTTCCTCCCAGCGGTCCGGCTCCATCCCGGTGAGGGCGCGGACCAGGGTGCTTTTACCGGAATCGACGTGCCCGGCTGTGGCAATGACGTGCACGGTTCAGCCCGCCCTGCCTGCATCCGCAACCTCAAGGGTTGCCAGGGCACGCCGCACCGCCTCGACAATCCGGCCGTCGTCCTTTTCGGGCACGCAGCGCAGATCGATCAGGCAGGAGCCGTCGTGGACGCGCGGCAGCACGGCCGGGTCGCCTGTCCGCAAGGGCCGCGCAAGTCCTTCGGGGAGCCGGAGTGCCCACCCAGGCAGGGGCACGCCGGGGGCGCCGCCGCCCCCTACCCTGCCGTCATGCGGGACCACGGGGACGCCGAGCTCCCGGGCGAGCCGGTCCGTACGGCCGCGTAATTGCCCGACGTCGGTGTGCAGCGCCTGCACGACGGGCGGCGTGCCGCCCGCAACCGTTGCTTCCAGGGCGGCGAGGGCAAGTTTGTCTGCCCTGACGGCGCGGGCGAGCGGATGGCGGGCCAGCCGGGTGATGACCTCCGTGCGGCCCAGCAGCAGCCCCGCCTGGGGGCCGCCCAGCAGTTTGTCGCCGCTGGCGATGACGACGTCGGCCCCGCTCGCCAAGGCGGAGGCAGCGTCGGGTTCATCCGGCAGGCACGGATCCGGGGCCAGCAGTCCGCTGCCCAGGTCGGCAACGAGGGGGACGCCGTTGGCCGCGGTCAGGCGGCCCAGCTCGTCCAGGGAAACAGCTGAGGTAAAACCGTCAACCCGGAAGTTGCTTGGATGGACCTTGAGGACGCACCCTGTGTCAGGACCGATGGCTCCTGCATAGTCATGCAGGTGCGTGCGGTTGGTGGTGCCCACCTCGCGAAGCCTGGCACCGGTCGATTCCATCAGGTCGGTCAGCCTGAATCCGGCACCAATTTCTACGAGTTCGCCACGGCTCACCACGACCTCCCGGCCAGCGGCGAAGGCTGTTGTAGCCAGCACCAAGGCCGCGGCCCCGTTGTTGACCACCAGCGCGTCTTCAGCGGCGGGGCAGGCAGCGAGAAGTGCCGCCCGGGCACCGGCGCCACGGCGGGAGCGGCTGCCGTCTGACAGGTCCAGCTCCACGTCGACGTAGCCGCTGGCCGCGACAAGAGCCTCCACCGCACCTTCAGAAAGGGGGGCGCGCCCAAGGTTGGTGTGGACGATGACGCCGGTGGCGTTCAGCACCGGGCGCAGGGAGGTTGCCGTACGCGCAGCGACGGCGGCCAGCAGGGCCGGTTCCACCTGGCCGGGGGGCAGCCCGCCGCGCCGTGCCTGCTCCTGGACGTCCCGGACAAGTTCGCGGATGACGCGATCGTTTAGCCGGGTGCGGGCTTCGCGGACGGCAGGCAAAGCCAGCAAATCATTTGTGCGGGGAATCAGGCGCCGGGGATCGACGTGGTCCACAGACCTCCTCATATCGCGGCATGCACTGCCGAAGTTGGCGGTGGCGGACGGGAATCGAACCCGCCAGGCCGAGATGCTCAGCCTCACCGGTTTTGAAGACCGGGGGGCCCACCAGGACCCGGACGCCACCGCGCCTCAATATAGCAGGGTTGCCTTGGAGGGTACGCTGGGCGGGTGAATGAGGCTCAGATGTCAGTCCAGCAGCTCGATGATGGTGCTACCGGCGCATTCCGGCTCACCGACTATGCCCACGGCGGCGGCTGTGCGTGCAAAATTCCTCCCGGCGAACTCGAAGATGCCGTCCGTGGCCTCATCGGCCAACCCGGTGCGGAGGTCCTGGTGGGCCTTGACAGCGGCGACGACGCTGCGGCGGTCCTGGTGCGCGAAGATCTTGCGGTCCTGACCACCGCTGACTTCTTCACCCCCGTAGTCAACGATGCATATGACTGGGGCCGCATTGCCGCCGCCAATGCCCTGTCGGACATCTATGCCATGGGCGGCCGGCCGGTCACTGCGATCAACCTGGTCGGCTGGCCCCGCGGCGTCCTGCCTATGGAATTGATGACTGAGGTCCTGCGTGGTGGCTTGAGCGTGGCATCCCAGGCGGGGTGCCCCGTGCTCGGCGGGCACTCCATTGATGACCCGGAGCCCAAGTACGGCATGGCCGTCACCGGCGTCGCCCATCCTGACCGCTTGCTGCGCAACGACGCCGCCCGGCCGGGGCTGCCCATTACGCTGACCAAGCCACTCGGCGTCGGTCTCCTGAACAACCGGCACAAGCAGACCGGTGAAGTGTTTGCCGAAGCCGTGGAGACGATGGCGGCGCTCAACCGCGACGCCTCCGAGGCGGCGGTGGCCGCCGGCGTCCGTGCGGCGACGGACGTGACCGGCTTCGGCCTGCTTGGACACCTCCACAAGATGGTCCGTGCCTCGGAAGTGGGCGCGGTGATCGACATGAATGCCGTTCCCCTTCTTGGCGGAGCCCGCGAGGCGCTCCGGGACGGCTTCGTTTCCGGCGGGACCCGGCGCAACCTCGACTGGGTGCGTCCGCACCTGGAGGCCGCACCGGGCATCACCGAGGACGATCTGCTGCTGCTGGCCGATGCGCAGACGTCCGGCGGCCTGCTGGTGGTCGGCGAGTTGCCGGGCCACCCCGTCATCGGTCACACCACTGTGGGACAGGGTATCCAGATCCGCTGAAACCGGGCAGCTGCCTCAGCTGCCGGTGGTGATTGCGTCGCCGGTAACGCCGGCGGCGCGGCGCGCTGCGAGCCGGTTCTTCTGCGGTTCGATGGTGTACCGCGGATCCCTGGCAGAGGCGAGGCCTGCCTCGAACACACCAAACCGGGTCAGGGCCGAGGCGGCCAGCAGTGCCAGACCCGACGCGGCGGCGACCATCCGGTTTCGTCCGCCCAGCAGTGTGCCCAGGCCTCCGGCGACCGCCAGCCGCTCGCTCCACTTCAGCATGGCGCCGGCTTTGCCCTGGTGCAGTGGTTCCGCGGCTACCGGGTCCATCCGGTGCTCCATCACCTTCATGGCCACCACATCCCCCAGGACGCCGAGCACGGCGAGGTTGCGCGCAGGACCCGTCTCGTGCACGGGCGTGGTGACCATCGCGAGCCCGGCAGACGCGAGGCAGGCCGAACTCACGAAAACGAAAGGCAGTTCCTCGTGGGCTGCGTTCCACGTCGGTGTGGCAGTGTCACCCAGCAGGACGGCCGTGTACGCCGCCAGCGGCCCGGCGAACACCGCAGCTTCGATGCCTGCCGGTCCTTCGACAGCGCGCAGGACCTTGCGCAACGGACCCAGGGGCAGCCGGTCTCCGCTCATCCGGTCGATTTCCGCCACGGCGGAGACGCCGGCGCCGGCGCTGAAGGCGCTGAGGATCCACGAGCCCACACTCATCGGGGAGGTGACCTTGAAAGTCCGCAGCATGTGCAGGAAACGCTCCGGCCGGCCAAGGTCCTTCACCAGGGCAACCGCACCCGCGCTCACCGCTGCCAGGGCACCCAGCCGGGCGTTCCGGCGCAGCACCGGGCGTCCGGTCAGTTGGCCGCCGGCGCCCAGGAAGGCCGAACCGGCTGCCACGCCACCCAGGAAGAGGTAGATCGCCACGTCATCGCCCCAGGGGGCGGGTTTCACGACGGAACGGCCGTAGTACGAGGTGAATTCCGGCTCCGGCACCATCGGCATTTCCCGGGAGCCGTCACCGTTGTCCCGGCGGCGGCCCGTCCCCCGCTTGCCGCCCTCCCGGCGACGGCGTGCGGGCTCTGTTGGCCGGAAACTGTCGAACTCGGAAAGTGTCACGCGCGTCCTCCCAGGAAAGCCAGCGCAGCGGCGGCGGCCATGCCTGCTACCGCCATGCCGGCCCGCCGGTACATCTTTGGCAGATCAGCTGTGGGTACGCGCGGGTCCGGCGGAAGTCCGTAGACCTCCGGTTCGTCCAGCAGCAGGAAGACGGATCCGGTTCCGCCGACGCCGTCGTTTTCGTTTGCCCCGTAAAGCCTCGCCTCAGTGAGGCCTTTGGCGTGCAGGTCGGCAACCCGTTCCCGGGCCGCCTCCACCATGTCGTCGTGGTCGCCGAACTTGATGGACGTCGTCGGGCAGGCCTTGGCGCAGGCGGGCGTCTCGTCCGCCACCAGACGGTCGTAGCAGAGGGTGCACTTCTGGGCGATGCCCACGTTGGGGACGGCGGGATGCCCGGCGTGCTGGTCTTCCCTGCTGGTGGCCACCTTGACCGTGCCGTTGCTGCGGCGCTCGATCACGCCGAAGGGGCACCCGGCCACGCACGTTCCGCAGCCGTTGCAGACGTCGTCCTGGACCACCACGGTGCCGAACTCGGTGCGGAACAGCGCTCCGGTGGGGCAGACGTCAAGGCAGCCGGCGTGGGTGCAATGCTTGCAGACGTCGGAGGACATCAGCCAGCGGAAGTCTGCTGTGTCAGGCGGCGTTGTGTCCGCCGCAGCCAGATCCGCCGGGGCGGACGCTGCGGGGGTGGGGGGACCGATGCGGGGCATGCCCAGGCTGACCAGGGCCCGGCCTGATTCCCGTGCCTCGACAATCCGGTCCTGGCCCTGCTCGATGAAGGCGACATGCCGCCAGGTGCTGGCGCCAAGGGATCCGGTGTTGTCGTAGGAGGATCCGAGCAGTTCGAGGTTGCCGTCCTGCGGGTTGTGGTTCCATTCCTTGCAGGCGACTTCGCAGGCCTTGCAGCCGATACATATCGAAGTGTCAGTGAAGAAGCCCTTGCGCGGATGGTTGTGTTCCCAGTGGGCATCGGCGGTGGGGTCGGTTGGTCCGGACAGCTGGCCCATCTAGTTCTCCAAGGTGGGATCGGTGCCCGGAACGCTGCCGCTGGGCAGCGTTCCGGGCCGGGCAAAGTAGGTGCGGGCCCCGCCGGGAATGACGACGGTCATTCCCCGCCGCCCTTGGCGTGGCTGCCAGGCCCCATGGGATCAATGCCTTCCGCCGCGGGGTTGGTGACGGCGCGGTTGCTGGTCTCGATGGTCAGCCCGGCCCTCGCCTGGTATTCGGCAACAAGGGCAAGGAGGTCCTCCCCGCGCGGCCGGCGGCCTGGACGGATGTCGCAGGAGGCCACCTTGGATTCCTGGATCTGGACGTTGGGATCCAGGGTCACGCCCAGCAGGTCGTTGGCCGCGTCACCGCTGACCACAGCGTTGCTGCCGACGCCCCAGTGGTAGGGCAGCCCGATCTGGTGCACGGTGTGGCCGCCGACGGCCAGCGGCCTCATCCGGTCGGTCACCAGCACCTTTGCCTCAATGGCAGAGCGGGGCGAGATGATGGTGGCCCACCCATAGGGTTCCAGTCCGCGCTCAGCGGCCAGTTCGGGCGACACTTCGCAGAACATCTCCGGCTGCAGTTCAGAGAGGTACGGCAGCCAGCGGCTCATCCCGCCCGCAGTGTGGTGCTCCGTGAGCCGGTACGTGGTGAACACGAACGGATAGACATCCGCCCCCGGGGTACCGGCACTCGGTGCGCTCAGGTTGTCCAACCGGGCATACCTCAGTCGTGCCGGACTCTGCTGCTGCGGATACAGCCCGTTGGCCACCGGTGATTCCTGGGCCTCGTAGTGAGTCGGCAGCGGGCCGTCCACGAGCCCCTTGGGCGCGAACAGCCAGCCCTTGCCGTCGGACTGCATGATGAACGGATCGTCCCCGCTGAGCGCGGCCGGGCCGCCCACCGAGGGGTCGGGTTTGCTGCCGGGTGCGAGGGTCGGCGGGAAGTCGGGGACGTCGTCGCCCACCCACTTCCCCTGCTCCGCGTCCCACCAAACGTATTTCTTGCGTTCGCTCCACGGCTTACCGGCCGGATCGGCGGAGGCCCGGTTGTACAGGATCCGTCGGTTGGCCGGCCACGCCCAGCCCCATTCCGGCGCTGCCGGGCCTTGCTCCTGGCCCGGTTTCCGGTTGGCAGCGTGGTTGATCCCCTCAGCGTAGACGCCGGTGTAGATCCAGCAGCCCGCCGTCGTAGAGCCGTCGGCGCGGAGTTCGGTGTAGGCGGAGAGCGGCTTGCCGGCATCCGGACCGGTCAGGTGGCGGCCGTTGATCTCGGCAAGCACCGACTCGGGGTCCGGATCGCCGTGGTCGTCCGTGGGGTAATCCCACGTCAGGTCCAGCAGCGGCCGGTCCCTTTCGTCCTGGGAATCGGCGAGCTTCTCCCGGATCCGGTGCCCCAGTTCATAGAAGAACTGGAGTTCGCTCTGGCACTCCCCCGGCGGGGCCACCGCCTGGTGGCGCCACTGCAGCAGCCGCTGGGTCTGGGTGAAGGATCCGGCCTTCTCCACGTGGGTCGCCGCCGGCAGGAAGAAGACTTCGGTCTCGATATCCTCGGTGCGGAGTTCCCCGGACTCGATTTCCGGGCCGTCCTTCCACCACGTCGCGGACTCGATCATGTTCAGGTCCCGGACCACGAGCCACTTCAGGTGGGACATTCCGAGCCGCTGCATCCGCCCGTGGGCCGAGCCGACCGCCGGGTTCTGGCCGAGCAGGAAGTAGCCTTCCACCTCGTCGCGGAGCATACTCATCACGGTCTCATAGGTCCCGTGCGCACCGGTCAGCCGCGGCAGGTAGTCGTAGGCCCAGTCGTTGTCCGCCGTCGCAGCTTCACCCCACCACGCCTTCAGCAAGCTGATGGTGTACGCGTCGGCGTCGGCCCAGAATCCCTTTTGGTTCTTCGAGGCGTTGGCCGCCAGGTACTCCTCCAGGGTGTCGTGGCGGCCGGCACTGGGCATGGGCAGGTAGCCGGGGAGCAGGTTGAACAGCGTGGGAATGTCGGTGGAGCCCTGGATGCTCGCATGGCCCCGGAGGGCCATGATCCCGCCGCCAGGGCGCCCCACGTTCCCCAGCAGCAGCTGCAGGATGGCGGCGGCCCGGATGAACTGGGCACCCAGAGAGTGCTGGGTCCAGCCCACGGCGTACGCGAAGCAGGTGGTCCGGTCGCGGCCGGAGTTCTCCGTGATGGTCTTCGCCAGGTAGGCGAAGTCGGCTTCGCTGATGCCGCACATGTCGCGCACCATTTCCGGGGTGTAGCGGGCGTAGTGCCGCTTCACGATCTGGAAGACGGTCCTGGGGTTCTGGAGCGTGTCATCCCGCAGCACCTCCGCGTGTTCGAGGGGCGGACCACCGCTGCCGTAGGCATCGCCGGAGGCCCGGGCGCCGGCTTCGGCGCCGTGCTCGGGACCGGCCGGTTCGTCGATGGAGCCGTCCTCGCCTTCGTCGTAGGCCCACGACGAGTTGTCGTAGGCACCCTTTCCCGGGTCGAATCCGGAGAAGAGGCCGCCCAGGTCCTCGGCGTCCCGGTAGTCCTCGTGGACCAGGGTGGCCGCGTTGGTGTACGCGGTCACGTACTCCTTGAACCACAGGTCATTGGCGATGACGTAGTTGATGAGCGCGCCCAGCAGCACGACGTCAGAACCCGCCCTGATGGGGATGTGCTTATCCGACACTGCCGAGGTCCGCGTGAACCGGGGGTCGATATGGATGACCTTCGCTCCGCGGGCCTTAGCCTCCGCCACCCACTGGTACCCCACGGGATGGCATTCGGCCATGTTGGAACCCTGGATGACGATGCAGTCGGCGTTGGCCATGTCCTGCAGTGATTGCGTAGCACCACCGCGTCCAAACGAGGCTCCCAAACTGGGAACCGTTGCGGAGTGTCAAATACGCGCCTGGTTCTCGGTCTGCACCGCCCCGGCAGCTGTAAAGAGCTTTTTGATCAGGTAGTTTTCTTCGTTGTCCAGGGTTGCGCCGCCCAGGGAGGCGATGCCCATGGTGCGGCGCAGCAGCCGGCCTTGGTCGTCTTCCTGCTGCCAGGTCCTGCGGCGGGTTTCGATGAAGCGGTCCGCCACCATCTCAACGGCCGTGGCCAGGTCCATGTGCTGCCACTCCGTGGAACGCGGCGCACGGTAAAGCACTTTGGTCTGGCGGCCCGGTGAGTTGACAAGCTGCTCGCTCGCAGAGCCCTTTGGGCACAGGCGGCCGCGTGAAATGGGTGAGTCCGGATCGCCCTCGATCTGGACCACTTTCTCGTCCTTGACGTAGACACGCTGCCCACAACCGACGGCACAGTAAGGACACACGCTCTGCACGACGCGGTCGGCGGTGGCAGTCCGGGGGGCTATTGCTTTTGTCTTGGCCGACGTCACTGCCGGCCCACGGCCCAAGAGGTCGCCCGTGCTTAGCTGACGGACGACCGGCCATTGAAGAAAACTTCGCGGTGCCATTTCTGGAGCATATCCCAGACGGCGGCGGGAGCAACAGGAAAAGGTTGGGCGTGTCCCACGGCAACGTCCGGCCCGGGCCGGGTGGCTGCAGGAGCCCTTGCGCGGGCCCGGGGTGGGACACCGGCGGCCGGGCGTCGCAGACCTGCTTACCGCTCGATGCTGACGCTGAGATCCAGGTGGATGTCCTCACGGGCGAGACGGTCCTGGAGGTACCGGGCGAGGCTCGCATCGGTTGCGGTGTGCGCGCCCTTCGGGACGGCGCCGCGGAAGACAGCCTGGGTATTCGTCGACCTGAGTACGTCCAGGGGCGTTGACCGGAGATGACCGTCGGTCAAGCGTTCGATGTCGGTGCGGAAGGTGCGTCGGTGGTCATGCTGCGCGGAGGCGTGCATGGTGAACGGAATGAAAGCTACGGGCAAGGGGGTCCTTTCGAGCGAGGCAGCCGGCGGTGGGGGCCTCACCGGTAACAAGGCAAAAGCTGGCCGTGGTATTCCCATCCGGGCCTGAAGGAGGCGGACGTCACGGATGGCCTTGCCCGCCGCGGTCGCGTGGCGGAAGCGTGTTGACCCTGGCTCTGCCCATACCGTAGGAATTGAGCGTCGCTCCGCTGCACCGCGGAACGCCCGAACGATCAGCAGTCAAAGCGAGGAACACGGTGGAACAGCCTCACATAGTCAAGGACGGCACCGCGGCATTCCCATGCAGTTCAGACCCGGGCAGTTCGCAGGCACCACTTACAGTGGACCAACTGCTGCTCGAGAGCCGCGCCGGGCTTGAGCGGGTGCACCCGTCGGATCTTGAGCGGGAGATGGCAGCGGGCGCACTGGTCATTGACACCCGGCCCGTCGACCAGCGGAACCGCGACGGCGATCTTCCGGGCGCAGTGGTTATCGACCGAAATGTTCTGGAGTGGCGGCTTGACCCTTCCAGCCCCCACCGGATCCCCACC
Source organism: Arthrobacter sp. NQ4 (assembly GCF_029077345.1). NCBI lineage: Bacteria > Bacillati > Actinomycetota > Actinomycetes > Micrococcales > Micrococcaceae > Arthrobacter > Arthrobacter sp. NQ4. The sequence goes on along the minus strand of NZ_JARETC010000002.1, from coordinate 68,460 downwards.
GCCGGCGACCCGGCCCGGCGGATAGTGGTGGTCTGCAATGAGGGCTACAGCTCCAGCCTCGCTGCACATACACTGCAGCGCCTGGGGTTGAGCCGTGCGACTGACCTCATCGGTGGCTTCCAGGCCTGGGCTGCCCTGCGCGCTGATTCCTGAAATTTCTTCGGTGCACGGCCACCGCGAGGACGATGAAGGGTCAGCGGGCAGACCAGCTCCGGCTCCACGTCCCCAGCCGCCCTGGTGGGGCATCCCGCAGTCACCTGGGGATGACCCACCCGGGCCGCCTTGCAGATATGGCGCAGTCTGGACCCCTATGGCTGCTAATGAAGCCCGGACCGGCCAGTTCAGCTAGGCATCGATCACCAGGTCCGTCTGGGCGGTGGAACAGCAGGGCAAGAACTTGCCTGCATCGATTTCGCGCTTCCGTATTCCGCCCTGGTGGTTCATTTCGACCTCACCCGAAAGTTTGACTACCTTGCAGGAGCCGCACATTCCTTCCTTGCAGTTGGCACCGATCCGCACGCCCGCGCGCTGGGCGGCACCGAGGATGTGTTCTTCGGGGTCGATCCGCACATTGATGCCGGTGCGCATGAAGGAGAGGGTGAGGCTTCCCGTTCCCACGGTGTCAAAGCTCGACGCATCAGGGGACGGTGCTGCGGAATCCGCCTCCGAACCACCCTTGGCGGCTTCGGTCGAGGGTGCCTCCGGTTCGACAATTTCCAGCGGCAGCCCTGATGCCTTCAAGGTACCGTCAGCGTCATAGCCGGGTTCGTATAGCCCGAACGCGGCGGGCTGGCTTTCGTAGTAGTCCTCTGCCGAGTCTGCGATTTCCTCGGCAATTTCCTCCGCGATGTCCGATGCCAGCGCGATCTCTGCCTGGTATTCAAGGAGGGTTTTGCGATCTCCGGAGAAGAACTCCATGTAGATCGAGGTGTCGTCGACGCCGACCTTCTTGAGCAGTTCAGTAGCGGTGTTCAGGTAACCCTCGGGGCCGCAGGCGTAGACCTGCCGGCCGTTGGCGTCGGGGGCCACCTCCTCGATCATTGCCGAGCTCAGCCGTCCGCTGAAGCCCTCCCACTCCTCAGGCCTGCCGCGGTCGCCCAGGGCGTAAAAGACCTTGACGCGCGAGTCAACGGAAGCGATGTAGGCCAGCTCCCGGTCGAATGCGAAGCCGCCGGCTTCCGCACCGTGGTAGAGCACCACCACGTTGGCGGTCCCGGGCAGCGAGTGGATGGTCCGCAGCATCGACATGATGGGGGTGATGCCCGCGCCCGCGGCCAGGAAAAGGTAGCGTGCGCGCCGGTCGGCATCGGGCAGGTGGAAGGCCCCCACGGGTCCCAGCATGTCCAGGACGGTGCCGGGCCTGACATTGTCGTGCACCCACGGCGACACCAGTCCGCCCGGGTCGCGCTTGACGGTGACGCTGAAGGTCCACGGTTCCGTGGGCGAACTGGACAGCGAGTAGCTGCGGTCCACGGGCTCGCGCTCCTCACCGTTCACCGGGAAGGCAATGTTGACGTACTGGCCCGCGCGGAACGCCAGGGGCGCACCGTCGCAGCGGCGGAACACGAACGTCATCATGCCGCCGGCCTCGGGGATGGTCTCGACGCACTCCGCCATGAACTCCTGCGGATGCCAGGGACCCAGGGCCCGGGCAGCGCGGGCCGGGGCCTCTGCGCTGCCCATGACCCTGTTCCACGGCATTTCCAGGCCGCGGATGCGCTGTGGCTCCTGGATTACCGTCTCGGTGAGGAGTTCCGTCATGCCAGGTGCTCCTGCACACGCTGTACGTACCAGTTGATGAATGCCTCTACCTGGTATTCGCTCTTCATGTAGGGGCCGGGCTGGTAGGCGGGGCTGCCGGCACCCTGCTGGCAGAGCTCAACGAACGCCTTGTCCTGCAGGTTTGTTTGCTTCCAGGTGTAGGTGAGCTTGTCCAGGTCGTAATCGACGCCTTCTTCGGCGTCGTCCGCTACCAGCCAGGTGGTGCGTACCAGTGATTGGTGCTCGTTGATGGGGAAGACGCCGAACGTGATGACGTGGTCGCCCAGGAAGTGGAACCAGCTGTTGGGCTGCAGGTGCATGGAGCAGCGGCCCAGGCGGAAGTCCGGCAGGTCGCCGAGCAGCTTCTTGGAGAGCCTGCGGCCGTCGGCCGAGAACGATTCGCCTTCCCCATCCAGGGATTCGCGGGATATGCGGATACCGGCAATGCGGGTATCGAGTTCCTCAACCACCTCGTAGGGCAGGCCGTAGCGGCGGCACCGCTCCTCGAGGGAGGACTGGGCTTCCTTGTTGCGGTCCCAGACCTCTTCGAGGTGGGCCGGGATCAGGCCCTCGGTCAGGCCCCACGTGGGAAAGAGCGAGCAGGCCAGTTCCGGGTGTCCGTCGCAGTGGTAGCACTCACGGTTGTTCTCCATGACGAGCTTCCAGTTGCCCTCTTCGATGATGTTCTGCTGGTAGGCAATTTTCGTCTTCGACAGGTCGTGGGGTGCGAGGTAAGGCTCAAAGATTTTTGAGGTTTCATCGAAGTCTGTGGGCGGCTCGTCAGCGATGCAGACGAAAATGAGTCCGGCCACCTCGCGGCTGTGGGCCCGCTTGAGGGCGAAGCAGTTCTTGTCGAACTTGGCCTCGCCGGGAGCGGAGGCGTGGATCAGGTTGCCCTCAGGGGAGTAGGTCCAGGAGTGGTAGCCGCAGACCAGGTTGCCGGTGGACCCGGTGGCTTCGGTAAGGACGCGGGCCCCGCGATGCCGGCACACGTTGTGCAGGACGTTGACGCCGCCGTCGTCGTTTCGCAGCACGATCAGGGAGTAGGGGCCGTAGTCGACCGTGATGTAATCGCCTGGCTCGGGCAGCTCGGCAACGCTGCCGGCAAAGATCCAGTGCTGGCCAAAGATGGCTTCCATGTCGATTTTGAAAATCGTGGGGTCTGTGTAGAAAGGGGCGTCGAGTGAATATCCCGTGCGGCGGAACGCAAACAACTCGGTGATCTCCGCCAGCTGCTCTGCAGGCAAGGATGAAGCGAGTTTTCCGCGTGCGTTGAGGGGCTGGTGCACTGGAGCAGTCATGGTTTTTCTCCCGAGAAGCGTGGGTCAGTGTGCTGGTTTGCGAAGACGAGGGTTGCGTTTCCGCAGCCCGTTGCCAAAAGTCGTTGTAGTCACATTAGGGCTGCCGGGTCTGCAACAAAAGCGCAAGAATCAGCGGATAACCGTGCACAATATATGCATGATCGATCCAAGACTCATAACGCTTCGAGTATTCGCCAGATGCGGCACCGTCAGCGGAACCGCGGAGCTTACGGGGTACTCTCCTTCCGCAGTCTCAGCGCAACTGCGTGAGCTCCAGCGGGTACTCGGTCTGCAGCTTCTGACGAAGGACGGTCGGGGTGTCCGGCTGACCGCCACAGGCCGCTTCATCGTGGCGGGTTCGGACACCCTCATCGCGGATTGGGAGAGCCTGCGCGCGGCGGCAATGGAGGCCGGCGACCAAGTGCAGTCGCGTTTCGGCCTCGGTGGATTTTCTACGGCTGCCGCCCAGTTGCTGGCCCCTTTGGCCGCCACCCTCCGCTCCACACGCCCCCAGCTGGAGGTGCAGGTACTCGAGGCCAATCCGGCCCGCTGCTTCGATTTGCTGGTGGCCGAGCGGATCGATCTTGCGGTCATCGTCGCGATGCAGTCCAACACCTATAGTGACGATGATTTGCGCTTCGAGCAGACTGTTTTGCTCGACGACCCCCTTGACGTGATCATTCCGTCCGACCATCCGTTGGCATCGCGGGAAACTGTGACGCTTGAAGAGCTGGCCTCGGAACCCTGGATCACCGAAGCCGCCGGCTCCACGTACCACGCCCTTTTCACCGCTGCGTTCACCGCAGTGGGGATGACCCCGCGGATTGCCCACGAGGCTGTGGAGTGGGAGACCCAGATCGCCTTCGTCGGTGCGGGGCTGGGCGTGGGCCTGCTGCCACGACTGGCGCCTCTCCATAGCGCAGAAAACGTCGTGCGGCTGCGCATAACCGGCAAAGGGCGGCCCGTCCGGCGGATTGTAGCTGTCGCTCGCCGGGGGAGCATCGGATCCCCCCTGATCCAGGAGTCACTCAGCATCCTGCAGACCAACGCCAAGCGGATCCTCGCCGCCCGCCCGGAAGACGACCTGTGACGCCGCACTGCTCGGAAAGACTCGACGCCGGCTGGTGGAGGATGGCGCCGCAAAGGTACTAAAACCCTGTTGACCTGCTGTAATACCCCATATACGCTGAACCCAGCCTTGGTATATCAGTCGACGCATTCCGAATATATCTCCAAAGGGGTTGGTGATTGCGAGCACCCTGCTCCGCCTTCCCCCGCGACACGCGGCCATCCCCGGGAAAGCACTGTTCTCCATCGCAGACCCGCCCAACATGGAGTTCACCGTCCATGACCGGATATCCCGGGCTTCTCCACACGCTCCGCAACACCTACCGATAAGGAAGTGGCCATGTCAGGAAACAGAGCAGTTGCCTACAAGGAACCCGGCGTCGTCGAAATCATCGACACGGACTATCCGACGTTCGAACTCAAGGACGGCCCGGGCGTCAACCCGGCCAACGTTGGCCGCAAGGTACCCCATGGCGCGATCCTCCGCACGGTGACCACCAACATTTGCGGCTCGGACCAGCACATGGTCCGGGGGCGCACCACCGCTCCGCAGAACCTGGTCCTTGGCCACGAAATCACCGGCGAGGTGGTGGAGGTGGGGCCCGACGTCGAATTCATCAAAGTGGGCGACATTGTCTCCGTGCCGTTCAATATCTCCTGCGGCCGCTGCCGAAACTGCAAGGAGCGAAAGACCGGCATCTGCCTGAACGTCAACCCGGACCGCCCGGGCAGCGCCTACGGCTACGTCGACATGGGAGGCTGGGTGGGCGGACAGGCCGAGTATGTGCTGGTCCCCTACGCCGACTGGAACCTGCTGCGCTTCCCGGACCGGGACCAGGCCCTGGAAAAGATCCTGGACCTGACCATGCTCTCGGACATCTTCCCCACGGGCTTTCACGGGGCCGTGACCGCCGGCGTCGGTGTTGGCTCCACCGTTTACGTGGCAGGCGCCGGACCGGTGGGCCTTGCTGCGGCCGTAGGCGCGCAGTTGCTTGGCGCCGCCGTCGTGATTGTGGGCGACATGAATGAAGACCGCCTGGCGCAGGCTAGGTCGTTCGGCTGCGAAACCGTCAACGTGACGAAGGGCGACCCGAAGGACCAGATTGAACAGATCCTCGGCGTCCCCGAGGTGGACTGTGGCGTGGACGCCGTCGGCTTCGAAGCCCGCGGCCACGGAAAGGATGCCTCCCACGAGGCGCCTGCCACGGTCCTGAATTCCCTTATGGACATCACGGCCGCCGGCGGTGCCCTTGGCATACCCGGCCTCTACGTCACCGGAGATCCCGGTGGAATTGATGAAGCAGCCAAGCACGGCTCCCTCTCGCTCTCCCTGGGCACCGGTTGGGCGAAGTCCTTGTCCTTCACGACAGGCCAATGCCCGGTGATGAAGTACAACCGTCAACTGATGATGGCCATCCTGCATGACAAGGTCCAGATCGCAAAGGCCGTCAACGCCAAGGCCATCCCGCTCGAAGATGCTCCGCGCGGCTACGCCGAATTTGACGCTGGAGCCGCAACAAAGTTCGTGCTGAACCCCAACGGCTATGTGAAGGCGTAGGAGGAGACGAGGGATGCCGGGGGGTCCGGGGCACTCCGCCACTGCGCGGCTGTCCTGCGGCCTCCGGCACCCGCAACATTCCCAGTAAGACCCGCCGGCGCTGGAAGTTCGTCTCGCTGCATTTAGCGGCGTCGAACCTTATGGTCCTACTTTCTGCCGGCCTTTAGGTCGCTTAAAACCTTCACGATCCGGCGTGACCGCGTGTCTGCGGTCTTGGACGCGGCAATCGGTTCCACGTAGCGGCGCTGGCTGCTGTAGCTCAGGGTCTGGTAGAAAGCTTTCGCCTCGGGGTCGGCATCCAAGGCGGCAGCAAGGTCTGGCGGAATGTCGACGCTCCGCGGCTGGGTGTCCAGCTCCAGGTCCACCTCCACGACGTCCCCGGCAGAGGTACCGGTAAGCTCCCGGTTGGCGGCGCTGAGCCCGATCATGTTGAGCCCGCCCATCACGGCGACGGTACTGCGGTAACTCTTTCCGTTTACAGTCACGACCACGGGCGGCCGCTTTCCTGCATCAAGCGCCCGAACAATGTCCTCGGGAACCTCGATGCCCACCTTGTTGCCGCTCCCCCGGAGGGTAGTGCTGAATTTCATCTCCAAAGTATGCACCCTCCCGGAAGCCCTTGCCTCACCTGCCTGAGCAGCGGAAACTTGAGGTACCGGGCTATGCAGTCAGCTGATCGGCAGTCATTAAGAGCCAGACCCCCATGAGTACCAGCATTGACCTTCAGCTCCCGCACTTGCTGGCGCCGGTGGAGCCGCGCCCGGCTTCCGGCTCTGCCCTCCGCCGGCCGCAAGACAACATGCCTCTCTTTGTTGTCTGGAACTCCTGACCCCCGGGTAAGAGCAGCTTAGGTCCGGAGATCCGGACCAGTACTGCCCGGTTTCATGGGCTCCGCTTCGGGCCCGTGGTTCCAGACCCCAACGGAAGAACCCGATGACAACCCCTTCTGACCACGTCGTCCCCGCGCATGTTGACCTCAAGCAGGAACCTGGCCCGGACCGCAGTCCCCTGGTGCGCTGGCTGCTCGCCAACCAGGTGGCTCCCACCGGCCCGGAGGCCGAGGAGGACCACAAGCCCAACGCCTGGTGGAAGGTCATGTGCCTGACCGGCGTCGACTATTTCTCCACACTGTCCTATCTGCCCGGCATCGCGGCCCTGGCCGCCGGGGCGCTGTCGCCGCTGGCCACCCTGCTGATCGTGGCCCTGACACTGCTGGGTATGCTGCCCATGTACCGCAGGGTCGCCCAGGAAAGCCCGCACGGTCAAGGATCGGTGGCCATGCTGGAGAAGCTGTTGCCATTCTGGCGCGGCAAGTTTTTCGTCCTGCTGCTCCTGGGCTTTGTGGCAACCTCGTGGATCATCACCATCACGCTCTCGGGCGCCGACGCCTCAGTCCACCTGCTGGAAAACCCGTTGATGCCCGAAGCCCTCAAGGGCGGAGCAGTGATCATCACGGTGGTCCTGCTGCTGATTTTGGGTGGAGTCTTCCTGCTGGGATTCAATGAAGCCGTCGGGGTCGCCATCCCGCTGGTTGCCATCTACCTGCTGCTCAACGCCGCCGTCGTGGTGGCCGGATTCATCCACCTCGCGGCCGACCCGTCCCTGGTGGCGGGCTGGACCGACCGGCTGCTCTCCAGTGGCGGCGGCCCGATGGGGCTGGTCAGCCCGGCCATCATCGCCTTCCCGCTGCTGGTCCTGGGCCTGTCAGGGTTCGAAACCGGGGTGTCCATGATGCCGCTGATCAAGGCCTCCGGAAGCACGCCGGACGACGTCATGGCTTCCCGGGTCAGGAATACCCGCAAGCTGCTCACCACCGCTGCACTGATCATGAGCGTCTACCTCATGTCCACCAGCTTCCTGACCACCGTTATGATCCCGCCCAGCGAGTTCCAGGACGGCGGCCAAGCCAATGGACGGGCCCTGGCATTTCTGGCCCACGAACTCTTCGGCGCCGGATTCGGCACCGTCTATGACATCTCCAGCGCCTTGATCCTCTGGTTCGCCGGCGCGTCTGCAATGGCCGGGCTCATCAACATCGTGCCCCGCTACCTGCCCGCCTATGGCATGGCGCCCGAGTGGGGCCGCGCTGTCAGGCCTGTTGTGCTGGTCTACACCGTGGTGAGCATCGGCATCACGATAGCCTTCAAGGCGGACGTGAACGCCCAGGCCGGCGCCTACGCCACAGGGATCCTGGCCATGATGGTCTCGGGGGCGGTCGCCGTCACCGTCTCGGCCATCCGGCGTCGCAGCCGGGCCAGCGCCGTGGGCTTCACTGCACTGACCCTGATCCTGCTGTACGCCTTGGCCGACAACGTCATCGAAAAGCCGGACGGCCTCCTTATCTCCGCGTTCTTCATCGGCGGCATCATCGCCGTCTCCCTCGTGTCCCGCGTTACCCGGACCACCGAACTGCGGGTCGACACCATCGAATTCGACCAAGCCGCCCGCCAGTTCATTACCGATTCCATCGCGTACGACCGGGAACTCCACATCATCGCGAACAAACGCCAGACCGGGGACGGGACGGAGTACGCGGAGAAGGAGTTCGAGCAGCGCGGGCTGAACCCCGTCCCCGGCCCCGCCGACGTCATCTTCCTGGAAGTTGAAATATCCGACCCCTCGGAATTCAGCCACACGCTGCGGGTCGAGGGCATCGAGGTTGACGGCTACCGGGTCCTCCGCGTGAAGTCCCCCGCCGTGCCGAACGCCATCGCAGCAGTCCTGCTGGCCCTCCGGGACTCGACCGGGGTCATGCCGCAGTGCTACTTCGAATGGTCTGAGGGCAGCCCGGTCAACCACCTCATGCGCTACCTGTTCCTTGGCCAGGGCGATACGCCTCCGCTGGTCCGGGAAATCCTCCGCGAGACGGAACCTGACAAGGCGGCCAGGCCCGGCATCCATGTGGGTTGACCGGTGCAACGGAGGATGCGCGGCTCACGCCGGGACGCTGAAGTTACCGGTACCCGGGGCACGGCTGGGGGCCGCTGTAAACAGCCTGACGGCGTCCACGCGGTTGGTGCACCTGAGCTTCGAGTAGGAGTGTTCCAGGTGTTTGGATACCGTCCGCGGGCTGATTCCCAGAAGGTGGCCGACAGCTGTGCTTTTAAGGCCTTGCGCCACAAGCGCCAGGATTTCTGCCTCGCGGTCTGTCAGACCGAACCCGTCGGCAGGCCACGGATTGTTCGTTGCAGTAGGCGGCGGCTGTGAATAGGCCGTGTCGAGGAGGCACAGCATTGGCTGGATTTCCCTGGCAAGGACCATTTCCCTGTCGCTGAAATCATGATTCCAGCGGTTCATGACCCAACTGTGCAATATTCCCGGGCCCGCCAGTGCCGTCCGTAGCGACAATTGACGGTTAATCCGCATCTCCCGGAAGCCTTCACGATAAAGCCTCGATTCGTGGAACTCCCGGTCGGAAACAATGTCGCTGAGGCGCCGCGGGCGCCACACGCCGGCCATGGAGTCGCCTAAGGCGCTTGTGACGAGCGGATGGTCGTTTCGGAATTCAAGCAGTTTTCGGGCAAGATCACCGAACGGGTGGTTCCCGGGGCGGGCGTAGACCTCCGCCCGGACCTGCTGCATATCCAGCTCATTCCATGCCAGCCCATCGCAGGGGAAAAGCTTCGACAGGAGCTCGCTCGCCGCTTTCAGATAAGTCCCGCGGTCCGGCAGCCGGACGAGCTCGCCGGCAAGGTCACCAACAGCATCCATTCTTCTGCCCACCAAAAACGAATGGTTCGTCTTCCAAGGCTAGGGGCCGGAATTCAGCACATTCAAGGGTTTGCCAGTTGTAGGGGCTACCCCATTTGGTCCGCACCCGCTATGCGCAGAATTGCGTATGTAAGCCGCATGCAAGGGGTTCTATATTCGCCTTGCCGGACGTGGCAGGCCATCCACCCGCGCGTCTGCAAGAAACGGACCCGACCCAAGAAGGAGAAGATCATGGCAGTCGCAATCATCATGGAGTTCGACGGGTCGACGCTTGAACAATATGACGAGATCAACAAGAAAATGGGCTTGACCCCAGGCGGTCCCGGTCCCGCAGGTTCGATATCCCATTGGGCCACGGCTACGGATAAAGGATTCCAAGTCACCGACGTCTGGGAGAGCCGTGAGCAGTTCGACACCTTCGCCCAGGAAAAGATCGGACCTCTCAGCATGGAATTGGGCTTTGCGGCACCCCCGAAACTGACTTTCCATGAGGTGCACAATTACCTTACGTCCAATACCGACAGCCTCAGGACGTCGGTCCCGGCGCGGCAGTGACGGAGCCCAACAGCTGAAGAAGGTCCCGGGGCCGGTCCCTCGCAGGAGCCGGCCCCTGGGCCTTTTTCCGTCAATCGACCCCTATTTGGCGCCGAGGAAGATCGGGTTGGTCAATGCGGCCATTGGACCCAGCAGCAGCGTCGTCCCCATATTGGTCCCGTTGCTCGCCGTGCCGTCGGCCATGGGATGGCGCACCTCGGCCCGCACGTAGGCGGAGAGCTGGGCGGTGGTGATCCAGGTGTGGGTGCCCTGGCCGGAGGCCGGGAGCGTCACCTGCTGGGTCTGCCCTTCATCAGTGATGATCCGGATGACACCGTTGGGGACACCACTGACGTCGATGCTGACTGTCACCGGGGCATCGGCTTTGACGTCGAGCCGCTCCCCCACTCCTGCCTTCCGGCCGGCTGCGGACACGGTGAAGTCCAGGGAGATGCCGGCGGACTCGGCAATCCAGCTGCGGCCGTTGCGGATGCCGTCCAGGATGGCGTCGTGGGAAAGCGCTGCGGCGTTAACGACGTTATGCGGCAGGCCGATGACCTGCGGCTCGCTGTGTGCGTCGCTGTTGCCCATCGCAGGGACCCAGCGGCCGCCGGTGCGCACCGAACTGGCGAGCATGGAGTCCCACGTGTTGATGGCGTACTCATCGTCCGCGGTCCATGGACCGGTCCAGACTTCAACCGCGTCCGCGGCGTCGTAGCCGAATTTCCAGCGGCATGCGACATAGGGGCAGTACGGGTGGGCGGGGACGAGCAGGCCACCGGAGGCGTGGATGTGCTGGGCCTCCTGCTCGAAGCCCTTGTCGCGGGCGCGGTAGCGCCAGTCGATCCAGTCTCCCGGCTCGATCCCAAGGGCGAGGTAATGACCGTTGCGGGTGGTAACTTCCTCACCGGTGAGGATGAGCAGGTCGTCGCCGGCCAGCGGACCCCATACGCCGTGGGAGGCGGGAGTGTTGTGGTCGGTGCTGATCATGAAGTCGAGTTTCGCTGCCCTCGCGCCGGCGGCCACCTCCGCCGGCGTGCGCTTGCCATCCGAGTAAATGGTGTGCAGATGGGCGTCACCGCGGTACCAGGCGGGGCCACGGCCCCTGGCCTGCTTGGGCGGGTACTGGGGACGGAACGGGGTAGCGTCGGGCCCGTACTCAAGGGTGACATTGACGGTGTAGTCCATGCCCTGTTCGGCCACCTGATAAGGGCCCAGGGCAATATTCCAGGTGCCTTTGCCCACCGGTCCGGGCAGGTAGCCAGGGGTTGCTTCAGCGGCGCTGATGAAGAATTCGGTGCGGAAGCCGCCGGACCAGCCGCGGAAACCCTTCCCGGCAAGATCGGTGCCCTTCTCGTCGAAGACGCCGATGTCGCAGGCGTTGGACAACAGTCCGGGGGTAACTGTGGGTTTGCTGTAGCTGTAGGACACGCTGATCTTGTTAACGCCGGCGGGGACCTCGACCGGCAGGTACACAAAGTCCGCGGCACCGGGATCCAAGTGGCCGGTGATGGTCTTGGTCCTGCTGCTGCCCGAGTCGGCAGCGGCAAAGGACATCGGGGCCAGGGTCACGGCAGCACCGGCCAGTGCGGCGGCAAGGAATCCACGGCGGGAGGGGGACAGGAAAACACTTTCAGCCTCGTGGGCTTTACATGGTGAACTCACCGCCCGAGTCTCACGATGCGGACCGAACGGGAAGCGACGTGATGGCAAACACCATCTGAACCACGATGATTAATTGGGAGCCGCATAGCAGTTACCGGCCCTCGAATGGGACCTGGCCTGCAGCCGCTTTCGCCAGCCGGGGGCATCCGGGAAGCGGGCAAAGCAGCGACAACACTTGAAATTGGGAACCTAAGCATGCTTACTATGGATGCAGCCGAATGCGAACGGCTGCCACACCACAGGAGGTAAGACCATGGGACTGGGTGACAAGATCGATAATGCTGCCGAGAAGGCAGGCGGCAAGGCCAAGGAAGCTGCAGGCGCAGCCAGCGGCGATGAGAGCCTGCGGGCCGAAGGCCAGGCAGACCAGGCCAAGGGTGACTTGAAGCAGGCCGGGGAAAAGGTCAAGGATGCTTTCAAGCACTGACCGGATCAAGGGAAAGGCGCGCTCAGCGAACGGGGCGCGCCTTTTTTGTGTCCATCGCCGGGACGCCAACCACCGGTGCCTGCCCGCGCAAATCCCGGCGCCAATCATGCGGAGTTTCGCCCGGATGTCCCGGCCGCGTGGTCCTATGCTCTGGCTATGCACCCCTTAGTGTCGATCGGCCTGGTGTTCCTCACCGGATTTGCCTGGATGGGTACCGTAGTGATCTTGCTGGTGTCTTTGGCGAAGGCCCGACGGCGGTCGCGAACCCGGGCAGGCAATGGCGTTGGGGGTCCGGAAGCCCAAAAAGCTGAGGCGGCGGCAGCGCGGACCTCACGCGCCGCCCTTTAATCAGGACGATGACCAGCCAGCGGGCCACCCGGACTAATCACCGGAGCTCCACAGTTGCATCAATCTCCAGTGCCGTTCAATGGCTGATCCCGGAGCCACTCGTCCGGGTCAGGTCAGTACTGGCCAACAGTTGAGCCTGCCCGCGTAGGATTGCCGGAAGATCAACACACTGGGGGACGCGTGGTTCTTTGCCGAAGGCAGGCATCTGGACGGTACGGGAGCTCGGCCGCCTCGCACAAGGCTGGCTTCCTCTTCCGGCGGCCGGGGCCGGTCCTCACTGGGGCTCCGAAGTGAATGACGGCCAGCAGCAGCCAGCCCACCCTCCCCAGCCGCGCCATTCTCCGCGGGTCCAGTATCAGCACCAGCCGTACGGATACCCGCAGCCAGGCTGGCCGGGGCCTCCGCCGAAAAAGAAAAGCCGGCTTGGATGGATCCTCGGCGGTATCGCGCTGGCAGTGGCCCTGCTGTGCATTCTCGTCTTCGCGGGATGCTCGGCGCTGGGCCAGGAGATCAACGGTGGCGGCGGCTCCCAGGAGGAGAAGGCGAGTGCCATGAGGGCCCGCGCGGACAACCTACCGGAGAATGATTGGGTGGAGGTCTCCCGCCACGACCCCAAGGTTGATCCCGGGTGTCTCTCCATCGACACATCCTGTTTGCGGCTGAGCGCACGGTGGACCGTGGCCCACAAGGTCAGCCTTGAATCTGCGGCAAGCAGGTTCGGCATGACGTCCGGAACGGGCGACGCCGCCCTGGGACGGTACGTGGGTTGCATCAGGACCGGAACTGGTGGAACAAGCCGGGAGTCACTGTGCATCGAGGAGTCTCCCGAAGGCTCAGATTCCTACGAAATCACCATTCAGATGGAGCGTGACTGAGGACTGGCTCCAGGGACGGACCAGTCCGCCCCCGCAGAACCTCCAGTGAACTTTCCATGAACAGCCCCGGTTCGGAGCCAAGACCGTGACAAGCCGTGATCTACTGGTGAGCGCAAAATCTTACCGACCAGTAACTTCAGGTCCGGCGACCGGCCCAGGGCGGGGGGCGTGCCCGCGTCGCCGTCCTCCTCACCTGCAAGGAACCAGACGTGAACCTCTCCAGACGCCACTTCCTTGGCGCCGCAGGAACCGCTGCCGCGACCACCTTGGCCGCCGGCAGCGCCTTCCGGCCGGCCGCCGCCGCACCGTCCACGCTTCCGGCGCCCGGCGACTCGGGCATCGAGCACATCGTCGTCGTGATGATGGAAAACCGCTCCTTCGACCACTTCCTGGGCTGGCTGCCCGGTGCTGACGGCACGCAGTCCGGCCTCAGCTACACCGACCGCTACGGCATCCCCCACTCCACCTACCATTTGACCGACTTTCAAGGCTGCGGCCATCCGGACCCGGACCACTCCTACGAGGGCGGCCGGATCCAGTACAACGGCGGCAGAAACGACGGTTGGCTGCGGGCGGGTGAGAACGACGAGTTCGCCGTGGGTTACTACAGCGCGCCGGATCTGGACTTCTGGCGCCAGGCCGGACCGGACTGGACTGTCTGCGACCGATACTTCGCCGCCACCATGGCCGAAACGTACCCGAACCGCTTCTACCAACACGCTGCGGCCACGGACAGGATCCACAACTCCTCCACCACCTCCACCCTTCCCACCATTTGGGACCGGCTGGCCGCGGCAGGTGTTTCAGGCAAGTACTACTACGGCGACATCCCATTCACGGCACTGTGGGGAACCAAGTACCAGGGCATCTCCCGCCAGTACGCGGAGTTCCTTGCGGACTGCTCCGCGGGCGCTCTGCCTTCCGTCTCTTTTGTTGACCCGCGCTTCACGGACGAAGGCTCAGGAACCTCCGGCGACGACCATCCGCACGCGGACATCCGCTCCGGCGAAACGTTCCTCGCCGAGGTCTACAACGCGGTCACGTCCGGCCCAGGCTGGGCGAACACCATGCTTGTGGTCAATTACGACGAATGGGGCGGTTTCTATGACCACGTGCCCCCGGCGACGGCACCGGACACCAGCCCGGAAACAGCGTTGCGCGGATTCCGTGTTCCCTCCTTGGTGGTCTCACCCCGCGCACGCCGCCGATACGTTGCGCACGACGTCTACGACCACACCTCGGTCCTCAAGGCCATCGAGTGGCGCTGGAACCTGCCTCCCCTGACGCCCCGGGACCAGGCCGCACGCAATATTGCCGAGGTCCTGGACTTCGGAACGCCCGCAAACCTTGCCGCCCCCACGTATCTGGTCCCGCCCTTTGTGGCCGGCCCTGCCTGCACCCCGGTGGGCCCGCCTCCGGCCGAGGAATGGTCCGGCCTGAAAGAAAAAGCACTTGCTGACGGATGGAAGCTCCCGTGAAAATCAAACTCCGCCCCGCCCTGGCCGCCATGGCCGTGCTTGCCGCCGCCCTCGCCGGAACTGCGGCCACCCTCAACCCCGCCGCCGCCATCAGCGCCCCCACTGCGTCGACACCAAGCCAGGGCTACCTGCCAGGAGCCAACCACGTCTTCGTGATCAACCTCGAAAACAAGGGCTACGACGAAACGTGGGGCCCGGCGTCGGCCGCTCCCTACCTCTCCCAGACCCTGCGCAGCCAGGGCGTCCTGCTGAACCAGTACTACGGCACAGCGCACAACTCCCAGCCCAACTATGTTGCCCAGATTTCCGGGCAGGGCCCCAACGCCCAGATGCAGGCCGACTGCCAGACCTACACGCCGTTCGTGGGCGCCGGCACCGCGAGCCCCGGCCAGGCCGTCGGTGACGGGTGCGTCTTCCCCACTGGCGTTCCCACCGTCGCCGGTCAGCTGAAAGCGGCCGGCAAAACCTGGAAGGGCTACATGGAGGACATGGGCTCTCCCTGCCGGCACCCTGCCCTGGGCGCCGTCGATGATACGCAGAAGGCGCGGGTGGGCGACCAGTATGCGGCGCGGCACAACCCGTTCGTGTACTTCGCGGGGATCACCGGATCGCCCGACTGCGCCGCGAACGACGTCGACCTGACCGCCTTAGCAACCGACCTCGCCTCCGCTGCCACCACGCCCAACCTGTCGATGATCACCCCCAACCTGTGCCACGACGGGCACGATTCCCCCTGCGTTGACGGACATCCGGGCGGGCTTGCGAGCGCCGACGAATGGCTCAAGCAGTGGGTTCCGGCCATCACGTCCTCCCCCGCGTTCAAGCAGGACGGCGTCCTGGTCATTACCTTCGACGAGTCCGACGGGCCGCAGTCGGACGCGAGCGCCTGCTGCGGGGAAGGTCCCGGACCGAACGCTGCGCTGCCCGGCATCACAGGGATGGGCGGCGGCAGGGTGGGAGCCCTGGTGCTGTCTCCGTTCACCAAGGGCGGGACATGGTCCACCACCCCCTACAACCACTACAGCCTGCTGGCCAGCATCGAGGACACATTCGGCCTGCCGTACCTGGGGTACGCCGGAACGCCCGGACTCAACCGGTTCGGACTTGACGTCTACAACGCAAAGGTCTGACGCGCACAGGGCTCCGGCCGCCGACCCCGGATAGCAGCATCGCCGGGCGCGCTCCAGACCCTGGCGCTCTTTGACAACCGACGGGTAACGCGGGTAACTTGGATCACACCGCAGTAACGCGTGTTACCTAAAGGGGTTGGGCCACAAGCCCTCCCGGGAGAGGGCGCGTTTTCTCAAGAAGTAAAGGTGACGGTTCAATGGCGGCGGCGGGAAATGCGGCGTCGTCGAAGGACGCCGTTTAGCCACCTCCGGAGATATGACGGTGAGCGCCTTCCAGAACGTGGCACCTGGTGGACGCCGCCCTGACAGCAGGACAGTCGACCACTGCCGGCCAGCAGTTGGTCGACTGTCCGCCGCTAAAACGCTCTTCAGTCTGACCGCGAAATCAACGTCGAAGAGCACATCCCCCACCCACCCTTCACCTTGCTGATGAAGACAGGAAAGAGATATTCCATCATGACACAAAACCCGATTCTTCAGGCCGGCCCAGGCGCCGCCTGTCCGGGTCAGGGCAGCATCTTCATGCCAACCCACGGCCTCTCCATGGCACTGCGGACCGCGCACACGGCCATCAAACGAGAACAAT
Source organism: Arthrobacter sp. NQ4 (assembly GCF_029077345.1). Taxonomy (NCBI): domain Bacteria; kingdom Bacillati; phylum Actinomycetota; class Actinomycetes; order Micrococcales; family Micrococcaceae; genus Arthrobacter; species Arthrobacter sp. NQ4. Next base: position 52,018 of record NZ_JARETC010000002.1, on the reverse strand, counting down.
GAACAGCGTCACCCCGACCCTCGACACCTACCGGCCGGCCATCCACTACGCTGCCAGGAACACATGGCTTAACGATCCCAACGGACTGGTCTTCCACGAGGGCGTCTACCATCTCTATTACCAGAACAACCCCTACGGAAACGTTCACAGCAACATGTCGTGGGGCCATGCCACCTCAGCAGACCTGGTCAGCTGGGAGGAACAACCGGTAGCAATCCCCTGCGATGAAACCGAGGAAATCTTCTCCGGCAGCGTCGTGGTGGACACCGGCAACACCAGTGGATTCGGCGCAGACGGAAAAGCCCCCTTGGTGGCCATTTACACTAGTGCATACAAACCGGGTTCCCCCCATCAGGGCACCCAGGCCCAGTCCATTGCATGGAGCACTGACGGCGGCTACGCCTGGACGAAGTATGCCGGCAACCCGGTCCTCACCAGGAACTCACCGGAATTCCGGGACCCAAAAGTCTTCCGCTATAACGGCCCCGCCGGCAGCTACTGGGTCATGGTGGCCGTCGAAGCACATGACTTCACTGTCCTGCTTTACCGCTCGGAAGACCTCAAGAACTGGGAATACCTCAGCACCTTCGGCCCTGCAAACGGCACCGGCGGGATCTGGGAGTGCCCGGACCTCTTCGAGCTGCCGCTGAACGGTGACACCTCGGTCAGGAAATGGGTCCTGACGGTGAACATGAACCCCGGAGGCCCGAACGGCGGGTCGGCAGGCCAGTATTTCGTGGGAGAGTTCGACGGCGCCACGTTCCGCTCCGAGACAAGCCTCACCGAGGGTATGCAGGATCCGGAGCGCGTACCCGACTACCAGTGGCTTGACTGGGGCCGGGACTACTATGCAGCCGTCTCGTTCAGCAACGTTCCAAAAGGCCGGCGGTTGATGATCGGCTGGATGAACAACTGGCAGTATGCCAACCACATTCCCACCGCTCCCTGGCGCAGTCCCATGAGCCTGGTCAGGGACATTTCCCTTGTTTCCGTGAACGGTCAACCCAGGCTCGTTCAGCAACCCGCGCCGGAAGTAAAAGCAACGTCGGAGTCCGGCCCCTTGCAGTGGCTAACCATAAACGGCCAGGCAGCAGTCGAGGGCGGCGCAGCAGTACAGGCCATTGACATCATCTTTACGCCGGGCGGTGCCGAGGAGTTCGGCCTTGTTGTCAGGGGTTCAGCCGACGGCACGGCCGGGACGCGGATCGGGATCCGGCCCCGCAGCGGAGAACTCATCGTGGACCGTACCCGCTCCGGGGACACCGGCTTTCACGAAGCTTTCCCCTCCACCAGCCTCGCTCCGATTGCCGCCCGGCAGGACGGCAGTTACGCGCTCCAGATCTTCGTTGACCACTGCTCCGTGGAAATTTTCGCCAACGATGGGCTCGCCACCGTGACTGAACTGATCTTCCCTGACCGTGCCCAGACATCCCTCACCCTGTACTCCACTGGTGGCACGGCCGACGCTGCGCTCCAACTCATCGATTTAGGAAAGGAAAAAGCCTGATGGAACACCGCAAGCTGGGATCCTCCGGCCTATACATCAGCGAAATCGCGTACGGAAACTGGTTCACACACGGTGAGCAGATTGACCAGGATGCAGCGACGCAGTGCGTCAAGCAAGCACTGGATTTGGGCATCACCACCTTCGACACCGCCGATGCCTATGCCGGAACCCGGGCCGAGCAAGCGTTGGGCGAGGCGCTCAAAGGGACCCGCCGTGAAAGCGTCGAGATCTTCACCAAGGCCTACTTCCCTACGGGGGACGGCCGGAACGACCGCGGCCTGTCAAGAAAACACCTCATGGAGTCCATCAACTCATCGCTGCGCCGTCTCCAAACCGACTACGTCGACCTCTACCAGGCCCACAGGTACGACTACGAGACCCCGCTGGAAGAGACCATGCAGGCCTTTGCCGATATCGTCCGGGCCGGGAAAGCGCACTATATCGGAGTCTCAGAGTGGACGACGGACGAGCTACGGTCGGGCGCCGCCCTGGCCAACGAACTTGGCATCCAGCTCATCTCCAACCAGCCGCAGTATTCCATGCTCTGGCGCGTCATCGAACAGGAAATCATTCCACTGAGCGAGCAGCTGGGCATAAGCCAGATCTGTTGGTCTCCGCTCGCCCAGGGAGTCCTCACCGGCAAGTACGCTCCCGGCGCCGCGGCCCCACAGGGTTCCCGCTTCCGCGCCGACAACGGCGGCCTGAAAAACGACCACCGCTTTCTCAGCGAGGACATCCTCACCCGTGTCCAGCAACTGAAACCCCTGGCCGAAGAGACCGGACTGTCGATGGCAGCCTTCGCTGTCGCATGGGTACTGCAGAACCCCAATGTCTCGGCAGCCATCGTGGGAGCATCCCGGCCCGGGCAACTCGTCGACAACGTCCAGGCTGCAGGAGTCAAGCTTGACCCGGAACTGCTCGTGATGATCGATGAGATCCTCGGCCCGGTGGTCGAAAGAGACCCGGGGAAGGTCGAGTCCTTCAAGAACCGTCCCTAACCGCCACACGTCCCGGCCGGAAGACGGCTGGGGATGTCCGCGCCCACCAGCGGCTATTGACACCCCTTAGTAACGCGGGTAACTTGGATCACACGCGCAAGGTAACGCGAGTTACTTGCAATCGGGCAGGACAGATGTCCTCCCGGCAGAACTGGCACTACCCGGCTCAATGAAGACCACTGGAGCATTCAATGGCGAAAAACGCCTCCTCAAGCAAACCCGTTGCTGCACGGCAGCGTGGTGTCACCATGAGTGACGTCGCCAAGCATGCCGGAGTCTCCCGGACGGCTGTCTCATTCGTGCTGAGCAACCGCGAAAACGCCAGCATCTCGGAAGAGACGCGGACCCGGATCGCCGACGCCGTCCAGGCCTTGGGCTACCGTCCAAATGCCGGGGCCAGGGCGTTGGCATCCCAGCGCAGCGACTGGTACGGGATTGTCACAGAGATCGTGACCGCACCCTTCGCAGTGGACATCATCAAAGGCGCCCAGGACCAGGCCTGGATCGACCATCGATTCCTCCTTATTGCCCCGTCGGACCAGGGCGATACGGCCGGCCCCAACCAAGGAATGGAGGAGGCTGCCGTTGAGAAGTTGCTGGAGCAGCGGGTGGAAGGCCTGCTGTACGCGGCAACGCACCACCGCGGTGTACATGTGCCCCCAAGCGCGCACGAAGTGCCCACGGTGCTCGTCAACTGTTTCGACCTGGACGGAAAGCTGCCCTCGATCGTCCCCGACGAAAGGGCCGGCGGACGGGTGGCCATCGAACGCCTCCTCCAGGCCGGCCACACCAGGATCGGTGTGATCAACCTGGACCCGGGCATCCCTGCAGCTGTCGGGCGTCTGCAGGGGGTCCGGGAATCCCTGGCCGACGCAGGCCTTGAGCTCGATCCGGAGCTGGTGGTGGCCGGGTATGCAACGGCAGACGGCGGCTACGACGCTGCCTGCCAAATCCTTGACCGGTACCCGGCCAAGGAGAGGCCAACCGCACTTTTTTGCCTCAATGACCGCATGGCCATGGGCGCTTACGACGCCATAAAAGAACGTGGCCTGGCCATCCCCGGTGACATCGCCGTGATCGGCTTCGACAACCAGGAACTCATCGCGGCCTACCTCAGGCCCAAGCTGACCACGGTTGCGTTGCCGTTCGAAAAGATGGGCGCTCTGGGAGTCCAGACGCTTGCCGCCCTTACAGCAGGACAGCCGATCCCTGCCGGCCAGCAGTTGGTCGACTGTCCGCTGCTAGAACGCTCTTCGGTCTGACCGCGAAATCAACGTCGAAGAGCAAATCCCCCACCCACCCTTCACCTTGCTGATGAAGACAGGAAGAGATAACCCATCATGACACAAACCAGGTTCTTCACGTCTGCCCGCATTGCCGCGGCCGGACTGGCCGTAGGCGCGATGCTGACCGGCTGCTCTGCCACGGGCAACAAGCCCGCCGGCACCGACGCCGCAGCCAACGCCGGCGCGTTCCTCACCATCCCCCGCGAAGACATGGGCACGTTCGTGCAGAACTTCAACCCGTTCGCACCAACCGTCAACCCCATGGTCCAGCAGTCCATTTACGAGTCACTCCTCATCTTCAACCCCGCCAAGGGAGACACCGTGCCGTGGCTGGCCACCGACTGGAAGGCCGCGGACGACGGCAAATCCATCACCTTCACCTTGCGTGATGGTGTGAAGTGGTCCGACGGCCAGCCGTTCGTTGCCGACGACGTCGCGTACACGTTCGAGCTTCAGAAGAAGCTGAAGGGCGGCTACGAGTACCTCGACGGCGTCACGGCACAAGGCAACAAGGTCACGTTCAACTTCAACAAGCCCTGGTCCCCCGCACTCTACGACGTCGGCCAACTCAGCATCCTGCCCAAACACATCTGGTCCGCACTGGCCGATCCGGAGAAGGAGGCCAACGCCAAACCGGTAGGCACCGGGCCGTACACCGAGGTGGACAGCTTCCAGGCCCAGTCCTTCGTGCTGAAGAAGAACCCCAACTACTGGCAGCCGGAGAAACAGAAGATCGCCGGCATCAAGATGCTCGCCTTCGCCGGGAACGACGGGGCCAACCTCGCCGCAGCCAACGGCGACGTGGACTGGGCTCCGCAGTACATTCCGAACATCGGGAAGACCTTCGTCTCAAAGGACAAGGACCACCGGCACTACTGGTTCCCGCCCACGGGCGCCATGATCAACTGGCAGCTGAACACCACCAGGGCGCCGTTCAACGACGTGGACGTCCGCAAGGCGCTGAGCATGGCCGTGGACCGGGACCAGGTCACCAAGATCGGCATGAGCGGCTACGCCCAGCCGGCCGACTGCACCGGGCTCTCCGGCAACTACGAGACCTGGAAGAACACCCAGGTCAAGGACAACTGCACCTGGACCAACCACGACGTCCAGAAAGCCAATGAGCTGCTGGACAAGGCGGGCTACGCCAAGGGCGCCGACGGCAAGCGCACGCTCAAGGACGGCAAGCCGTTCGAGTTCAAGATCTCCGTGGGTTCAAGCTCGTCCGACTGGCTCTCGGTTGCGAACGTGATCTCCCAGAACCTGGCAGAAGTCGGTGTGACCGCGAAAGTGGACTCCCCGGACTGGGCCGCTGTTGTGTCAGGCTACGAAACCGGTGACTTTGACTCCGGCATCGTCTGGAGCGCCAACGACCCCAGCCCGTACAAGTACTTCAACACCTCCATGGGCTCCTCCACGGTGAAGCCGGTGGGTACCAAGACGTTCGACAACTACCACCGTTTCGGCGACCCCAAAGCCGATGCCCTGCTGACGGAGTTCGCTACCGCCACGGACCAGTCCAAGCAGAAGGATATTGCCAACAAGCTGCAGGAAGAGTACAACGACGCCGCACCGCTGGTGCCGCTCTTCTCCGGCCCGGAGTGGGGTGCCTACAACGACACCCGCTTCATTGGCTGGCCCACCCAGGACAACCCCTACGCCACCCTCTCGGTTCGCGCACCCACCACGGTTCTGGTGCTGACCAGCCTGGAACCGCGCAAGTAAGGGCCTGGCCGCCCACCGCGCGACACCGCTGGCCGCCGGACTATCCGGCGGCCAGCCCCCACACTTCACCACTCCCGAATTGGAGGGAAACCGTGCGCTTCATCCTGCGCCGCCTGGGTTTCTACCTGATCGCCTTCTGGGCATCCATCACCCTGAATTTCCTGCTCCCCCGCTTCATGCCCGGGGACCCCGTCTCCCGAATGTTCGCCCGCTCCCAGGACCGAATGCAGCCCGAACAGATTGAGGCCCTGCGCAAGTTGCTCGGCGTCGACGACCGGCCCATCTGGGAACAGTACGCCGGCTACCTCCAGAACATCCTCACCGGGCAGATGGGGGTATCGATTTCACGGTTCCCCACACCGGTCACCGAGGTCATCTCGTCCCAGATCGGCTGGACCCTGCTGCTCGGCGGGACCGCCCTGGTGATTGCCGCCGTCGTCGGTAACCTGCTGGGCATCCTGGCAGCGTGGCGCCGCGGCGGCGCGGTCGATTCAGCCCTGCCTCCCGTGCTGGTCTTCATCGGTTCGTTTCCATACTTCTGGCTTGCGATGGGCGCGCTGTACCTGTTCGGCGTGGTGTTGGGCTGGTTCCCGATCCGGCACGCGTTCACGGACGGCCTGGAGCCGGCGTTCACCACTGAGTTCCTCGGAGACGTCGCCGCCCACCTCGTACTCCCGGCGCTGACCATCGTGCTGGTCTCCATCGGTGGCTGGATGCTTGGCATGCGGAACACCATGATCGCCACCAACTCCGAGGACTACATCACCATGGCCGAAGCCAAGGGCCTCCGCCCGGCCCGCATCATGCTCCGGTACGCCGCCCGGAACGCGATGCTTCCGTCCGTCACCAGCTTCGGCATGGGCCTGGGCTTCGTCGTGGGCGGGGCCCTTCTCACCGAGGTGGTGTTCGCCTACCCCGGCGTCGGCTACCAACTCCTCAACGCCGTCCAGGGCCTTGACTACCCACTCATGCAGGGCCTGTTCCTGACCATCACCGCCGCCGTGCTGCTGGCGAACTTCCTGGTGGACATCCTCTACGTCCGCCTCGACCCCCGCGTGCGCAGCAACTGAGCACTGCGTACCCCGTAACCAAGGGACCGACCATGACCAGCGTTATCCTCCAGCAGCCAACCGAAGCAAAAGCTGCCCGCAAAACCAACCGCGGCTTCATCCACGGACTCACCACCAACAAGAAGGCCATGACCGGCATGGCCATCATGCTCGTCTTCATCGTCCTGGCGCTGGCCGCGCCCATGCTGTTCCCAGGCGACCCCTCCCGGATCACCGGCATGGCCTCACTGGAACCGGACGGCGAGCACTGGCTCGGAACCACCGCCAAGGGCCAGGACGTGCTCGCCCTGACCGTCCACGGCGCCCGGAGTTCCCTGTTCGTGGGCCTTACCGTCGGCTTTGCGTCAACCTTCGTCGGTATCCTCGTCGGGCTGGCATCGGCCTATTTCGGGAAATTCGTCGACGAAACACTGTCGCTGCTGACCAACGTCTTCCTCCTCCTTCCCGGCCTGCCGCTGCTCGTCATCCTGGCCGCCTTCCTGCCCCCGGGACTGGGCACCGTGATCCTGGTACTCACCGTCACCGGATGGGCCGGCTCGGCTCGCGTTCTCCGGTCACAGGCCCTGTCCATCCGTTCCAAGGACTTCGTGGCTGCCGCCGTTGTGTCCGGCGAGCGAGCCGGACGGATCATGTTCCGCGAAATCCTGCCGAACATGGCATCGATCGTGATGGGAACACTGCTCGCCTGCGTCATCTACGGCATCGGGGCCCAAGCCGGCCTCGAATTCCTTGGACTGGGTGATGTCAGCACCGTCTCCTGGGGCAACAACCTCTTCTGGGCCGGAAACGAAGGCGCCCTGCTCACCGGAAGCTGGTGGGTCTTCGTCCCCTCCGGCCTCTGCATCGCCCTGGTGGCATTCGCCCTGGCACTCATCAACTACGCAGTCGACGAAGTAACCAACCCGCGGCTGCGGAAGATCCGCAAACCCGCACCCACCGAAAGGAGCGCGGCACAGTGACCGTCTCCCAGACCTCCTTCGGCTCCCACGAACCAGTCCTCGACGTCAAGAACCTCACCGTCAAGTACATCGGAGACACCCGCTCGACCACGGCCGTGGACAACGTCTCCTTCAGCATCGGTGCCGGCGAGGTGTTCGGGCTGGCCGGCGAATCGGGTTGTGGAAAGTCGACCATCGCCAACTCAATCATGCGGCTGCTCAAGGACCCGGCGAAGATCGCTGCCGGCAGCATCTCCTTCGGAGGCAGGAACGTGCTGGCGATGAGCCAGGACGAGTTGCGCCGTTTTCGCTGGCAGGACGTTGCCATGGTGTTCCAGTCAGCCATGAATTCGCTGAACCCGGTGCTGACCATCGGGGAGCAGATGGCCGACATTTTCACCACGCACGCCGGTTACTCGCGCCAGGAATCCCTTCGACGCGCTGCACAGCTGCTGGAACTGGTCAGAATCGATCCCGCCCGCCTCAAGTCGTACCCGCATCAACTTTCCGGCGGGATGCGGCAGCGGGCCGTCATCGCCATGGCCGTGGCACTCAAGCCGTCACTTCTGATTCTGGACGAGCCAACCACCGCGCTGGATGTGGTGGTGCAACAGGAGATCATGGCGCAGATCAAGGACCTCCAGCGCGAACTGGGCTTCTCCGTCCTGTTCATCACCCACGACATGTCCCTGATGGTGGAACTCTCCCACCGCATGGCCGTCATGTACGGCGGCCGCATCGTGGAGACCGCCAAAGCCCAGGACATCTACACCACACCCGGCCACCCCTACACCCAGGCCCTCATGGGCGCTTTCCCGCCGCTCACGGGCCCGCGGGTCCCGCTCAAGGGCCTGCCCGAAGGCGTGAAGTTCCGGAACATCCCGGACCTTACCGAAATTGCGCCGGGCCACTTCGTGGCACCGTTTGACGCCGAAGCCGCCGTCTTTGAAGGAGCAGCACAATGAGCCACACCGTCCACTCCCCAACACGGCCGGATGTTTCCACCCGGACCCCGGCTCTGGAGGTGCGCGGACTGGGAAAGTCATTCCACACCGGCGGCCTGTTCTCCAGCCAGACCGTCCGGGCACTGCACCATGTAGACCTCACCATCGGCCGCGGAGAAATCGTGGCACTCGTCGGGGAATCAGGTTCCGGCAAAAGCACCCTGGCCCGCTGTGTCGCGAGGCTTGAGAAACCCAGCGAAGGCGCCATACTGCTCGACGGCGTCGACGTCCTCAAACGCGACCGCTTCCTGGCCTCACGCACGTTCCGCTCCCGGCTTCAGATGGTCTTCCAGGACCCCTTCGGCTCCCTCAACCCCGTACACCGGGTCGAGCACTTCCTGCGACGGTCACTCGTGATTCACGGCAAAGGCGGCTCCGGCCGGCGCGGAACCGAAGAGCAGACCCGGCATCGTCTCGAGGAGCTCATGACCACCGTCGGGCTGCAGGCTGACATGCTCAACTCCTACCCCCACGAACTCTCAGGCGGGCAACGTCAACGGATCGCCATCGCACGCGCGCTCGCCGTCGAACCTCAAGTCATCCTGGCCGACGAACCAACGTCCATGCTGGACGTATCGGTCCGCATCGGCGTGCTGAACCTGACGCGGAAACTACGCGATGAACAGGGCATTTCCATGCTCTACATCACCCATGACCTCGCCTCAGCCCGGTACCTCGCGGACCGGACGGCTGTCATGTTCGCCGGCGAAATCGTGGAAGAGGGCGAATCCCTGGACCTGCTGGCCAACCCGGCCCACCCCTACACCCAATTGCTGGTCTCGGCTGTTCCGGATCCGGCCCGTGCCGGCTCCTACGACCCCCTTCACCGCGCCCGGCTCCGGCAGGCTGTCATGGCTTCCACCACCTGCGCCTTCGAAGGCGATCCGGATCAGCGCTGCTCAGCCGAGGAACCCGTCCGGCACCAGGTGGGCGATCCGCTGGACCGCCACTGGGTCCGCTGCCACCTGTACCGGCCAGGCGCCGGCGGCGGCCACGCACTTTCAACGGAACCGCAGCCTGCAACCTGAAGTTCCTGTGTCACAAACAGGCCACCCGTCCCGTCTGTCCTGGCAGGTGCACGGTACATCGAATACGACAGCAGCACCGCCCTGCGCTGCCCGAAAACATCAATATCCATGCTGTAGCAGCACCGAAGCTGTCTACCGAAAGGGAACCCATGCAAAATTTACCCCCTGTCTCCCGGCGTGCCCTCCTCACCGGAAGTGGAGCGGTTGCCTTCACAGGATCGCTCGCACTCTCCGCCTCCCTGGCCCAGCCGGCAGGAGCAGCACCACCAGAGACCCCAAGCGCCACTCCGGCCAAGCCGCCCTTTAAAGGACCAACCCGCATGCGCCCGACTTATCACTTCAGCGTCCCCGACAACTGGAAAAACGACCCTCAGCGGCCCATCTACATCGATGGCGAATACCACTACTACTACCTCTACAACGGCGATTACCTGCAGGGTGGTGGAGGCACATCGTGGCGCCGCGCGACCACCACCGACCACGTCTCCTTCCGCGACCGCGGCGTCGCCATTCCAAAATTCAGCAACGACAACGGCGACTGCTGGTCAGGATGCCTTGTCATCGACGAACGAAACACTGCCGGATACGGCGAGAACGCCGTGATCGCCCTCGTAACGCAGGCGCCCCAAGGCCGCCAGGCCCAATACCTCTGGTACTCCACGGACCGTGGGCGCTCGTTCCAGCCCGGTGACCCGGCCCCGGTCCTGCCCAACCCCGGAGTACAGGACTTCCGCGACCCGAAAGTGATCTGGGACGCCGACCGGGGTCAGTGGTTCATGGTCAACGCCGAAGGGCAGAAGCTCGGCTTCTACACATCCCCCAACCTGCGCTCCTGGCAGCGGGTCGGCGAGTTCATCCGCACTGATCTGGGGCTGCTTGAGTGCCCCGACCTTTTTCAAATGACCGCCGACGACGGTACTTCGCACTGGGTCCTCGGCACGAGCGCCAACGGCAAAGGCCGCGGCCTGCCCGCAACCTACGCATACTGGATTGGGTCATTCAACGGCACCTCGTTTGTTCCCGACCAGGCCGAGCCGGAATGGCTGGACTACGGCTATGACTTCTACGGAGCAGTCACCTACCCCCACCACGACACCTCCGGAGCAGAGGATGCCACCCTGCGCCGGGCGCTCGGATGGGCGAACTTCTGGGACTACCCCCACAACACCCCGACCCTGGCGACTGACGCGTACAACGGCGACGACATGATCGTGCGCGATGTCCGGCTGAAGAAGGAAGGTACCAGCTACCACCTCGTCTCAGCCCCGACAGCCGGCCTGAGCGACCACGTTAAGCAAAGCCACCGCCTTGGTGACGTCACTGTCACCGGCACCCGGGACCTCGATATCAACTCACTGGGCTATGACCTGAACTGTGAGCTGAGGTGGGATCCGGCCAGCCCGCCCGCCAACGTTGGCCTTGAGATCTGCCGTGCAGCCGGCGGGGGCCGGCACGTCGCAGCCGGCGCATTCCTCCGCGGCCCCTTCGTGTACGTGAACCGGCGACCCACCATCAACCCAACCGGCGGGGAAAGCCAGACGCCCTTCGACCCCTCGGCAGGGCGCCTAACGCTCCGTATCCTCGTTGACCGGACAAGCGTCGAACTGTTCGTAGGAGACGGACGGGTAGTGCACTCACACCGGGTGTTCCCCCTTGACGGCGACAATGGCATCCGTCTTTACGCACACGAGGGAACTGCCACCTTCGGCAACCTCACGATCAACGAAATCAGCGCGCTGTCATAACCCAACGCAAAACGCTGCGGGCAGGCCGTCCTGCCATCAGCCGCCGAATGGCCTGCCCGCTCCCCTACCATCACCTGCCGGAGAGAAGATCATGGCAAACCCCAAAACAACTCCCCATGACACCCAACGCTTCCTGGACGTCCTGGTCGTCGGCGAAGCACTCGTCGACGTGGTCACCACTCCGGACGGCCAGGTTGAGCATCCCGGTGGATCGCCGGCCAACGTCGCCTACGGCCTAGGGCTTTTGGGCGTCGCCACCGGGCTGCTGACGGCCATCGCCCCGGATGCACGCGGCACACTGATAGAAGGGCACCTACACCGGGCAGGAGTGACTCTCCTGCCGGGATCAAAGCTTCTCGCGCGCACGGCAACGGCCGCAGCAATCCTTGGGTCTGACGGCTCCGCGGAGTACGACTTCGACATCCACTGGGAACTGCCACCAGCAACGCCTGCCTACTTGCCGAAAATCCTCCACACGGGTTCCATAGCCACCTTCCTGGACCCGGGGGCGGGCGTGGTCAAAGCCCTGATGGAACAAGCCCACGCACAGTGCACCGTGACCTACGATCCGAACATCCGTCCCTCGTTGCTGGGCAGCCATGCAGAAGCGAAAGGGATTTTCGAAGAACTCGTATCCCTGACCGGCGTCGTGAAACTCAGCGACGAAGACGCCCACTGGCTCTATCCCAACAAGACCCTTGAGGAAATCGCCGACCATATCCTCCGGCTCGGCACCGGCCTGGCGGTCATAACAAAAGGGGCCGAAGGGTCCCAATTCACCTCCGCTGCCGCAGGCGTCACAATCCCTGCGGTGAGGACCTCGGTCGTGGACACCATTGGCGCTGGGGACTCCTACATGGCCGCGCTCATCCTTGGTCTCCTCACCCGGGGAACTGAAGGCTTCGCCCCTGCTGTCCTGGAGCAGCTGGGACGCACTGCAGCCACAGCGGCGGCCATCACCGTACAGCGGGCCGGAGCCAACCCGCCGACTTTGGACGAACTGAAAGGTGCAGTCGAAGCACCGGACTCCGCAACATCGAGACCCGCAACAGAACAAACCCACCAGAGCACTCCTGTAGTGGCTTCTGTGCCCTGACATGCTTCGACCCGAAAGGTGAAGAGGGGCACTGCAGGGAACCGCGAAGAGCACGGCCGGCAAAATGGCGCGCTACACCACTGCCACAGTGGGACCCCTCGTCCACCGTTCCGTACTGGTGCAGGTCCGCGCGGCCCTTCAGGCCGCCGGACCCGGGGAAGGGTACGCCTCGCTCTCTGATCTCGTGGTTGCCGCGACGATGGCGGAAGTCAAGCGACTCCAACGCAAATACAACGAGGGTCAGACCTGGCCCGGTATTCCTGCCGGAAAGCTCCGGCGGGGACGGCCCACCCTTGGTGAGGCTACGACGCGCAAGGAGTAGCCGTGACCTTCAAGAATCCAGTGCCAACCGGGCTGCCGTGCTGCCTGATAACTACTGCAGCCGGATCACGCAGCGAGAAGGGAGGGGGCTGGCGTGGCGCACCGGCATGCTGGTTCAGGACGGTTGAGAGGACCCGTCCTCCGCCGGCGTGGCGCTCGAGGCAGGCGTGTGGTCCGCAGCAAGCGCCTGGCGGCGACGGTAAATCTGGATACCGATAGCCACCGGTATGGCAGTGACGGCGACTGCCCGCATCCACGGCCTGTCCAAAACATGACCGGTGAGGGCATCCAGGGAAACCCGCCCTGGTCCCCCGATCGCGAAGGACGTGGCCGCGAGCCCGAGCACTGCGGGGTATTCCAGGCCGCCGTCCATGGCGAAGAAGCCGTTCGGCGCGTGCACACTGGCCGCCACCCCCATGGTGGTAGCAGCGGCCGCTCCCGCCGCAGGCGTGGCGAACCCCAGGGCAAGCGCCAGCCCGGCACCGGCTTCACCGAGACCAGCCAGCATGGCACTGGTCTTCGCAGGGCGGAAGCCCATGGCATCCATGCCCTTGCTGGTCTCCTCAATACCGCCGCCGCCAAACCAACCGAAGAGTTTCTGCGACCCGTGTGCGACGAGCACACCGCCAAGCGCGGCACGGAACAGGGTACGGGCCGCCGTGGTGGCGGCCGGCGTTACATTTTCATTACTCACGCTGATGAACCCTTCGGTCAGTGGTGCGGGATCAAGCCTTGACGCCATTCTAGGACTCAGGAGACGGGGAATGCTGGGGACTGGAAAGATAACGGCCCGGCGACCGCGGCGCACGTGACGGCTTTGTCATGGGCGAGGTGGCTGATGGCTGACATGGCCGTAGTTGGAATCTTCGTGGCCTGCATGGGCTTCGTGTAGTGGATCGGTCAACTTTTGACTGGCGTCGCCGGGCAAGACGGAGCGTAGGGCGGACAGTGAATGCTGATGCGCTCAGGTGGCTGATCCTGCTGGCAAGACTGGGCTTGTTCGGCTACCTGCTGGCCAAGACCTTCCTCGCGGGACCTGCAGTCTTCATCCCCATCGGGGTCTATTTGGCCCTTGCCGGTGTGCTCGCGGTCAGGCCACCTACGTCCGGACTGGGCGCGGGTCTGCTTTTTGGCCTCGGGATTTTCATCCTGCTTGGCGGCGGGATCTGCATCATGGCCCTCTCGCAGATGAGTCGCCAGATTTGAATCCATCCCGGTTGCCCGGCGTTACGTCGTTTGGAAGTACAGGTGCGTGTGGGCGCCACACCGTTCGTTAAAACGCGCGCCGCAGTAGGGGCACGATGAGCTTGCCAGATAGGTATGGATGGACATCTCACCTTTGCAGACACCGCAGAGAACTGCCGGCTCGGACCACTCGTTCCGCGGCCACGTTTGGGCCCGGTGATCTGCCTCCTCATGGCATAGATGGCAGGGATAGTACCGACGACAGCACTTGAACTTGATCGCTATCACGTCTTCCTGGGTGTGGTAGTGAATGCAGCGGGTTTGGTCATCCACGGTCCTGCCGAAAATCATCATGGGTCCGGCCCCGCTCACTTCACCCGGCGCACGAGGATGTCCGGGAAGGCTCGGTGCGCGGCCACCGCTGCTGCGGACGCCACCGCGTCCTTCACAATGTCGCCCGGGTAGAAGATCAGGTCACTGGCGAAGGCAGCCGGCCACGACAGCTTGAGGTTGACCATCATGCCGAGCACGCCGGGCAGGTGCGATGCCACCACGGTAACCACGACGGCGGAGAGGAAGAACCAGAGGCCGCGCCGCTTGGCCGGGACGCGCCGGATGACCTGCTCCGCGGCCATGCCGACAAGCAGGGCGGCGAGGATGAACCCCGCGATGTATCCGGCCGATCCGCCGGCGAGGACCTGCAGTCCCGCCCGGCCGCCGGAGAAGATCGGCAGGCCAGCGAACGCCAGGAGGAGGTACAGCGCTACAGCGGCTGCGGCACGCGGTCCGCCCAGGACGAGGCCGGTCACCATGATGGCCAGGGTCTGCAGGGTGATGGGCACCCCGAAGCCGCCGACAGGGATGCCCGGGACGATCGCCGAGGCTGCGATCAACGCGGCGAACACGGAAATAAGGGCCAGTGACTGCGCATCCCATATCCGGCGGGTCGTGCGGGGTCCGGTCCCGGCCGCGGGGCGCGGTGCCTGGGCCGGGGACTGGGACGGGGCCGGGCTCGGCGTCGCCGGTCGGGTCATGGTTCCTCCTGTGGTGTTGGGCTGGGTCCTGCGAAGAAGGCTACACAGCCCTGCCTCCGGCCTTTTTGTAGCGAGGCCACCACCATGCCGGTGATCTTTGGACCAACCACTACAAAAGCGGACGGCCCGTCGAGCCGACACCGAAGGGCGGCGCTGGCCCCGGCCAGGAACCCATCGAAATCAACACCATTTGTGCCGACGCGTGGGGCCGCGTGGGGAGTCGAGGAACTTCATCGGCGTCACAGCCGCACGGAACATCCGGACACGGTCTTCCCAACGCGTGATGAACACTTGCCGAAAGCATGTTTAACCCCGGCGCGTGGGAGCCCGCTCTGACTTCGAGGCACCCTAAGGTCGGTAACCATGATCACCCCCAATCATCGTCACCGCCGTGCGGTCATCACCGCACTGGCCGTGTCCCTCCCCTTCGCCTTCCTCACCCCCGCAGGCCCCTCCACCGCGGCACCCACGGCACCGGCTCCCGATCAGAAGGCCGCCGCGCCGTCGTCCACCCACCTGGACCTCGGCGCCAAGGACCTCTCCGAGACCCGCAACGTAACCACCCTGGCCCCGGGCCTGACCCGGGCCACAATCACCCGCGGCACCCCCAACCAGGACTTCTTCTGGACCGCCGAAGTCGCGGTCCCCTCCACGTCGCCGGACCCTGACGCCCCCGCCTCCGCGCTGTCCACCCAGTCGCAGGCCCAGATGGTCGCAGACAAGCTCAACGCCGCCGGTCTTACTGCCCGGGTTGAACACGTCCAGTCACCCCAGCTGGCCGACGCCGGCGGCGACCTCGGCTACCGGGTCCGCGTGGGCCAGTTCGGGTCCAAGGCGGACGGCTCCCCCACCGTCGACCAGGTCAAGGCCGCCGGCTACAAAGCCTCGGTGATCTACACAGGCTGGGACGGCGATGCCGGTACCAGCGAGGACGACCGCGGCCCCTGGAACCTGCAGGTCCTCACCATTGACCCGAAGGAATTCCACGGAGACCTCAGCTCCTCCTTCGGCCCCAACCTCGAAGACCGCGAAGCGACAAGCCAGCTCTCCGCTGCTTCCGGTGCGCTGGCAGCGGTGAACGGCGGATTCTTCACCATGGACCCGGCAGCAGGCGCCCCAGGGGACCCAGCCGGAGCCGCAGTCCACGACGGGAAGGTCCTCAGCGAACCCGTCGGCGACCGGCCTTCCCTGGTTCTGGACAAGAACGGCACCACTATCGAGCGCCTGCACTGGCACGGCACCGTCACCGCGCCCGGGTCGGCAGAACTCCCCCTGGACGGGATCGACCGCGTGCCCGGGCTCATCCGCAACTGCGGCGGCACCGACGACACCCCGACCAACCTTCCGCTGCACGACTTCACCTGCACGGACGCCAACGAAATCGTCGCCTTCACCCCCGAATACGGCCCCAGCACCCCGGCCGGCCCCGGACTCGAGGCCGTCCTGGACGCGCAGGGCACCGTCACCGCGGTCAACCACACCCGCGGCAGCGCCGTCCCCGCCGGCGGCCAGACCCTGCAGGCCATCGGTTCGGACGTCGACAAGCTCGCCGCCATGGCCGTGCCCGGCAAGAAGCTGAAAGTCGACACGGACTTGCTCACCGAAAATGGCAAAACCTTGACCACCACGCCGACTACGGACGTTGTCAACGGCGGCCCGACTCTGGTCCGGAACGGCCAGCTGGACGTCACCGCCAAGCGCGACGGCATGGTCCGGACCAACGACAGCAACAGCTTCTTCTACGGCTGGGTCCACAAGCGCAACCCCCGCACCTTCGCCGGCGTGGACGCCCAGGGCCGGACCCTGCTGGTCACCGCCGACGGCCGCCAAACCACCTCCTTGGGCCTGAGCCTGAACGAGGAAGCACACGTGGCCAAGTCGCTCGGCATGGTCAACGCCATGAACCTCGACGGCGGCGGATCCACCACCATGGTCGAGGGTGGCCAGGTCATGAACTCACCGTCGGACGCCACCGGCGAACGCCCCGTCGGTGACGCGCTCCTGCTCCTGCCCGGCCGAAAGAACTAGATACACCAAGGGAGAGCGGCGCATGGATACATGCCCCGCTCTCCCTCTCTTTGCCCTGTCCCGCTGTCCGTACGGCCACGGCCGCCGGGTCGGGCGCGGTTGCCTGCTCTTTCAGATCTGAACGACAATCGATTTTGCGGCCGCTGATTCCTCGATGGCTGCCAAGACCCGCTGGACCTGCAACCCCTCCTCGAACGATGGTGACGGGGCTTGACCGTCACGTATGGCGCCCAGACCCAGGCCCGGCTGGGCTTCGGGAATGTAGTCGGCGTTCTGCCCGTCTTTGCCGGTGAAGATCGTGGGCTGGCCGACAGCTCCGCGTGGATGGTCGCCGAGACACTCAGGACCTTTGGTTCGCCCAGCAGGTGGTGCGCGTAGTCGAGGACGTGGATGCCAATCTCAGCCAGGGGGCTCCTCTTCCATCCCCGCCACGGCGAGGGTCTCAACACCGTGGATGCTGCTGTAGGCCTTCAAATGCTGTTGGCCTGCCCAGCCGATGCCGACGACACTGACCTTCAGTGCGGGGGTTTGTAGCTGCTCGGAGTTCACGAAAGATGGTTCCTTATCTATGACTGGCCGCAATTCTGTGTGGATGTGTCCTGGAGGGTGAAGTCACCGCACTGGTGCTGCGGCGGACAGCGGTCCCAGTTCAGTGGTATGGGGAGGGTCGGCTCCCGGCCGGGAGCAGGTGATCCCGCCGGCCCGGTTGGCATATGCGGCCAGGGCATGGAGCTCGTCCGTGCCCAGCGTCTGCAGGCGTTGTCTTCCGGCTGCCCCAAGCGTTCCGAGCTGGGCAAGGCCGGCGATGACAGCGGCCATGAAAGAGTCGCCGGCGCCCACGGTGTCAGCCACGGTGACGGGTTCTGCTTGCATTTCAATGCGCGCGCGCCGGGTGATGATGACCGGGCCAGCGGCGCCCCGGGTCAGGGCTGCAATGGACGGTCCCAGTTCCAGCCAGGCTGCAAGGCTTTCCTCCGGGCTGCGGTCGGGGTACAGCCAGGCCAGGTCTTCGTCGCTGGCCTTAACGATGTCGCTGGCCGCCACAAACCGTTCCGCCCGTGTACGAGCTGCGGTGACATCAGGGCTGATGGCCGGCCGGCAGTTGGGGTCGTAGCTGATCGTTGCCCCCTCCCCCGCCGCCTCGAGAAGGCCAAGGACGGCCTGGTCCCCTGGCCCCAGTAGAGCCCCAATTGATCCTGCGTGCACATGGGAGGAAGTCTCGACGGCGGCCAACGCAGGCAGTGTTGCCCCCGCCAGGTCCCAGCTGATGTCGAACGCATAAGCGGCGGCACCGCGGGCACCTAACGTTGCGGTGGCCGTCGACGTCGGTGCGCTGCCGCCCCTGATCACCGCGACGCCGTTGGACTGGAGGTGCTCTTCGATCATGAGACCGTACTGATCATCGGCGTAGTGCGTCACCAAATTGCTGGCAAAGCCCAAGCGGGCCACCCCGACTGCGACGTTGAGGGGACTCCCGCCCGCGTGGACCCGGGCCGGAGTTGTCCGTCCGGCTTCCCGGATGACGTCGACGAGCGATTCACCAATGACGGTGACGATGGCTCCCCGTTCAGCCGGTAGGCGCGCAGGTGTGGGTCCGGTATCGGTCATGGCTTGCTTCCTCGCAGTTCTCTTCATCAGTCCCGGGAGCATGGATCTAGCGGCCCGGGTAGACCACGGCTTTAAGCTGTCCACGCTGCTTGCCGGCCTTAAGTGCCTCTTCTGACTGGGCGAGGTTGAATTTGCCGGTGACCAGGATGTCCAGGTCCACTTTCCCGTCAGCAATCAGCTGGATGGCCAGCGGCCAGGTGTTGGTGTAGCGGAAAACGCCAGAGAGCCAGATCTCCCGGTTCTGGATGTAGGAGACGGGCAGCTCCACGTCGTCAGCTCCGAGCCCCACCAGGATGACGCGGCCGGCGGGTGCCACTGCCTTGATCCCGGCGCGGACCGCCTGGGGTGCGCCGGAGGCGTCAATGAACGCATCGACGTCGAGCCCTTCCACACTGTCGGTCTTCGCGTTGAGCGCGCGCGTGGCGCCGTGCTGGAGGGCGAACGCGAGCCGGTCCTCGGCGATATCGGAGATGTAGATTTCGGTGGCGCCGAAGGCGCGGGCGGCCTGGGCGGCGATAATGCCGATGGGCCCGGCTCCGGCGATCAGGACCCTGCTGCCGGGCTTGATCCCGGCGCGTTCGCAAGCCCAGAGACCCACGGAGAGAGGTTCGATCAAGGCGGCGGCCTCGTCGCTGACGCTGTCCGGGATGTCGTAGGCAAAGTCCGACTGGATGGTCACGTACTCGGCGAACGCGCCGTCGACCGGCGGGGTGGCGTAGAACTCGATGTCCGGGCACAGGTTGTAGCGGCCGGCCTTGCACTGCTTGCACGTACGGCAAGGCCGTTGGGGTTCGACGGCGACGCGCTGGCCGATGCGGGCGGGGTCAACGGAGCTGCCGACGGCGGCGATCCGGCCGGAGAGTTCGTGGCCCAGGATGAGCGGGTGGTCCACAACGTAAGGGCCGATCCGGCCGTGCTCGTAGTAGTGGACGTCGCTGCCGCAGACACCGACGGCGGCCACCTGCACCAGTACCTGGTCCGCATCGGGTTGCGGGAGCGGCAAGGTTTCCATGGACATGTCGCCCTGGCTCTTCAGGACGCTGGCCCGCATGGTCGCGGGCAGTTTCGCGTGGGCGCGGGGGCGGAACCGGGTTGTGGGAGTTGTCATCGGAGCGATCCTTTCGAAAGCGGCGTGCACGTTACTTGACAGCGCCCAGGGAGAGGCCCTGGACGAGTTTGTCCTGGGCGGCAAAACCGGCGAACAGCACCGGCAGGGAAATGACGACGGCGGCCGCGCAGACTTTGGCGAGGAACAATCCCTGCCCGGACACGAAGCCGGTCAGGAAGACCGGGGCGGTGCCCGCCACCACGCCGGTGAGGACGCGGGCAAGGAGCAGTTCGTTCCAGCTGAAGATGAAGCAGATCAGGGCGGTGGCGGCGATGCCCGGCATCGCGACCGGGGCGATGACCTTGCGCAGGATCAGCAGGAGGTTGGCGCCGTCGATTTGGGCCGCCTCCAGCATTTCTTCGGGAACTTCGGCGAGGAAGGACCGCATCATCCACACCGCGATGGGCAGGTTCATGGAGGTGTACATCAGGATCAGGAACCAGATGTTGTCCAGTGCCCCTACAGTGCGGGCGAACAGGTAAAGCGGCAGGATCGCAGCCACCACGGGCATCATCTTCGTCGAGAGGAAGAAGAACATGACATCGGTCCACTTCTTCACCGGCCGGATGGAGAGTGCGTAGGCGGCGGGGATGGCCAGCACCAGGACCAGGACCGTGGACAGGATGGATGCGGTGGCGGAGTTGATCAGGGACGGCCACGGGCTGACGCCGGACGTCTCGCCGAAGAATTCCCGGTAGGCGTCCAAGGTCAGGCTTGCCGTGATCGACGGCGGATTGGTGGCCGCATCCGTCTCGGAGTGGAACGAGGTCAGGATGATCCACACCACCGGGGATGCAAAGAGCAGGGCCAGCAGCCACGCAGCGACACCGGCAGCGGTGTTGTTGCGCGTGGGGTCCATCCTCGTGTTACCGCGCTTGCGGTTACCGGTGGTCAGCGCTGTGGGGCGAGGTGGGGTGCTCTGCGGTGCAGCAGGGGTAAGGGTGCTCATCGTGCTGCCTCCTTCTTGAAGAGTGAAAAGACGGTGCGGAGTGCGAAGGTCGCCACGATGATGGTGCCGATGACCACCACGACGCCGGCGGCGGAGGCCAGGCCACATTCGTTGGCGTAGTAGAACGTCTGGTAAATGGCGTAGGGCAGGTTGGCGGTGCCCAGGCCGCCCGCCGTGAGGGTGAAGACGGAGTCAAAGTTCTGCACGATGTAGATGGCGCCGAGCAGACCGCCGAGTTCCAGGTACTGGCGCAGATGTGGCAGCGTCAGGTGCCGGAAGATCGCCCAAGGTGTGGCGCCGTCCATTTGGGCCGCTTCCACTGTGTCCATGGGTCGCGACTGCAAACCGGCGAGCAGGATGAGCATCATGAACGGCGTCCACTGCCATACGAGGGAGACGACGACGGCTGCGAGGGGTGCTTGGGACAGCAGGTCCAGCTGCGGGGCAGCGCTGCTGCCGAAAAGCGACCAGAGCCAGGTGAGGATGCCGTTTATCAGCCCGTAAGCGGGATTCAGGAGGGCGTGCTTCCAGATCAGCGCGGCAGCCACGGGGACCACCAGGAACGGTGCGATCAGCAGGGTTCGTGCCAATCCCCTGCCCAGGAACTTCTTGTCCAGCAGCAGGGCCAGGCCCAGCCCGATGAGCAGGCTGGCGAGCACCACAGAGACGGTGAGGACGATGGTGGTGAAGATCGCCTGCCGCAGGTCCGGGTCGGTGAGGACGGTGATGTAGTTTTCCAGCCCGGCGAAGGCCGTCTTGCTGGGGCTAAGGCTGTTCCAGTTCAGGAACGAGATGAACAACGTCACCACGAAAGGAAGCTGGGTTACCACGATGAGGAAGATCAGGGCCGGGAGCAGCGGCGCACGCCGTGCCCAGGCCATGGCGCGTTCACGGGATGGCGCACGTCGTGTGGGTTTGGCTGCGGTGTGTCCCGGTCGGGAGATACGCGCCGTTGCGGTAGTCATGGGATTCTCCTGCGGTTCGGTTGGTGCTACTTGTACTTGTTGCCGATTTTTTGGGCGGCGTCCTGGCCCTTGGCCAAAGCGTCCGCCACCGTGCCCTGCCCCGCGATGGCGGAACTGACGCCCTGCGAAACGTTTGTGCCCAGGGCAGCGAACTCGGGGATGCCCACAAACTGGATTCCGACGGCGGGTCGCGGCTGGGTGCCGGGGTTCTTGGGATCGGCGTTCTCGATGGCGAACCGCTCCGCGGTGAAGAAGGGGGCAGCCTTCTGGAATTCCGCATTTTCATAGGTGGAGACGCGTTTGCCGGAGGGGACTTTGGCCCAGCCGAGCTTGGATGCCACGAGATGTTCGTAGTCCTTGGAGCTGGCCCAGGCTACGAACTTCCCGGCGGCATCCTGTTTCCTGGAGGCGGCCTGCATGGCCCAGGACCAGGTCCAGAGCCAGCCCGAGGACTTGGTCTCCTTAATGGGAGCCTGGGCGTAGCCGATTTTGCCTTTGACCGGAGAGGAGTCGGCTTCAAGGGCACCCGCGGCCGAGGTGGCGTCGTACCACATGGCCGTTTTGCCCTGGCTCATGTTGTTCAGGCACTCGGTGAAGCCTGCCTGGGCGGCTCCTGCTTCACCGTGTTGGCGGACCAGGTTGGTGTAGAACTCGGTGGCGGCGGTGAACTCCGGGCTGTTGACCTGGGCATTCCAGTCCTTGTCGAACCAGGTGCCGCCAAAGGTGTTCACCACTGTGGTCAGGGGCGCGAAGACCTGGCCCCAGCCGGGCTGGCCGCGCAGGCAGATGCCTTTCATGCCGGGTGCTGCGCCGTCTACTTTCGCCGCGATGTCGGCCACTTGGTCCCAGGTGGGTTTGTCCGGCATGGTGAGACCTTTGGCCTCGAGGATGTCCTTCCGGTACATCAGGAAGGACGATTCACCATAGAACGGTTCGCCGTAGAGCCTGCCGTCCGTACCGGTGAGGGAAGCAGTGTAGGCGGGGAGGATATCCGCCTGGTCGAAGCCGGGGTCCTTGGCCACGCTGTCCAGCGGTGCCAGCCAGCCGTTGGCGGAATAGAACGGGATTTCGTAGTTGGACAGCGATGCGACATCGTATTGACCGGCCTGGCTGGAGAACTCCTGGCTGATCTTGGCCCGGACGTCGTTCTCCGGCAGGATCGTGAAGTTGACGTTAATGCCGGTTTCTTTGGTGAAGTTGTCTGCGGTGAGCTTCTGCAGGTCCTCCATTTGGGGGTTGTTGACCATCAGGACGTTGATGCTGTTGGGGTTGCCGGCGGAATTGCCTCCGCCGGCACCCGCGCAGGCCGTGGCGCCCAGAGCGATGCAGAGGGCTCCGGCGGACAGGACGGCAGCGCGCGTTTTCGGGCGCATTAAGGACTCCTTTGTTCTTCAGGAAGATTCAGGGCAGATGCACCCGACTGCTGCGTCAGGGTGCCGGTCTGGTGTGCGGCCGGCCTCCGGGATCCCGGTGCCGTGCTCTTGTTCCTCAACAGTAGGTGTGCGGGATGTGCCACAACTAGCGTCACCGTTGCCCGTTTCTGATACTTATTTTCCGATCTGATAAGCCTCATCAGCCGGTACGCTGGTGAGGGCTCAGGGGATGCTGTCCAAAATTCATAACCACCGGATACACGGAGACTGCCATGGCCACAGTGGATGATGCCGAGGAAGCGACTGCCCGGCTGGCCGAAAGACTTCTGGGCATGCGGGCCAACCGCGAAGTGATTCCCCCGGATCCCAACCACTCGGTGCGGTGGCACCAGCACAGCTACCCAAGCCCGCTGGCACGGTGGAACTACCATCCTGAGTACGAGATCCACCTCATCCGCAAGGGCACCGGAAAATTCATCGTCGGCGACCACATCGGCACCTTTGAGGCCGGCCACGTGTCGATCGTGGGGTCTGGCCTGCCGCACGACTGGGTCAGCGACCTGGAGCCGGACGAAGTACTGGAGAACCGGGACGCTGTCATCCAGTTCGACGGGAAGTGGGTGGAGCAGGCGTCCGGCGTGGTCCCCGAGCTGGCCGAGGTCCGTCCGTTGCTCGAACAGTCAGCGCGTGGCATCGAATTCCTGGGACAAACCGCAGCGGCAGCGGCGGTGGCCATTGAGGCCATGGGCCAGACCACCGGCCTGGAGCGCCTCCAGCACCTGTTTGAATTGTTCGCACTCCTTGCCGCGGCGCCGGAAGGTGACCGCCGGTATCTCGCGGAAGAATGGTTCAGGCCGCAGCTGGACGGACAGGCCGCCGCCGTCGTCGACCTTGTCCTGGAGTACGTGTTCAGCAATCACTCCGGCAGCGTCCGGATGTCTGAGGCTGCTGCCCTGGTGGGGATGCCGGAGCCCACCTTTTCCAAGTACTTCAAGCGCGCCACCGGACAGAACTTCAGTGACCTGGTCCGGAAACTGCGGCTGGCACATGCCCGGCGCCTGCTCGAGCGCAGCGATAAGGCGGTGTCAGACATCTGCTATGAAGTCGGCTTCACCAACCTCTCCAATTTCAACCGACACTTCCTCAACGACACGGGAGAAACCCCGCGGCACTACCGCCAACGCACACAGAAATGAGAGTGCGGCCTGTTTGGGATGAGAATGCCGCCTCCCACATTCCATGCCCTGCAAACACTGGGACCCCGCGTGCAGGCTGAATAAGTAACATCTTGACGCCGCCGTGTGGTGCAGGTTACTGTTCTTTCTGTCGGTTATACGAATAACTGATACGCATAACTAACGGCCCAAGGAGGTGCCCATGGCCCGGTCCCGCCCCCACTCCGGACCCACCATGCATGACGTGGCGGCTGCCGCAGGAGTTTCCCAGGCCACCGTCTCCCTGGTCCTGAATTCAGCGTCCGGTTCCAGGTTCTCGGACGAAACCCGCCAGCGGGTGAAGGACGCGGTGCAGCAGCTTGGCTACCGTACTAACGCCCACGCCAAAACCCTCCGGGAAGGTATTTCCGGAATCATCGGGTTCCTTGGTGACGCCGTTGCCACCACACCTTTCGCAGGAAAGATCATTGAAGGTGCACAGGAACGCGCATGGGAAGACGGCTTGCTTCTGCTGACCATGAACACCGGCGGGGACAAAACACTGGAATCAGCGTCGCTGGATTCCATGCTCTCCTACAAGGTTGCCGGCGTCGTTTACGCGGGGATGTACCACCGCCGGCTCGATGTCCCCGAGGCGCTGGAGGCCGTCCCCTCGGTGGTGCTGAATTCCCAGGACCGAAAGCTGCGCCTTCCCAGCGTCGCCCCGGATGAGGAACTGGGGGGTTACACCGCCACCCGGCACCTCATCGAAGCCGGACATACGCAGGTAGCGATGATCAACATCGAAGCCCTGGAAAGTGAACTCCCCGCAGCCGTGGGACGCTTCAACGGTTACACCAAAGCACTGACCGAGGCCGGCATCCCGGTGTCATCGGAGCTGGTCCGCTTCGGCACCGGCAACGAAGACGACGGTTTCACCTATGCGACGGAGTTGCTGACATCCGGCAAGCCCCCGACCGCCATCTTCTGCGCCAATGACCGCACCGCATGGGGGGCCTACCAGGCCGCCGCGGAGCTGCACCTTTCGATCCCCGGCGATGTATCCATCGTGGGCTTCGACAACCAGGAGACTCTGGCCCCGCACCTGAGGCCGGGACTCACCACTCTAGAGCTGCCTTTTGTCGAGATGGGGCGCCGTGCCGTTGACCTCATCCTGCAGCGTGCCCAACCTGACGGGCGGGTCGAGTTCATGACCTGCCCGCTGATTGAACGGAACTCAGTGACACACCCAAAGGAGAAGCCATGAGCCGCGTCCTGGCTCGGCCCACGCCGGCAGCGCCCCCGGCGTCCCCGGCTCGAACGCGCCAACGGAAGGCCTTTTCGCTGCGCCTGAAGAGAGTGGCGAGGGCGTGGCAGTTATACGTATTACTAATCCCGTCGCTCCTCTACATCGCAGTTTTCAAGTATTGGCCGATGTACGGGGTACAAATAGCTTTCCGCAACTACAACCCGGTGGATGGATTCACCGGAAGCCCCTGGGTTGGACTGCAGCACTTCATTCGGTTCGTCAACTCCTACCAGTTCAGCCAGGTGGTTGGTAACACCCTCTGGATCGCTGTCCTGGGCCTGCTGCTGGCCTTCCCCATTCCGATCATCCTCGCGCTCCTGGTCAACCAACTCCAGAGCGAACGGTTCAAGAAGTTCACCCAAACCGTGCTCTATTCGCCGGCCTTCATCTCGACGGTGGTCGTTGTGGGCATCATGTTCGTCCTGCTTTCCCCGCGGTCGGGCCTGGTCAACAACGCCATTCAACTGGCAGGCGGCCAACCGGTGTTCTTCATGGGCTCCCCGGAGTGGTTCCGGCCCGTCTACGTCATTTCAGATGTGTGGCAAAACGCGGGCTTTTCCATGATCGTGTATCTGGCTGCCTTGTCCGGGATCGACCCCGCACTGCATGACGCCGCCAAGGTTGACGGCGCCTCCAAGCTGCAACGCATCCGGCACGTCGACCTGCCCGGCATCATGCCCGTCATAACGGTGCTGTTCATCCTCGCCATCGGAAACCTGCTCAACGTGGGATTCGAAAAAGCCCTGCTGATGCAAACAAACCTGAACCTGCCGACGTCGGAAATCATCCAAACGTACGTCTACCACGCAGGCCTGCAGCAGGCGCAGTTCAGCTACTCGGCCGCCATAGGCCTGTTCAATTCCGTCCTCAACCTCGTGCTGCTGCTGACCTTCAACTGGGTAGCGCGCCGGGCCAACCAAGCAACCCTGTGGTGATGCCGTCATGTCCCTGAACACCGAAGCCGTGGCCGCCCCGGCCCCCGTCAATCAACCCCAACCCCTTCGCAGGCGGTCGACGTCGTTCCGCGACAAATGGGCCGACTCCGCCTTCAACATCGCGTCCGTCACCATCCTGACGCTGTCCATCGTCGCCGTCGTCTATCCCTTGTACTTCATCCTCATCGCCTCGATCAGCGATCCCAACGCCGTTTACGAAGGCAAAGTGTGGCTGTTCCCTTCCGGGGTCACGCTGGAGGGATACCAGCGGATCCTCGCGGACAGCCGGATCTGGAATGGCCTGGGCAACACGGTCATCTATACGGTCCTGGGGACGGCGATCAGCGTGACCACTATCCTGTTCGGTGCCTACGCGCTGTCCCGCAAGGACATGCCGGGCAGGAAGTTCCTGATGCTGCTCTTCGTCATCACCATGTTCTTCGACGGCGGCCTGATCACCAAGTACCTGGTAGTGCGGGACCTGGGCATGCTGGACACTGTCTGGGCAGTCGTGCTGCCAGGGGCAGTGGGAGTCTGGAACCTGATTATCGCCCGGTCCTTCTTCGAGAACACCATCCCCGGGGAGCTCCGGGAAGCTGCCCAGATGGACGGCGCCAACGATTTCACCTTCTTCTTCAAGATGGTGCTCCCCCTGTCCAAGCCGCTCATCATGCTCATGATCATGGTCCATGTGGTGGCGCACTGGAATTCGTTCTTTGACGCCCTGATCTTCCTCAACGACGACACCAAGTACCCCCTGCAGCTCGTGCTGAGAAACATCCTCATCCAGTCCGATGTCTCCTCCGCCGGCACCACCGGCGGCGACATCGAGTCCTACGCCGCCGCGCAGCGCATCGGTGAGCTGACCAAGTACGCCATGATCGTCGTCTCCAGCCTGCCGCTGATGATCGCGCTGCCCTTCATGCAAAAACACTTCACCAAAGGCACCATGATCGGCGCCGTCAAGAGCTAGGCCCCGGAACCGGAAGCAAACGCCCGACGGCGGTACCCACCTTCCGCCGGTATCACCCCTCCCCCGCAAAACAAGAAAAGGAAACGACCCATGGCTACAAGCCGCAAACTCGCCATCCTAGGCACCCTCATGGCAGGAACGATGCTGTTCACCGCATGCTCGGGCAACTCCAAGGGAACCGGCGACATCAAGGACTCCTCGGCAGAAGCCGGGTTCCAGGAAACCGGCTTCCCCATCGTCAAGAACCAGCTGACCCTGAAGTTCTCCGGAACAAAGACCGCCCTCGCTCCCGACTACAGCACCATGACCCTGGTGCAGCAGTGGGAAAAGGACACCAACATCCACATCGACTGGCAGAACCTCCCGGAGACTGTCTTTAAGGAAAAGAAGAACCTGATCCTGGCCAGCGGCGACCTCCCTGACGCCTTTTTCAACAGCGGCCTTACCGACGCCGAAATCGGCACCTACTCAGCAAACGGCACACTCATTCCGCTCGAAGGCCTCATCGAGAAGAACGCACCCAACCTTTCCAAACTTCTCGCGGCGCGGCCGGACATCAAGGCCGCCATCACTTCATCTGACGGCCACATCTACTCGCTGCCCTCCATCGAGGAACTTGGCCTGGTCCAATTCCCCAACGAGATGGCCATCAATACCGCATGGCTGGACAAGCTCGGCATCCCGATGCCGAAGACCGTGAACGAACTGCACGACGCCCTGCTCGCCTTCAAAACCAAGGACGCCTCGGGCACCGGCAAGACCATCCCCTTGAGCTTCATGCCCAGTTCCTGGTGCGGGGACATCGTCGACCTCATCGCAGCTCTTGGCGGCGTTCCGGACAACATGGACCACCGCATCGTCCAGGACGGCAAAGTCATCTACACGGCCACCCAGGACGGCTACAAGAAAGCAATCCAGACCCTGCACCAGTGGTACCAGGAAGGCCTGATCGATCCCGAATCCTTCTCGCAGGATGACAAGGCCTACCTGGCCAAGGGAAAGGCCGGAACAGAAAACCTCGGCTCCTTCGTCTGGTGGGAAATCAAGGAAATGGTCGGGGCTGACCGCGCCGGCGACTACAAACTGCTGCCCGTGCTCGAGGGGGTGGATGGCAAGAGGCTGGCCAGCCAGTCCAATAACCAGGAAATCGCCCGCGGAGCCTTCGCTATCACCCGGGCCGATAAGTACCCTGCCGCAACCATGCGCTGGGCCGACAACCTCTATGACCCCATCCAGTCAGCCCAGGCCAACTGGGGCCCCATCGGCGAGACCCTGCAGAAAGACCCGGCAACCGGCCTGCTGACCCAGATTCCGGCGCCGGCCGGTATGAGTGAAGGCGAACGGCGCCAAAAAGTGGCACCGGGAGGACCCAAGGCCAACACCGCAGAAAACTTCCAGAAAGTCGTAGCGCCCGAGCCCCGGGCCGCTGAACGGCAGAAGACGGTTGAAGAAAACTACAAGCCGTTCGCCGCAAACGATGGATACCCGCCAGTGGCGCTCTCCAACGAAGAACTCCAGCAGATCAGCACCATTGAGACCGACGTTGCCACTCTCGTGAAGCAGAACACCGCTAAATGGATTGTCTCCGGCGGCATCGACCAGGAGTGGGACGGCTACGTTTCGCAGCTGAAGAACGTCGGCGTCGACACAATGATCGACGTTTACCAGCAGGCATACAACCGGTTCAAGAACAACTCCTGACCATCTGATTTCCCACAGCGGACCGGGCACGGAACGTCCGTGCCCGGTCCCCGGCCTGCCCCCAATCAAATCTTCCGGCCCCACGCGAACGGGCCACATCCATGAAATGAGACCTGCTCCATGAACACCGTTGCGCCCACCCTTGAGGCTTATCGCCCTGCGATGCACTACACGGCCAAGGACACCTGGCTCAACGATCCCAACGGCCTCGTTTTCCATGAGGGCATGTACCACCTTTACTACCAGAACAATCCCTTCGGGAACATCCACAGCAACATGTCATGGGGGCACGCCACCTCCACCGACCTCGTCAACTGGGAAGAGCATCAGGTCGCCATCCCGTGTGACGACATTGAGGAGATCTTTTCGGGCAGCATCGTGGTGGACCATGGGAATTCCTCTGGTTTCGGCGTGGGAGGCGTTGCACCACTGGTGGCCATCTACACCAGTGCCTACAAGCTCGGTTCGGCCCATCCCGGCATCCAGGCCCAGTCCCTCGCCTGGAGCATCGACGGCGGCTACTCCTGGACCAAATACTCGGGCAACCCTGTCCTGACCAGGAACTCCCCCGAATTCCGCGACCCCAAAGTCTTCCGCTACAACGGCCCGGCCGGCAGCTACTGGGTGATGGCCGCCGTCGAAGCCCACGATTTCGCCGTGCTTCTCTACCGCTCCGACGACCTCCGTCACTGGGACTACCTGAGCACCTTCGGTCCGGCAAACGGCACCGGCGGGATCTGGGAATGCCCCGACCTCTTCGAGCTGCCGGTCGACGGTCTTCCCGGGACCACAAAATGGGTTCTTACCGTGAACATGAACCCCGGCGGCCCCAACGGGGGCTCCGCCGGACAGTACTTCGTGGGAGAGTTCGACGGCGTGAGCTTCCGTTCCGAAACGACCCTCACCGAGGGCATGCAGGACCCCGGGCTGGTAGATCAGTACCAGTGGCTGGACTGGGGCCGGGACTACTACGCTGCCGTGTCCTTCAGCAACGTCCCGGACGGCCGAAGGCTCATGATCGGCTGGATGAACAACTGGCAATATGCCAACCAGATTCCCACCTCCCCCTGGCGCAGCCCCATGAGCCTTGTCCGGGAAGTTTCCCTGGCCATGGTGGACGGACAGCCGCGGCTTGTGCAACAACCAGCCCCCGAGTGCACCGCAGGGTCGCGGCCCGGGCCGGCACAGCGGGTGTCCCTGAGCGGGACGGTGGCGGTCGACGGCGGCGCAGCAGTGCAGCTGGTCGACGTCACCTTTACGCCCGGAACGGCCCGCGAATTTGGTCTCGTGGTCCGTGGCGCACCTGACGGAGCGGCCGGGTCCTCCGGCACCCGGATCAGCATCAGCCCTGGAGCAGGCGAACTGGTGCTGGACCGGACGAACTCCGGCGACTCCGGCTTCCACCCGGCATTTCCTTCTGTCAGCAAAGCACCCTTGCGGGCACTGGACGGTAGCTATACGCTGCGGATCTTTATTGACCACTGCTCCGTCGAGGTCTTCGCGCAGGACGGCCTCGTGACTCTTACCGAGTTGATCTTCCCGGACCCGGCCCAAACGGCCATCACCCTGTTCTCCGCCAACGGTTCAGCCGAGGCACTTCTACAGCTGACTGCAGTCGGACAGGGCAACGCGTAGTGGAATACCGCAAGCTTGGCTCGTCCGGCATGTACCTCAGCGAGATCGCCTACGGCAACTGGTACACCCACGGAGAGCAAATCGACCAGGACACCGCCACCGCTTGTGTCCAGCAGGCTCTGGACCTGGGAATCACCACCTTCGACACCGCCGACGCCTACGCCGGAACCCGGGCGGAATCAACTCTCGGCGAGGCACTTGCGGGGGTCAGGCGCGAGAGCGTTGAAATCTGTACCAAGGTCTACTTCCCCACCGGCGAAGGCCGAAACGACCGCGGCCTTTCACGCAAACACATCATGGAGTCAATGAACGGCTCCCTTCGCCGGCTCCAGACCGAGTACGTGGACCTCTACCAGGCACACCGCTACGACTACGAGACGCCGCTGGAAGAGACCATGCAGGCCTTCGCCGACATCGTCAGGGCCGGAAAAGCACACTACATCGGAGTGTCCGAATGGACGGCCGACGAAATCAGCGCCGGGGCTGCCCTGGCAAAGGAACACGGCGTTCAGCTCGTCTCCAACCAGCCCCAGTACTCCATGCTCTGGCGCGTCATCGAAGCACAGGTTGTCCCCCTCAGCGAGGACCTGGGGATTGGACAAAATTGCTGGTCTCCCCTCGCCCAGGGAGTCCTCACCGGCAAATACGCACCCGGGCAAGCAGTTCCACAGGGCTCCCGTTTCCGCGGCCCGGACGGAAAGCTCAAGGATGACCACCGCTTTCTTGGCCACGACATCCTCACCCGCGTCCAGCGACTCCTGCCGCTGGTCGCGGAAGCCGGACTGTCCATGTCGGCATTCGCCGTCGCCTGGGTACTGCAGAACCCCAACGTGTCCGCGGCGATTGTCGGCGCCTCACGCCCCGAACAACTCGTCGACAACACGAAGGCGTCCGGGGCAAGGCTGGACCCGAAGCTGCTCGCAGAAGCCGATGAGATCCTCGGCCCCGTGGTCGAGAGGGACCCGGAAAAGGTCGAGTCCTTCCTTACGCGCCCTTGAAAACTGACAGCCAGACCTTGGACCCACGATTCGGCGCCGCCTTCCGCGGTCCGACCACGACCGCCAGATGACCCCGACTCCTGTCCCGAGAGGCACAGCATGGAACACCTCAAAGCAGCCCGCCAAGAAGCCCAGAAGCCCCTTGACGCCGTCGTTGTCGGTGAAGCACTGATCGACGTGGTCACCACCCCGGACAGCCAGGTGGAGCATCCCGGCGGATCTCCCGCCAATGTGGCCTACGGACTCGGACGTCTTGGCGTGCATACCGGCCTGCTCACGGCCATCGCACCCGACGCCCGGGGAGTATCGATAGAGGACCACCTCCGGCGGGCAGGAGTAGCTCTCCTGCCCGGATCAAAATCCCTCACCCGCACGGCAACAGCAACAGCAACCCTTGCACCCGGCGGATCCGCCGCATACGACTTCGACATCCACTGGGACCTGCCAACAACTACGCCCGCCTGCTTTCCCAAAATTCTGCACACCGGTTCCATAGCCACCTTCCTGGACCCCGGGGCCGGTGCGGTCAAAGCCCTGCTCGAACAAGCCCACACGCAGTCCACCATCACCTACGATCCGAATATCAGGCCCTCCCTGCTCGGCAGCCACGCCGAAGCGAAGGGGATCTTTGAAGAACTCGTCTCCCTGACCGACGTCGTCAAACTCAGCGACGAGGACGCCCGCTGGCTCTACCCCCGGCGAACATTGGAGGAAACCGCTGACCACATCCTCCGACTGGGCGCCGGGTTGGCAGTGATCACCAAGGGAGCCGAAGGCTCCCAGTTCACCTCCTCGGACGCACGCATCACCATCCCCGCCGTCAAAGCCACGGTCGCGGACACCATAGGCGCCGGTGACTCTTTCATGGCCGCACTCATTATGGGCCTCCTCACCCGCGGCACCGAAGGCTTCGCCCCCACCGTCATGGAGCAACTCGGACGAACCGCAGCCACAGCAGCGGCGATCACCGTGCAGCGCCCCGGAGCGAAGCCGCCGACCCTGGACGAACTGACATCTGCTGTCGAGCTACCCTCACTTACACATGGAGCATCCGCATAGAGCAGCAACTTCCTACGTCAAGACATCACGGACCAAGTTCAAGTCATGCTGCCGCGCTGACGACGTGAGCCCCAGCGCGCAGAGCCGCTCCCGGTAACCAGGTGGGCTCCTGGCAAACCGACGCGCCTTGGTACTCACCCAGGAATGCGAAAGGGAACCTCTAGCCAAGCTGTTTGTGGATGGTTGCTCCGTCGCCGTGGAAGATCAGGATTCGGCTTTGGCCGTCGATCCAGACCCAGAAGTAGCTGGCGTCCTCGCTGATTTCGTCCAAGGTGCCTTGTTCGGGTGCGAATCCGTGTCGTTTCACAAGCACTCGGTCGCCGGGGTTTAGGTGGACCCAGTTGTGATAGCTCAATGGGCGGGCTCCGACTGTCACCGTCGACAAGTCAGCCATTTGTGCCTCCGCAATCATTGTTGTTCCTTTCATACTGGTATTCCGCCTGGTGCCCAGCTTCAGTAGGGACAGATGTGGATATAAGGAAGCGGGGCGTGCTCTGTGCACGCCCCGCTCATTTCCTTTAGTACTGCTAGGTCAGTTCCGGAGTACTACCTGCGTGCTTGGGAGTTGGTGCCTCCTGTTCGCGGGAGTTGTCGTCTGACTCCTGGAGACGGGCCCTTTTCTGAAGTCGCTTTGCCCATGCTGACGTTACGATCGGGCAGAGCACAGCGGAGACGACGACTGATGCTGCCACGAGGACGGTGGCGTGGTCGGCGGCCGGGGCGTAGACAGGGTTGGCTGTTGCGATGATGGCGGGGACGAGGGCTGCGTTGCCGGCTGTGGTTGCTGCGGCGAGGCCGGCGACGCCGTCGCCACCGGTGAGTTTGTCGGCGAGGAGCAGCACTGCTCCGCCGACGAAGACCACGAACAGGCCGAGTGCGATGCCGAGCAGGCCTGCTTCAACGACTGCGTTGAGGTTGATGGTCAGGCCGAGGGCCAGGCCCAGGAACGGGACCATGGCCGGTACCAGTGGGGCCAGGAGGCTCCTCATATTTTTATCCAGGTTCCCGAGGAGCATGCCCAGGGCCAGCGGGAGGATGGCGCCGACGAGTGCCTGCCAGGGGAAGGCTGACAGGCCGGCGATGCCAAGGGTGACCATGGTCAGGAAGGGACCCGATTCCAAGGACAGGATGGAGTAGGCGCCAGCGTCGCGCTTGCGGCCGAACTGGCCCATGAGGGAGATGTAGAGCCCGCCGTTGGTGTCGTTCAGGGCAGCAACCAACGCGAGGGTGGACAGGCCGGCGAGGATTCCGGAGTCGATGGGGGCCTCGCCGAGGAAGCGCCCGGCGATCACGCCGATGAGGATCGCGAAGAGGATTTTGGAGCCGAGGAGCACGCCGCCCTTTTTGAGGATGTAGGGCGTTGATTTGACCTCGAGAGTGGCGCCGAGGCAGACGAAGAACACGGCCAGCAGCGGCGCCAGGCCGGTGAAGAAGGCTCCTGTGAAGGATCCGAAGAACTTACCGGCGTCCGGGGCCAGGGTGTGGATGACGGCACCGATGCCGAGGGGCACCAGCATCATGCCGCCGGGGACCTTCTCCAGAGCTTTCTTGATGGGAATCGACATTGATTTCTCCTGTTGAATAGCTGAGCGGTTGGGAACTGCGGTTCGGTCCGTCAGTTCCGTTGCTTGTGGGGTTAGCCGAGGCCAGGGATGAGCAGGACTTTGCAGGCGTCGCCGGTGAGCAGTTCCACTGCGTCGTCGATCTCGCTGAGCTTCTTGCGGTGGGTGATGAGCCAGTCGAGCTCGAGCTTTCCTGAGTCCAGCAGCAGCAGGCTCTGTTCCCAGGTTTCCCAGAGCTTGCGGCCGAAGATGCCGCGCAGGGTGATGCCCTTTTTGTTGATGTAGGCGGCGATGTCGACCTCTGCCGGGCGGCTGGGGTGTCCGACGGTGATGACGGTGGCCTCGCGGCGGACGGCTTCGAAGAGAGTAGTCAGGGTGCCCGGGGCTCCGGAGCATTCGAAGGCAACGTCGAATCCGCCACGGCGGCTGGTGAGTTCGCGGCAGCGCTCAACGATGCCGTCGTTGGGGTGAAGGGCGGTCGCGCCGAGCTTTTCGGCTTGCGCGCGGCGGTAGGGGTTGGGGTCGACGGCGATGACGTGGGAGGCGCCCATGAGCAGTGCCAGGTTTACAACAACAAGGCCGACGGGGCCTGCGCCGCTGACGAGCACTGCCCTGCCCGCGACGGAGTAGTTGGCGCGCTGGATGGCGTGGACGGCGACGCCGGCGGCTTCGAGTAGGGCACCGGATTCGAGGGACAGGCCGGTGGGGAGTTTGACGCAGATGTCCTGGGGGACGGCTGCGTATTCGGCGAAGACGCCGTCGATGTGCATGCCGAGGATGCCGGTGCGTTCGCAGGTGTGGGCGTCACCGGTGCGGCAGGGAAAGCATTGGCCGCAGGTCAGGTGGCTTTCGAGGGCGACCTGGTCGCCCACGTTCAGGCCGGTGACGCCGGGGCCAACCTCGACGATGGTTCCTGCGCCTTCGTGGCCGAGGATGACCGGGAGGTTGAGGTTGAAGGCCTGGGCGGAGGGGGTCCATTCGTAGAGTTCACGGTCCGTGCCGCACAGGGAGGCTGCGCCGACTTCGATGACGACGGAGCCTTCTGTTGCTTTGGGGTCGCCGGCGTCCGTGACGTAAGTGACGCCTCGTTCGGCTGCGTTTTTGACTACTGCCCGCATTGGGGGCCGCCTTTCACTGGTTCTTGATGCGTGGAGGGAATTTGTGTGTGTCAGCTGGGGAGCTGGCCGGCGAAGCGGCGCAGGATGTCGGTGGGTCCCACTTGTCCGCCTTTGAGCAGCAGCCGGCATCCGCTGACTGCGGAGGCGCCATCGGCGCGGAGGATGGGGCCGGCGGTGACGAACTGGTCCGATACCCGGAGTTGGCGCACGCCCATGGCGATGAGTGCGTGGCTGGAGGTATCGCCGCCACAGACGGCGATGTCCCGCGTGAGCCCGGCAACGGCCATGCGGGCAGCGATGCCGCCGATCAAGGTGCCTACGTAGCCGGCGTCCACTGGTGTGCTTGCTCCGTAGCGTGGGTCTGCCGCGCCGCGGGTGGTGTGAACGACGACATTGCGCCCTGCCTGGAGCGCGGCGGAAACCCGCTCATCCAGAGCCGCAACCAATGCGGGGTCGTCGCGCTGCAGCAGCTCGGCAGGGACCGGGACGTCCTCCCAGCCATTGGAGGTTGCGTCGTTGATCTGCTCCGCTGTGGTACTGGAGGCCGAGGCGCTGACGGCCACCACGGGTCCTGAGGGCTTCTGCGGGCCGGGGGTGCGTGCAGCCTGGTCCGAATTGGACCGGGCCAGCGCGGCCATGATGCCCCCGGATCCGACCACGATCGAGGGACCGTGACCGTGTTCTTCCCGGGTAAGTGCTTCTGCGACGGCGTCCATGTGGTGTTCGTCGACGGCGTCGACCACGAAGGCCTGCGCCCCGGGTTCCCGCCTCCGGTCCGCCCAGGCGTCCTTGAAGGTTCCGTCGTCATAAGCCGGCAGATGGATGGCCCCCGGTACCTCGTCGTCGCCGAACTGTTCAGCCAGGACCTGACGCAGGTCTGCTTCGGACATGGGCGTTGAAGGGTGGCGGGACATGACCGGGTGACGGTCCAGCCGGTAGATCTTGCCTGCGTAGGTTGCGTAATGGTTGCTGAAGGCGGTGTATCGGCCGAAAGCGGGTTGGGCCGGGACTACCGGGATGGGTCCGTGCAGCGGGAACTGCTGGTGGAGCAGTTGGATGCCGCGGCCGATGCTCCCGATGGTGGTGGAACTGTCGAAGGTGGAGCAGACCTTGTAGAGCAGCACTTCCAGGTTCAGCGTGGCGATGCCTGCAAGGTCACGTATGACCAGGTTGTCGAAGGCCGTGCCGG
Source organism: Arthrobacter sp. NQ4 (assembly GCF_029077345.1). NCBI lineage: Bacteria > Bacillati > Actinomycetota > Actinomycetes > Micrococcales > Micrococcaceae > Arthrobacter > Arthrobacter sp. NQ4. Next base: position 15,417 of record NZ_JARETC010000002.1, on the reverse strand, counting down.
ACAGGGAACGGGCGGGCCCGGCGAACCCGACGACGTCGGTGTCCGAGGGCAGTGGGGCGTCCCCGATGACCAGCGCGGCTTCGAGCCCATAACGGTGGGCTTGGGCGAGGACATCGGCGGCTCCGGTGAGGTCGTCGGCGACGAAACCGAAAGCGGGCATGTCAGGCACCTTTCGCGAATGTCTGGACTGCGTGCAGGAGAGCCTCGTCCCCGGTGTGGGCGAGTTTGTCCGCTGCGCTCTGCAGGGGCACTCCGTCGACGGCTGCTTCCCAGGCCTGGCGGAGGCTGCGCACTCCGGCTCCTGGTCCGTCCGGGTGGGCGGCGACTCCGCCTCCGGCGAGCATCATCAGATCGGTGGAACCCACCGCGTCGAACGTGGGGCCCGGGGTGGTGACGTTCTGCCCGGACGACAACACGGGAAGCGGTGCGATGGTTTGGCCGAGCGGTTCGAGCAGGCTGCGGATGTTAGAGGCTACTTCTTCGTCGAGTTCGTAGAACTTGCTGCCCAACCCGCTGGCGTGCAGGTGGTCGGCACCGGCCAGACGGGCTATCTGCTGCCACACCCGGTAATCCATGCCCAGGGCCTTGGACCTCATGGAGGCCGCGAGACCCGCCCGGTGGCCGTGGATGGGAACCTCGGCGAAGCTGCGCAACAGCGCCAGGGCCGGCAGCCCCATCACGGGAATGTTCAGCATTACGCAGTGGCCCCCGGCCTCAACGACCAGGTCGTGGCGCTTCTGAAGGCCGGCGAGGTCACCGGTGATGTTGAAGGCGTACATGGTCGAGTGGCCGGTGACCTGCTCGGCGGCCCGGATCTCTTCTGTGGCGACTGCGACCCTGCGTTCCAGCGGCAGATAGGCCGGATCAGTCATGAGTTCATCGTCCTTGATCAGGTCGATGGACGCCATCGCCAGATCGCGGACAACCAGCCGGAACTCCACTTCGGAAAGCCCGACGTTGGGCTTGACGATGGTGCCAACCATCACGCCCTGGACATTGCTGATGAGCTTGCGGGTCCCGTCGATACCGAAGGCCGGACCCGGGTGGGCGGCGACGAAGTCCTCCGGCAACTGGATGTCCTGAAGACGGCAGGCGTAAAGATCGCCGAGTTCGAAAAGATTGCCTGCAATGGCTGTCTGCAGCGTTGCCAGGTCGGTTCCGACGTTCTCCATGGGGAAATCAACAGTGACCAATGCTGCACGGACCTTTTCCGGGTTCACCCGTGATGGCAGGGAAGGGCGGCAAAAGCCGAGTTCCTGCACATCCGAGATCCGGGCCGCGTGCCGCTCCCGGATCCGGGCGGATTCGCCCGGGACCGGCAGGAAGGTGCCGCTGGACTGTTCGCCAGCCATGATGGCGGCGGCCTTTTCCGGGTCAATTTCGGATTCTAGGTAGTAGGTGCAACGCACCGAGCGCGGGTCGCGCATGGAACTCTCCAATGTGGGGGTTTGAAACTTACGTATCCGACTGTCACCTGCAGGTACTTTCACTTCGCTCACGCGCCGATGCGGGCTCAAGCAGGTGACTCGGGACTTCGCGTTCAGAGCAGCTTCTGTGATCCGGAACCGAACTTGTACGTACCTTTGATACGTACAATAATCGGTGGTGTGGGTCACGTCAAGGCCGCTTATTGTTGTTCAGCCGAGGGGCAGGAAGGCGAGGGCTAAGATTTGAACAGGGCAGAGGAGGCAACGTGAGTTCGGAACCAGCAGTAACATCGGCAGAGCAGGCGGGACGCACCAGCCCTCTGAACCGGGAAGACGGAGGTCCTCTCCACGCCCAAATCCGGGACATCCTCCACCGGCAAATCGTAGAGATGGGACTTTCCCCGGGATCTTCACTCCCTACCGAGGATGAGCTGACGAGGCAGTTCGGCGTCTCTCGGAGCGTCGTGCGCCAAGCGTTGTCCGGCCTCGCCGACCTGGGCCTGATTCGTCGCCAGCGCGGCCGCGGCAGCGTCGTAGCTGCAACACCTGTCCTTCGCCGGCACGTACAGCGCGCCGGCGGCCTCGACGAACAAGCCGCAGCACACGGCCAGCGCTTGCGCACTCACGTCCTCAGCGTGGAACCATCCGAGCCACCCAAGGCCGGCGTCGAGGCCCTCAACACCTCGAATACCTGGAAGATCGAGCGGGTTCGCTATCTCGACGACCTTCCCGTGGCCTTCATGCGAACCTGGGTCCCTCGCGACTTCTTCCCGCACTTCACCGCAGAACTGCTGGAAAACGCCTCACTCCTGAACCTGATGCGGGACCACGGCTACCACCCCGCCGGCGGACCCCGCCAAGTACAGGCAGTCTCATCGGATCCCGACCTGGCCGGGAAGCTCAACATCAACACGCGCGAACCGCTGCTCCTGCTCCAGGGCGTTACCCGCGACGCCCTGGGCCATGGTCTGGAATGGTTCAACGTCTGGCACAGCCCCAACACAGTCTTCGACGTCGACGCACAAGTCACAACCCAACCCGGACGCGTCTCCCAAGAGCACATCCGCCGCCTTCGGACCCTGACCCAGCAACTGGAATCTGAACTATCAGATCTTGAGCGAGGGGCACACTAAAGGCTGCGAGACCGCCGCACAGACGCATCTTGGCGGAAACGTTGAAGTCCAGCACCCCGCGGGAGCGCAGCTGAAGAAAAGATAAGTTGCGGAATACTTACCCCGCCTCGCGCCCGAGTGTCCTAATTTTTCTGCGTGTACTCGAGGCGACGCTTTAATGCACCCAGAACCGGATGCGGCTCAAACGCAACAACGGTCTGCGTAAGACATGCTTGGAGGCGTGGCGCAAGACGACAGGCCCTTGTCCTGCGGAAACACTTTGCCCGAGGTGGAACTCGAACCACATTCCATCCCCTGCAGGCACTGGGAATCCGCGAAAAATATGCGGAATCCGAAGCAGTTCGCCGACGGTACCGAGGCACTCCGATATGAAAATTGTGGACATTGTTTCACATAGTGTCTAGGGGCTCAGAGAAGGACGCGCCTGGCATCGAGACTAAACCTTCCCCCAACCGCCCCGGCGCGACGGCGTCATCCCCACCAAATGCCGAGCTTCAACCGCCGTCGCCGGTGCCCGCCATCACCCTTAGGGGGCGTGCTGCCTCCGGGGGTAGCCCACGGCGACCCTCCGGAGCCATGATGGCACTATGACTGATCCCCAACGGAAGCTGTCCGCCGCCGAACTCACCGAAGCAGGACTTACGGGCTGGCGCCTGACCGGCGAGGCCATCACGGCCACCTTCAAGACCCGGAAGTTCTCCACCGGGCTGGAGCTCGTGAACCGCATCGGCGCCTCCGCCGAGGAGGCCAACCACCACCCCGACATCACGCTCACCTACCCCCATGTAGGCGTCACGCTCTCAAGCCATGACGTCGGCGGCATCACCAGCCGCGACATCGACCTCGCCCGCACCATCAGCGGCCACGCCGCGGACCTCGGGGTCGCCACCGCGGAGTAAGTCCGCGCAGTCGAGCAGGGGGCGAAGGCTCGTCGAGGCGCAAAGCCGCCTTTACGGAATCACCATTATCGGCGCTCGAAAATCGCTCGGAGAGACGGCAGTCAGAACTCCAGGCCATTGACCTTTTCACGTGCTGGCGCCGCTCACATTCCGGCCAGGGCGGCGCGGACACTCTCGGCGACAGCAGCAGCGCCCGTGTGGCCCATGATGATGGTGTAGTGGTTGACGTCCGGCACCTGCGTGACTCGCAGCGCGGGAAGCTTCGCTGCCCACGACTCCAGGTATCCGGGGGCATAGAGGGCCGTCGGTTCGTTCAGCAGTCCCCGGGGCGCCCGGAGGACATCGGTGTTTACCGTCAGGCCGTCCAGTGCCGCCAACAGCGAAGCACCGCGGTGCAGGTCCGCCGTATCTTCCGCCATCGCCTCGTACCGCGTGGCGGGCCGAAGTTCCGGTTCTTCGCCGGTGAGGTCGTAGTCCACATATGCATCCACGAGCGGACCCCAGTCGGCGCTGAAGGCGGGGTGCTGCCTCCAGAAGGAACGGTAAACCTCGCGGCTTGGGAAGGTGGCATTGAGCCGCTCGGCAGCAGGACCCAGGACCGAGGAGATGACTTCTTCGTCCGAAAGGCCGGCCGGAACCTGCAGGGGCAGGCCCCCGTCCACCAGTACCAGCGAACGGATGCGTTCCGGGAACAGGTCCGCAAGGACAAGCGATGCGAAGCCGCCCATGGAGTGCCCCACCACGACCAAGGGCCCATCCGCCAGGTCCTGTGCGTGCGTGGTCATTCCGTATGGTCCAGGCAACTGGTTGCTGCGCCCGCGCCCGCGCAGGTCCGGAGCGATGATCCGGACGTCGGGCAGGGCTTCGGCGAGATAGGCCCAGGACTTGTGGGAAGCGGTGACACCATGGACAGCAAGGACGGTTGGAGCGGCAGGATCATCCGGGCCCCAGATGGCAGTGTGGAGTGTTCCGCCGCGTACCGCCACTTCCGTCGTGCGGTAGGTTTCCTGGCTGGCTTTCTGAGTCATGGCAACGTCCCTTCCTGGGGCGGGGTGGTTATGGTGGCGGCGTCAGGAGCAAGGCCCCGCTCGATGAACTGCATCATTTCTTCAAATACTGCTTCGGGTACCTCGGGTCTCGCTCCCTCGACCGGCGGTGCGCCTTCCTCGTCCCACAGGACCCAGCGCATGCCGATTAGTTCGCCGATGCCCATCAGGGCCCACGCTGCGACGGTGGGTCCATGTCCCTGACTTCCCCGCTGGACTGCGCCGCCTTCAGCCCTTCGATGTAGCCGTTCACGATCCGGGTGTAATGCAGCCGCAAAGCCCCCGGGGAAACAAACTCGGCCTGCCGGATGATCCGGTACAGTGCCGGGTGCTGGGCGGTGAAGCGGAAGAACGCGCGGAAACCTGCCCGTTCCGATTCCATACGGTTGGGGGCATTTCGTGCCGCGTCGGTCATGGCGTGGCGGACCCGGCGGTTGAGGTCCTCCACCACTTCATCGAAGATGGTCTGCTTGCCGTCGAAGTACAGGTAGAAGGTCCCGAGCCCGACGCCGGCCGCCTCGGTGATCTTCACGATCGAGGCGTCGTGATAGCCCACCGATGCGAACACCGCTTCGGCTGCTTCCAGCAGCTTGGCCCGGGTGCGGTTTCCCCTGGCGGTGCGCGGTGCCGTGCTCATGGCCGGCCTCCCGCCGCGGGTTCGTGTCCGGGAGCGGGACGTCCGGACAACTCCTGGCGCAGCTTGGCGCGGGGAACCTTGTTCAGCGCCGTCCGTGGCAGGCCTGACACCATCTCGATCCGTGCCGGGACCTTGAACCGGGCCAGCTGTGAGCTGCAGTGCTCCAGCAGTTCCTGTTCGTCCGTGACCATGCCGGATCGGACCACCACGAAGGCCAGGCCGCTTTCGCCCCAGCGGGGGTCCTCCACACCCACCACGGCTGCCTGCCCAACTGCGGGATGGCCCAGGAGGACGGCCTCGACTTCGGACGGCGCCACGTTCTCGCCGCCGGAGATGTAGATGTCCTTGAGCCTGTCCACTACCCTGATGTAGCCCTCGGCGTCCCGTTCCACGAGGTCGCCGGAGTGCAGCCAGCCGCCGGCCAGGACGGCTGCTGTGGCTGCGGGATCCCGGAAGTAGCCGGCAAACACGCCCGGGCCGCCCACCAGGAGCTCACCGCTGGCCGCACCTTCAAGGATTTCGCCGGTGGCCGGATCAGCGACCGCCACGGACACATGCGGATACGGTTTGCCGGAGTACCCCACCATCCGTTCGGCGTCCTCGTTGGGCAGGCAGAGCACGTTGGGTGACGCCTCGGTCAGCCCGTAACCCTGGCTCAGCGCCACTCCCCTGCGGTGCCAGATCCGCAGCAGCGGCGCAGGCATCGGTGCGCCACCCACCACGGCATGCCGGAGGCTGCCGAGCTCGGCAGTGGCGAAATCCGGATGCTCGGCAAGCATGAGGTACTGGGTGGGGACCCCCATCAGCATCGTGACGCGGCGTTCCGGTATCAGCTGCAGGACCCGGCCGGGATCGAACCCGCGTTCGAGGACCACGGTGGCACCCACCCACCAGGCCAGCAGTTGCTGGATGTTCCAGCCGCCCACGTGGAACTGTGGCAGGACGGCCAGCACCACGTCGCTGCTGCCCATGTCGACGGTGCGTGACAGCGAGAGGTTGTTCCAGAAGCAGTTTGCGTGCGTCAGTACTGCAGCCTTGCTGGCCCCCTCGGTTCCGGAGGTGAAGATCATCAGCAGGGCGTCGTCGTCGTGCACGTCCCGCCGAAAGGTGGTATCCGGCGCCGGGGTTACCCGCGTGGGCGGCGGCACGGATTTCTCCACGCCGCCGGGGCCCAGCGAGGAGCCGCGCAGGCGGTGCGGGAGCAGGGCGCAGGCTGCGGCCTAAGGCGCCTGTAGTGTGGACTCCTGCATTACAATTTTCCACATTATGGACAGCTTGGAGGTTTAGCCGCCGGGCGGGAACCGGCCGGGCCGCCACTCCCACGCGCAGCGACGACGGCGGTCCGGGCCGGTCCAGCAGGAGTGCTCGCATCATCTCACCAATCCTGGGCGGGAGGCCTTCGGCTTGATCCCTGACTGCTCAGCGTGCAGCGACAGGGACGGCCGACAACAGCTCCCGGTAGCGCGCGGCATGCGCCGCCAGTTCCTCCGGCGTAACCCGGGGCACCGCATGCAGGACCAGCGGTTCTGCCATTTCCAGGCCGCAGAGGTGCGCGGTGGCCTCCAGGGGCCGCAGCAGTTCGGCCATGGAGAAGCGGTTGTACCCTGTCGGCGCATATGAGGATTCGGGACCGCCGGTTGAGATGACCAGTTGCAGCCGCTTACCGTGCAAGGCCTCCCCGCCGGGGCCGTAGGCGAAACCGTACGTGAGCACCTGGTCCATCCACTCTTTCAGCACGCCGGGAACGGAATACCAGTGCCAGGGGAACTGCAGGACGATGGTGTCATGCTCGCGCAGGAGTTCCTGATCCCGGGAGGGGTCGACGCGCCGGTCGGGATAGGCGGAGGCGAGTTCATGGACGGTCACGCCGTCGAGGTCCCGGATGGCGGCGGCGAGCTGGGAGGTGATCCGGGAGGCGGCCAGGTCCGGGTGGGCTACGACGACGAGGGTCCGGTGTGCGGTCATGGAAGGTTGGTGCTTCTTTCAGAATCCGGTTCAAGGCCGACCAGGGAGGCGCTGACCTGCCAGAGGCGGTCCGCGTCGGCCCTGCTGTAACTGCGTTTGGATGATTTCTTGGCTGTGCTGTTGGCGAAGTACTGGCCCGTGACATTTTCAAGCTCAGGCGCGGAAGCAAGGTGGATCGAGGTCCGGGCCCCTTCCTCCGGCGTCTTCATCCAGCGCTGGACCAACGGCGTGAGGAAAGCCTGTACCCGGCCCGGGTCCTCGGCCCCGAACGCTGTCGCCACCACACCGGGGTGCAGCGCGTTCGCCGTGACTCCGGTGCCGGCCAGCCGGGCGGCAAGGGCGTACGTGAACAGAACGTTTGCCAGTTTCGATTGGTTATAGGCCCGCTGGCCCGAGTAGGAAAGTTCGGCCTGCAGGTCCGCGAAATTCATCCGCCCCATGGCCTGCGCTCCGGAGGAGACCGTCACGACCCGGGCCGGCGCGCTCTCCTTCAGCCGCTCGAGGAGCAGGTTGGTGAGCAGGAACGGTGCGAGGTGGTTCAGGGCGAAGGTGTATTCGAGGCCGTCCGCGGTGGTGCGGCGGGTGTTCCAGAAGCCGCCCACGTTGTTGATCAAAACGTCGAGGCGGTCCAGGGTCTGCCGCACCTCGCCGGCCAGGCGGCGGACCTCCTGCTGGGAGGATAGGTCTGCAATGAAAACGTCCACGGGGGCCGACGCCACGTCGCGGATCTCCTCCGCAGCCCGGGCGGCCCGGTCAGGGTCACGTCCCGTGATGGCAACCCGTGCCCCCAGTGCCGCCAGGCTCAGCGCTGTGGCCTTGCCGATGCCGCCGGTGCCCCCGGTAATGAGGACAGTCTTTCCTGCCATTGATTGCATTGGATTTCCGTTCTCTGTTCGTTAATCGTCGACGGCCACGGCGCCGACACCGTGCCCAGGTTCGGCGACGGCGCCGACAGGCTGGCTGTTACGCCTGCGGTTGGATGCGCAGATCGTGACAAATTCTTGATTTCCACCAAGGGACCGCGGCTGGAATCCCCGTAAAGCCATCTCCTCCACGACTTGGAAGCTGCGTTGCCCGGCCTCCTCCGGACATATCTTGGGAGGAGGCCGGGCCGCGCCTGCGTTAGTCGTTGGTGAGGACGACGCGGAATCGTGCCTTGCCTGACATCATGCGGTCGAAACCTTCTGCGGCGTTTTCCAGCGGGTAGGTTTCGATCATGGGGCGCACTCCAGTGAGGGCTGCGAACCGAAGTGTGTCCTCGGAGTCTTTCGCCGTTCCCGAGGCATGGCCGGCGACGGCGCTGCTGCCCATGACGAGGTCGGCGGCGCTGACGGAGAGGGGCTCGTGGGGGACGCCGAGGACCACAAGCCGCCCGCGGGCTGCGAGACCGGGGACGGTGGCCGACATGGACGGGGCATCGGTGACGGTAGCCAGGACCACGCTCGCGCCGCCGAGGCGCTTGAGCTCGGCGGCGACGTCGGTAATGGTGCTGTCGATGTAGTGGTGCGCGCCGAGTTCCTTAGCGAACGTTTCCTTCTCGGCACCCCGTGCGATGGCGACAGTTTCGAAGCCCATCTTGGCGGCGAACTGCACGCCGAGGTGACCGAGGCCGCCGAGTCCAAGCACGGCGACGACGTCCCCCGGGCGTGCGCCGCTGTGGCGGAGCCCGTTGAACGTAGTCACGCCCGCGCACATCAGCGGGGCCGCCTCGGCGAAGCTGAGCGCGTCGGGGATCGCGGCCAGGGCCTCAGCCGGAGCCACCAGGTATTCGGCGTAGCCACCGTCAGAGGTCAGGCCGGTGATCTTCCCTGTCTGGCAGGAGACGAAATCCCCCCGACGGCACGGATCGCATTCGAAGCATGCCCCGCCGAACCAGCCCACGCCTACGCGCTGGCCTTCGGTCCACTGCGTGACACCTTCGCCCAAGGTCGCAACGGTTCCGGCGACCTCGTGCCCGGGGGTCCGAGGGTAGGAGGAAGCGAAGCCGGCGGCGGGCATGGAGTCGCTGTGGCAGATACCGTTGGCGGCGACCTTAATAAGGACGTGGCCCCGAGGGACCTCGGGGACGCTGAGCTCGACGGTCGCAAGGGAAGTGCCGGGAGCGGTGAATTGAATGGCTTTCATGGTGACGGTGCCTTTCGTCGGTGCAGGAGAGTGGTCAGCAGCCCGTAGGACGGGGCGCGACGGTGTTGCCGGTCAGCGGACGATTTTGAAGTTGAATGCCGGTGTTCCGAGGGCGCCCCAGAGGCGGAGCCAGACGGGCAGGAGCATTTCGGTTCCGCGGGCTGTGGTGATGTCGCCGAGGTCGATGACATCCTGGTGGCCAAAGTCCTTCAACAGGCCGCTGACGATGGTCTTGGCCTCGGCATCGTTGCCGGAAACGAAGACCGTGCCGGGATCGGAGAGCTGTCCCGGGCGGGCCATCAGGTCGGCGTTCATCGTGTTGAGGGACTTCACTACGCGGGCTCCGGGGAAGGCGCGTTGGATCTGCTCGCCCAGGGAGTCGGTGTCTTTGACGAACAGGGTTGGGGGCATGCCGTTGCTGAAGTCGAGTGGGTTGGCGATGTCGAGAATGATCTTGCCTTCGAGGTTTTCCTCCCCTGCCGCGCCCAGCACTTCGAGGGATGCGCCGCCGTTGGTGGCGTTGACGATGAGTTCCGCCCCCAGGGCGGCGTCAGCGAAGCTCGCGACATTGATGCCCGGGTTTTCTGCAGCCCATGTGGCGAAGGGCGGGGTGCCCATGGCGTCCGCGTCAACGCGGGCCAGCGTAGCTTCGGCATCGCGGGTGCCTACGGTGACTGAGTGGCCCAGCTCGGCCAACCGTGCCGCGATGGTGCGGCCGACCATTCCGGTTCCAAGGACTGCTGTCTTCATGATGTTCTCCCGGTGTTTTAAGGTTCAGGGCACGAGACCCTACGTGACGGATCGTTCTCAAGTTTGTGACGGATCGTTCCGTCTGTCAAACTAGGATCAGGCAACGTAGGAATTGAAGGAGTGTGCGATGCGCAGAACGGGTGAGGAAAACCGCCGCAATATTCTTGAGGTGGCCACGCGCCTGTTCTACACGCGGGGTATCAGGGCAGTGGGGATGGATACGGTCATCAAGGAGTGCGGCGTTGGCAACGCCACCGTTTACCGTCAATTCCCCACCAAGGATGCCCTCGCCACGGCCTACGTGGAAGGCCGCGCAGACGCCTGGTTCGAGCGCATGCGCAACACCGCCGGGGAACACGCGGACCCACGGGACAAGCTCATCGCCATTTTCGAAGTACTCGCCACGGACTGCGCCCGCAGCACCTACCGGGGATGCCCCATGCTGAATACCAACACTGAGTTTCCAGAAGGCCATCACCCGGCACACCAGGCAGCCGTTACCCACAAACAACAAATCCGAGACTGGTTCTACTCCTTGGCGGCTGAGGCTGGCGCCGACGAACCCGACCAGCTCGCCGAAGAACTCCTCATCGTCCTCAATGGGGCCTACGCCACCGCGTCCGTCCTTGACGGTGGCACGTACGGAAAACGCGCCGTCGAGCTGGCCCGGCGCCTCATCACCAGCGCCTGCGCACCACGCGCTGCCATGACCTAGTTCCACCGCCAGCGGCGACCCGCAAACGAGCAACCGCTCAACAACACCCGCAGTCTCGCCGCCGGGCCTGATGCGCGCCAGGCCTTTGCAGGCCGCCAGCCGACAGCCTGGTCAGATTCGCTATTCGCTGCGCTCGGGAATCGATTCGGGGCAGGACGCGACCAGTTAGCCCCCCGCCCAGGGCAAGCGGGGTGTTTCGGGTCCTTGCGCAAGCGGTCTAGCGCGCCGGCCTGAAGCCCCTCTCCCCCGAAATGGCGGCGGCAACGCGCTGCACCGAGGGAAGGAGTTCCCCGCATGCGGTGCGCTGGCATGTAAGGGGGTTGCCGAGACGCTGATGGCCCCCACGATGGATCCTGAGCGTCCCGGACGGGTGCTGCGACACAGCGGATCCCCGGTTCGTTCTCATCCATGTCGTATGAGTAGCCGCCCTTGCGGTAGTGGTGAATGCACCCGACGAAGTCATCATCGGCATTGGGGCCTGTAGTGCTGGCGCGGGGGCGCCGGTGTCGTCAGCCGGTGCCTCCGCGCGCCAGCGCTGCACCCAGGCAGCGGGATCATCAGTTAACAACATTGCCCTACCGATACCCGTGCGCGTCAGAGACATGCGCAGGCCGACCCGTGAGCGCATCTCCGCTCACTGATAGCCGGGAATTTTGACGAGGTAGAGAACCGAGCCGTGATCGGGGACGGCCATGTGCACGGTGTCCAGCACCTGGCCAGCCAGGGTGTCCAGATGAGGTGTTGCGACGGCGGCCAGCGGGTTGGACGAGAGGGCGTTGAACCCCAGCACGATCAGGGTTGGTCCCAGGCCGAGACCCACGAGTGCGTCCCGGAGGTAGCCTTCGCTTTTGAGTACCTGCGGGAGCCGATGCACCGTGCTGAGCGGCGGCCCGGTGATGCGCGGCAGCTCTGAAGCCTCCTTGGCGCCGCCGGAGACGAGATGCACCAGGGAAAGTCCGGTCAGCAGCGTGGGTATAGGCCACCCCGGGCCCACCCGACAGCACCGGAAACGAGGAACCACAATGACCCACACCCCGCAGGCGGAAGGCCCAGGGGCCAGGGTCCTGTACCCGCCACCCCCGCACACCTGAATTGGCCCCGCGGCGGCCAGGCCACAGCCCGCGGCCCAACCCGTCAGGCGACGCGACCGCGAGCTTTGTCAACACGGAAAAGCAAAGATCCCTCTGACGAGGGGAAACACTGTGCCCGAGGTGGGACTCGAACTACAGTCCAGCCCTGCAAGCACGGGGAAGTGGCGGAAATACGCGGAATCCGAGCGGGTCCGAGCGATCTCCTCCCCAGTCCAAAGGCCAAAGTGTGGACAATGTCCACACCCCAACAAACGGTCTTTAGGCCACCTGGGACCGTCCGAATTCGTCGCGACTAAGCCCTTCGCCAGGACACGTCCAGGTTCGGAGTTCGTCCCCTTCAGACGGTGCACCATGTACCTTCTGCCAAGCGAACAGAATCACCATTCTCGGCTCTTTTAACCCGACGCTGATTCCTGTCGTCGAATGGGCGGTCGACGGCTGTCTAGTGTGCGGGCTGGCAGTGAATCGATCCTGCCGGGCAGCAATGGTGGTTTCAAATTTTGTGGAGCAGCCCTGAAACAGCTCACAGTTCACCCACAGGAGAGGGAAAGGACCTGGACAGCGCGCCCCCGCAGGATTGGAACAACTTCGAAATACGGAGTGGCATCAACAAGGAGAAAACTGATGAAGAACGTCCGGAGAATCGCGGCAGGGGCCAGCCTTGTCGGTGCACTGATCGGAGGCGGCGCCCTCACTGCAGCCGCACTGCCGGCCAACGCTGCCACCACGGCGCCCAGCCCGTCCAGCACCGCCCAAGCCGGTGCCGCCCATGGAAACGAAACAGCCCTCACCGGGGACACGGCGGACAAGGTCAAGGCCGCCGTCCTGGCCGCCAACGCCGGCGCCACCATCGATGCCATGACCACCGAAGACGACGGCTCCGCCGCCTACGAAGCCCACATCACCAAATCCGACAACACCCACGCCA